>NZ_JBICUR010000003.1:0-599857 GCF_043198355.1 Streptomyces sp. NPDC048825
GGCGTACACCGCCACGCTCGCGATACCGGCGTCTCGGCACGCCCGGGCGACACGGACAGCGATTTCGCCACGATTGGCGATCAACACCTTGCGCACGTTGGCTCCCTCTCCTTGAAACAAGCCGAGTTTAGGGACTGCCGACACGTCGTTTCGACCCATCCCCGGTGGTGAGCTTGCCCACACGGAGCGTGATACGAGGTCCGCTCGCCCGCGAAATCCCTTGTCGCACCGCGGTACGCAGGGGTCTTCTCAAGAACCCTAGCCCCCTGATGTGTTCAAGGTCTCTGTGAGAGCGTGCTGCGGCCCACTCTGTTTCTTTGTGGAGTCCCTACGAATGGACCAATGAATCTTTGCCTTCACCGGATCCCTTGTCCCAGGGTTTACCCGTTAGTAGCGTTCGGGATGTACGGAACGCTACTTGGGGTAACGCAAGCCCCGCTCGAACGGCAGTCGAAAGTGGGTGGGGGCCGGTGGTACGCAGGCCGGTGGCGTGGGTGGCCGGGATCGTGCTCTTCGCGGAGGCGGTGGGCATCGCACTTGTCAACTGGTTCATGGGCGTCGTAGTCGACCGGCAGGAGATGTCTCTCGCGGGGCTCGACGCGGGCATGATGTCCGTGTCCTCGAAGATCGCGGGCCTGGTCTTCGGCCTCTACTTCGCCCTCTGCGGCTTCGTCGCGCTGCGTGTCGCCCTGCGCGACCGCGCCCCCGCCGGCCTCGGCCGCATCCTGCTCATCAGCGCGGCGGTGGTGCACGGCCTGGTCGGCGCGTTCGCGGTCGGCCTGGTGGGCTGGGGCGCGTTCGCCTTCATGATGGTGGTGTTCGGGCTGATCGTGCTGATCTTCATGGCGTACGACCGTGAGGACGGGACCGACGTCTCCGATGCGGTGCCGGGTGACGGCGACGGGCCGGGCTCCACGGTCACGCCCCCGGCACCCATGGCCTCCTGATCGGCGTCAGCTCTCCCGGGGGGTCCACAACTCCGTGATCCCGACGCCCAGTTGGGCCAGCAGGCGGCGCAGCATCGGCAGTGAGATCCCGATGACGTTGCCATGGTCGCCGTCGATGCCCTCGATGAACGGGGCCGAGCGGCCGTCGAGCGTGAACGCCCCTGCCACGTAGAGGGGTTCGCCCGAGGCGACGTACGCGGCGATCTCCGCGTCCGTCGGCTCACCGAACCGGACCACGGTGGACGCGGTCGCCGAGGCGTACCGTCCCGTCACCGTGTCGTACACGCAGTGCCCCGTCTGCAGCGTGCCCGCGCGCCCACGCATCGACTTCCAGCGCGCGGTGGCCTCCTCGGCGTCCGCGGGCTTGCCGAGCGCCTCGCCGTCCAGGTCGAGCACCGAATCGCAGCCGATCACCAGGGCGCCCTTGAGCTCGGGCTTCGCCGCCACCACCGAAGCCTTCGCCTCGGCGAGGGCGCGCGCCAGCTCGGCGGGGGTGGGGGCGGTCACGGACTCCTCGTCGACCCCGCTGACGACGACCTCGGGGTCGAGGCCGGCCTGCCTCAGCAGTGCGAGCCGGGCAGGGGACTGGGAGGCGAGGACGAGTCGACGGCGCGGCTGATCAGTCATGCGGCCAGGGTAGCGACGCGGCGGCAGGGGGCGTCGGGGAAGGGCGTCGGGGCGGTCACTGGCCAGGTGACCGCCCCTGTGACCGGCGGCGGGTCACATGACGCCGAGCACGATCATCGCGAGCACCATCGCCAACGCCATGAGAATCCCCAGCCGCCGCAACATGTCCTGCATGTCGCGCAGTTCCTTGGGCGGCTCGTTCTCGGGGTCGGACCACAGCATTCCACGATCGTGACTCCGCGCCGGGTCCGGCCGCCTGAGTACGCGTACTCATCTTGCGTAGGACGGAAATCCTCCAGCCCGAGCCCCTAGCCCGGCCAGTACGTACGCCCCCACGCCCTGGGACCGGGCGCGGGCAGCCGGCTCATCGCCACGCGTGCCGGGTTCGCCCAGGCGTCCGGCTCGCGGGGCGCGCCGGACGGGGCGGCGGCCACCGCCGCGGCGCGCGCCTGGACCACCGCCAGTGCGGCGGCCAGCTCCTCCGGGGTCGGATTACCCCGTACGACCTTGATCATGACCGCTCCCAACTGGTGCCCTACAGGGGGATGTTGCCGTGCTTCTTCGGAGGCAGTGATTCCCGCTTCGTACGCAGCTGACGCAGGCCCCGTACGACATGGGAGCGGGTCTCGGACGGCATGATCACGCCGTCGATGTAGCCGCGCTCGGCCGCCGCGTAGGGGTTGAGGAGCCGGTCCTCGTACTCCTGGATGAGCCGCTGGCGGACCTCCTCGCGCTCCTCCTCGGGCGCGGCGGCGATGGTGCGGCGGTGCAGGATGTTGACCGCGCCCTGCGCGCCCATCACGGCGATCTGGGCCGTCGGCCAGGCGAGGTTGAGATCGGCGCCCAGGTGCTTGGAGCCCATGACGTCGTACGCGCCGCCGAACGCCTTGCGGGTGATCACCGTGATCAGCGGGACGGTCGCCTCGGCGTACGCGTAGATCAGCTTGGCGCCGCGGCGGATGATGCCGTCGTGCTCCTGGTCCACGCCCGGCAGGAAGCCGGGTACGTCGACGAAGGTGATCACCGGGACGTTGAAGGCGTCGCAGGTGCGCACAAAACGTGCCGCCTTCTCGCTCGCCTTGATGTCCAGGCAGCCCGCGAACTGCATCGGCTGGTTGGCCACGATGCCCACCGGGTGGCCCTCGACGCGGCCGTAGCCGGTGACGATGTTCGGCGCGTACAGCGGCTGTGTCTCGAAGAAGTCGGCGTCGTCCAGGACGTGCTCGATCACCGTGTGCATGTCGTACGGCTGGTTCGCGCTGTCCGGTACGAGCGTGTCCAGCTCGCGGTCCTCGTCGGTGAGCGCCAGGTCCGCCTCCTCGGGGAAGGCGGGCGGCTCGCTGAGGTTGTTCGACGGGAGGTAGGACAGCAGCGACTTGATGTACTCGATCGCGTCCTTCTCGTCGCCCGCCATGTGATGGGCCACGCCGGAGGTGGCGTTGTGGGTGCGGGCGCCGCCCAGCTCCTCGAAGCCGACATCCTCGCCCGTCACCGTTTTGATCACGTCCGGGCCCGTGATGAACATGTGCGAGGTCTGGTCGACCATCACCGTGAAGTCGGTGATCGCGGGGGAGTAGACCGCGCCGCCCGCGCACGGGCCGACGATCAGGCTGATCTGCGGGATCACCCCGGAGGCGTGGGTGTTGCGGCGGAAGATCTCGCCGTACATGCCGAGCGCCGAGACGCCCTCCTGGATGCGGGCGCCGCCGGAGTCGTTGATGCCGATGAACGGGCAGCCCGTCTTCAGCGCGAAGTCCATCACCTTCATGATCTTCTGCCCGAAGACCTCGCCCAGGGCGCCGCCGAACACGGTGAAGTCCTGCGAGAACACGGCCACCGGGCGGCCGTCGACCGTGCCGTAACCAGTCACGACCCCGTCGCCGTACGGCCGGTTCTTCTCCATGCCGAAGTCCGTCGAGCGGTGCTGCGTGAACTCGTCCAGCTCGACGAAGGACCCCTCGTCCATGAGCAGCTCGATCCGCTCACGAGCTGTCAGCTTGCCCTTGGCGTGCTGCTTTTCGACGGCACGCGCCGAGCCGGCATGCGTCGCCTCCTCGATACGGCGCCGCAGATCCGCGAGCTTGCCCGCGGTGGTGTGGATGTCGATCTCTTGCAGCTGTTCCGGCTCGGACATCGGGATGGGGCTCCCTGCCTGCTCAGTGGGGACGTGGCGAGTGAGGTGCTCAGAAGGGGGGATGGCTACTCATCCGTAGCGTAGTGCGGTGCCTACCGTTCGGCAGTGCGGCGTTTACCACACCTAGTGTGGGTTGCATGACGCCGCGAGATGACTCAGATGCGAACGATGGCCGCGACGACGGGCGGGACGACGGCCGCTGGTCCGACCTGGACCGTCCGCCGCTCAACGCCACCGCGCTGCGCCGCGCGCTCGTACGGGACGGGGGGTTCTGGACCGCCGTCGAGCTGGTGTCCAGCACCGGCTCCACCAACTCCGACCTCGTCGCCCTGGCCGCCGACGGCAAAGCCGAGGAGGGCGCGGTCCTCGTGGCCGAGGAGCAGAACGCCGGGCGCGGGCGCCTGGACCGCCAGTGGACGGCCCCGGCACGCTCGGGCCTCTTCTTCTCCGTCCTCCTGAAGCCCGCCGAGGTGCCCGTCGAGCGCTGGGGCTGGCTGCCGCTGCTCGCCGGGGTCGCCACGGCCACCGCGTTGTCCCGCACGGCCGACGTGGACACGGCCCTGAAGTGGCCGAACGACCTGCTGCTCACCGTGGGCGGTGAAGAGCGCAAGGTCGGCGGCATCCTCGCCGAGCGCGCCGGGAACGACGGCGTCGTGATCGGCATGGGCATCAATGTCACGCTCCGCGAGGACGAACTGCCGGTCCCCACGGCGACATCACTCGCGCTGGCCGGATCCCCGGTCACCGACCGAGACCCGCTGCTGCGGGCCGTGCTGCGCTCGCTGGAGCGCTGGTACGTCGACTGGCGCTCCGCCGGCGGTGATCCCGCCGCCTCCCGGCTCCAGGAGACGTACGCCGCGGGGTGCGCGACGCTCGGGCGGACGGTGCGGGCGGAGCTGCCCGGGGATCGCTCGCTGGTGGGGGAGGCGGTGGCGGTCGACGGGGACGGACGGCTGGTGCTGGCCACGGGCGAAGGGGTGCAGCAGCCCATCGGGGCGGGGGACATCGTGCATCTGCGGGCGGAGGGTGAGAAGTGAACGGCGGTGCCTGTGGGGTACTCGGGACTGGCTGTTGAGACGGAGGCCGGACCGCGTCGTACGACTCTGGTGGGGGCCAAGGCGTACTGGGGCCGGCCCGCGCAGGAGTGAGCCACAGCACACTGCCGTGCTGTGTCTTCCCGGGGGCAACCCCCGGACCCCCGGCCGGAACGGCAGGCGGGCCCGCAGCGCAGGAGTGAGCCACAGCACACCTGCCGTAGAGTTGAGGCCGGTCGAAAGTGACCGTGGCAGATCGGAAGGGCAGCAGGCGTGACCGTCGACGACACGGGCTCCGGCACGGGTGCACACCCCGCCTCCGACGGTGAGCCGGCGCGCAGCGCCGGTTCCGTCGCCGGCGCGTCGGCCGCGCGGGTCGACCGGGCCGAGGCACACGACCGGTTGGACGCACACGTGGACGACTCCGGCGACGACCACGACCCCCTCGCACTCCGCCTGGAGCAGCTCATCCTCGGAGCCGAGCGGCGCTACACCCCGTTCCAGGCGGCCCGCAGCGCGGGTGTCTCCATGGACCTGGCGTCACGTTTCTGGCGGGCCATGGGCTTCGCCGACATCGGCCAGGCCAGGGCGCTCACGGAGGCGGACGTACTCGCGCTGCGGCGGCTTGCCGGTCTGGTGGAGGCGGGGCTGCTGAGCGAGGCCATGGCGATCCAGGTGGCCCGTTCCACCGGCCAGACCACCGCCCGCCTGGCCGAGTGGCAGATCGACTCCTTCCTGGAGGGCCTGACCGAGCCGCCCGAGCCGGGCATGACGCGCACGGAAGTGACGTACCCCCTGGTCGAGCTGCTGCTGCCCGAGCTGGAGGAGTTCCTCGTCTACGTCTGGCGGCGCCAGCTCGCCGCCGCGACCGGCCGGGTCGTGCAGGCCGCGGACGACGAGGAGATGGTCGACCGCCGCCTCGCCGTCGGCTTCGCGGACCTTGTCGGCTTCACGCGCCTGACGCGCCGCATGGAGGAAGAGGAGCTCGGCGAACTCGTCGAGGCCTTCGAGACCACCTCCGCGGACCTGGTGGCCGCGCACGGGGGCCGCCTGATCAAGACCCTGGGCGACGAGGTGCTGTACGCCGCCGACGACCCGGGTGTCGCCGCCGAGATCGCCCTGCGCCTCATCGAGACCATGGCCAATGACGAGACGATGCCCGAACTGCGCGTCGGCATCGCCTTCGGCACGGTGACGACGCGCATGGGCGACGTCTTCGGCGCGACCGTGAACCTCGCCTCGCGGCTCACCTCGATAGCCCCTCGGGACGCCGTCCTGGTGGACAGCGCGCTCGCCGAGGAGCTGACGCGCACAGGTGACGCGCCCGCTTCCGAGGCGGAGGCCGCCGAAGCGGCTGCCGCGGCGGAGAAGGAGGGTGAGGAGCCACCGACGTACCGCTTCGCGCTCCAGCCGATGTGGCAGCGCCCGGTGCGCGGTCTCGGCGTGGTCGAGCCGTGGCTGCTGAACCGCAGGGTCTAGCCGGGGCTGTCCAGGCAGAGGGCCACGATCGGTACGCACAGGTCTGGGCGGTCGGGGTCTGGGTCTGATGTCGGTGGCCGGGGTGTCGGGGTCGACGGCTTTTCGGGGGCGGGCGGCTTCACCGGCTCGGGTGCTGCGGTCGGGTCGTCAGGGGCGGCGGTACGGGAAAACGCGGGTGGCGTCGCTGCGGGTGTGATGGTCGGACGTGAGGCCCGCTCGGGCCCGGAGCCGGCGCTCGGAGGCGCGATGGCAGAGGGGGAGCGACGGGGCCTCGGGGTGCCCTCGGCCGTAGCCGACCCGGTGTCCGAGACCGGAACATGAGATTCCGTGGACCCGGCCGCCGTCGGCTCGACGTCAGCGGGCTCGATCTCGGCGGGTTCGATGTCCGTGGCCGTGACGCCCCCGTCCGTCCCGCCCGGCGGCTCCGGTGCGAGCCGCATCAGGCTCAGCGCCCCCGCCGCCAACGCCAGCCCTCCGACGGTGACCAGCATCCGGCGGGGCCGCGGCTTGCGATGACGCCCCCGAGGCCGCTCCGCGCGGGCCGCCTCGTGGACCGGTGCCTGTTCGTCCGCCACCGGCTTGGTCCCCCCGTCCCGCATGTGCTCTCCCTGAATTGAACGCACCCCCCGGCGCTGTCGCGGAGCGCAGGCTATGCGCGCCGCGGGGCGGGGCGGCGGGGTTCGGGCACGCATCACTCGAAAGGGGTCGAATGCGTGACAGTCGCGCCCGGCTTCCTCTGTTCGTCAGCGCCGCCGAGGACTACCTGGTCGAAGCCGACGGACCGGCCCACTGCCGATTCACCTGGCGCATCGGCATCACTCCGAACGCGATGGGCCGCGCCGGAGCTCCGCTCACCAAACGCCTCTCCCGCGGCTGCTTCCGCCACACGGGCCGCTATTTCGGTGCCGCCCACTCCGTCCCCACCCCGTAGCCCGGTCAGCGCGCAGACCGAGCGACCAGTCGCAAATGGCCCGTACTGTCCTCTCCGGCGTCGCCCTGCCCTTTCCCCGGGAGGCCCTCACTGGGATGATCAGGCCACGAAAGTTAACTCGCGTTAACCAGGAGGACGTCATGGCCGAGCAGAGCCCGGAGCAGCGCTATGGGGAGTTCGTCGTCGTGCGACGCCATGCGCACGTCGCGGAGCTCGCGCTCGACCGGCCCAAAGCCATGAACGCCGTGTCCACCGAGATGGCGCGGTCGCTCGCCGGCGCCTGTGACGCGCTGGCCGCCGACCGGGACGTGCGCGTGGTCGTGGTGACCTCCACCCACGAGCGGGCCTTCTGTGTCGGCGCCGACCTGAAGGAGCGGAACTCGCTCACGGACGCCGAGCTGGTGCGCCAGCGGCCGGTGGCGCGGGCCGCGTACACGGGCGTACTGGATCTGCCGATGCCCACGATCGCGGCCGTACACGGCTACGCGCTGGGCGGCGGCTTCGAGCTCGCGTTGGCCTGCGACCTGATCGTGGCGGACCGTACGGCCGTGGTGGGGCTGCCCGAGGTGTCCGTAGGCGTGATCCCGGGCGGCGGCGGCACGCAACTGCTCCCGCGCCGCGTCGGCGCGGCCCGCGCCGCCGAGCTGGTCTTCTCGGCGCGACGGGTGGAAGCCGCCGAGGCGCGGGAGCTGGGCCTCGTGGACGACCTCGTCGAGGCGGGCCGCGACCGCGAGGAGGCGCTCGCGCTGGCCGCACGGATCGCCGCGAACTCGCCCGTCGGCCTGCGCGCAGCCAAACGCGCCCTCCGCCTCGGACAGGGCCTCGATCTGCGTACGGGCCTGGAGGTCGAGGACGCGGCATGGCGTTCGGTCGCCTTCTCGGGTGACCGCGCGGAGGGAGTCGCGGCGTTCAACGAGAAGCGCTCGCCGGAGTGGCCGGGGGAGTAGGAGGCGCCCTCCGGGCGTCAAGAAACCCCTGTTCGGCGCCTCGACATCCCAAATCACCGCAAACGTCATTAACCTGGAGTAATGGGCGGTGACGATGTGCGGCTGAGGGCCGTGGTGGCGCTGGCGCAGGGCATGGCCGCCGCGCACACCCCGCAGGAGTCGTGGCGTGCGGCCGCAGTCGGGGCCTGTCATGCACTGGCCGGGAGTTTCGCCGCGCTGTCCGTGTGGGAACGGGAGCTCGGCCGGCTGCGGGTGCTCGTGAACGTGGGGGAGCGGGCGGCGGACGAGGAGGAGTACCCCGACTACGAGGCGTACCCCGTGCATCAGTTCCCGGAGATCACGGAGTTCCTGCACGAGCGGTGGGCGGCCGGCGGCGGGCCCAACGCCTGGGTGGAGACGGCCGAGGGGCCGGCCGGGGGTCGCGCCGAGTACTGCCACCAGAGGGTCGCCGCGCTGCGCAGGCGCCGGCGCGGCTGCTGTGTCGTCGCACCGATAGTGCTGCACGGCAGGGCCTGGGGTGAGCTGTACGTGGCCCGCCGGGCGGGAGCCCCCGTCTTCGCGCGCGCCGACGCCGACTTCGCCACCGTCCTCGCCTCGGTCGCCGCCGCCGGGATCGCCCAGACCGAACGCCTGGAGGAGGTCCGCCGGCTCGCCTTCACGGACGCGCTGACCGGCCTCGCGAACCGCCGCGCCGTGGACGTTCGCCTGGACGAGGCCCTCGAGCGGCATCGTGCCGACGACGCGGTCGTCAGCCTGGTGGTCTGCGACATCAACGGCCTGAAGCGCGTCAACGACACCCGGGGCCATGCCGCGGGCGACCGGCTCCTGGAGCGGTTCGGCTCGGTCCTCTCGCTGTGTGGCGCGATGCTCCCCGGTACGCTCGCCGCCCGCCTCGGCGGTGACGAGTTCTGCCTGCTGGCCGTGGGCCCGGCTGCCGACGAGGTCGTCCGCGTGGCCGATGAACTGTGCCGCCGGGCCGTCGAGTTGGAGCTCGGCGAGGGCGTCGCGTGCGGTGTCGCCTCCACCGGGGACCCCATCGGCGACGTCCGCTCGGCCCGCCGCCTCTTCCGCCTCGCGGACGCCGCCCAGTACCGGGCCAAGGCCGCCCGCGCCCCCAAGCCCGTCGTCGCAGGCCGCGAGGGTGGCCCCGAGGACCCCGTCATCCGCCTCGCCGACCGTCCCCCGCCCGAGCTGCCCGGCGATCGGCGCCGGTTCAGGGGCCGGAACCCCTAGTCCGGCCCGGCTCCCGCCCCTCTCGTCTACGGCGACGGCGACGGATAGAGCCACAGCCGCAGCAGGCGGCTCAGACGCGGCATCAGTACATACGTCAGCGTGGGCAGCAGTACCGCCGGGAAGACCACCGCGCGCAGCGGCAGCGGCCAGCCGGTCGTGTGGGGCACCAGCAGCCACTGGACCAGCAGGACCAGCGGATAGGCCGCGAGGAACGTGGTCAGCACCATCTTCCAGCGGGGCGGGGACTGCACCGTCGTACCGGGCAGGCTGAACCAGGTCTCCATCCCGGTCGTCGACTGCCGCTCGCCGCTGATCTCGGTGGCGATGCCCTCGATCCGTGCGTGCCAGTCCGCCCGCTCCCGGGACGTCAGCCACTGCGACAGCCGCTCCGGATCGGAGAAGTGCACCACCGCGTGGAAGCGGTGCCCGTCCTCGGGGCGCAGCCAGGCGACCCCCTGGTTCCCGGGGAACCGCGAAGCACTGCGGGTGATGCCATGGGTCCACCGCTCGAACTCGGCTTCCCTTCCGGGGCGTACCTTCCAGGTGAAGACGGCCGTGACCGGTTCGGTGCACTGGGTGCTGTGGTTCGTACGGAGGGCGCTGTGGTTCATACGGATCCGCGTGCCACGGACCGCGCCCCTCATGCCCCGTGCAGGGCACCGTAAGGCTCCCGCAGGGCCTTGTAAGGACCCAGCCCCGGCAGCGGTCGTGACAATTAGCGATTCACTCTCTAGGCTCCTGAATATGGATATGCATACTGTGGTGGTGGGGACGACCGGTGTCACCGCGGCCGACGTGCTCGCCGTGGCGCGGGGCGGGGCGCGCGTCGAGCTCTCCGAGGACGCCGTGGCGGCGCTCGGCGCCGCGCGCGAGATCGTGGACGCGCTGGCGGCCAAGCCGGAACCCGTGTACGGGGTGTCCACCGGGTTCGGCGCCCTGGCGACCCGGCACATCAGCCCGGAGATGCGCGCCCAGCTCCAGCGCAACATCGTGCGGTCGCACGCGGCCGGAATGGGCCCGCGGGTCGAGCGGGAAGTCGTACGCGCCCTGATGTTCCTGCGGCTCAAGACCGTCTGCTCGGGACGCACCGGCGTACGCCCGGCCGTCGCGCAGACCATGGCCGACATCCTCAACGCCGGCATCACCCCGGTCGTGCACGAGTACGGCTCCCTCGGCTGCTCCGGCGACCTCGCACCGCTCTCCCACTGCGCCCTGGCGCTGATGGGCGAGGGGGACGCAGAGGGCCCGGACGGCGTCGTACGATCCGCCGGGGAACTGCTCGCCGCCCACGGCATCGAGCCCGTCGAGCTGCGCGAGAAGGAAGGCCTCGCCCTCCTCAACGGCACCGACGGCATGCTCGGCATGCTGATCATGGCCCTGACCGACCTCGACACCCTCTACAAGTCCGCCGACATCACCGCAGCCCTCTCCCTCGAGGCGCTTCTCGGCACCGACAAGGTCCTCGCTCCCGAGCTGCACGACATCCGCCCGCACCCCGGCCAGGGCGCCAGCGCCGCCAACATGCTCGCCGTGCTGAAGGGTTCCGGCCTCACCGGTCACCACCAGGGTGACGCCCCGCGCGTCCAGGACGCGTACTCCGTGCGCTGCGCCCCCCAGGTCGCCGGCGCCGGCCGCGACACCATGGCCCATGCCCGCCTGGTCGCAGACCGCGAGCTCGCCGCCGCCGTCGACAACCCCGTCGTGCTGCCCGACGGCCGCGTGGAGTCGAACGGCAACTTCCACGGCGCCCCCGTCGGGTACGTACTGGACTTCCTGGCGATCGCCGCCGCCGACCTCGGCTCGATCGCCGAGCGCCGCACCGACCGGCTCCTCGACAAGAACCGCTCGCACGGGCTGCCGCCCTTCCTCGCGGACGACGCGGGCGTGGACAGCGGGCTGATGATCGCCCAGTACACGCAGGCCGCCCTGGTCAGCGAGATGAAGCGGCTCGCCGTCCCGGCCTCGGCCGACTCGATCCCGTCCTCCGCGATGCAGGAGGACCATGTGTCGATGGGCTGGTCGGCCGCCCGCAAGCTCCGTACCGCGGTGGACGACCTGACCCGGATCATCGCCATCGAGCTGTATGCCGCCACCCGCGCCATCGAGCTCCGCGAGGGCCTCACCCCGGCTCCCGCTTCCCGCGCGGTCATCGACGCGGTCCGTGCGGCGGGCGTCCAGGGGCCGGGCCCGGACCGTTTCCTCGCACCGGACCTGGAGGCCGCCGACGCCTTCGTGCGCGGGGGGCATCTGGTCGCGGCGGTCGAGCCCGTGACGGGCCCGCTGGCGTAGGAGTTCCGGGGGTCCCTCGGAAGGTGTGAGCGGGGGCACGCCGGCAGACCGTGCCCCCGCCGGGATCTGTGCTAGGGTTCGTAACGAAACGTTTTTGGTACCCATTAACTTTGTGCGCCTGAAAGGAATCCTCTCTCAGGCGCGTTTTGTTTTACCGGTCATTTCCGGATGGGGCCCACCTATCAGGAGAAATGACACATGGCAACTGGCACCGTGAAGTGGTTCAACTCGGAAAAGGGCTTCGGCTTCATCGAGCAGGAGGGTGGCGGCCCGGACGTGTTCGCCCACTACTCCAACATCGCCACCTCGGGCTTCCGTGAGCTGCAAGAGGGCCAGAAGGTCACCTTCGACGTCACGCAGGGCCAGAAGGGCCCGCAGGCGGAGAACATCGTCCCCGCCTAATTTTCAGGGACACGCTCAAATCGAGCCGGGGTCCGCACCTTCGGGTGCGGGCCCCGGCTCGTGCCGTCCGCGCGTCCAGCAGGTCCTTGAGGCCCGCGATAGGAAGGAATTTCCCATCAGCATGACTCGATTCGAACGCCCTGAACGACCCGCCGGTAAACGGCCGGCGAATTCTCGAGGTGCTCGCGGTTCCCGTGGCGCTCGCGGCGGGGCTCCCGCTGCCGCGAACGGCGGCGCCAGGAACGTACGCAAGAAGCCGTCGTCGCCCGCCACCCCGCCGCGGGAGTTCACGCTTCCGGTGTCCGTCACGCCCGCGCTGCCCGCCGTCGAGTCCTTCGACGCGCTGGACATGCCGCCCGCGCTGACGAAGACCCTGGCGGCTCAGGGCGTCATCGAGCCTTTCCCGATCCAGGGCGCGACCCTGCCCAACTCCCTTGCCGGTCGCGACATTCTGGGCCGGGGCCGGACCGGTTCCGGCAAGACCCTCGCCTTCGGTCTCGCGCTGCTCGCCCGCAATGCCGGCCGCCGCGCCGAGCCCAAGGCGCCGCTCGCGCTGGTCCTGGTGCCCACGCGCGAGCTCGCGCAGCAGGTCACCGACGCACTCACGCCGTACGCCACCGCCGTCAACCTGCGGCTCACCACCGTCGTCGGCGGAATGTCCATCGGCCGACAGGCGGGCTCGCTGCGACGCGGCGCCGAAGTGCTCGTGGCCACGCCCGGGCGGCTCAAGGACCTCATAGACCGCGGCGACTGCACCCTCGCCCGGGTCGGGATCACCGTCCTCGACGAGGCCGACCAGATGGCCGACATGGGCTTCATGCCGCAGGTCACCGCGCTGCTGAAGCAGGTCGAGCCGGACGGGCAGCGGATGCTGTTCTCGGCGACGCTGGACAAGAACATCGACAAGCTCGTACGGATGTTCCTCTCGGACCCGGTCGTGCACTCCGTCGACCCCTCGGCCGGCGCGGTGACGACCATGGAGCACCACGTGCTGCACGTCCTCGACGAGACCGACAAGAAGGCCGTCGCCCTGCAGATCGCGGCCCGCGACGGCCGCGTGATCCTCTTCGTGGACACCAAGCGCGGCGCCGACCGCTTCGCCAAGCGGCTGCTGGCCAACGGCGTACGGGCCTCCGCGCTGCACGGCGGTCGCTCGCAGCCCCAACGCAACCGGACCCTCGACCAGTTCAAGAACGGTCAGGTCACCGCGTTGGTCGCCACGAACGTCGCGGCCCGCGGCATCCATGTCGACGATCTCGACCTCGTCGTGAACGTAGACCCGCCGACCGACCACAAGGATTACCTGCACCGCGGCGGCCGTACCGCCCGCGCGGGCGAGTCCGGCAGCGTGGTCACTCTGGTCCTGCCGGAGCAGAAGCGCGAGATGACCCGGCTGATGTCGGACGCGGGGATCAGCCCGCGGACGGTACGGATCAAGTCCGGCGACGAGGAGTTGACGCGGATCACCGGCGCGAGGGAGCCGTCCGGCGTCCCTGTGGTCGTCGAGGTGCCGACGCCCGCGGCCGCGCAGCCGAAGTCCCGGCCGCGCAGGGGTGGTGGAGCACGGCGGGGCGGCCCGCGTCCGCGCAGCCGTAGCTAGCCGTCTAGTACGCCCCTGACGCCCCGTCCCGCTCCCGCCGCACCGAATAGACGACGAAGCCCGCGCCCAGGCCGAGGAACAGCGTTCCGCCGACCACGTACGGGGTTGTGTCGAAGCTGCCGGTGTCGGCGAGTTGCGTTTGGGCGGACTGGTCGGTGGAAGCCGAGTCGGTGGAGGCGGACTTGGCCTGCGTGATGGTCGACGTCCGCTCTGCTCTGGCCTCCGCCGCGGGGCCGTCCCACGTCGCATTGGCGGACGGGACGAACCACAGGGCACCCAGGAGGGTGCCCGCGGCGGTGGCGGTCAGCAGCGATCGACGAGCGGCGGACACGGAATATCGATCCCCTTGCGGTGCAGGCGAATTGGCCGTGAGGACCGATGCTAATGAAAGACGCGGGTCTCAGGAAAGTCACGGTACCTGTGAGCCCGGCGAACGGCCTCCGTGAGGGCACGGTCACGGTGCAGTGACGGAAGACACTGCGGCCCCGATTCGCCTGATCGGTACCGCGGCGAGGATGATGTCGCGGTGGACGACAAAGTCGTGTTGGGCGATCAAGACAAGGCTGCCCGACGCGATTTGGGGTAATCGTGACCCTGGGAGGCAACCGGAACCCGGGGTTCTGTCGTCTCAGGGGTAGCGCTGACCGACACCCGCACCAGTCGTACGACGTCGTACCGACGTGGTGTGCCCCACACCGGCGACATATGTGGAACGGAATGAATCGGTTTTAGCGTTTCTAGAAGTTACGGGGACTCTCAGGTGTCTTGGGGATTCGGCAACGATGGAGAAGCGTGTGATGACGAACAGTAAGCGGCGCAAAGGCCTGACGGTCGCGTCCGCACTGCTCGGAGGGGTGCTGGTGCTCTCTGCGTGCAGCGGGAGCGGCGACGACGGCAAGTCCGGCGCCGAGGGGGACGGCACCTCGCAGTCCAAGGTCGACGAGGCGGCGGCCGAGAAGAGCTCCGAGGCCGAAATCAAGATCACACCGAAGGACGGCGCCGACAACGCCTCCATCAACAACGCCGCCAAGGTCACCGTGAGCAAGGGCACGCTCACCGATGTCACCATGAAGACCTCGGGCGGCGACGCCGTCGAAGGCGAGATATCGGCCGACAAGAAGAGCTGGTCGCCCAGCGTTCAGCTGGAGCGGTCCACCACGTACAAGCTCACGGTCGCCGCCAAGGACTCCGAGGGCCGCACCGCCCACGAGAACGCCTCGTTCACGACCGTCTCCCCGTCCAACAGCTTCATCGGCACCTTCACGCCCGACGACGGTGCCACGGTCGGCGTCGGTATGCCGGTCTCGATCAACTTCGACAAGGAGATCACCAACAAGGAGGCCGTGCAGAAGGGGATCACGGTCACCTCCAGCAGCGGCCAGGAGGTCGTCTGCCACTGGTTCAGCACCCAGCGCATGGACTGCCGCCCCGAGGAGTACTGGAAGAGCGGCTCCAAGGTCACCCTCAAGCTGGCGCTGGACGGCGTCGAGGGCGCGGAGGGTGTCTCCGGCGTACAGCAGAAGACGGTCTCCTTCACGGTCGGCCGCAACCAGGTCTCGGTCGTCGACGCCAAGACGAAGCAGATGAAGGTCATGCGCGACGGCAAGACCGTCAAGACCATTCCGATCTCCGCCGGTTCGCCCGAGAACAAGACGTACGAGGGCCAGATGGTGATCTCCGAGAAGTTCAAGGAGACCCGGATGAACGGCGCGACGGTCGGCTTCACCGACGACGACGGCAAGGGCGAGTACGACATCGAGAACGTGCCGCACGCCATGCGCCTGTCGACCTCCGGCACCTTCATCCACGGCAACTACTGGGGTGCCGACTCCGTCTTCGGCAACGTCAACACCAGCCACGGCTGTGTCGGTCTGAACGACACCGAAGGTGCGAACGACCCGAACACCGAAGGCGCCTGGTTCTACAACAACTCGATGATCGGTGACGTCGTGGTGGTCCAGAACACCGGCGACAAGACCATCACTCCGGACAACGGCCTCAACGGCTGGAACATGGACTGGGCCCAGTGGAAGGCGGGTTCGGCGGTCTGACGGACGGCTCCGCGGGCGGCGCGGATGCGACGCGTCCGGTTCTTACGCGGTGGGCATAGACAGACGATGGCCCGCCGGGACCTCATGGTTCCGGCGGGCCGTTCGTGTTTGTGTGGGGGTATGACTGTTCAGACCGTCGAGTACATCCGGTACCGGATTCCCGAACAGCAGTCGGCTGAGTTCCTGGCCGCCTACACCCGTGCCGCCGCCCACCTCGCAGCGGCCCCCCAGTGCGTCGACTACGAACTGGCGCGCTGCGAGGAGGACTTCGAGCACTTCATCCTGCGGATCACCTGGACCTCGACCGAGGACCACCTCGAGGGCTTCCGGAAGTCGGAGCTGTTCTCCGACTTCCTCGCCGAGATCCGGCCGTACGTCGGCAACATCGAGGAGATGCGTCACTACAAGCCGACCAGCGTACGCGGCACGGGCGCGTCCATGCCGACGCTGTACGCCTGGGCGGGCGGCGCCGAGGCCTTCTCCCGGCTCACAGAGGTGTTCTACGACAAGGTCCTGGGGGACGACGTCCTCGCCCCCGTCTTCGCCGGTCTCGACCCCGAACACGCCTCGCATGTCGCGCTCTGGCTCGGAGAGGTCTTCGGCGGTCCGCCGGCCTACTCCGAGACGCAGGGCGGCCACGGTCACATGGTCGCCAAGCATCTCGGCAAGGGCATCACCGAGGTGCAGCGCCGCCGATGGGTCAACCTCCTCCAGGACGCGGCGGACGAGGCGGGCCTCCCGACCGACGCCGAGTTCCGCTCGGCCTTCGTCGCGTACGCGGAGTGGGGGACGCGGCTCGCGGTGTACTTCTCCGGTCCGGACGCCGTGCCTCCGGCTGAGCAGCCGGTGCCGAAGTGGAGCTGGGGGGCGGCTCCGCCGTACCGGCCGTAGGACTTCCGTGGCTTCCGCGGCGGGGTGCTACGCCTGGGGAGCGGTCCTGCCCGCGCGCGTGGCGTCCGTGCCCCAGCTGGCCAGCAGGCGCAGGGCCTCGGCCGACGGGGAGCCCGGTTCGGCGTGGTAGGTGATCAGCGACTGCTCGGCGTCGTCGACCATGCGGAACGTCTCGAAGGACAGGGTCAGGTCACCGACCAGCGGATGCCTCAGGCGCTTGACGCCGTGGCTCTTCTCCTTGACGTCGTGCCTGGCCCACAGCCGCCGGAACTCCTCGCTCTTGAGGGAGAGTTCGCCGACCAGGGCGGACAGCCGCGGATCGTCCGGATGGCAGCCGGCGTCCATGCGCAGAAAGCTGACCATGTCGGACTGTTTCTGGTCCCACTCCACGAACAGTTCGCGGTATGCGGGGTTCAGGAACACCATCCGCGCCCAGTTCCGCTCCTGCGGCGGCAGCTCCGCCCAGTCGCCGAAGACCGCCGCGGCCATCCGGTTCCAGGCCAGGATGTCCGAGCGGCGCCCCACGATGTACGCCGGGACACCGTCGATCGAGTCCAGCAGCTGCCGCAGCGCGACCCGCACCTGCTGGGCCCGCGCGGTGGGCTTCTTCTTGTGCTGCTTCGGCTTCGCCAGGTGCGTGAGGTGTGAGTGCTCGGCATCGGTCAGGCGCAGGGCGCGCGCGATGGAGTCCAGCACCTCCGCCGAGACGTTCTGCCCGTTGCCCTGCTCCAGGCGCGTGTAGTACGCCACGGACACCCCGGCGAGCTGCGCCAGCTCCTCGCGGCGCAGTCCCGGCACCCGGCGGTGCCGCCCGAAGTCGGGCAGCCCCACGTCCTCCGGCTTCAGCCGGGCACGCCGGGTGCGCAGGAACTCGCTGAGCTCGGCGCGCCGGTCCAGGCCGGTGCCGGGCTCGTGTGCGGAGTCGCGCTGTACGTCCATGCGTCCAGTATTCACGGCCGATACGCGGTCGTACGCACAGGAGCCTGACCCCGCCAGTAGTACGCACGGTGTGCGTACGCAGAACCGTGGTCTGGGTGAATGTTGAACTGTCAGGCAGGCTGGGTGCCGTGCCCGGACGGAAAGAAGGCAGCCGGGCACGGAACCCTCGCTAGGAGAACCCCCGGCATGACCACTGTTGCTGCGTACGCCGCACCCGCCGCCAAGGCTCCGCTGGAGCGCACCACCATCGAGCGTCGCGCGGTCCGCGAGTTCGATGTGCTGATCGACATCAAGTTCGCGGGCATCTGTCACTCCGACATTCACCAGGTGCAGGAGGGCTGGGGCGAGGCGATCTTCCCGATGGTCCCGGGCCACGAGATCGCGGGCATCGTCTCCGAGGTCGGCCCCGGCGTCACCAGGTACAAGGTCGGCGACCGCGTGGGCGTCGGCTGCATGGTCGACTCCTGCCGCGAGTGCGACAACTGCAAGGCCGGCCAGGAGCAGTACTGCGTCAAGGGCAACGTCCCGACGTACAACGGCATCGGCAAGGACGGCGAGCCCACCTACGGTGGCTACTCGCAGAAGATCGTCGTCGACGAGAACTTCGTCGTCCGTATCCCCGACGGACTGTCCCTCGACGTCGCCGCGCCCCTGCTGTGCGCCGGCATCACGCTCTACTCCCCGCTGAAGCGCTGGAACGCCGGCCCCGGCAAAAAGGTCGCGATCCTCGGCATGGGCGGCCTCGGCCACATGGGCGTGAAGATCGCGCACGCGCTGGGCGCCGAGGTGACGGTGCTGTCGCAGTCCCTGCGCAAGAAGGACGACGGCCTGCGGCTGGGCGCCGACCATTACTACGCCACGAGCGACCCGAAGACCTTCCAGGAACTGCAGGGCACCTTCGACCTGATCGTCTCCACGGTCTCGGCCCCCCTGGACTTCAACGCCTACCTGACGCTGCTGAAGACGCAGGGCGCGCTGGTGAACGTGGGTGCCCCAGAGGAGCCCATCTCCCTCAACCTGTTCTCGGTGATCGGCGGCGGCAAGACCCTCGCCGGTTCCATGATCGGTGGCATCGCGGAGACCCAGGAGATGCTGGACTTCTGCGCCGCGCACGGCATCGGCTCCGAGATCGAGCTGATCGAGGCGTCCGAGGTCAACACCGCGTACGAGCGGGTGCAGGGCAGCGATGTGCGGTACCGGTTCGTGATCGACACCGCGACGATCTGAATCGGTCGCCTCCGGTCATCCCGCGCCCATCAGCAACCCGAAGCCAGGTAGCGTCTGTTCACGTCAAACGGAAGCTCATAGGCAGCCGACTCGTGACCTTCGTGGCGGAGAGTGGGGTGGGAGCGCAGACCGAGGGGAGACGCCAGATGACGAAGCCGGCGACGGGCGACTTCGGTCCCAGCCCCGTTGGAGTTGGCGACAGAGTCGGCCCGTACCGGCTGCTCAGAAACCTCGGTGCCGGCGGCATGGGCCGGGTCTGTCTGGCCCGCTCGGAGGGCGGGCGCACGGTCGCGGTCAAGCTCATCAAGCCGGAGCTGGCTGCCGAAGCCCAGTTCCGCGAGCGCTTCCGGCTGGAAGTGGCGGCGGCGCGCAGGGTGAGCGACCGCTGGACGGCGCCGGTCCTCGACGCGGACACCGAAGCGGAAACGCCGTGGGTGGCCACCGGCTATATAGCGGGACCCTCGCTCGAACACATCGTCTCGCCGCGCGGGCACGGCCCGCTGCCCGCCCCGTCCGTACGCACCCTCGCCTATGGACTCGCCTGCGCCCTGCAGGACATTCACGGGGCCGGACTGGTCCACCGGGACCTCAAGCCCTCCAACGTCCTGATCACCATCGACGGCCCCCGGGTCATCGACTTCGGCATCGCGCGGGCGCTGGACGCGGTGCCCGGCTCGACCCTGACCAGCTCGGGCATGCTGGTCGGCTCGCCCAGCTTCATGTCGCCCGAGCAGATCAGGGACGAGCCGGTGGGCCCGGCCGCCGATGTCTTCTGCATGGCCGCGGTGCTGGCGTACGCGGCGACCGGGCACACCCCGTTCGGCGGTGGCGGCTCCGGCGGCGTGCACGCCGTGATGTTCCGCATCGCGCAGGAGGAGCCGGACCTGACGGGGATCGAGGAGCCGCTGCGGGGCCTGATCGCCGACTGCCTCGCCAAGGATCCGGCGGCCAGGCCGACTCCCGAGGAGGTGGCTGCACGGGTGCAGCCGGTGGCGACCGGCACGTCGGCACCGCCGTGGCTGCCTGCCCAGATCATCGCCGAACTGGGGCGCAGCGCCGTCGAGTTGCTCGACACGGATACGCCGGCGCAGGCGCGTCCGGCGGCAGTTCCGGCTCCGGGCGCGTCTACGCCGTCACCCGCACCGTCGCCGGCCGCGGCCACGCCGTCACCCGCCGCTTTCCCCCTGACCTGGGAGGAAACTCCCGTGTCGGAACGGTCGGAGTGGGGAACGCAGATCGTGCCGAAGCCCGACCTGGGGTCCGCGGAGTCTGATCCGGATCCGGATCCGGATCAGACTCCGTCGCCGCGCCCTCGTCGCGCGGGCAGGGGCCGGCGGGTCGCGATCGCGCTGGCGGCCGCCGCCGTGGTGGCAGGAGCCGCGTTCGCCGCGTCGGCCGCCGGTCTGCTGCCCTTCGCGGGCTCGGATTCCGGCTCCGGTGACAAGGGAGGAACGGCATCCGATGTGCCCAAGGAGTTCGTGGGCATCTGGGCGGGCGAGGTCGAGCGGGACGGGAAGGCCACCGGTCAGTACCGCCGGTTCGCCGTCTCGCCGGGGCAGTTGGGCGAGATCGTCGCCACCAGCATCAGCCTCGGCAAGAACTACGAGTGCAAGAGCGACGGCAAACTCACCGCCAAGCCCTCCGGCGGCAGCGGTACCTCACTGCGGCTGGACACCAAGGTCGTCAGCAGTGTCCCCGCGGACACCTGCTCAGCCCTCGGCGAGCACGTCCTCTCCCGGACCGCCGGCGACTCCCTCCGCTGGGAAGCGGCGGGGCGTACCGCCGAACTGCACAGGATCGAGGGCCCGGAGAAGCTCCCCGAAGCACTGCTCGGCACCTGGCAACGGCCCCTGCCCGACGGCGGCACACAGCGGATGACCATCGAGCAGAAGCCGGTGGGCAGCCCGGCCGCCACGCTGGTCTCGGACGGCGCCGACAACCACTGCGAGGCCGGCATGAACCTGGTCTCCACAGGCGAGACGAACAGCCCGATCCGGTTCGCCCCGCCCGAGGCCGACCGGACGAACTCCTCCGGCCCCTGCCGCTTCGGCCCCTCCTCCACGGTGCGCCACGAGGGCGACACACTCGTACGCGTGCTGGCTGACGGCGAGCGGCTCACTTATACGCGGGGGTGAGAGGCCGCCCACGGGTAGACGCCCCTCAGGTCACCCTTCGGCGGGCGCCAGACCGATCGGGCACGAAACGCCTGTCCGGGTGACCATCGATCACGAGCGGCTGCTCAAGATCCTCCACGATGCGAGCCGCAGGAAACCCCTCCTCTGCCAGCCACCGCGAGACGGCCACCTCAACACGCGCTTTCGGCAGCCACTCCTCCCCACGGGCCACACGCACGATCACCGGGGCCGAGGCCAGCCGGAACAACGCGTTCTCACCGAGACGGATCAACTCCGCGCCTCTGCCGTCGAGCCCCGCCGCCCGGCACGCGGCAGCCATCACCCGCGTAGCCCCCGCCGACGTGAACCCCTCTTCCGATCGAGCAGCGTCAACCGCCATGCCCGTAACCAGCTCCCCTAGTCGCGCGCGATCAACCAGCGCACGCCTGAGGGGTGACCAACCCCGACATGCACCAGCCACGGCCTTGACCGTACCCAGCATGGCGGACGAAGAGGAGACCGGGCGTGCTCAGAGCGTGTTGACCATTATCTGACACCAATCCACTTCGCAACGAATCTACGGTGGGAATTGGCCAACCACTCCCGAGTGGTGGGAAATCGAATTTCGATGAGCTAGTCATCCGTCCCACGGAACACAAAAATTCCCTCCCACGGCGACGATGAGCCTCGAATCCTGCTCTCATGTATCACCAGCGAGCAATAGAGCAGCTCATAGACTTCAGCGGCTCCGATCATCTCTTCCTTTCGGTACTCGGTCACCACGTCTCCGACCTGTGCATCTCCAGTAAGGCGACCAATAAGACGCTTGAACCAAGAAGCACCAATTGCATCGTCTGGCGCTACCGCCGCGGTTCCTCTGCAGAGATGGGCCGCCGCCAAGCTCAGCAGGCGCGCATAGAATCGCAATGATGAGTCGATATGATTATTGACGTTCCCGCGTACTTGACGATTCATGCTCATAGCCAATGCATGCCGGAGTGCTTGGCAGATCTGACCGAGATCCCTTACAGGAGAGGCGATCGTATCGTCATGCAACGGATATATTACTGGGAATACAGCCTGAGTGGCAGCGTCAGCATCCCTAAGGATCTTGTCGATGTCGACACTGCTGATACCACGCCATACTTCTACTAGGTGGGCACAATCCTTACCGTTGTTACGTACAGCGTCCAGATAGGCGAGTTTTATTGCATCACCCACTTCAAGACCAGCTGACTCGGTTACAAACGCCCTGCCTTCCGCGAGTTCCCTGGCCTGCATTCCATCTATTTCCAGGAAACCAGTTAGGATATCGAGATCTGGTGCCCATCCTGGCACCTTCCAGGGAGGTACAGATGGAACACCCTCGTCGACGCCTTCAAATCGCTCTCCGCGCTCGTGCATTTCAATCAAGTCCATGGAATCGCAATGGATCGACCCGATACCGTCCAGCCGTAGAAAGCGAGCCAATTTTTGGTCGATCGCGATCCCTGTCGGCATCAATGAGAAACGCCAATACTGATCGGCGAAGAGAGCGTCTTGAAGCCACTGAACAAAGGCCTGAGCCGCCGGTTGTGAAGTCCCTAGAACAGGAGATTCTTCCGAGCCCGCAGGATATAGGCTATTAGGCCAACCATCCGGGTGATACATGGAGACTTCAGGATAACTGTCCAAGAAGAGCTGGTATTCGAGACAACTGATAGGCGTCCTACTGACGTACAGGTCTTCACTTACCCTGGAAAAAGAACGGGCTCGCCCGAGGAGCTTAGCGGCCGCAGCTGCCCGTCTTCTCGCGGCATTATTTCGAACATCACCACCCAGATGATCTGCCATAGCAGCCCGGATGTCAGGGGCAACCTCTCGGGCCTCCTCAACACAGCTCGCAGCAAGCCCAAGAATAGCAAGATCATCTAGTCGTCCGAGACAGTAGGCCACGATAGGGCTAGCATCCGACTGTGCCGCATACAGCTTTACCGTTTCACGCCACCACGAATCCTCGATAAAGCTGACCAGCTCATCAATGAGGCCATTCTCTTTGATATGGACGGCTGCAAGGTACTCCTGAAAGGTTAGATGGCAGAACGAGAATATACCGGCTTCCCTCTCAATCACCAAGCCGCTGGAGTTCTCGACTTCCTGCAGAAAATCAGATGGAGAGATCTCTGGCGCTACGCGCTCCAAGGAATTTCGAATGTAGACGGCCGCTTCGTTGAGAGTCACATCCCGGACTCGCTCTCGCATCATTCCGTATGCGAGAGCTTGCAGAACACTCTGGCGCTTACTCGTCGATATCCTCAGGGCAACACCGCGAGCTTGGTGCCGTTTACCAAGCAGGACTTCGCATGCCTCGCTATATAGATCTATCCGGCTCCCCGGAAGGTCACCTCTGTAGAAGTGAACATTAGCGACCATGGTGAGCAAAAGTGGATTGACGGTTAGTTCAAGCAAGTCTGGCGCCTCTTCAAGGCGCCTAGTTAGCTCTCTTGCTCCGCGCTGAGCATGCAGAAGAGCTGAGTCTCTCTCTTCATAGCTTCGGATGCAAACCTCCTCATACCAGCGATCAATGAAGCTTCTTACCTGTTGTTCCGTGAATGGGAGAACTTGTACCACGGTGGCTGAGTCTATTGGATTTTCTCTGTATCCAAAGGGGCGACTGGTGAGAATAAACGAACAGTTGGGAAAAGATTGGTACTGCTTTTCAATCCAGCGGCTCACTTCTGAGCGCGCCTCGCCTGATGCGACCTCATCTAGGCCGTCAAGCATTAGGAGGAATTTCCCCGACTCCAGATTTTTTTCAACCCATTGCGGCGGCTCCTCGCCTTGAACCTCTCGCAGACTCTCCCTGATCATTTCTATTAGAGAGAACCGCTCGTCGAGAGGAGTGCCACGCATTATTTCTGTGACTGTGAGGGTCTCATCGGCTGCAGCGAATCTTTCTTTATAATCCCGCAGTGATATCAAGACAGGGATCCTGCGGGACGGGAAACCCTTTTTCCCTCTTCGGCTTGACAGTTTCAATGCGACGTGTCGAAGCAATGTTGTCTTGCCGCTGCCTGGCGGGCCAATGATGACTAGCACGCTGCCATCAGCGTCTGAACGCTTTACCCAGGTCCAGACGTCGGATGACACTTTTGGAGTTTCCAACTCGACAATTTGAAGCGGATCAGTGTTGATGCTCTGTGGAGATCGAGAGTTTAGCGAAAGATTGACGAATACGCTTTCCACGCCGATGGCAAATTCGCCACGCGTAGTCAATCCTTTCATATCGAGGTGCCGGTTCGCGGCTTGAACATAGCGCAGATAGGAACGATGATATTTAGAGACCACCCCTTGAAGCCAGATGTCTATGGATTGCGAGAATCGCACCTCCCAATCCTGTCGAACCCTCTTGAGTGCACCGGCAACAAACGCGATTACGAATAGAGTCACCTCATACAACAAGAGAAATGCAACTGAGAGAATTGGGTGGTCCTTGAGGAAGCCTGTCGCAAATGCGGCGACTGGAGCGACTAAGGCAGCGACACCTAGCGCCGCAGCCTTGGGGATCTGCGAAAATTTTGACTCCGACACGGTCGCTCCTCTGCAGCTACTTCGAATCAAGGGTAGTCTCGGGAGCTGCTTCTGGCATTACTTTGAAGGATTTTGCATCCAGGTCAATGCCCGCCACCTCCACTGCAAGTAGGTGGCGAAGGGCAGGCAGTTGGTTGAGGCGTTCGCTCTACTTGCTACTCGCCCACGGTTTGACTAGTCGCCCCGCACCAAAACCGTGAGCACGGGGCGTCTCCAACCAGTCGGCTAGCTGAACGGAAGCCGGACTTGCCGCAGTGGCGATCACCCAGGGAAATCGGCGGGTGGTCAGTCCTCCGTGGGAGCTGTGAGGCCCGTCGGGCAAGACGCCCCCAGTTCGCCTCGAACGGGGTACTTAGCTTGACCCCCGTCCCGGCGAGCCTGTGCTGCCATGCAGCGCCCTGAGGCCGACGGCCGGCAGTCCGGCGGATCGTCCGGTCACGGGCGGGCGCAGTGCCCAGGGCTGTCGCGGGGGTCCGGGAGGGTCAGTCGCCGCGGCTCTCAACTGACGAGGCAACGTCGTCGAGATCCTTCGCGATGGCTCTGCTCACTGCCCGTGCGCCCACGCCGCCAAGAATCTTGGCAAGCAGGCCCATGACGCCGCCTTGTGCCACGGCACTGAACGTCATGCGGACGGTCGTCACCGACGGGCCGTCCGAACGCAGCAGCCACTCCGAGACGTAACGGGTGCCATGCGATTGGGCCTCCACCACATAGCGCTCGGGTGGTTCGCTGGCGGTCACCCACATCTCCTCGGTGGCGTCCTTGCCGAACATGCGCCGGGTCTCCCGCCACCGCGTGCCGACGTCGAAGGTCCCGTCCGTGATGATTTCGACCTTCGAGACACTGCTGAGTACGCGATCCATGCCCTCGAGGTCGGTCAGAGCTTCCCACACACGTCTCTGGCCTGCGGCGATGCGCCGCTCCACGACCACGCTTCTGCTGGTCATGCCATCCATCAAAGCACCAGGCTCCGACAACTGCATCGGTGCATGGGCGGCGCTTCATCGTGACGCCAGGCCGAATCGCCCACTCTCGTGATCGAGTGTCCAGGTCGCACTGGAGTTTCCGGCCGGCGGCCTGACGCGCGTGTGGGCGTGGGCCGGGACCCGCCACCTCGACAAGCCCAAAGCCCCATATGGCGGAAGAGGACAACAACCCGGGGGACCCAACCGGCCACAGCACTAGCCGTGGATGGTGCGGAGGACGGCGGCGAGCTTTTCCGGTGCGCTGATCATTGCCATGTGACCGGTGTCGAGGTCGATGACGTCCGCCTGGAGCAGCGCGATGGATCGCTGCTGGAGTTCCTCGACGTAGCACTGGTCCTGGGTGAGGTGCACGTACGTCAGCGGGATGTCCCGCCGGTAGCCGCTCAGGTCCACGGGCTCGCTCAGCAGTGCGGCTGAATCGTCGGCCAGCCGGTCCAGGGCGGACGCGGCAGTCGCCTCGTCCATGTCGTTGCACAGCATCGCGGCAGCACCCTCGCGGGTCTGTTGGTAGACCCCGCCAGTGATGGACTGCTCGACCAGTGCCCGTACGCCGGGATCGATCTGGTCGAGCACCCGGGATCCGTCGGGAGGTACGACGGCCGACACGAGGACGACCTGACGGATCCGTTCGGGTATGAGGTTCAGGACGAGCGGCACCGTGACTCCCGCGAAGGAGTGGCCGACCAGCACCACGTCCCGCAGGTCCTTCGCCTCGATGTCCTCCCGGACCGCGTCGGCGCAGTCCGCGAGAGTGACCGTGCCCAGTTCGACTTCGGCCCTCATGCCGCGGCCAGGAAGGTCGACCGCCAGCGCATCCGCACTCAGGTGAGGAATCAGCTCGTCCCAGCAGTCCGCGCCGAAGCCGGCGCCGTGAATGAGAACGAAAGACATGTGCGACCTCCTAGTCGATGACGCGGACCTTAACTGAATTCAGGTCAGTCGCCTAGAGGTCTGGCAGCCGGGAGCTGCTGATCCGCGTAAGGGTACTTGTCCGCCACCTCCGGAGCAGGCGCGATGCCCGTCGAGCACGAGGCCCCCAGTTCGTCTCAAAGGGGTCACCTGGCTTGTCCCCCACCCAACGAATCTGTGCTGCTGCCATATACCCAAGGGCGACGGTCGGTTTGACCACGCGTTCGACGTCCCGCCGGAAGACCGATGAGTTCGGTCCTGCTGGAGGGTCTGACTGTCCGAATGCCCGATCACACCACACGCGGAGAGGCGGTTGTCCCATGAGCAAGGTGGTCCTGAACGTCACCATGTCGCTCGACGGCTTCATGGCCGGACCGGACGTCAGTGTCGAGCACCCCATGGGCCGAGGTGGTCTTCGCCTGCATGAATGGATCTTCGACACATCGGCGAGCGAGGTGGACACCGCAGTCACACGAGAGACCTTGGATTCGACGGGCGCGGTCGTGCTGGGCAGGAGGACATTCGATGTGGGCGTCGGGGTGTGGAAGGACACGCCCTACCCGGTCCCCTGCTTCGTACTCACCCACAACGCTCGAAGCCAGATGGTCATGAAGAGCGGGCCCTTCACCTTCGTCACTGACGGCGTGAAAGGCGCGCTCCAACAGGCGCAGGCAGGGGCGGGCGGGAAGGACGTCACGTTGATGGGTGCGGACATCGCTCAACAGGCGCTCAGAGCCAGGCTCGTCGATGAGATCAACCTGCAGATCGCTCCAGTGTTGTTGGGCGGCGGTCGCCGACTGTTCGATCACCTGGGGATCGAACCCATAGAGCTGGAACGGACCAGAATCCTCGCCTCACCGCACGTCACACACCTGCGATTCCACGTCACATATGCCCGGAAAACACCGTCCAACGGAGTGCCGACCCCAGACCTTGACGGCTGACATCGGGGCGATGCCCGTAGAGCACGACGCCCGAGTTCGTCTCGAACGGGGTACTTGGCTTGACCCCCGTCTCGGGAGCCTGTGCTGCCATGTGCCCCATCGATCGCAGCCGGCTGTTGAGCGAAGCGGTCCGTCATCCCCGTAGGTGGGCAAGGAGTTCGTCTCCAAGAGGGTATTAGCGTTCCTGGGGCAGCAGTCGGGCCGCGGAGTCCAGGTCACCGCCGCTGACGAGGGCATGGATCTTGCGGGCGAGCGGGGTCACGTCGCGGATGGAGACCGTCCACTCGTCCGCGTAGCGTCGTGCGGCCTCACCGGAGAGGCCGAGTTGCAGGGAGCGATACGGCAAGGGCTGTAGGCGCAGGTCCCGCTCGGGGTCCCACTGCACGCGAGCGGGCGCACGCTTCAACTGACGCTGCCAGGTGGCCCGGTCGGCGTGTACGCACGCGGACGTAGCTTGACAGACACGCGTGGCGCAGGGCCCACTCGAAGCCGTCACGGCTGATCTCGACAGCGAGGACGGTCTCCTGCCTCGCTTTCGCGCCCCAGCCGCAGCGGTACATCATCCAGAGGAACGACGGCTTGATCCACGTCAAGCCTCTCTCGCAGACCTCTTGCGGCGCTGCTCTCCTGGGCTTTAGAGAAGTTCGTCGCCGTGCTCGGTCGCTCAGCGTCCGAAGTTCCGTGGAACCGCTGACGCGCACCCCCATCAGCCCGGTACCGCCCAGCCCGCAGGGGTCGGCAGGGATCCTGCCGAGGTACTGCCCCTGCGGGGCCGGGCGGGTCGGCGGTGGTCCTTAGCTGGGGTTGTTGGCGTGCGTGAGGGTCGTCCAGGCGTTGAAGTAGTTGTCCGTGCCGGAGGGCCGCTGTTCCTCGGTGTACTTCTGGGTGTTGGACATGCTGATCCCGAGGCGGTTCTGGAGGGCGTTGAACCCGACCTCCGTGACCTGGTCGAGGCCCTTGTTGACCGAGCCGCCGCACAACCAGGAAGGTACGGCGGTGCCGTTCTCGTAGGAGGTGTGGAAGCCCAGCGCGTAGCGCAGCCGGTCCTGGATCCTCGGATAGAGGTCCTGGCCCTGGATGCGGCTGGTCTCCGCGATGTCGGCTATGGAAGCGATGCCCCAGCCGGTGTGCCCGAAGTCCCGGCAGGTCTCCTGGGAGAGGCCGTTGGTGAAGGTGCTCTGGCCCTGCCAGTACTTGATGATCTCGGCGCTGGTGTCGATGCTGCTGCCCGCCGGCGGCTTCGGCAGGGCGCCGTCACTGGTCAGGTAGATGTACGCGGGAACCCGGGCGAGGTAGGTGCTGACCGCCTTGTCGTAGCTGGTGCGGTCCTCGATGAAGACCGAGATACCGATCGCCGCCTCGGTCATGACCAGTTCCCAGTTGCCGTTCTTGGTCGCTGCGCCGTTGATCACCTCGGGCAGGTAGACGGTGCGAAGCATGGTCGCGAAGCGGCCCGCGCCCGGCCAGCCGCCGTCGTAGGTGTACTTGATGATCTCGGCGGCGCGCGGCCAGGTCGATCCGGCCCAGCCGGTCTGCAGCGGGGCGTTGCTGTTGGTGTGATCGGTGATGGTCGCGGACCAGGCGTCCATGATCTCGATCGACTTCTTGGCGTACCTGGCGTCCCTGGTGAAGTACCAGGCGAGCGCTTGGGTGTAGGCCGCGATGGCGTCCTGACGCTCGTCGGTGCAGCCGCGGTTGGGGTTGGACGACGGCCCGCACTCCACGACGGCCCGCGGCTTGGCGGTACGCGACAGTGAAGCGTAGGAGCTGGCCATCATGTTGTCGTACGCGGCCTTCCATGGCTGTTGGCCGGCTTGCACCTTTGACCGGGCGTAGTCGAGTTGGGCCCGGCTCACGAGCACGCCGGGGTGGGTGAAGGTTGTCGGTGCGGCCGTTGCCCGTGGGGCCGGGCCGGTGAGCTGAAGGCTCAGCAGGCCGGCCAGTAGGGCGAGAACACTCAGCAGGGCGGTTCTGGTTCGTGTCATCCGATGACCTCTTCTGTTCACGAATGAGAACGCAGTTCCGAATGGAGAAAGATTGGCCTGGACCATAAGGAAGGCTTGTGTACATGTCAATAGATATGCGTGGCCGGTCCACGGAGAACCGGTCCCGGACAGCAACGAAGCTCAACTCATCGGAGTTGGGCTCCTTTGGCGTGTGGCGCGGTGCGCAGCTATGTCACGCCAGACGTCCGGCCTTCGACCGGACGGTCAGATGGATGGTCAAAGACTCGGTCTCGTCCGATCAACGGTGCGTCCGCGGGTGAGTGAGCACCCTTCGGGCGGCACCACACCTATCGCCGCGGCGGGCCACCCGGCGGATGTGATGTTGTGGACCACGCCGAGAACGGTCCGCTCCGCCGCCACACTCACCCAGCGCCCGCTGTCCGCCGCTATCGGCAACGGCAGCCGCCCTGCACCGCGCACGTTCGCTCCCCACTATCCCCTGCGTGACCTCGCCAGACGTTGACGTGCAGGCGGACTGCGGGACCTCGCTTGTGGGTCACGACAACTCATACTTGATCACTGCGTACCGCCCCAGCGCCCCCAAACGATCACCTGAGCCTGATGCTTTCGCGCACTCGCCGAAGCCATGCCGGAGAACACGGAGCCCTGCTCGAAGAGATGGATCGGGGGCCTGAGTCGCAAGGCTGACAAGCCGCGGGTCGACTCAAACCGGGCTTGTTCAGCGGGCCTTGAGCGGGATGACCGCCAGCAGGCCCACCAGGCAGATGGCTGCGGCCGTGCCTTGCAACAGGCCGTAGTTGTGCCCGCCGCCGATGTTGACCAGCAGTGCGCCGAGTCCGGGCGCGATGACCTGCGGGCCCGCGTTGGCGATGTTGAACACGCCGAGATCCTTCGACGCGTTGTCCGGGCTGGGCAGCACGTCGATCACAAGTGCAAGGTCGACGCCCACATAGACGCCGTATCCCAGTCCGAGCACCAGCTCGGCGATGTAGAAGCCGTTGACGGAGTCGGCCTGGACGAGCATGGCCAGGCCGGCGCTGAAGATCAGCGTGGCGCCGGCGATGAACGGTTTGCGGCGCCCCACCTTGTCGGAGAGCCAGCCGGCCGCCTGCGCGCTCACCACGAGAACACATGTGTACAGCAGTACGCCGGTGGCCATGGCCGCGGCGGCCTCGGAATTGGACAACGCCAGGTCACGCTGCAGGTACAGCAGCCGGAAGGTGGTGAACAGGGCCGCCCCAAGGACTATGAGGAAGCGTGAGACCCATACCAGGGCGAAGTCCGGGTGCCGGCGTGGGCTCACCCAGAACGTCCGCAGGACGGTGCGCAGGCCGCCCTCGCTGGGAGGCCGCCTCGGAAGCCGCTTGTCGGGCAGGACCATCACGAATACGCCGACGAGGAGAAGACCGACGAGGCCGGGCACCATGAAGAGAAGCAGCAGTTGTGTCGCGAAGAACTTCGCGGAGTAGGCGGAGCCCAGGATCGCGACGTTCTGCATGACCCCCATCAGTCCACCGATCTTGCCGCGCTGCGACATGGGGATCTGGTCCGCCACCGTTGCGGTGAACGTGGCCAGCGCCGCGTTGGCGAACACCGAGGCGATGAAGAAGCCGATCGCGACGACCGCGACGCTCTGAGCGGTGGCGATGAGAAGCAGGCTCGCGGTGAGCCCGAGCGAGCCGATGACCAGCCAGGGACGGCGGCGGCCGTACCGGCTCGTTGTGCGGTCGCTGATCCGGCCGAAGACCGGGTTGGCTATCAGTGCGGCGATGGCCCCGGCGCTGCTGACGATGCCGAGCGAGGTGACCGCGTCGTCCGGGCCCACGAGGCTCTGCACCTTGATCGTGAGACCGGCCACGATCGGGGTCAACAGTGAGACGAAGATCCCCATCTGTGCCAGGGCCATTCCCACGACGAGGCGCGGCTTCGCTTTCTGCGTGGGCGGGGGGATGAGGGGCTGATCGTCGTGGGTCGTCGCTGACCTCGGGGTCGTCGATGCCAAGGTTCGCCTCCTTGCGGACCGGGCTTGTGGGACTGGTATTGCGGGTGGGACTGGGTTACTGAGTGCAGGTTTTGGTGGTGAGCCGGCGTTCGGACCCGACCACGCGCGTCGCGCCGGTGAGCGAGACGACGTGCCGCAGACGGATGTCGGCACTGGAGGAGCCGATCATCAGATGGATGTCACCGGGCTCGACGATGCGTTGGCCCGTGGTCGTGGTGTAGGCCGTCCGGTCGGCGTGCAGGGTGAATGTCACCCGCGCCTGCTGCCCGGCGTCGAGGTGCACCGAGGTGAAACCCGCGAGCTGGATGACCGGCCGGGCGACCTGGGCGACCGGGTCGTCGAAGTACAGCTGGACGACCTCCCGGGCCCGGTGGTTCCCGCTGTTGCGGACCACGCAGGAGATCTCGACCTCGCCGTCGGTACCGAGGGCATCGGCGCTGACCGTGAGATCTCCGTACTCGAACGTCGTGTACGACAGTCCGTGCCCGAACGGGAAAAGGGGACGCGGGTCGAGGTTGCTGAGGATGTCGCTGAAGCCGCCCAGCGGGGCATGCAGATAGGTGCCCGGCTGCGCTCCCGGCGTCACGGGGATCTGCACCGGGAGTTTGCCGGACGGGACCACGCGTCCGGACAGGACGCCGGCCAGGGCGGCGCCCCCCTCCTCGCCCGGCATGAACGCCTGGACCATCGCCGCGCACCGCCCGGCGAACGCGCCGAGTGCGTATGGACGCCCGGAGACCACGACGAGGATCACCGGCGTGCCGGTCTCCAGTACGGCTTCGACGAGTTCGGCCTGGACTCCCGGAAGCGAGAGATCGGCGGCGTCGCAGCCCTCGCCCGAGGTGCCGCGGCCGAACAGCCCTGCCTGGTCACCGACGACGACCACGGCCAGGTCGGCCGCGGCGGCCTCAGCCACCGCCGCGGGGATCCCGGAACGGTCCTCCTCCTTGACCGGGCAGCCCTGCTGGTGGCTGATCGTCGAGTGCGGCAGTTCCTTGCCGAGCGCGTTCAGCAGCGAGGGCACGTCGACGCCCAGGCCGCTGTCCTCATGGTGGTTGTTGGGCAGGGCGTGGTTCGGATACGAGTAGCAGCCCAGGAACGTACGAGGATCGTCGGCGCACGGCCCGATCAGCGCGATGTTCGCCGCGTCGGCGGTGAGGGGAAGGGCGTTCGCGTCGTTGGCGAGCAGGATGACCGAGCGTTCCCCGATGTCCCGCGCCAGCAGACGGTTCGTCTCCGGGTCGAGGTCGATCCGCCGGTCATCATGGGCGGAGTTCTCCGGCGTCCACCCGCGGTCGAGCAGCCCCAGCTGCACCTTCTGGTGCAGTACTCGCCGTACCGACCGGTCGACGAGCTCCTCAGGGAACCGGCCGGTGTTGATGAGCTCCTCCAGCGGAGCTCCGTAGCAGCGCGTCTCCGGCAGCTCGACGTCGAGCCCCGCGCGGAGCGCCAGCGCCCCGGCCTCACCGGCGCTGCCCGCGACGCGGTGCAGGGTCTGAAGGAAGCTCACGGACCGGTAGTCGGACACCACGGTGCCCTCGAAGCCCCACTCGTCCCGCAGCACACCCGTCAGCAGGGCCTCGTCCGCGCCCGCCGGCACGCCGTCGAGATCGGTGTACGAGTTCATCACCGAACCGGCGCCGCCTTCCCGTACCGCCATCTCGAACGGGGGCAGGATCACGTCGGCGAGTTCGCGCTTCCCGATCGAGACCGGGGCGTGGTTGCGGGCGCCGCGCGAGGCGGCGTACCCGGCGAAGTGCTTCAGTGTGGCGATGACGCCCTGCGACTGCAGTCCCCGGACATAAGCGGTCGCGATCATTCCGGCGAGATAGGGGTCCTCGCCGACGGTCTCCTCGACCCGGCCCCACCGGTAGTCGCGTACGACGTCGAGCACGGGCGAGAGGCCCTGGTGCACGCCGACCATCGCCATGTCCCGGCCGATCGCGGCGGCCATCCGCTCGACCAGATCCGGGTCAAAGGTAGCCGCCCAGGCGAGCGAGGTCGGGTACACGGTCGCGCCCAGCGTGGTGAACCCGGTCAGGCACTCCTCGTGCGCGATCGCCGGAACACCGAGCCGGGTGTTCTCCAGCAACCAGCGCTGCCGGCCGGCCAGCAGGCGGCTGCCCTCCTCCGCCGAGACGGGCTTGGTGCCGAACATCCTGGTCAGATGCCCGATCCCGTGAGCGAGGGCGACGTGTTCTTCCTGCGGTTCGCTGAACACGCCCTGCAGCATGGGCGCCACGACCTTGTCGTTCGTGGTCGAGCCGATCCAGATACTGCCGAGCTGGGCGAGCTTCTCGCGCAGCGTCATCGCGGACAACAGGGCTTCGACACGCTCGTCGGCGGAGCGGGACGGATCGTTCCAGGCGTTCATGTTCTTGGAGCTCCTTGCGCAGCGGCACGACGGAGTACGGGCTATGAGGAGGAGGGGTACAGAGGTACGGGGGTCGAACCAGCTGCCGTGCATTAGTTAAGTAACCGAACGAAATGGCCCTGGCGGGATTCGCAACCAACTCCGCACTCAGTCAAGCCCCCGGCGCAGGGGAAATCGGAAACACGCCGCGCCCAGGGCTGTTGAGGCAGCCCACCGGAGCTCCCGCACAGAGGAGCGGCGACGGCACCGTTGGAGACGATGCAGCAGTCGAACAGGTGGAACGGGTCGGCACCATGCGCGAGGACTGGTGGTCCTCGATCGTCATGGGCTTCTTCATCTGCGCATGAGGGTTCAACAGCGCCCACTCGCGCTGAGCAACGGCGATCGCACCGAGCTGCTCGCTCGTCGTGCCATACAGCTCCATGTGGCGACGTGCGGCCAAGGCGTACGGCACGTTGCCACCGAACTCGCCGTACACCGCCTAGAGCACGTTCATTCCGTCCCAGACCCCCCGTGCCGCATAGGCGGCCCCGGCACCGACCGCCGGCTTCAGTGGGGTGGCCAAGGCGATCGCCTCAGCGGCGAAGTCCGCCGCAGTGCGTCCGTAGATCTTTGGACCGTTATACCCAGGCCTACGACAGCGGTATTCGTCAACCATCTCCGATTCGCAGTCACGGCCACAGGGTAGTCCGGTTACACCCGGACGTCAAAGTGAGTTCAGTTCAGTTACAGATGTATGGCATCGGCGACAATGGCCGGGGTGTCGCCAAATCGACGGCTGCGCAGCCGCGTTACGAGCGCTGACCAGCGGCTGGATGCGTAGGGCGATACAGAACTCAGTTCAGTCAACGCCCCGCACAGTGAATCTGAAGCTCAACTCGCGGGTCCAGTCGGGGCGCCGTGGAAGCGACGACGAGCCGCCCCGGGGAGTTCCCTCGGCCGTGGCCTCGCTCCTCGCCAGGAGAGCTGGAGGGTCTGTACGGTCTTCGACCCTGTCCCCCGTAACCGGTGGTAACGAAGGGTGACAACCGTCGTTGGCATGGTGTGCGCGATGTCAACGAGCTTGTGGGTGTGGTGATTTCGGGATTGTCGGCCCTCGTCGTCGAGGGCGTGACGGACGAGGGCGAGGTCATCCGGGTGTTGGCACGGACCCGGGACGAGAAGGTTGACCAGGATCGAGACACCGGTGCCCAGCCAGCGGCCCACTTCGTCGAGTCCGGCCATGACCTGCGGATCTCCTGTCTGCGCACGGTGCAGCAGGGCTCGCGCCTGTTCCTCGGGGTCAGCGGTCGCGTTGGCGAGGTCGGGTGCGGCTGTCCGGATCGCGGCCATGAGGCCGATCTCGGTTTCCAGGCAGCCGGATCGGCCGCATACGCAGATCTCGCCGCCGGGATCGACGGGTATGCGGCCGACTTCGCCGCTGAATCCGCTCGATCCGCAGAGCAGTTGGCCGCCGATGATCAGGCCTGCGCCGATCCTGGTCTCGCCGGTGAGGTAGATCATGTCGGGCACGGCGTCGGGTTCGCGGCGGTATTCGGCGAGTGCCGACAGGTTCGCCTCGTTGTCGACGATGATCGGCACGCCGCCGTGGAGGCCGATACGCTCGCGCAACCGTTCCGCGAGGGGGACGTCCTGCAAAGAGCAGGTTCGGCGCGTACCGGACCCACCCGGTGGGAACCTCGACGAGTCCTGGCACGGCGACGCCGATGCCCGCCAAGTCCACACCCGCCCGGTTCAGTTCCCCGACGGCGCAGCAGCGCTCTCGACGTGGCCCGCCATGACCGCGCGGGCTGCCGCGTAGACCAACAGGCGAGCCGCCTGCAGTCTGGCGGCATATTGCGCGAGCAGCGCCCGCGTCGGCGGCAGGTGTCGCCACGCACACCCGCAGGCCAGCACGTACACCACGGCGGTGAACACCGCCCGCTCGTCCAGCGGAGCAGTCCCGCCGCCCTGGCGACGCGGCGTGAACGACGGCAGCAACGGCGCGGCCAGATCCCACAACCCGTCAGGAACCAGCCGCTGCGACAGATCAGCACCCACGAGGAGCAATGTTGCCGCAGCTCACTACAGCGCCACGTGAGACATCCTCTTAGTCGTTGACCACGGCTGGAGTCGCCAGCATCACCTTCACGCCAGCCTCCTTGAGCGCCGCGAGGGTCGCATCATCCGACGACGCGTTGGTCACCACCGTGTGCAGGTCTTCTGGGCCGCAGATCTTCACCATGCCCGTTCCCGGGAACTTGCCTTGATCGACGAGGAGCACAACCTTTTCACTGGCAGCGATCATGGCGCGCCGGGCGGGCACCTCGGCGACCGTGGTGTCCATGACCTGCCCACCGGGACGGACGCCGCAAGCGCCCATGAACAGCCAGTCAGCGTGCACTTGGCGGAGATTGTCCTCGGCCATGAAACCGTCCAGCGAGCGCGACTCGCGTATGACCATCCCGCCGAGCAGCATCAGGTCAATGCTGTCATCTTCGGCGAGTTCCTCGTAGACGACGAGATTGTTGGTGATCACCGTGAGTCGGCGTCCGTGCAGTTGGCGTGCCAGCCGGTAGACCGTTGTGCCGGAGTCGAGGATGATCGACTGGCCATCCTCAATCATCGTGGCCGCTTGGGCAGCTATCGCGTCCTTGGCGGTCACCCGGACCTCGGCGGCCTCGATGAAGGGCGGATAGGGCTCCTCGATGACCGCACCCCCATGAACACGGGTGAGCAGCCCGACCTCCTCAAGTTTGAGGAGGTCGCGGCGGATCGTCGCAGCGCTGACATCCAGCTGGCCAGAGAGGTCGGCCACCGTGGCGGCGCCCCCGGAGCGCAGGGCCTGCAAGATGAGTTGGTGTCGTCGTTCAGCCAGCACGCAACGAGACACTACACGTCACCCTCAGGGCCAACCTGCCTGTGTTCACTGGCAGTTGAGGAGTCTGCGCGGGGCCATGGCGCGCATTTCACACCCGGCCCGCACAGCGCCGCACCGGCGACAGGGCTGACGGCCTGGAACGTCACCGCAGCTGGGGCCAGACGGGTAGACCCACGTCATCCGGTCCCGCTTCCACTCAACGGTGAAGCGGCCCTCCCGGTTGCGGGCAGGCCGATTTCTGGGGAGTACGCCTGGTAGACGGTGATCGTGGATTTCGCGTAGGCCGCACGGATCCCGCGTTGCGGTTCTTCCGTGGCGTACAGCCTGGGGTCGGCCGGTTCGGGTGGTGGCCACTGATTTTCGAGTACCGTCCGCGAGCGGCGATCCTGCAGCGCCGGCCGGGTGGCCGAACGCAGCCCCGCTATGACAGGACGACGGCGCCGGTGTCCGACCCGTCGGTCCCCGGTTCCTGTGACGGGTCGCTGAGTTGCTCGCGCACGTAGTTCCAGACCACCGCGATCAGTGCGGCGATCGGTACGGCGAGCAGACTGCCCACGATGCCGACCAGACTGCCGCCCAACGTCACCGCCAGCAGGATCACGGCTGCATGGAGACCAAGCCCACGACTTTGGATCATGGGCTGGAACACGTTGCCCTCGAGCTGCTGCACCACGACGATGATGGCCAGCACGATCAGCGCGTCCGTCAGGCCGTTCGAGACCAGCGCAATAAGAACCGCGACGAAACCGGCGAACAGGGCGCCAATGATCGGCACGAACGCGGAGACAAAGGTCAGCACCGCCAGCGGGAGCACCAGCGGTACCCCCAGAACCCACAGGCCCAGGCCGATCAGGACGGCGTCGAGCAGGCCGACGGCCGCCTGGGAACGCACGAACGAGCCCAGGGTGTCCCAGCCGCGCGCGGCCACGGTCGGGACGTCGGTGGCGAGCCGACCGGGCAGCTGACGGGCAAGCCACGGCAGGAACCGTGGGCCGTCCTTGAGGAAGAAGAACATCAGGAAGAGTGCCAGGACGGCGGTGACCACGCCGTTGACCACGGTGCTCACTCCCGTGACGACAGTGGTGACCATGCTGCCGAGGCCGTCCTGAGCCCGGGCGACCGCGGTGTCGAAAGCCTTGTTTATCTGGGCGTCCCCGATGTTCAACGGCGGGCCGGCGGCCCACTCGCGCAGCTTCTGGATGCCTTCGACCACGCCGTCGGTCAGCTCGCCGGACTGGGATGCCACCGGTACTGCGATCAACGCCACGGCGCCTGCGGCGACCAGGAGGAACAACACGGTCACGACCGACGCGGCGAGGGCGGGTTTCCACCCGCGACTACGCAGGAAACGAGTCAGGGGCCAGGTCAGTGTGGTGAGAAGCAGGCCGAGTACCAGCGGCCAGACGACTGACCACATCCGGCCCACAACCCACAGGGTCACCGTGAGCATCAGCAATACCAACAGCAACTCTGCGGATACACGCGCCGATGTGCGGAGCGCGGCGCGGGTTTTCGTGGAACTCAGCGTGGCAGTCACGCGCTCACCCTATTGGCACTCAAGTCACACTGGTATGCAGGTCCGCGCTGCTGTGCGCCGACTCGAGAGCACTGGTGCTACGTCGCGCACTTGAGGGGCCGGAGTGACGCCCGTCTTGTCAGGGCTCGCAGGTGCAGGAGACACCGGCGCCGGCGAACCTTGTGCGCGAGGTGGCCGTAGCGCGACGTCCCTTGCCGGTGCTACTGCCGTCCTCTTGAAGCGTGGGATGGAGTGCCGCGGCCACTTGTCCGCCACCTCCAGCGCCGGCGCGACATCCGTCGGGCAAAGCTCCCGGTGCCGCAGCACCACCACGCCAACAGGTCGGTGCGCTCCTCGCGGTGACCGGCGACCGCAGTGCCGTTTGGACAGGCACGGAATCGCCTGGAACCCTCGCGCGTTGAGCAGAGTGGGCATGGGGTGCAGATGGTATGCGAGCCGAGTAGCCCGAGTGACCGAGCTGACAGATATTGGAGGGCCGCAATGGCTGCGCAGACGCAGAGGGCCGTGCTGGCGGGCGGATGCTTCTGGGGGATGGAGGACCTGATCCGCCGACTCCCGGGCGTGACGGCGACCCGGGTCGGATACACCGGGGGTGACGTGCCGAACGCGACGTACCGTAACCATGGCACGCACGCGGAGGCCATTGAAATCCTTTTCGACCCTGAGAGGACCGATTTCCGTACGATCCTGGAGTTCTTCTTCCAGATCCACGACCCGAGCACCAAGAACCGCCAGGGCAACGACATCGGCCTCAGCTACCGCTCAGCGATCTACTACGTGGATGACGAGCAGAAGCGGATCGCCGAGGACACGATCGCGGATGTGGACGCCTCCGGACTGTGGCCGGGCAAAGTCGTCACCGAGGTGGAGCCGGTCGGCCCCTTCTGGGAGGCCGAGCCTGAGCATCAGGACTACCTGCAGCGTTACCCGGACGGCTACACCTGCCACTTCCCGCGCCCGGGATGGAGGCTGCCCGCCCGCGCGGAGGGCTGAACACGAGGCGGCCCGGCGGAAGGCGGAGGTGACTGGCCGAAGCTCTGCGCCGGGCCAGTCAGGGCCCGCAGTGCTGAAGCCGTGCGTCTCAGCCGCCCGTCGTGGCGACGCCGGTCGGGCAGGAAGCTCCCCAGTTCATCCAGTTCATCTCGAACGGTTCACCGAGCCGATTCGCGAGGTCCCTCGGCGATGGGTCCAGTGAGTGAACGTACGGGCCCGTCCGGAATTCCAACTGGGCTATCAGCGCGGCAGCGTCGCCGGGTTCCCTCCGTTCGCCTCGTATCCCGCGACCGCCAGCGCCCGGTACACCGCGTAGTCCGCCGCCGGGTCCGGCGTCAGCGTCCACGGCAGCGCCCCTACGTGGCCGTCGACATGCACCAGCTGGTTCATCGCCTCGGCCCAGCGCTCGCCGCGCACGAGGAAGAACACCAGGAGATGGCGTACGTGGGCGAGCATCGGATCGTCCGGGCGGGCCGCGTGCACCGCGTAGAGCGCGCCGTGGATCGCCTTGGTGACGACCTCGCTCTGGTAGAAGCCCTGGACGAGGTTGACCTCCGGCAGGTGCTCGAAGACCGCGAAGAGGGGCATCGCCGCGAGCAGGGACCCCTGCGGGGCGCGCGCTGCCGCGGCTTCCGCGAAGGCGTACGCCAGCTCGCGTGAGCCGTGCCACTTCTCGCACCAGTAGTGCAGCGCCGCCAGATGCGCTCCCATGTGCGCGGGAGCGCGGTCGAGGATCTTCAGCCAGACTTTTTCGAACTCCGCCTGTGGATACGCCAGTCCGCGTGCCACGGAGAGCTCGATGATGTACGGGATCGGGTCACCGGGGGAGAGCAGCGCCGCGTCGTCGCAGGCCGACTTCGCCTCCTCCATGATGATCCGGAACTCGTCCGTGCCCGGTGTCGACGTACGCCACGCCTGCTGCACCAGGAACTCCGCGTGCACGGCCGCGCCGCCCGCGTCCTTGGGCTTCTCGGCCCGCCAGACCCGCAGCCACTGCCCGCCGGGGCTCTCGCTGACCCCGCCGGGGCGCTGGTGCAGCTCCAGTGACGCGGCGCCCGCGAAGGCCTGCACGCGCTGCCAGCGCAGCTCGCCGTCCGTCTCCGTACCGGCGAGGAGCTGCGACGCTCCCCGGTAGTCCTGGCTGCGCTGCACCAGGTCCAGGACCTCCAGCAGGTCCTGGTCGGGGCCGGGCATGCGGATGTCCAGCTCCTCCTGGCGCAGGAAGCCGTAGTTCGCCGGGTCGGCGGCGTCCGGGTCGCCGGGAGCGACCTGCTGGATACCACCGGCACGCCTGCGCATCAAGATCGGCCCGAGGACGAAGCCCATCATGACCAGCGCCATCAGGACCCAGAGAATCTCCATGTCTCAAGCGAACCAGACGCGTCCGACAATTGGCCAACCTGGTCGGCAGTTCCTGTGGAAAACCGTCGGTCGCACCGCCGTCCCGGCCCTGCCACGGCCTCCCGCCGTCACATTCCGCGCGGGCGCACTACCCTCGGTGCCCATGAGCGACAGGCACATCAGCCAGCACTTCGAAACCGTGGCGATCCATGCGGGGAACACCGCCGATCCCCTCACCGGCGCGGTCGTCCCGCCGATCTACCAGGTCTCGACCTACAAGCAGGACGGCGTCGGCGGGCTGCGCGGCGGCTACGAGTACAGCCGCAGCGCCAATCCGACCAGGACGGCCCTGGAGGAGAACCTCGCCGCCCTGGAGGGCGGTCGCCGCGGACTCGCGTTCGCGTCCGGACTGGCGGCCGAGGACTGCCTGTTGCGTACGCTGCTCAGCCCCGGCGACCACGTGGTCATCCCCAACGACGCGTACGGCGGTACGTTCCGCCTCTTCGCGAAGGTCGTCTCCCGGTGGGGGGTGGAATGGTCGGTCGCCGACACCAGCGATCCCGGCGCCGTACGGGCCGCCGTCACCCCCAAGACCAAGATCGTCTGGGTGGAGACGCCGTCCAATCCGCTCCTCGGCATCACCGACATCGCCGCGGTCGCCCAGATCGCCCGCGAGGCGGGCGCCAGGCTGGTCGTCGACAACACCTTCGCCAGCCCTTACCTCCAGCAGCCGCTCGCGCTCGGCGCGGACATCGTGGTGCACTCGCTGACCAAGTACATGGGCGGCCACTCGGACGTTGTGGGCGGCGCGCTCGTCGTGAACGACGAGGGGCTGGGCGAGGAACTGGCGTACCACCAGAACGCGATGGGCGCGGTCGCAGGCCCCTTCGACTCCTGGCTGGTGCTGCGCGGCATCAAGACGCTCGCCGTACGGATGGACCGGCACAGCGAGAACGCCGCCAAGGTCGCCGAAATGCTCAGCAGGCACGCGCGCGTGACGCGTGTTCTGTACCCGGGCCTTGCGGAGCACCCTGGGCACGAGGTTGCCGCCAAGCAGATGAAGGCGTTCGGTGGCATGGTCTCCTTCCAGGTCGCGGGCGGTGAGGAGGCGGCCGTGGAGGTCTGCAACCGCGCCAAGGTGTTCACCCTGGGCGAGTCCCTGGGCGGCGTCGAGTCCCTGATCGAGCACCCGGGGCGCATGACACACGCCTCCGCGGCCGGCTCGGCACTCGAGGTGCCCGCCGATCTCGTACGCCTCTCCGTAGGCATCGAAAACGTCGATGACCTCCTCCAGGACCTCACACAGGCCCTGGGCTGAGCGCTTGCCGACCGGTGAGGCCTACCAGCCGGTGAGTGGTGGAGTCACCTCCGACGGCGGCTCCACCCACGGCCGGGCCATCGACGCCCACACCACGAAGGCCACGGCGGCCGCGAACAGCAGCAGCCACAGCAGCCGCCGTGCTGCCTTCTGTCGGCGCAGCATGCGGCTGCCGCGCCGCACGACGTCCGCGTGCAGGTTGGGCGGTACGGAGGGCGGCGCGTCCTCCAGGATGCGGCGGACGGCGTCCTCCCTGCGGCCCATCGGGCTCACGACGGCACCACCTTCGCCACCGCCGGAGCCGCCTCACGCGGCGGATGCAGCAGGTTCGCCATCGCGCGGGCACCGATCGCCTGTACGCGCTCCAGGGGCAGCCCCAGCAGCGCCGCCGTCTGCTCCTCGGCCACGCCCTCGAAAAAGCGCAGGACCAGAATCAGCCGCTCCTGGGGAGCGAGACGGTGCAGTACGCCGCCGGCGTTCGGCCGGCCACGAAGGTGGGACCAGCCCAGGGCGCCGTACTGATGCCAGGCCCCGCGAGCGAAGCGCACCGCCAGTTGCTGCCGGGTGCGGTCGTACGGGTCCTCGCCGCGCAGCCGGTCCCAGGAGGCGTACGTATGGGCCAGGGACGCCGTGAGCAGGCGCCGCGCGCGCGGGTTGTCGTCCGACGACTCCGCCGTGAGAAGTGTGGCCGCATGCAGCAGCCGCCCTGCCGCGCCCGCGACAAATGCCTCGAACTCCCGGGCCCGGCGGGCACCTTGGAACGCCTGCCGTTCTCGCACCGCGCCTCCCGACTCTGGGAAACCGGGCCCCAGGGTGTACGGCGAGGAGAGTCGCGTACTACAGGGACCCGATCTCATCTGAGGCCAGGCACGGCCCCTTGGTCAAGAGGCCGACGCGATGCGGGGGCGGTCAGGAGGGCGAGGGCGCCTCTACGGAGGCCCCTTCCACCGATGCCGCGGCCATCCGGGTGGACAGCGCGCCGTTGAAACGCGTGAGGAGCCTGCAGAACGCCTCCCGCTCCTCCGGTGCCCAGTCCTCGGTGAGTTCGGCCATCAACTGCCGCCTGGAGGAGCGGACTTCCTCCAGGCGGGAGAGCCCGCGCGGCGACAGCTGGAGCACCACGGCCCGCCCGTCCTCCGGGTGCGAGGTGCGCTTGACGAGCCCGGTGTCCACGAGCGGCGCGACCTGACGGGTGACCGTCGACGAGTCGATGCCCATGCTCGCGGCGAGCGCCTTGACGCCCATCGGGCCCTCCTTGTCGAGGCGGTTGAGCAGCAGATACGCGGCGCGGTCCATGGAGTTGCGGACCTGCCCGACCCCGCCGAGCCGGGTCTGTTCTGCACGGCGGGCGAACACCGCCACCTCGTGCTGGAGCGATTCGAGAAGACCGGTGTCACCGACGGTCGTCATGTCCATCGACATTTCTGGTGTTGTGGGCATGGCCGGGGGCTCTATTCATGCGTGGGGCTGGGTTGGGGGACAGAGTACGCGGACGGGGGGCGGGGCGTACCGGCGCTGCGCAAACCTGTACGGGACCTTGGTCACGGCCCGTGGGGCGTGGCGTGAGCTGCGAGACTGGTGGTCATGAGCTACAGCACGGCTGACTCCTTGCCGACGGTGACCCTCGACGATGTGCGCGGCGCCCAGAAGATGCTCGCGGGCGTGGCGCGGGTGACCGCCATGGAGGGCAGCAGGCATCTGTCCGGGCTGGTGGGCGCGCCCGTGCACTTCAAGTGCGAGAACCTCCAGCGGACGGGTTCGTTCAAGCTGCGGGGCGCGTACGTGCGGATCGCCGGACTGCTTCCCGAGGAGCGCGCCGCGGGTGTCGTCGCGGCGAGCGCAGGCAACCACGCCCAGGGTGTGGCCCTGGCCTCCTCGCTGCTCGGAGTGCGCTCCACGGTGTTCATGCCGACCGGCGCCCCGCTGCCGAAGGTCGCCGCGACCCGCCACTACGGCGCCGAGGTGCGACTGCACGGCACGGTGGTCGACGAGACGCTGGCCGCCGCGCAGGAGTACGCGGCCGAGACGGGCGCCGTGTTCATCCACCCCTTCGACCACCCCGACATCATCGCGGGCCAGGGCACGGTCGGCCTGGAGATCCTGGAGCAGTGCCCCGAGGTGCGCACGATCGTCGTCGGGATCGGTGGCGGCGGTCTCGCCGCGGGCATCGCGATCGCCGTGAAGTCGCTGCGGCCCGACGTGCGGATCGTGGGCGTGCAGGCGGCGGGCGCGGCGGCGTACCCGCCCTCGCTGGCGGCTGGGCGCCCGGTGTCGATCGACAACCCGGCGACGATGGCCGACGGCATCAAGGTGGGGCGTCCCGGCGACGTGCCGTTCCGGATCGTCGGCGACCTGGTGGACGAGGTCCGTACGGTCTCCGAGGACGCCTTGTCCAGCGCACTGTTGCTGTGTCTGGAGCGGGCCAAGCTGGTCGCCGAGCCGGCCGGCGCGAGCCCCGTCGCGGCGCTGCTGAGCACGCCCGAGGAGTTCGAGGGGCCGGTCGTGGCGGTACTTTCCGGCGGCAACGTGGACCCGTTGCTGATGCAGCGCATCCTGCGGCACGGCATGGCCGCGGGCGGCCGCTACCTCCAGGTCCGGCTGCGGCTGACGGACCGTCCCGGCGCCCTGGCCACACTCCTCGGGGTGTTGTCAGTGGTGGACGCTAACGTCCTCGATGTGAGTCACGTACGGACCGATCCGCGGCTCGGGCTCACAGAGGCGGAGGTGGAGTTGCACCTGGAGACGAAGGGTCCGGAGCACTGCGCCGAGGTGGGTCAGGCGTTGCGCAAGGCCGGTTACACGGTCATCGACTGACGCCCGGCGGTCCGGCGGACCGCAGTCCGTCAGGCGGGTAGTCCGTGAGACCGGCCGCGAGGTCAGGACCCCCAGTTGTCCACAGGCTGGGAAATTCCGTTGAGAGACACGATACATCGCGTTATGGTGTGTCTGTTGTCACTCATGGCAGGACCAAGCGCGCAAACCCAGTATTTCCGAAGTAACCCCAACGACGTGGAGAACTCACATGCCAGGCGCCATCTATGCCGAAGGCCTAGTGAAGACCTTCGGTGACGTAAGGGCTCTGGACGGCGTCGATTTCGATGTCCCGGAGGGCACCGTGCTCGGCCTGCTCGGGCCGAACGGCGCGGGCAAGACCACCGCGGTCCGCTGCCTGACCACGCTGCTGCGCCCCGACCGGGGCAAGGCGGTCGTCGCAGGCATCGACGTGCTCAAGAACCCCAACGAAGTGCGGCGCTCGATCGGCCTGTCCGGCCAGTTCGCCGCGGTCGACGAGTATCTGACCGGCCGCGAGAACCTCCAGATGGTCGGCCGGCTCTACCAGATGAAGGCGAAGGACGCGAAGGTGCGGGCGGGCGAGCTGCTCGAGCAGTTCAATCTCGCCGACGCCGCCGACCGCCCCGCCAAGACGTACTCCGGCGGCATGCGACGCCGGCTCGACCTCGCGGCGGCGCTCGTCGTCTCGCCGCCGGTCATGTTCATGGACGAGCCGACCACCGGCCTCGACCCGCGCAACCGCCAGCAGCTCTGGGAGGTCATCAAGCGACTGGTCTCCGGCGGTACGACCCTGCTGCTGACCACCCAGTACCTCGAAGAGGCCGACCACCTCGCCCACGACATCTGCGTCGTGGATCACGGCCGCGTCATCGCCCGCGGCACCTCCGACCAGCTCAAGGCGCGGACCGGCGGCGAGCGCGTAGAGGTCGTCGTCCACGAGCGCGAGCACATAGCCACCGCGTCCGAGGTGCTGCGGGGCTTCGGCAAGGGGGAGACGACCGTCGAGGAGCACACGCGCAAGCTGACCGTGCCCGTCACCGGCGGTGCGAAGCTCCTGGCGGAGGTCATCCGCGAGCTCGACACCCGCGGCATCGAGATCGACGACATCGGCCTGCGCCGCCCCACCCTCGACGACGTCTTCATCTCCCTGACGGGACACCACGCCGAGACGGAGGACGAGGAGAACGGCGGGGTGCAGGACGCCAAGGGCCGCAAGGCCAAGGCGAAGCAGGAGCCGGTGCAGGACAAGGACAAGGCCAAGAAGGAGGCCGCTTCATGAGTGTCGTCAGCGACACTGTGCGCGTCGCACAGCCGGGGAGTGCCATCGGCCAGTCCGTGCGGGACTCCCTGGTCGTCGCCCAGCGCAACCTCATCCGGATGAGCCGCATCCCCGAGATGGTGATCTTCGGGCTCATCCAGCCGATCATGTTCGTGGTGCTGTTCAGCTACGTGTTCGGCGGCTCCATGACCATCGCGGGCTCCAACGACCCGGGCACGTACCGCGAGTTCCTGATGGCCGGCATCTTCGCGCAGACCGTCACCTTCGCCACCGCGGGCGCCGGAGCGGGCATCGCCGACGACATGCACAAGGGGCTCATCGACCGCTTCCGCTCCCTGCCCATGGCGCGCGGAGCCGTCCTGACCGGCCGCACGCTCGCCGACCTGGTACAGACGGCGCTCACGCTCCTCGTGCTGGCCGTCGTCGCCCTGCTGGTCGGCTGGCGCACCCACACCAATGCCGGTGAGGTGCTCGGTGCCTTCGGGCTGCTGCTCCTGGCCGGGTACGCGTTCACCTGGATCGGCGCACTGATAGGCCTCTCTGTGCGGACGCCGGAGGCGGCCACCTCCGGCGGGCTGATCTGGCTCTTCCCGGTCACGTTCGTCTCGAATGCGTTCGTGGACACCGGCCAGATGACGCCCTGGCTGCGTCATGTCGCCGACTGGAACCCGTTCAGCGCCACGGTGCAGGCCTGCCGCGAGCTGTTCGGCAACCCGGGAGTCTCGCAGTCGGAAGCCTGGCCCATGCAGCACCCGGTCTGGGCCTCGATGATCTACTCGATCGCGATCATCGTCATATTCCGGACGCTGGCTGTGCGGAAGTACCGCTCGGCGACGGCGTGACGCAGGAGGAAACCCCCGGCCACGAGGAAACCCCCGGCGCGAGGGAGGCCTCGGCCGGGGGCTCAGGTCAGACTCAGGCTGTGTACGGCTTGGCCTCGAGGATCTTCACTGAGGCGAGCTTGCCGTTCGGCAGTTCGTACTGGGCGTCCTCGCCGACCTTCTTGCCGTTCACGCCGGAGCCCAGCGGGGACTGCGGCGAGTAGGTCTCGATGTCCGCGCTCGCGTATTCGCGCGAGGCGAGCAGGAACGTCACCGTGTCGTCCTCGTCACCGTCGAAGGCGATGGTGACGACCATGCCGGGCGCGACCACACCATCGGCCGCCGGCGCCTCGCCGACCTTCGCGTTCTCAAGGAGCTGGGTCAGCTGGCGCACCCGGAGCTCCTGCTTGCCCTGCTCCTCCTTGGCCGCGTGGTACCCGCCGTTCTCGCGCAGGTCGCCCTCCTCGCGCGCGGCCGCGATCTTGGCGGCGATCTCCGTGCGCGCAGGACCAGACAGGTACTCCAGCTCGGCCTTCAGCTGGTTGTACGCCTCCTGGGTCAGCCAGGTGACGTTCTCGCTGGTCTGGGTCACAGGTGCTCCTCGTCGGTACTGGGAATACAAAGCATCGCCCTACCCAGAAGAATGTTCCTCCAGGGGAGGGCGAAACCACGAGCCTAACAATTCAGCGGGCGAAGGGGGAGGACATAAGCCATCAGAATCGCATCAACGCAGGTCAGTGCCTACGTATTCCGGTCGGCGCGAACGGATCGAGCCCCGGCGCCACCGGTGCGCACCGAGCCCACGGTCAGTCGGCGTAGCAGCCGAGCAGCTCCGCCGTGGTGCCCGGGGACGTCGTACGCAGCGTGACGACCTTGTCGATGCGCGTGGCGTTCTGGTCGAAGGTGAAGTCGTGACGGCCCACCTCGGCGCCGTCCTCGGCCTGCGAGCGGATGGTGCAGTAGCCCTCGACGTCCGCGTCCTTGCGCACCTCCAGGTGCACCTTGACCGAGTCGGCGGAGGTGTCGAAGGAGATCATTTCGGCGCTGATCTTGTTGCCGCCCACGTAGTAGTAGGCGAACCAGCCGATGAGGACGAGGAGAGCGACCCCCAGGACACTGCCGATGATCTTGAGTTTGCGGTCGGCGCGCTCGTCCGCGGAGCGGCCGTAGCGGCCCTCGGGCAGCTGCGTACTCGCCGTACTCATGATCGTCCTCTCTGCCGGGCGCAAAAAGCGGGACCCCGGAATTTTTCGCCCCCGATTTCGGTCACTATAGAAGCCGCCGATCGCCCCCATACACACTGGGGCGCCGACTGACGAGGATTGTGATTTGACTGACCAGCTGCGACTGATGGCCGTACACGCCCACCCCGACGACGAGTCGTCGAAGGGCGCGGCCACCATGGCGAAGTACGTGTCCGAGGGGGTGGACGTGCTGGTCGTGACCTGCACGGGCGGGGAGCGCGGCTCCATCCTCAATCCGAAGCTTCAGGGCGACAAGTACGTCGAGGAGAACATCCACGAGGTACGCAAGAAGGAGATGGACGAGGCCCGCGAGATCCTCGGCGTCAAGCAGGAGTGGCTCGGCTTCGTCGACTCGGGACTGCCCGAGGGCGACCCGCTGCCGCCGCTGCCGGAGGGCTGTTTCGCGCTGGAGGACGTCGACAAGGCGGCGGGTGAGCTGGTCCGCAAGATCCGCTCCTTCCGCCCGCAGGTGATCACCACCTACGACGAGAACGGCGGTTATCCGCACCCCGACCACATCATGACCCACAAGATCTCGATGGTGGCGTTCGAGGGGGCGGCGGACACCGAGAAGTACCCGGAGTCGGAGTTCGGCCCCGCCTACCAGCCGCAGAAGCTCTACTACAACCAGGGCTTCAACCGCCCGCGCACCGAGGCGCTGCACAACGCGCTGCTGGAGCGCGGCATGGAGTCCCCGTACGGGGACTGGCTGAAGCGCTGGGACGAGTTCATGCGCGCCGAGCGCACGCTGACGACGCACGTCCCGTGCGCCGACTTCTACGAGATCCGCGACAAGGCCCTGATCGCACACGCCACGCAGATCGACCCCGACGGGGGCTGGTTCCGCGTCCCGATGGAGATCCAGAAGGAGGTCTGGCCGACCGAGGAGTACGAGCTCGCGAAGTCCCTCGTCGATACTTCCCTCCCCGAGGACGACCTCTTCGCGGGCGTCCGGCAGCCCTGAGGGACAATGCCTGACATGAGCGCAAGCGCAAGCCTGGCAATGACGCACCTTGTCCCCCTCGCGGCAGAGGTCGACAAGGACAAGGTGACCCCTGGCGTCCTCGGCTTCATCGTCTTCGCGGTGATGGCGGTGGCGGTATGGGGGCTTATGAAGTCGATGAGCCGGCACATGGGGAAGGTCGACTTCGAGGAGGAGAGGGACCCGAAGGGGGACGCCTCCGACAAGAAGGCCGGTTCCGGGGGGAAGGCCTCGCCCGCCAAGGGCTGAGAGCTCAGCGGCATGGGCTGGGGCAACGGCACCGCTTCATGGCACCCACGGGTGTCATGAAGTCCCTGAGCCGTCCCCACCCAAGATCGACCCGCCCCTACGAAGACCGAGCCGCCACCGCCACCCCCATGACTTCCCGCGCATGCCGGCTCGGCACCATCCCCAGGCGCCACGCCTGCCAGCCCGCGTCCAGGTCGACACCCCGTTCCAGCAGCAGCTGATAGGCCTCGATGTAGTCGTCGAGCTTTCCGTCGCGGGACGGGTGGTTGGTGCGGGAGAGCTGCGTCAGCTCCTCCTGGGCCACGGCTGTTCCGACCTCGATGCCGCCCGGGGAGGCGTAGGGGAGCAGGGTGCAGCGCAGGAAGCGGGCCCAGTCCTCGCCCCGCCGGTCGCCGTACGACGCGAACAGGCTCGCCGCCTCGTCGCACAGCGCAAGGGCGGACTGCGTACGGGCGTTGCCCGCGTCCACCACGGCCAGCTCCAGGCACGTCCACGCCTCGCCGTGGGCGACGCCGATGCGCTGGAAGTCCGCCCGGGCGTCCACCAGGAGCTGGCGGGCGAAGCCGGAGTTGCGCAACGAGCCCGTCTGGGCCGCCCGTTGGTCGCGGGTCGCCCGGGCCGAGTGGTGACGGGCGCACGCCAGGCCGTACACGTCCCGGATACGGGAGAACATCGTCCGTGAACGCTCCAGTTCCCGCACCGCCTGGTCCAGGTTGCCCGACTCCTCCAGGGCCTGGCCCAGGTAGTACACCGTCCACGCCTCGCCCCGCGCGTCCTCGTTGTCACGGTGGCGGGAGATCGCCTGACGGAGGCCGTCCATGGCGGAGGACGGGTCGCCGTCCACCAGGCGAGCGCGGGCCAGCTGGGTCAGGGCCCAGGCCTCGCCGCGGGGGTCACGGGTGCGGCCGTACAGATCGAGGGCCTCACGGAGTTCCGCCTCCGCACGCGGTACGTCGCCCATGCGCAGACCCAGCTGGCCGAGCTGGAAGTGCGCCCAGGCCTCACCGTGCAAGGACTCGCCCTGGCGGTGCAGGACCAGCGCCTGGGTGAGGAGATCCAGGGCCGTGGCGAGACGGGCCCGGTCCCGCTCCACCGCCGCCAGCGCGTGCATCGTCCAGGCGCGGTCCGCCGCGAGGGCGGGAGAGGCCTGCAGGTCCATGGCCTCCTGGAGCTTCGCCGCCGCCTCGGAGAGATTGCCCTGGTGGTGGAGCGTGATGCCGAGCGAACACAACGCCCTTGCCGCGCCCGCGTCATGATGCGCCTCGAAGTAGAGGTCGACCACCGAAGCGAGCTGCGTACGCGCCTTGTCGAGCTCGCCGAGCTGGCGGGCCGCGATACCCGTACGCCACTGGACCGAACGCACCAGCAGCCCCTGGTCCACCGCCTGCGTCAGCTCGCTGATCTCGCCCAGCCGGTAGAGGTCACCGCGCAGCAGGCAGTAGTCGCACAGCGCGCCGAGCAGATTCAGTACGGCCGCCTGGTCCACGCCCTCCGCGTGCCGCAGCGCCGCCGTGATGAAGCTCGACTCGTCGTCCAGCCAGCGCAGCGCAGCGTCCAGCGAGGTGAAGCCGTGCGGGCCGACCGTGTCCGCGCGCGTCGACGTCTTGCCGTCGACCAGACGGATCACCGAGTCCGCCAACTCGCCGTAGTTCACGATGAGTCGTTCCTGCGCGGCCGTACGCTCCGCCGGCTCCTCCTCGTCCAGCAGGCGGGCCTGCGCGAAGGCACGGACGAGATCGTGCAGACGGTAACGGCTGCCCCGTACATGATCAACGAGACCGGCCCGCGACAGCGCCTCCAGATGCCGGGTCGCCTCCGCCTCGTCCGTCGCCAGCAGGGCGGCCGCCGCCGCGGCACCCAGGGAGGCGCGGCCCGCCAGCGCCAGACGCCGCAGCAGCCGCCGGGCCGTGTCCGACTGGTCGCTGTAGCGAAGCCACAGCACACGTTCGACCGGCTCGACCGGACCGTACGCATCGAGATCCGTGGCCAGCTGACGATGCGTACGCGGGCCGAGTGAGGAGCCCGCGATCCGCAGCGCCAGAGGCAGGCCGCCGCACAACTCCCGCACCCGGTCGCAGGATTCGGCGTCGTACGGACCCGAGGCGTCCTGCGCCGCGGCCTTCAGCAACTCCTCGGCGCCCGCCGAGTCCAGGGCTTCCACGGGAAGCTGGTGCACCCAGGCGGGGAGATCGGCGGGCAGATCGAGCGGCTTGCGCGCCGTGACCACGACGAGGCTGTCGGAGCGCTCGGGCACAAGGGTCCGTACCTGCTCCGCGTCGCTCGCGTCGTCCAGCACGATCGTCACCGGCAGGCCCGTCAGATGCTGGTGGTACAGCTCGCTCAGCCGCCGCACCTGCTGGTCCGGCGAGGAACGCTCCCGGAACAGCAACTGCTCCCGGGACGCGCCGAGCCGGTTGAGCAGGTGCAGCAGGGCGTCACGGGTGGACAGCGGCGGCTCGTCCGTACTGTCGCCGCGCAGGTCGACCACGCACGCGCCCCGGAACTGGTCCTTCAGCGCGTGCGCCGCACGGATGGCGAGCGTGCTGCGGCCCGAGCCCGGCGCGCCGTGCAGTACGACCACCGTCGGCTTGGTCTCCGTACTCGCGCGGGCCGCGTGCACCCACTGCGCCACCCGCCCCAGCTCCTGCCTGCGACCCGCGAACGGGCCCTCCGGCTCCGGGAGTTGATCGAAGGACCGCTCCAGGACACTGCGTCTGCGCGCCGCCGCGCTCTTGTCCGTGCGCCGCAGCTGCGGCGCCTGCCGCTTCGGACCGGTCGACGCGCTGAGCACCCGCTGCTGGTCCAGGAACGGGCGGATACCACGCACCTCCAGCGCCGTCAGCCACTGCAGCCGCAACTGTTCCGGCCCACCCGGCTGCCCCAGAGCCCCGGCCCGGCGACTCGCGGCCGGCAGATGCGAAGCGGTCACCTTCGCCACAGTCGCCGCGGCGCCCGCCACACCGACCACGGCTCCGGCACCGAGCGCCGTCCCCGCATTCGTGCCGAGCGCCAGATCCGCCACACAAGCCGCGACGGCGGCAACGACCGCGACCAGCAGGGGGGTCCCGGCACCCTCACGCGCATACCGCTGCCCGAACGTCAGCCGGCCCGCCTCAGCCTCGTCCAGCGCCTTCGTGTACGTCTCGTACTCCTCCGCCGCCGTCCCCGCGATGGCGTCCAGCGCCCCACGCGCCCGCGACAGCAGCACACTCCCGTCGGTCCGCCCGCCCGACCGCCGAACCTCCTCCTCCACGGCCCGGGCCAACAGCCGCTCGGCTTCAGCCCGATGGCTGTCCCGCATGTCAGGTCCCCCTCCGCCAGCAATGGCTTTCCGGTCAAGTGTCCTGCGGACGGCACTTCGGCGCGAGAGGGCGGCGATCACAGAAGCGGGCCGGTGCCGTACGGGGGGGGTGAACGGGGCGGGTTCCGTATGGGGCGGCCGGAGTGCGGCTTGTCGGGAGAATTCCGGGTACTGCGGCAGGATGGACCTCATGCCGAACCGACTGGCTCACGAGACGTCCCCGTACCTCCTCCAGCATGCCGACAACCCCGTCGACTGGTGGCCCTGGTCGGCCGAGGCCTTCGAGGAGGCGCGGAAGCGTGGCGTGCCGGTGCTGCTGAGCGTCGGCTATAGCAGCTGCCACTGGTGTCACGTCATGGCTCACGAGTCGTTCGAGGACCAGGAGACCGCCGACTACCTCAACGCGCACTTCGTGAACATCAAGGTCGACCGCGAGGAACGCCCCGACGTGGACGCCGTCTACATGGAGGCTGTGCAGGCGGCGACCGGGCAGGGCGGCTGGCCCATGACCGTGTTCCTCACTCCGGATGCCGAGCCGTTCTACTTCGGGACGTACTTCCCGCCCGCGCCCCGGCACGGCATGCCGTCCTTCCGGCAGGTGCTGGAGGGCGTGCACAGTGCCTGGGCCGACCGGCGGGACGAGGTTGCCGAGGTCGCCGGGAAGATCGCGCGGGATCTCGCCGGGCGGGAGATCTCGTACGGGGACACGACCGTGCCCGGTGAGGAGGAGCTCGCGCAGGCGCTGCTCGGGCTCACCCGGGAGTACGATGCCGCGCGCGGCGGCTTTGGCGGTGCGCCCAAGTTCCCGCCGTCCATGGTCATCGAGTTCCTGCTGCGGCATCACGCCCGGACCGGTTCCGAGGGCGCGTTGCAGATGGCCGGCGACACGTGTGAGCGGATGGCGCGCGGTGGGATCTATGACCAGCTCGGGGGCGGATTCGCGCGGTACTCCGTGGACCGTGAGTGGGTCGTGCCGCACTTCGAGAAGATGCTCTATGACAATGCGCTGCTGTGCCGTGTGTACGCCCACCTGTGGCGGACTACCGGCTCCGATCTCGCGCGTCGTGTCGCTCTGGAGACCGCCGACTTCATGGTTCGCGAACTCCGTACGAACGAGGGCGGGTTCGCCTCCGCGCTCGACGCCGACAGCGATGACGGGACCGGGAAGCATGTCGAGGGCGCGTACTACGTGTGGACGCCTCGGCAGCTCGCCGACGTCCTCGGCGACGAGGACGCCGAGCTCGCTGCCCAGTACTTCGGCGTGACGGAGGAGGGCACCTTCGAAGAGGGTGCTTCCGTTCTCCAACTTCCGCAGCAGGAGGGCGTGTTCGACGCCGAGCGGATCGAGTCCGTGAAGGAGCGTCTCCGCCGGGCCCGTGCAGAGCGGCCCGCTCCCGGCCGTGACGACAAGGTGGTCGCCGCCTGGAACGGGCTCGCGATCGCCGCCCTCGCGGAGACCGGTGCGTACTTCGACCGTCCCGACCTTGTGGAGGCCGCGCTGGGCGCAGCCGATCTTCTCGTACGTCTGCATCTGGACGAGCGGACTCGGCTCGCCCGTACGTCGAAGGACGGTCAGGTCGGTGTGAACGCGGGGGTGCTGGAGGACTACGCGGATGTTGCCGAGGGGTTCCTGGCGCTCGCCTCGGTGACCGGTGAGGGGGTCTGGCTGGAGTTCGCCGGGTTCCTGCTCGACCATGTGCTGGTGCGGTTCGTCGACGAGGAGTCGGGAGCCCTGTACGACACGGCCGCCGACGCGGAGAAGCTGATCCGCCGCCCGCAGGACCCGACCGACAGCGCCACGCCCTCCGGGTGGAGCGCGGCGGCCGGTGCCCTGTTGAGCTACGCGGCCCAGACCGGCGCCGAGCCCCATCGCGTCGCCGCGGAACGGGCGTTGGGCGTCGTCAAGGCGCTCGGCCCGCGGGCTCCGCGCTTCATCGCCTGGGGGCTGGCGACCGCGGAGGCCCTGCTCGACGGGCCGCGGGAGGTGGCCGTGGTCGGACCGGCGGACGCCCCGGCGACGCGGGAACTGCACCGCACGGCCCTCCTCGCCACCGCCCCCGGCGCGGTCGTCGCGGTGGGCACCCCCGGCAGCGACGAACTCCCGCTCCTCGCCGACCGCCCGCTGGTCGAGGGCGAACCGGCGGCGTATGTCTGCCGCCGGTTCACCTGCGACGCACCGGTGACGGATGCGGGGTCCCTCCGGGAGAAGCTGGTTTCTTAGCGCCTCCCGGAGGCTCCCTCGGCGGAGAGGGTCGGGCAACGGATCCGCCACCGGTTCCGTCGCCGCCAATGGCTTCGGCGCCCCCACCCCCCCCGTGCCCGCCAGTACGGCCACCGGTCGACCATCAGAAAACGGGCCGTAAAGACGATCGGGTCAGGAACCGAACTCGGACACGGCGCGCGTCACGATCGCCTCAAGGCGGTCGTGATGCGCGCCCCGCCAGTACACGCGCCCACATTCCTCGCACTGTGCGAAGACGTCGTACGACCGCTGCGTCCCGCCTTCGAGCCGGTCGGCGACCTCTTCCTTGACGGCCTCCTTGAGCAGGCCGTTGCAGGCCGTGCAGCGCGTCCACGGCTTCAGCTCGGGCGTGAACCGCCCCAGTACGTCCCGGAGTTGGTCATCGGGCCGCGTGCTGTAGACGAACGCGCCGGCCCACAGCTCGCGCCGCCGCAGCAGACCGCGGTCCCGGCTGAGCATCACGCGCCGCTCGGCCGCCGAGCGCGAGGCGAGGGCCGGGTCGCCGATGTCGGTGGACTCGTACGCGGCGTCCACGCCCAGCAGCCGCAGCCGCCGGGCAAGCGTCCCGAGATGCACGTCGAGCAGGAACCGCAGCGGCGCCCCCGGCACCCGCTGGGGGCGTGCGACGGCCCGCACCTCGACAAACTCGCCCGCGCCGGGTACGTACGACACGGACACCTCACGCCCGTCCACGACGAGCCCGCCGACCTCCGTCAACGGCACACCCAGCGACTCCACGACATGCCCGAGCGTGGAGACTCCGTCCGTGACGACCTCGGTGGCCCCCGCCCGCCGTGCCTGCGGCACGAACATGCTGAGCTCGGGGGCGAACTCGACGTGGATCTCCGGTCCGTTCACGGGGTCAGGATGCCATGACCGCGGTGCGACAGCCGGGTCCTTTTCCGGCGCCCTGAGACCGTCGCCCGGGTCATCGCCTGGGGAGGTCCTTGAAGGTGTCGAGCGTGCGGTCGAGCAGGTCCAGCAGGTCGCCCTGGTAGTCGTGTTCGGTCCAGTAGATGGCCGCCTCGAGGAGCGCGCCCATCAGCCCCGTCGTGTAGACCCGTACCTCCAGGTCGTTCTCGTCCCGCCCGGTACGCTGCGCGATCGCCCGGCACATCAGGCGGCCCGTGACGGACATGCTCTCCATGGCCCGGGAGCGCACGGCCGGGATCTCAGCCATGAGGCGGAGACGCAGCTTCATCTCCCGCTCCGCGAAGGTCGGGTCGTCGGCGATCGCCATGGACAGCGACTGCCGGATGATGAACCGCAGCGAGTCCAGCACGCTCTCGTCCTCCGGACGCGCACGCAGCAGGTCCTCCGCCAGGGGGTCGTACTCGTCCGTGAGGACGATGTCCTCCTTGGCCGGGAAGTAGCGGAAAACGGTGCTCGGCGAGACATCCGCGCGCTCCGCGATCTGTTCCACGGTCGTCGCGTCGTACCCCTGCTCCTCGATCAGCGCGTAGGTGGCGTTCCTGATCGCGATGCGCGTCTTGAGCTTCTTCCGCTCCCGCAGGCTCATGTGCCGGGCGGCTTCGGGGAGAGAGGTTCGTGCCGTGGTCATGCTCGTCATTGTCGGCCATCGGCCTCCGTACCTGCCATGACGCCCTCCGGGGCCTCGTCGGCACCGGAGGCCTTGGCGGGCCGCACGTTCGGGAGCAGCGCCGCCGTCAGCAGCGCGGCCACCAGAGCCGCGATGCCGCACACGACCAGGACCGCGCCCATACCGTCCACATACGCGGCGTCGGCGGAGCGGGCGAGGCCCGGCACGCCGAGCCGCTCGGCGACCGTGTGCGCTCCGGTCAGCGATTCGCGCGCCGCGTCCGCGGCCTCGGCCGGGAGCCGCGAGGTATCGATCCGGTCGCCGTAGGCACCGGCGACCAGGCTGCCGAGCAGCGCGATGCCGATCGCGCCGCCCACCTGGCGCAGCGTCATCAGCAGCCCGGATCCGCTGCCGGCCTCGTCGGCGGGGATCCCGCCGAGCGCCGCGTCCATCGCGGGCACCATCGCGAAGCCGAAGCCGAGGCCCGCGATCACCAGCCAGAGCGCGGTGAACCAGTAGCCGCTGCCGGCCTCGGTGCGCGAGCCGAGCAGCGCGGCGAAGCACAGCACCGCCAGGCCCGCGGTGACCACCGGGCGCGGGCCCATGCGCTGCACCAGGGGCGTGCTCGCCCGCGCGGAGACCATCAGACCGCCCATCAGCGGCAGCAGCCGCAGCCCGGTGCCGAACGCGTCGCTGCCGCCGACCTCCTGGAAGTACGTCGGCAGCATGAACAGCAGCCCGGAGAAGATGAAGACGCCGAGCGTCGCGGCCAGACTGTTGAACAGGAAGCCGCGGTGTCCGAGCAGCTTCAGGTCGAGCATGGGCCGCACGGCCCTGCGCTCCCGTACGACGAGGGCGGCGAGCAGAGCCGCGGACAGCGCGAACGAGCCGAGGACCAGCAGGCTGCCCCAGCCGTGGTCGGGCGCCTCGATGATGCCGAAGACCAGCGCGCCGAGGCCGAGCGCGCTGTACGCGGTGGACAGGAGGTCGACGCGCGGCGTGGCCGGGTCGCGGGACTCCGGCAGCAGCAGGAGACAGGCGGTGACGCCGATGGCCACCAACGGGATGTTGATCAGGAAGATGGAGCCCCACCAGTAGTGGTCGAGCAGCAGCCCGCCGACGAGTGGCCCGAGCGGCATGCCCGCCGCCATGGAGGCGGTGACGGCGGCGACGGCCTTGCTGCGCTCCTCGGGGCCGAACATCGACGGCAGTACGGACAGCCCGAGCGGCATCACCGACGCGGCGCCGATGCCCATGACGGTGCGGGCGGCGATGACCAGCTCGGGCGTGCCGGCGAGGGTGCCGAACAGGGCGCCGGCGAGGAACACGAGGAGTCCCGCGATCAGCATCCTGCGCCGTCCGAAGCGGTCGCCGAGCAGTCCGGCGGGCAGCATCAGCGCCGCGAACACGACGATGTACGCGTCCACGATCCACTGAAGCTCACCCGTGCTCGCATCCAGCTGCGCGGCCATCGTCGGCAGCGCCACGTTGAGGATCGTCAGGTCGAAGCCGAGGACGAGCATGCTCGCGACGAGGGCACCGAGGGCCCACCAGCGGCGGGGGTCGGGCCGGGTCTCGGCCCGTGGAGTGATAGCAACCATGAAATGAGAGTAGCTATCAAAAGATAGTGCCTGTCAATACGTCGGTCGATGAGTGGGCACGCAAAAATGGCCGCGGCTCGAAGGCCGCGGCCACTGAACGTGAGGTCGGGTTACCGGGTCACCCGTGTTGGTACGCCACGATCGAGATCCCGATGTAGTGCGTCACGAACGCCACCAGCGTGAGCGAGTGGAACACTTCGTGGAAGCCGAACCACCGCGGTGACGGGTCGGGGCGCTTGAGGCCGTAGATCACGCCGCCCGCGCTGTAGAGCAGTCCGCCGACGATCACCAGCACGAGGACGGCGATCCCGCCCGTGCGCATGAAGTCGGGGAGGAAGAAGACGGCCGCCCAGCCCATCGCGATGTAGCACGGGGTGTAGAGCCAGCGGGGGGCGCCGACCCAGAAGACCCGGAAGAGGATGCCCGCCGTGGCCGCGGCCCAGATGCCCCAGAGCAGCCACTGCCCCTTGGCGGCGGGCAGGAGCAGCATCGTCAGCGGTGTGTACGTCCCCGCGATGATCAGGAAGATGTTCGCGTGGTCGAGCCGGCGCAGTACGCCGTCGGCCCGCGGTGACCAGTCTCCCCGGTGGTAGATGGCGCTCACGCCGAAGAGCAGGCAGGCGGTCAGGACGTAGATCCCGCAGGCTATGCGTCCGCGCGTCGATTCCGTGAGCGCGGTCAGGACCAGGCCGGCGACGAGCACGGCCGGGAACATCCCGGCATGCAGCCAGCCCCGGAGCTTGGGCTTGACCGGATGCGGGAGGTGGGAGAGCGCGGCGGAGACGCGGCCGGCGACCGGCGAGTCCAAGGGCGCGTCGGAGGCGGACGCAGTCATGAAGCGAATCGTACCTACGGAACCGTAAGTCCTGAATCAGTTCGGTCCTGTGATAAGGGCCAAGTGGCTTTCCTCTCACCGAGGTTTGACGGCGGGGCGGCTCGCCCCACTGCGGCGAATTGGGGCGAAGCGGATAATAAACCGTGAACCCCCGGGGGGAATCGCGTGGCGATGGTCACGTCTGCTCAGGTGTGAGGCGCTCTGGACATATGCGCAAACCCGTCGGATGATCATATGAGTGCGGTCGGCACCGGATGAGCGCCATGATCCAGACGTACAGCATCCGGGCCGCAGCCCCCAAGGGGCACTCGACAACAAAACCCTCATCTAGGAGCAATCGTGGCGCGCGACATCGCGGCTCCCCCTGCCGTTCCCACCAACCACCAGGAACTGATCTCGTGGGTCAACGAGATCGCGGAACTCACGCAGCCGGACAACGTGGTCTGGTGTGACGGCTCAGAGGCGGAATACGAGCGACTGAGCGAGGAGCTCGTCCGTAAGGGCACCTTCAAGAAACTCGACCCGATCAAACGCCCGAACTCCTACTACGCGGCCTCCGACCCGACCGATGTCGCCCGGGTCGAGGACCGCACCTTCATCTGCTCCGAGAAGGAGGAGGACGCGGGTCCTACGAACCACTGGAAGGACCCCGCCGAGATGCGGGAGATCTTCGCCGGTGAGCAGGGTGTCTTCCGGGGCTCGATGCGTGGCCGGACCATGTACGTCGTGCCGTTCTGCATGGGCCCGCTGGGCTCGGACCTCTCCGCGATAGGCGTCGAGATCACCGACTCCGCGTACGTCGCCGTCTCCATGCGCACGATGACGCGTATGGGCCGGTCGGTCCTGGACGAGCTGGGCTCCGACGGCTTCTTCGTGCGCGCCGTGCACACGCTCGGGGCGCCGCTGGAGGAGGGCCAGGAAGACGTTCCGTGGCCGTGCAACTCCACCAAGTACATCTCGCACTTCCCCGAGACCCGCGAGATCTGGTCGTACGGCTCCGGATACGGCGGCAACGCGCTGCTCGGCAAGAAGTGCTACGCCCTGCGCATAGCCTCCGTCATGGCCCGCGACGAGGGCTGGCTGGCCGAGCACATGCTGATCCTGAAGCTGACCCCGCCGCAGGGCGAGTCGAAGTACGTTGCCGCCGCCTTCCCGAGCGCCTGCGGCAAGACCAACCTCGCCATGCTGGAGCCCACCGTCCGTGGCTGGACCGTCGAGACCATCGGCGACGACATCGCCTGGATGCGCTTCGGTGAGGACGGCCGTCTGTACGCCATCAACCCCGAGGCCGGTTTCTTCGGCGTCGCGCCCGGTACCGGTGAGCACACCAACGCCAACGCGATGAAGACGCTGTGGGGCAACTCCGTCTTCACCAACGTCGCGCTGACGGACGACGGCGACATCTGGTGGGAGGGGATGACCGAGGAGACGCCCGCCCACCTCACGGACTGGAAGGGCAACGACTGGACGCCCGAGTCCGAGACCCCCGCCGCCCACCCCAACGCCCGCTTCACCGTCCCCGCCTCCCAGTGCCCGATCATCGCGCCCGAGTGGGAGGACCCGAAGGGCGTGCCGATCTCGGCGATCCTGTTCGGCGGCCGTCGTGCCACCGCGGTCCCGCTGGTCACGGAGTCCTTCGACTGGAACCACGGCGTGTTCCTCGGCGCGAACGTCGCCTCCGAGAAGACGGCCGCCGCCGAGGGCAAGGTCGGCGAACTGCGCCGCGACCCGTTCGCCATGCTGCCGTTCTGCGGCTACAACATGGGCGACTACATGGGGCACTGGATCGACGTCGCCAAGGACAAGGACGCGTCCAAGCTGCCGAAGATCTACTACGTGAACTGGTTCCGCAAGAACGACGCGGGCAAGTTCGTGTGGCCCGGCTTCGGTGAGAACAGCCGTGTCCTGAAGTGGATCGTGGACCGGCTGGACGGCAAGGCGGAGGGCGTCGAGACGCCGATCGGCATCCTTCCGGCGAAGTCCGCCCTGGACACGGAGGGTCTGGACCTCTCCGAGTCCGAGCTGGACTTCCTCCTCACGGTCGACAAGGACGTCTGGCGCGAGGAGGCGGCCCTGGTCCCCGACCACCTCAACACCTTCGGCTCGCATACGCCGACGGAGCTGTGGGACGAGTACCGTGCGCTGGTGAAGCGCCTGGGCTGAGGCCGGGGGGCGGAAAACCCCCAGGAGCCGACCGGCAGCCGCCTACGACCGGTCCTCCAGGTACCGCGTATGCGACTCCTGACGACGAGCCTCCACCTCCCGGAGGCTCGTCGTCAGCGTCTCCATCTCGCCCTGCAGCAGCGCGAGCTGGCGCTCCAGATGCCGCTCCGGCGGTTCCGCGCCGGGAGTCAGGCGTGTCCACCAGCGGGCACGCACGTAGGCGTCCACCGCCTCCGGAACGTCCTGGCGCACTGTCCGGGACAGAGCGTGCACGCCCTCCGGGTCCTGGGCCAGAACCTCCGTGACCCAGCCGGGAGCGAGCAGGGCCGTGAGGAGTTCCGTCAGCTCGGTGAGGCGGCCGGAGGCCGCGGGCGGGAGTTCGACGTCGGCCAGGTAGTCGCGCAGCTTGGCGAAGTCGTCGCGCAGCTCGTCCAGCTGGGCCGACGGATCGGGGAAGTCCGGCAACGGCGGGCGCTCCGGCGGCGCGAGCAGCGCGCCCGCCCCGTACAGACCCGCGACCACGACCGGCCAGTACGCCCCGGCCAGACCCGTGAAGGTCAGGCCCAGGCCCGCGATCCCCAGCGCACTGCCCGTGAGGTTCTTCCGGGACTCCAGGTACACCACGAACTTATTGGTAGCCACGGATCTCCTCGAAGGCACCGTCGAGCGAACCCTTCTGGGCGTCGAAAAGCCGGCCACCGGTGAGCTCGGCGATGTGCTCGAGCTCGGCCCGGTCGGAGTCCCCGAAGAGGATCGAGAAGACGGGGATCTCCCGCTGCTCGCCGGGCAGCCCGGCGTAGAAGCCGTCGAACTGCTCCGGCCCCGCACCCGCCGTGTTCTCGCCGTCCGTCATCAGCACGATCGACGTGAACGTGTCGTCATCGGCGCCGAGATGCTCGTACGCCTTCTCCAGCGACGTATAGATCGCCGTGTCCCCGGAGGCCGTGAGCGCCTCGGTGTCGCGGCGGATCCCGTCGAGCCCCGTCCGCGGGTCCTCGGGCCGCACCACATGCGTCCGTACGCTCTTGACGGCGGAGCCGAACGGCATCAGCGTCACCTCCTCACGGTCGCGGAAGTCGCTCGTCAGGGCGGTGAGCGCCTTCTTCAGCCGACCCAGCCGGCCGCCCTCGCGCATCGAACCCGAGGTGTCGAGGACGTACACCGTGCGCGAGGGCCGGCGCAGCTTGTTCTCGTACGCGTCGAGGAGCCCGTCGGCGACGGATCGGCTTGCGGGGAAGGGAAGTTCGCGGCGTCTGTCGTTCGGGCCGGGGGAGTGTGACTCGAGCGCGGCGGCTACGACGGGGCGGCGTCCGGTGGTGTCCGCGATGTACCACTGATTCAGAGGTTTACGCAGGTGGTCGGCGACACGGCGAACCCGGTCACGGGTGGCCGGGTCCGTGCCGGCGAGGGAGGACAGCGGATAGTCGGCCGTGAGGACGCCGTCGCGTGGCCGGATCACCGTCATGCCCTTCATCTTGGCGAGGACCGACTCGTAGTTGATGAGCGCGTCCACCGTGCCCCGGCGCTCATACGCGGACGCCAGCCAGCCGGAGGAACCGGACGTGAGCTTCTGCCCCGCGAAGAACTTCTTCATCTCCGGCGTGGCCTTCCGCACGTCGTCGTCCGTCAGGGCCGACTGGGCACCGGACAGTGCCGAGGCCACCGAGACCAGCGCGGAGAAACCGGAGTTGGAGCGAGCCGGATCGGTCATGCCGTACGTCAGCTTGCCGTCCGCGACCGCTCGCTGCACCTGGGACCAGGTGACGTCATCCGGCTTCCAGCCGAGGCGCTTCACGACGTCGGACCTGACGCCGATCGCGACCGGGCTGGCCATGATCGGGGTCTCGGACACGAGCTTCTTCGCGGCTGCCGGGTTGAGGCGCAGATAGTCGTTCGACGCCAGCCATACCGCGTCGTACCGGCCGCCCGCCCGGCCGGACGCGAGCTGGTCGACGGCGTCGCGGGTGCCGGTGTACGTGAACTCGAGCTTGACGCCCGTTTCCCCCTGGACGTCGGCGCTGGCCAGGGCCTCGGTCATGTCGGCGAGCTCGCTGGAGGCAAGGACGCGCACGGTACCGGGTTCGCCCTCCGGCTTCGAGTCGTCGTCCTCCTTCGGGGTCCCCGTGCAGGCGGTGGTGAGGGCCAGGAGCGCGGCTAGGGCCAGGAGCGTCTTTCTTCCGCTCATCCGAGCCCTCCTTCCAGCGCGCCCTGCGAGCGGGACCGCTCCAAGTACGCGGAGGCCTGCTTGAGTTCGGAGGTCAGGGACTCCACCGTGGCGGCCATCGTCTCCGTGGCCTGGACCTTGTAGGTGTCGATCGTGTCGAGCGTCCGGTAGATCTGCTGGAAGGCGCTGCGGAGCGTCTCCGCGCCGACCGCCGGGTCAGCCGCGATGCGCTGGATCTCGCCGGACTGCGTGGCGAGCATCTCCGCGTTGCCGCGGATGAGGTCCTCCGTCGTGCCGCGCAGGGCGTTGACCTGCTCGACGACCTGGCGCTGGTTGTCGAGGGCGGAGGCCAGCATCACCGAGATGCGCAGCGCGGACACGGTGGTGGTGGCCGCGCGGTCCACGCCCTTGATCAGTTCCTCGTTGTTGCGGCGTACGACATCCATGGCCAGGTAGCCCTGCGCGCACACCGCGAGCTGGGTGAGCAGGTCCTGGTGCTTCTGGCGCACCGGGAAGAGGACATCCGCACGGAGGGTGTCGGCCTGCGCCGGGTCCGTGGCCTCGACGCCGGTGACGTGCCGCTCGACCGCCTCGTCCAGGGCCTGCGTCAGGACGACGTACTCCTGGAGCTTGCCCATCGTGTCCCAGAGGCGGACGCGCTCGGTCTGCAGGGCGGCGTTGTCGCGGCGCAGTTCGTCCTGGCCGCCGCGCAGGGAGCCAACGATCTTGTTCAAGGTGCCTTGTGCGGAGGCGTACTTGGCGACGTGGTCGCGCAGCTTGTTGCCGCCGGGGAGCCTGGACAGCAGCTTGCGGCCCTTGCTCGCGGGCAGGTCGCGCGGGTCCAGGTCCTCGACCGTACGGCGCAGCTCGACGAGCGAGGAGGAGACGCGGGACTGGGCGTCCTCGCCGTTCGCGGGCAGGCTGCGGATCGTGCGGTCCAGCATGCGGTTGGACTGCGCGGACGCGGAACGCATCTCGCCCGAGCCCAGGGCGACGATCTCCCCGATCTTCCCCGCGAACTCCGGGGAGCGGGCGTCGAGGGCGGCGAGCCCGCCGACGTACTCCTCGGCCTTGCGTGCCATGTCCGTACGGACCGACTCGTCGACGGGTACGAGCCCGCCAGCCTTGTCCTTCGGCACGGCCGCGACGGGCTCGGGCGGAGTGAGGACGAAGTCTTCGTTGTCACTGGTCACTTGCTGTTCCCCCTAGCCCCGGGCCTGACGTGCCATCTCGTGCAGCACCTTGGAGGCGGGCACGGGCGCCTGCCGGACGCCGGTCAGCTTCTGGTTGAGATACGTGGTGTGGGCGGCGGTCGCCGCCGTGAACTCCGCGCTCGCGTCCTGCGGCCGGAACCCGTGCCGCACCGCCAGCTTGCGCAACTCCTTGTCGGTGCTGAGGAGTTCACCGAGCGAGCGGCCCTCTTCGGAGAGGGGCACGACGGTGTGGTCGCTGTTGGCGGTGGTGTCCGGGTAGAGGACGGTCAGGTCGTCGACGGACTGGCCCCGCATGAGCAGCGAGGCGACCTGGGACTCGTACACGAGGACGAGCGGATTGCCGACCCCGCTGACGAAGTCCCGGAACGCCGCGTCCGAGCTGGTCTGCTGGGCGCCCTGGACGCTGATCAGCTTGCGCATCAAAGGCGCGGTCTCGTCGACGGCCGAGGTGTCGGCGGCGACACGGCCGCCGGCGGCCACGTACGAGGCGGCGGCGAGGTAGAGCGCGCCGGAGTTCGAACTGGTCGGGTCGGTGGTGGACACGAACAACGTGCCCGTCAGTTCGCCGTACCGGTCCGCGCCCTTGAGCTGCTGCCAGGTCCTGTTGGCCTGCGCGGCCTTCAGATAGGCGGTCATCTTCAGGGTGCCGTTGCCCTTGCCGACGGTCGCGAGTCCGTTCGCGGCCAGCACCTCGGCGGCGTTGCGGTGCGCCACGACCACGAGGGGCGAGTAGAAGGGGCGCGGCAGTGGCTGCCGTACGCCGTACTTCTTCGCCAGTTCCTCGGCGGGCGCCTGGCTGCCCGGAAACGCGAAGTCGTATCCCTTCAGATCCAGGTCCTCCATGGCCCAGGAACCCGACGTCTCCGTCTCCACGGTGTAGCCCTTTGCAGCGAGGGCCTTCACCACGTCGGGATCGGAGAAGAACTCAGCCTTCTCCGACCCGATCACTCCTCGCACGGTCTTCGTTGCCGTGCTCTTGTCCTGCCCTTCGCGGCCCGCGACGACGGCTGCTGCCACTCCGCCGATCAGGAATACCGCGAGGACGACTGCGACGATTCTTCTCACACCGGGAGAGTGCGCGCGGAATCCAAAATTCCCCGGCGAAGGGGATGAACGGGGGGTGACTGGCCGGTCCCGGTATCGCCCCCAGGCCGGGGGTGGGGCGGGAGGGGTTCTCTTCCCCAGCCCCGCCCCTTCCCGAAACTGGGGCTGCGCCCCAGGCCCCCGCCAGGGGGTGGGGTGACACGTAGTGTCGCGGCTGCGGGTGCGTCGTGGCTGGTCGCGCAGTTCCCCGCGCCCCTAAAAAGCCTGCGACTTCCCGCACCCTCAACTACCCGCGCCCTCCCACCGGCGGGAGGGGACGTGGGCCGGTGCGTCGTATGCCCGTCGCGTAGGTTCTGTCTCAGGCCACCTGCGCCCTGGGGAAGCCGAAGGGCCGTATGCCCCCCGTGCGACGGGCTGACGCACCGGCCCACGGCCCCGACCCACCACGAACCCAAGGGGCGCGGGGAACTGCGCGACCAGCCACCCAACAACCCGCACGCTTCAAACCGCCCAAGCGAACGCAGTGACGTGGCACCCGGTCCGCACGTCGCTGCGGGTGCGCGCGGACCGGGGCCGATCGAGGGGAGCCCGGAGGGCTCAGTGCGGGGCGAGTTCGCGGGCGCCGGCGGCACCGTGCGCATCCATGCGCTCCGCCGCAAGGATCGCCGCCGCGGTGTCCGCCCGGGACGCCGCCACGACGAGGGCGCGCCCGGCGAGGGCATGGGCGCGCTCGTGCAGCGAGATGAGCCGCGGCTCGTGCAGGCCCTGCGACGTGCGGACCGGCGGCCGGCCGCCCCGCAGTCGCGCCACCTGCCCGGCCAGCCGCTCGGCGGCCGTGTCCAGGTCGGCCGACGGCTCAAGCCCGCGCAGCTCATCCGTCACCGCGAGCAACGCCGCGAGATGACCGGCGAGCTGGATGTCCAGCTCTTCCTCCCGCGACCGGTGCGGAAAGTCGGCGGCACCGGCCGGCGTGTGGACCGACTTGGTGCGGATCGGTTCGTACATGGGGGACGGCCTCCTGTGCTCCGACAGGAAGCCATCCTAGCTTGGATTCAGTCTAAAGTTGAGCTGATTCGCGGAAGAGGTTCAGAGGAACACGCAGCGTCACGGCTGACTGTAGCCGTCGAGGAAGTTCCCGATCCGCGTCACCGCGTCCGTCAGGTCCCGCGCCGTCGGCAAGGTCACCACCCGGAAGTGATCGGGCTCCGGCCAGTTGAACCCCGAACCCTGCACCACCATGATCTTCTCGGCCCGCAGCAGATCCAGCACCATCTGCCGGTCGTCCTTGACCTTGAACACCTTCGGATCGAGCCGCGGGAAGAGATACAACGCCCCCTTCGGCTTCACGCACGTCACGCCCGGAATCTGCGTGAGCAGCTCATGCGCCACATCCCGCTGCTCCCGCAGCCGCCCGCCGGGCAGCACCAGTTCGTTGATCGTCTGCCGGCCGCTCAATGCGGCGACCACCCCGTGCTGACCAGGCATGTTCGCGCAGAGTCGCATGTTCGCCAGGATCGTCAGCCCCTCGATGTAGGAGTCGGCGTGCGCCCGCGGCCCGGAGATCGACATCCAGCCCACCCGGTAGCCCGCCACGCGATATGCCTTCGACATCCCGTTGAAGGTGAGCGTCAGCAGATCCGGGGCGATCTTGGCGGTCGCGGTGTGCGTGGCGTCGTCGTAAAGGATCTTGTCGTAGATCTCGTCGGAGCAGACGAGCAGGTTGTGCCGGCGTGCGATGTCCGTCAGCCCGCGCAGCATCGCCTCGTCGTACACCGCGCCCGTCGGATTGTTCGGGTTGATGATCACGAGCGCCTTGGTCCGGTCGGTGACCTTCCGCTCGATGTCGGCGAGGTCCGGCATCCAGTCGGACTGCTCGTCGCAGCGGTAGTGCACGGCCGTACCGCCGGACAGTGACACCGCGGCCGTCCACAGCGGGTAGTCGGGCGCCGGTACGAGGACCTCGTCGCCGTCGTCGAGCAGGCCCTGCATCGCCATCACGATCAGCTCGGAGACGCCGTTGCCGATGAAGACGTGCTCGACGTCCGTCTCGATGCCGAGGGTCTGGTTGTGCATGACGACTGCGCGGCGCGCGGCCAGCAGGCCCTTCGCGTCGCCGTAGCCGTGCGCCGACGACACGTTGCGGAGGATGTCCTCGAGGATCTCGGGCGGGCATTCGAAGCCGAATGCGGCCGGGTTCCCCGTGTTCAGCTTCAGGATGCGGTGACCGGCCGCCTCGAGTCGCATCGCCTCCTCGAGAACCGGGCCCCGGATCTCGTAACAGACGTTGGCGAGCTTGGTCGACTGGATCACCTGCATGTCCGCGAGCTTACGGCCGCGTAACGCTCCGTGGGACGTGTTTTCCACCACGCGAGACGTGGTGCTTTGGGTGGATATGGTCTTCAGTTACATCACGGGCACCTCTTTTCTCTACAATCACCCACCATGTTCCGGACGCAGAACGCGGCAGAAGTACGCACGACGACTACGCCGCGAATAAGACAGCCGGTGCGCACGCCGTGAACGACGCGTACCGGGAGAACGTCGAAGGCCAAGACGCGCCGCCTGTGTACCACCCGCGCGGCGACACGGGTCCCCCGTACAACGAGTACGCGGACCCGGCGGTCGCGCACGGGTGGCAGAACGCGTACGACGAGACGATCCGCATCGAGCCCGCGGAGGACGTGGAGGATGCAGGGGACGCGAGTCTCCCCGATGACGTAGGGCGTCACGAGCGCCTGATGCGTCGCCGCCGGGTCCGGATGAAGAGGCGCGTAGCCGTGGCCGCCGGTGTGGCCGGCGTCGGGATCTTCGCCGTCGTGATCTCTGGACTCTTCGGTTCCGAGTCCTCCGAGAAGGAGGACCAAGATGGGCCGAAGGCCAAGCAGTCCTCCTCGGTCTCGGGCGAACCGGGCTCGACCGCCCCGTTGGTCGACGACCCGTCAGGAGCGTCACCCAAGGCCTCGGACGGGGCGTCATCCGGTGCGTCGGACAAAGCCTCGGTGAGCCCTTCGCCGAGCGACTCCCGTTCCGCCGGATCCGGTGACTCCGGCGAACCCGACACAGGGACACCCTCGACTACGGCCGCCGCCCCCACGAGCGAGCCGGACAGGGGGAATGGCAACGCCGGTCGGGGGCAGGGAGCCACCAAGCGTCCCAAGTAGCGGCAACCGCTGGGCCGTACGGCGTGAACCGACCCCAACCGGCGGCGCGATACAACTCCTTGCTCATACGCCCCTCTACGATCACAATGCGCATGACAATGCAGCGGGCGGCCGGAAATTCTCCGGTCGCCCAAGTCGTAAGAGGGGACCCCCCACATGAGAAAGCCTCTCGTCGCCGCGCTCAGCGCCCTGGCGCTTGCCGGGCTCGGCGCGGTACCGGCCGGTGCGGCAACAGCCGGCGCGGCCGGGCCCACGGCCTCGACCGCGGGCAAGGGCGTGGACACGGACACCGTCACATCGGTGGCCCATGACGTGGTCACGTCCACCACGGCGAACCTGTCCCGGGTCACCGCGCCGAAGGCCCAGGCCGTGGACTTCGCCGGCACGGTCTCGCTCAGCAACTGTTCGGGATCGGTCATCCGGCTCCCCGACTCCGAGGACAACGACCCGGCCCTGGTGATGTCCAACGGCCACTGCCTGGAGGCAGGCTTCCCGGAGCCCGGCGAGGTCATCGTCGACCAGCCGTCCAGCCGCACCTTCGGGCTGCTCAACTCGGCGGGTACGCGCGTAGCGACACTCCGGGCCGACAAGATCGCGTACGCGACGATGACGGACACCGACGTGTCGCTGTACCAGCTGACCAGCACGTACAAGCAGATCCAGGACTCGTACGACATCCAGGCCCTGGAGCTCAACGCCACGCGCCCGGCCGCCGGAACCGCCATCAGTGTCGTCTCCGGTTACTGGAAGCGGATCTACAGCTGCAGCGTGGACGGCTTCGCGTACCGCCTGCGCGAGGGTGCCTGGACCTGGAAGGACTCGGTCCGCTACACCTCCGCCTGCGACACCATCGGCGGTACGTCCGGTTCGCCCGTGGTCGACGACGCCACCGGCAAGGTCGTCGCCGTCAACAACACCGGCAACGAGGACGGCGCCCGCTGCACCGACAACAACCCGTGTGAGGTCGACGAGAGCGGCAACATCACCGTCCGCGAGGGCATCAACTACGGGCAGCAGACGTACCAGATCGTCCCCTGCGTCGGGCTCGACAACAAGATCGACCTGAGCCGGCCCGGGTGCACCCTGCCCAAGCCGTAGCTTCCGGAAGGGCGGGCGGTCACGTGGCAGTCCGGCGGACCGCCCGCCCCGCCAGTACGTCAGTGCGCCGGCCGTCCTCGATGACGAAACGGCCGTCGACCAGGACGTACGGGATGCCGACCGGGAGCGTGCGCGGCGCGTCGAACGTAGAGCCCGCGGCGACCGTGGCCGGGTCGAAGAGGACCAGGTCGGCCCGGTACCCCTCGCGCACCAGCCCGCGGTCCGGCAGCCTCAGCCGGGCCGCCGGGCGCGAGGTGAGATGCGCGACGCACTCCTCCAGTCCGAGGACGCCCAACTCCCGTACGTACCGGCCGAGGTACTGCGGGAAGGTCCCGTACGCGCGCGGATGCGGCTTGTCGCCCTGGAGGATGCCGTCCGAGCCACCGGTGTGGACGGGGTGGCGCATGATCTGCTGGACGTTCTCCTCGTGGCCGACGTGCTGCAGGATCGTCGAGCCGAGGCCGTCGTCGAGGAGGAGGCGGCGGGCGGTGGTCCAGGGGCTCTCGCCGCGCTCGTCGGCCGACTGCTGGACCGTGCGGCCCACGTAGGGCGCCAGGGCCGGGTCGGATACGCCCGAGATCTCGATGGTGTCCCACTCGATGGGGACGCCGTGGCAGCCGTCCGCGCCCACGACCTCCATGTGGTGGCGGATCCGTTCGGCCGTGTCCTCGTCCTTCAGCCGGGCGAGGGTCGCCTCCGGGCCGCCCTCGCTCGCCCAACTGGGCAGCATCGCCGCGAGAGTCGTGCTGCCGGGGGTGTACGGGTACGTGTCGAGGCTGATGTCGGCCCCCGAGGCCAGCGTCTCGTCGAGGAGCGCCAGCAGGTCCGGGGCCTTCCCCTTGTTCACGCCGAAGTTCATGGTGGCGTGGGCGAGATGGAGGGAGCAGTTCGCCGTGCGGGTCAGCTCCACCATCTCCTTGTACGCGTCCAGGGCACCCGCTCCGTACGAACGGTGATGCGGGCAGTAGTAGCCGTCGTACTCGGCCACCACCCGGCACAGTTCGGTGAGTTCCGCGTCCTTGGCGTACATGCCGGGGGTGTACGTAAGCCCGGACGACAGTCCTACCGCGCCCTCGCGCAGTCCCTCGGCCACCAGCTGCCGCATCCTGTCCAGCTCTTGGGGCGTCGCCTCGCGGTCGTCCCAGCCGACGGCCAGCATGCGGACGGTGCCCTGGGGGATGAGGTACGCCGCGTTCACCGCGATGCCCTCGCCGTCGAAGCCGTGGTCGAGGCGGTCCAGATACTCGCCCACGGAACGCCAGGTGAAGTCGATGTCGTCGCCGTGGCCGTTCCAGCCGGTGATCGCGCGGCGCACCTCGGCGAGCGTACGGTCGTCGACCGGCGCATACGACAGCCCGTCCTGGCCGATGACTTCGAGGGTCACCCCCTGGGCGGCCTTCGCACTGTGGTCCGGGTCCCTCAGCAGGGCGAGGTCGCTGTGGGCGTGCATGTCGATGAAGCCGGGGGAGAGGACGAGGCCTTCGGCGTCGAGAACGCGGGTGGCGGTGGGCCGCAGACAGCCGGCCGCCGCGGCCTCCTTGACGATCGCGGTGATCCTGCCGTCCTCCACGGCCACATCGGCGCGGTAGGAGGGCTCACCGCTGCCGTCGACGACTTCCGCGTCGCGGATCACGAGGTCCATGCCGGGCTCCCAGGAGGTCTCAGAAGTAGGTGCGGATGTAGTCCACGACTGTGCCGTCCGCCTCCACGAGCGGAATCAGCTGCCACTTGTCGAAGGACGTGCACGGGTGGGAGAGGCCCAGCCCGAGCCAGTCGCCGACTCGTAGCTCCGCCTCCGGGGCCGTACGGAGCCAGCCGTGCTGGTCGGAGAGGCCGGTGACCGTGATTCCGGTTGCCGGGCGCTCCTCGGCACCGGAGCGGACCACTTGGGCGAAGGGGAGGTCCAGGTCGTACGCCGCGTCCCGCTTGCCCGCGTTGATGAAGGCCTGTTCGGGGGAGGGGCGGGAGACGACCTGGGCCCAGAGGCGGAAGGCGGGGTGGAGGGCGCCCTCCTCGGGCACGCGGTTGAAGGGGGTGATCCGGCGGTAGTGGCCGTCGTCGTGCGAGACGTAAGCGCCGGAGCGGAGCAACTTCAGTACGGGCAGGGAGAGCTCGGCGATCCCGTCGAAGACGTCGGCCACCGCGTCGAACCAGGCGCTGCCGCCCGCGCTGACCACGATCTCCTCCAGGTCTGCTCCGGCGAAGCGGCCCGCCTTGTCGAAGTCGGCGGCCAGCGCGACAAGACGCCGCAGCCATGCGTGCACGCGCTCCGGGTTCGCGTCCGGCACCTCGCCCTCGTAGCCCGCCACGCCCACAAGCCTCAGCGAGTCCGCCGCGGCCACCGCGTCGGCGACCGCCACGCACTCCGCCTCCGTACGGACGCCGGTGCGGGCGTCGTCGCCTGCGGCCAGTTCGACGACCACGTCCACGGGGCGTGCGGATCCGCTGCGGGATGAGTGCAGCGCCGCGTCCATCAGCTCGACGCCGTGCACGGAGTCGACGTAGCAGATGAGCCGGAAGGACGGGTCGGCGGCGAGCTCGGACGCGACCCACTTCAGCGCGGCCGTGTCCACCAGCTCGTTGGCCAGGAAGACGCGTTGGATGCCGAAGGCGCGGGCCACCCGCACCTGGTGCGGTACGGCCAGCGTGATGCCCCACGCCCCGTACTCGATCTGGCGGTGGAAGAGCTGGGGCGCCATCGAGGTCTTGCCGTGCGGGGCGAAGGCGAGGCCGTGGCGGGTCGCGTACGTCTCCATGAGCTGGAGGTTGTGCTCCAGGCGCTCGGCGGAGAGGGCGAGGACGGGGGTGGTGAAGCCGTCGGTGAAGAGGTTGCGGCGCTGGGCGGTCAGCTCGCCGATCGTCAGGCCGTCGGCATCGGGAGGGAGGCCCTTGAAGCGGTGGTCCACGCGTTCCTCCGCGAGCGCGGCGAGACGTTGTGCGCCTTCTTCGGCGGTGTCGCCGGGGGTGTCGGCGGCCATGGAGCCTCCCTGTTCCTGAGGTATTGCATTATATGCAACGCTCATTGCGTATAGCGCTCCCTGCTGTCTAACATCTCGGCCAACGCCGGGTCAACGGAGCCGCTGCGACCCGCGAACCCACGAGGAGCCTCCGCCATCGTTACCCCTACCGGACCCGCTCGCGCCGAAGCTGCCGTGGACGTCGTCACGCTCGGCGAGTCCATGGTCACGTTCCTGCCCTCCCGGCCGGGGCGTCTCGCCGACGTACCGTCCTTCGACCGGGGCATCGGCGGCGCGGAGTCCAACGTGGCGTGCGGGCTGGCTGCCGCCGGGCACTCGGTGAAATGGGTCAGCCGGGTCGGCGACGACGGCTTCGGCCGGCACCTGGTGGAGCGGATCGCGGCCCACGGCGTCGACACGAGCGCGGTCCGGTTCGACCCGTCCCGGCCCACGGGAATCTACTTCCGTACGGCGGGGGAGCGTGTGCTTACAGCGGACGCGGGCCCTGCGCGGGGCGAAGGCGGGGCGAAGGGGTCGCGGGACGCGGACGGCGTGCGTGATTCGGGGAATCTCCGTGAACCGGACGCCACCGGGGCCTCCGACGCCACCGGGGGCTTCGACGGGGCCGGGGGCTTCGACGAGGGCGCCGAGGGCTCCGACGAGGGCGCCGAGGGTGACCCGGCCGCCGAGGTCGTCTACTACCGCACGGGTTCCGCCGCCTCCGCGATGTCCCCCGCGAACATGCCGGGCGAAGAGATCCGCTCCGGCCGCGTGCTCCACCTCTCCGGCATCACCGCCGCCCTCTCCGACGACTGCCTCGCCCTTCTCGAGGACCTCACGGCACCCCGCCCCGGCCGCCCGCTCGTCTCCTTCGACGTCAACTACCGCGTGGACCTCTGGCGCAACCGCTCCGAGGCGGGCGCCATCCTCCTCAGCCTCGCCCGCGCCGGCGACATCGTCTTCGTGGGCGCCGACGAGGCCGAGGCCGCCTGGGGCGTCACCGGCGGCTCCGCGGCGATCCGCATGACGCTGCCCGAGCCGCGCCTGCTGGTCGTCAAGGAGGGCGGCCGGGGCGCCACCGTCTTCGAACGCGAGTCGCACGAGGCCACGTCCGGCGAAGCCGGGGCCGTCCGTCGTCCGGGAGCGGGCGCGGCCGGTCGGCTCCACGGCCCCGACACCGTCACCCACGTCCCCGCCCTCCGCGTCGACGTCGTCGCCCACGTCGGCGCCGGGGACGCCTTCGCCGCGGGCTTCCTGTCCGCGACCCTTCGCGGGCTCCCCGTGCGGGACCGCATCCGGCACGGGCATCTCATGGCCGCCGCCGTGCTCACCGTGCCCGGGGATCTCGGGGCCCCTCCCGCCCGCGAGCACGCCGACCGGCTGGTCGCGCTGGACGACAGGGCGTGGGGGACACTTCGACTCGGCCCCGGGTGGACGCGGGCCAAGGAGGAGGTACGTACCCCATGAGCCAGACCGTCGATCGTGCCCTGAGCATCCTGCCGCTCCTCGCCGAGGGCCCCGCCGACCTCGGCCGGGTCGCCGAACGGCTCGGCGTCCACAAGTCCACCGCGCTCCGGCTCCTGCGCACCCTCCACGAGCACGGCCTCGTCTACCGCCAGTCCGACCAGCGCTACCGCCTCGGCGCCCGCCTCTTCGCCCTCGCCCAGGAAGCCGTCGAGAACCTGGACATCCGGGAGATCGCCCACCCCCACCTCGTACGCCTCAACGAGCAGTGCGGTCACACGGTCCACCTGGCCGTGTACGAGGAGGGCGAGGTCCTCTACATCGACAAGGTCGAGAGCCGCTACCCGGTGCGCATGTACTCCCGCATCGGCAAGCCCGTCGCCATCACCGTCGCCGCCGTCGCGAAGCTGCTCCTGGCCGATCTGCCCGAGTCCGAGCGCCGCGTCCTCGCGGAGAAGCTCGACTACCCCATGTACACGGCCCGTTCGATCCCCAACGCCCCCGCTTTCCTCAGGGAGCTGGCGGCGGTACGCGAACAGGGCTGGGCCACCGACCTCGGCGGCCACGAGGAGTCCATCAACTGCGTGGGCGCCCCCATCCGTGGCACCGACGGTCGCGTCGTGGCCGCCATGTCGGTCTCCGCGCCGAACGTCGTCGTCACCGCCGACGAACTCCTTACGCTGCTCCCACTGGTGCGCCGTACCGCCGAGGCCATCAGCCGCGAGTACTCCGGCACCGCCCCCCTCAAGGAAGCGAATTCATGACGGAAAAGATCGCCCTCACCCCGAAGACCCACACCACCCCGCCCGCGAAGTTCTCGCACGGCGTCAAGAAGGGGAACATCCTCCAGGTCGCCGGGCAGGTCGGTTTTCTGCCCGCCGTGGAGGGGCAGCCGCCGACGCCCGCCGGGCCCACCCTGCGCGAGCAGACCCTCCAGACCCTCGCCAACGTCAAGTCGGTCCTCGAAGAGGGCGGCGCCACCTGGAACGACGTGATGATGGTCCGGGTCTACCTCACGGACGTCGACCACTTCGCCGAGATGAACGGCATCTACAACCAGTACTTCGAGGAGCAGAACCTCACCGCTCCGCCCGCCGCCCGCACGACCGTCTACGTCGGCCTGCCCGCGGGCCTCCTCATCGAGATCGACGCGCTGGCCGTACTGGGCTGACGTCGCCGGTCCGGGGCTGATGCCGCCGGTACGCAGCTGACGCCGCCGGTACGTGGCCGACGCCCCCCTTCAACTCCCGCACCCCGTACGCCATCACGGTGCGGCGCCCTCCCCCAAGCTCTCCATCCTGGGCCGCCGCACCGCGATCCCCCCTGCCCGAAAGATCAATGCACTTAAGAAGAGGCCCCCCTCCATGTCATCCCCCCTCATAGCCACACCCCTCGCCGCGGAGACCCCAGAGCCCCCACCCCACACCGGCGGCCTGCTCACGCTCATCGACGGAACCGCCGGACTGCTGACCATCGCGGCGCTCGGCATCGTGCTTCTGCTCGTCCTGATCATCAAGATCAGACTCCAGCCGTTCGTCGCCCTGCTCGCGGTCTCCATAGCCGTCGGCCTCGCGGCCGGCCTCTCCGTCACCGAACTCTTCGGCACCGTCCAGCGGTCCGACGCCGTCTCGCTCATCGAAGACGGGATGGGCGGCACACTCGGCCATGTCGCGATCATCATCGGCCTGGGCACCATGCTCGGCGCCGTGCTCGAAGTCTCCGGCGGAGCCGAGGTGCTCGCCTCCAGGCTGCTGGGCCTCTTCGGCGAGAAGCGCGCCCCGCTCGCCATGGGCCTGACCGGCCTGATCTTCGGCATCCCGGTCTTCTTCGACGTCGGCATCTTCGTGCTCGCGCCGATCGTGTACGCGGCGGCCAAGCGCGGCGGCAAGTCGATCGTGCTCTACGCGATGCCGCTGCTCGCCGGACTGTCCATGACCCATGCCTTCCTGCCGCCGCACCCCGGCCCCGTCGCTGCCGCCGGACTGCTGAAGGTCGACCTCGGCTGGGTCATCCTGATGGGCATCGTCTGCGGCATACCCGCCGTGCTCGCCGCCTGGGCCTGGTCCGCGTGGATCGGCAAGCGGCTCTTCGTCCCCGTACCGCAGGACATGGTCGAGGCCGCCGACGAGGCGAAGGCGGCGCTCGCAGAAGAGCAGCGCAAGGACGGTGTGACGCCACCGGAGAAGCCGGTTCCGCTGGGCATCGTGTTCGCGATCATCGGCACCCCGCTGCTCCTGATCCTTCTGGCAACCTTCTCCTCCATCGCCTTCGACCCCTCCACCGGCCGCAGCGTGATCGAGTTCTTCGGCCACCCCTTCGTCGCGCTCACCCTCGCGCTGCTGCTCGCGTACTACCTTCTCGGCATCCGCCGCGGCTGGTCCCGCAAGTCCCTGGAGACCGTGTCGACCGCCTCCCTCAAGCCGGTCGGCAACATCCTGCTGGTGGTCGGCGCGGGCGGGATCTTCGGCGCCGTGCTCAAGGGCAGTGGGGTCGCGCAGGCCCTGTCGGACACCTTCAACGACGTGGGCCTGCCGGTGCTCGTGCTCTCGTATCTGATCTCGCTGGTGCTGCGCGTGGCCCAGGGCTCGGCGACGGTCGCGATCGTGACGACTGCGGGCATCGTGGCGCCACTGCTGTCGGAGGGCGACCACTCCCAGGCCTTCGTCGCCCTGGTCATCATGGCGATCTCGGCAGGCTCGATCTTCGCCTCGCACGTCAACGACGGCGGCTTCTGGATCGTGGCCAAGTACTTCGGCCTCTCCGAACGGGACACCCTCAAGACCTGGACGGTCCTGGAATCGGTGCTCTCTGTCGCCGGGTTCGTGGTGGCGGCGGCGCTGAGCGTGTTCGTATAGCGGCTGTCCGGACGGATTCCGGGCGCGCTCAATGACGAGTGACGCCCCGGCCCCCCACGCCACAGCTTCATCGGCCATACTGCCCACCGTGGAGCAGCGCATAGGACCCAGCATCCAGCCCTTGCAAGGCGCGGCAGCCGACCCGGCGTTCGTCCCCGGCATCACGGGCCCGCGCCCTGTCGATCCCAAGGACACCAAGGACCCGGCTGAGGAGACCGCGGCAGCGGAAGAGACCGCCTCCGTGGAGACGGAGGCGGAGACGGCCGCCGAGCAGGCCGACGACGTCTCCGACGAGGGCGCCTCGGCGGAGTCCGCCGAGGCGGATCCCTCGGGCGAGGCGGAGGAGACCTCCGAGTCGGAGTCGGACGACTCGGAGGCGGCCCCCGCCGACGGCCCCGTCTTCGAGGCTTCCGACTACCGCGCGAAGATCACCGCCGACCACCGCGGCGTACGACTGCGCCTGGACGATCATGAGGCCGAGTTCCGCTGGGACGAGATCGGCGCGGTCGAGTCGGAGACCTCGCGCTTCGGCCGTTGGTACACCATCACGGTGCACACCCCCGAACGCCGTTGGTACCCGGTCGAACTCCGCATCCCGTCCCGCGCCAAGGTCAAGGCGTGGGAGAAGGAGCTGGACGAGGTCCTGGACGCGTACTTCCAGGAGTAGACGCGTAGTTCAGGGGAGTGAGGGTGCGCCCCGGGTCAAGCCGGGGCGCACCCTCACGCACACCAACCCGTCAGCAGTACTGGTCCTCCTTGCCTATGGACCGGTACATACAGTCCGCGTTCTCCAGCAGTTGGAGCACCGCGTCCCGGTTGCGGGACGTCTCGCGCTCGATGACCTCGTCGGGCGGGTAGAAACCGCCGCCGCCGGCCGATGACGGATACATCTCGAAGGTGTAGCCGAAGATCTTCTGACTGCCCCACAGCCAGTCGTCGATCGAGCCGTCCGTGATGTAGAGGTCGCTGGACTGCTCGGCCGTGTAGCCGTTGCTGGCGGCCATCTTCCCGCCGACCGTGGCGAAGGCGTTGCGGTCGTCGGCCGTCATGCCGGTGGTCGTGTCCGAGTTCGTGTAGCCGAAGGGCCACAGCACCAGCTCGCTGTACGTGTGGAAGTCGATGCCCGCCTTGATTTGCTGCGTACCGCCGACGACCCGGCTGCGTACGAAGTCGGCGACGACCTTCACCTCGGGCGCGGACTCGGCCGCCGGACCCCGGTAGGTGTCGGAGGAAGGCGAACCGGAGGAACCGCCGCAGCACCCCCAGCGATAGGCCCAGTTGCGGTTCAGGTCCGTACCGACGTACGAGGAACCGCTGTTGGGCTGCCGGTTCTTGCGCCACGAGCGATACTGCCCGGTCGCGATGTCGTACTCGCCGCCGTCCGGGTTGAGGTCCGGGAGGATCCAGATCTCGCGGTTGTTGACCATGTTCGTGATGCGCTGGTCGGAGCCGTATCCGGCGCCCAGCTCACGCAACAGATAGAGGGCCATCTCCACGGTGAGGTGCTCGCGCGCGTGCTGGTGGTGGGTCATCAGGACTTCGGGCTCGGACTCGTCGGTCGCGACGTTGTCGCTGATCTTGATGGCGACGATGTCCCGGCCCTGGTGCGACTTCCCGATCACGCGCCTGCTCATGATGTTCGGGTACGCCGAGAGCCGCTGGCTGATCTCCGTGTTCATCTCGGCGTAGTTGTGATAGCGCGAGTCGGCGGAGGGGAAGTCGAGTACGCCCGCGTCCGCGCTGCTGGACCGGTCCGGAGCCCCGCCCAACGGCGAGACCTCGTAACCGAGTCGGCTCAGCTTCTTGGCCTGGGACGCGCGGCCCGAGACGACGACGGTCTCCTCGTCGGCCTCGTCCACCGTCACGCCCGTGCGGGCTATGGCCGTACGGGTGGCCGCGCTGTTGTTGTGCAGATGGATCTCGTACTGGCGGATCTCGTCGTCGGCCTCGGACGCGGCCACCGGTGCCGGTGCGCCACCGGGCGCGCCGGACGCGCTGGTTGTGGCGCTGATGGGTGCCGCGAGGGCGAGCGCGAGGAGGGTGCCGAGGAAGGCGGTGCGCCTGCCTCTTATGCGTAGCCGCATTGAGTCTCCTAGTTTCTCCAGGACTTCCGGGGTCTCCGGAAAGGTGGGGGGTTGGAGCGGGGGGTGGTTCAGTGCGACGTCTGTGCGGGTGTGGCGCTCATCGTGAAGGTATGGCATGACCGGGTCAAGACCAGGCGAAGGTCCATCGTGCGTACACGCACGCCCCCTTGTGTCATCGCCCGCTTTGCGCTTTCTTGATCGGCATGGCGGACACCACGGGAAACACCGGCAAGACGGCGGGAAACTCAGGGGAAGTGGCGTCGGGCGAGGGCAACTCCAGTCCCCGTAAATCCAGTTGGAAGTACATCGGCCCCGGCATCGTGGTCGCCGCCACCGGTGTCGGCGCGGGCGACCTCGTCGCGACCCTCATCGCCGGCTCGAACTTCGGCTACACCCTCCTGTGGGCCGCCATCCTCGGCTGCCTCGTCAAGATCTCCCTGGCCGAGGCGGCGGGCCGCTGGCATCTGTCCACCGGCCGCACCCTGTTCGAGGGCTGGGCGAGCCTGGGCCGCTGGACGACGTGGTTCTTCGCCGTGTACCTCGTGATCTGGGGCTTCGTATACGGCGCGGCAGCGATGTCCTCGTCGGGCCTGCCACTCCAGGCGCTCTTCCCGGACGTCATGGGCCTCAAGTGGTGGGCCATTCTCACCGGGTTGGTCGGCCTGGTGTTCGTCTGGTTCAACAAGTACGCCGTCTTCGAGAAGGTCATGACGGTGCTGGTCGGCGTCATGTTCGTGGTGACGGTGTACTTGGCGATCCGCGTCACCCCGAACCTCGGCGACGCCTTCGCGGGCCTGCTCCCCGTCCTCCCCGACGAGAAGGACTCCATCCTCAACACGCTCGGCCTGATCGGCGGCGTCGGCGGCACCATCACCCTGGCCGCGTACGGCTATTGGGTCAACGCGAAGGGCTGGACGAACACCGGCTGGATGAAGGTGATGCGCCTCGACAACCGCGTCGCGTACGCCACGACCGGCATCTTCGTCATCGCCATGCTCATCGTCGGCGCGGAACTCCTCCACGCCTCGAACGTCGCCATCGCGAGCGGCGACAAGGGCCTCATCCAGCTCGGCGACATCCTGGAGGACGAGTACGGCACGGCGACGTCGAAGTTCTTCCTCATCGGCTTCTTCGCCACGTCGTTCACCTCGCTGATCGGCGTCTGGCACGGCGTCAGCCTGATGTTCGCGGACTTCGTCGAGCGCTACCGGGCGCGCCGCGAGGTCACCGGCGACGAGGTGGCGTCCGGCGCCCGCGAGAAGTCCTGGCCGTTCCGCGCGTACCTGCTGTGGCTGACCTTCCCCCCGATGGTGTTGCTGTTCGAGGGCCAGCCTTTCCGCCTGATCATCCTGTACGGCGTCCTGGGCGCGGCCTTCCTCCCCTTCCTCGCCCTCACCCTGGTCTGGCTCCTCAACTCCTCCCGCACGCCGAGGGAATGGCGCAACGGCCCGCTCAGCAACGTCATGCTGGTGCTTGCGGGGCTGCTGTTCATCGTCCTGTGCGTGAAGCAGGTCTGGGACCAGCCGTGGTCGGAGTTCTTCTGACCCGGCCTGCCCGAGGTCGAGCGCGGCTCGGGGCGTTCACCTTCACCCGAGCTGCTGCCACTTCGGGCTCGTGGCGATCTCCCTGAGCTGATCCATCGTGAGCGCGGGCGTCTCGCGGGTCGCGGCGCCCTGCTGCGTACCGGAGTTGAAGGCGCTGATCACCACGCGCCGGCCATCGGTCCTGATGGTGTCGACGGTCCATATGACGACGCCCGTGGCCCCCTTCTCGCCCGGACCCTGGCTCGTGGCGACCTTCGTGCCGTCGGGCAGCGTTTCCGCGTCGGCCCCGAAGAGCTCGTGCTCGACATCCGACATATCGGGCTGCACGTTGACCTGGACCAGGCCCTTCCCCTTCCCGTCGTCGACCACGAGATACGCGTACTCGGTCTCCTGGCCGCCCTTCGAGACCACGTCGACGTTCTTGGGGAGCAGGGAGGCGAGCGTCTGACTGATCGCGGCACCGTCGGCACCCGGAGGCGTGGTCGGGGTGTTCTCCGGCGCCTGGGCGTTCGAGCCCTCGCCCTTCGAGTCCTCGCCCTTCGAGTCCTGGCCCTTCGGGTTCTCGGGGATGGCGTCGATGGCGGTACGCCAGGCCGGGGCGGTGACCACCTGCTTCAACTGGTCCCTGGACAGCGGCGGGTTGGCCCGGCTGACCGGAGCGTCCTTCTCCGCCGCGGCATTCCATTCGCTCACGCTGATGTGGTGGCCCTGAGGGGTGACGAGATCGGCCGACCACCGCTTCGTGTCCACGCGGCGGTCCGGGTACTCGTACCCCTGGAAGAGCATGAGCGTCGAGTTGTCGGACAGTCGGCTCGAGGTGCAGCGGTCGTACGACACCCGGTTCCTGTCCGGGCACTCGGTCCACTGACGGGCCTGCTCGCTCCCTGGCTCGACCCGGTTCAGGCCGACGGAGACGGCACCTGGGCCCTTGCCGTCGTCGAACACGACCTGGGCGTAAGGCAGCGGCTCCGCGTCCGTACCCCGCCCCTGCTCCTCGGTGAACTCCCCTTTCGGCAGCAGCTTCTTGAGGGTGTGGACCAGCTCGGCACCGGAGACCTTGCCGTCGTTCTCAGCGGGAGCGGTCGGTGTCGACCGGCCGGCGGCCACGGACTGCCGCCCGTTGTCCGCCCCGCCCCAGGGCACGAGCAGCGTCCCGCCCACCCCCACGAGGGCGACGGCGGCCACGCCACCCACGACGGCGGCCCGGCGTCGCAGCAGGAGCCTGCGGCCGCGTACCGCTCCGGCGGCGACGAGGCCACTCCGGTCGGCCTCGAAGAAGTCGCCGGCTTGGCGCATGGCGATGCCGAGCCGGTCCTCGAAAAGGTCGGTGTCGACGTCGTGGCTCTCGTGATCTTCAACGGGCATGGCAAACCACCATCTCTGCAAGGTCGTCGGAAGTCGTCGGAAGTCGTCGGAAGGGGAACGCACTGGTTCGCGGTGGGTCCGTTCAGTGGGCCGCGTACTCGCTGAGGCCGTCGCCGAGGAGCACCCGCAGACGGCCGAGGGCCCGCACGCAGCGCGTGCGCACGGCGGCCGAGCTGACGTTCATCGCGTCGGCCGTCTCCTCGATGCTGCGGTCCTCCCAGTACCGCAGGACGACGACGGCCCGGTCCTTGGCGGACAGCTGCCCCAGCGCCTCCACGAGGGTCAGCCGCAACGGCGTGTCGTCGGCGGCGCTGTGCGGATCGGCCAGGTCGGGAAGGATGTCGGTGGCCCGCTCGGTGCTGCTGCGCCGCCGCTGATGGGCGAGAAACGTACGGGTGAGGACGGTCTGCGCGTACCCCGCGGGATTCCCGACACGCGACACCCGCCGCCAGCTGACGTACAGCCGCCCGAGGGTCTCCTGTACAAGATCCTCGGCGAGATGGGTGTCACCGCCGGTGAGCAGACAGGCCGACCGATAGAGATGCCCGGCCCGCGCCGCAGCGAACTCGGCGTAGCCGTCCTCGCCCCTCTGTCTCATGCCCGTCCCCCGTGATCCTCGGCGATCCCCCGTACCGTCCTCACTTCATTGATGCGGTGGACTCCCGGAAATGTTTCACCCTTTCCGAACGGGCCGTAGGTGCAGGCCGTCAGAGGAGGTGGTCCGCCTTGCCCGCTTGATGTCACGGACGAGGGCCCGGAGCGCTTCGCGGTCTGATGCCGGAAGCGGGCGGCCCACGCGGGCCGGGCGTCAGCGTGCTTTCATCCGCAGGTGGATTGCCTCCGCCTCGCGCTTCAGGGAAAGGGCCGCGGTGTTCCCGTGCGTCTGCTGTACCGCCCTGGCGAGCTGGTGCAGCGCCTGAACCCGGCCCATGCGATGCCCGGTGGCACGGTGAACTTCCACTGCGCGCTTGGCGTGTTCGGCGGCCTGGGACGGCGCACCGCCGACGAGAGCGATACCGGCGAGGATGGTGAGGGCTTGACCTTCCAGGAGGCGGTATCCGGTGCGGCGGCTCGTGTGGAGAGCGCGGTGGGCCAGTTCCGCGGCCGGTGTTCCACGGCCGGTGCGGTGGTGAGTGTCCGCCAGTCCGACGAGGCTCTCGACCGCTGCGTGGCAGTGGTCCTCCCCGGTTTCCCGCAGGATCCGCAGCGCCTGCTCGTAGTGGCTGAGAGCCCTTTCGTGATCGACGAGCATCAGATGGGCGCTCGCCAAGGCGTTCAGGGCATCCACCTCATGCCGCGTGTGGTCGTTCTCCCGGGCGAGAGCGAGCGCTGTCCGCGCGGTGTCGAGGGACTGACGAGGGCGGTCCAGGTCACGCTGGAGCCGGGCCAGGACGTACAGCGTGTAGCTCTCGGTGTCCCGGTCGCCGAGTTCCCGGTGCAGGTGCAGAGCCCGTAGCAGGAGGTGCTCCGCCTCAGCGAGGCGTCCTTGCAGGCAGATCGCCTCGGCAAGATTGGCCAGGTCGATGGCCGCGTTCACGGCGGAGCCGATCCTCTCGTCGAGGGCGAGGGCCTGTCTGTGGTATTCCGCGGACCGGTCCAGCTGTCCGAGTTCCCGGCACAGGATGCCGAGGTTCCCCAGGATGGCGGCCTGTCCGGCGACCCGGCCGGTCTCGACGTTGATCACCAGGGCTCGGGTGAGGTGATCGGTCGCCTGGCGGGGACGGCCCTGTTCCCAGTGCACGCCGGCGAGGTTGCTGAGAACGGCTGCCTGCCCGTCCCGCCATCCCACGCTCTGGGTGCAGGCCAGCGCACCTGTGTAGTGCTCCAGCGCACTGCCGAACCGGCCTTGTCGCATACAGGCGTCCCCGAGACTGAGCCGGGCCGCGCCCTCGGCCCATGCATTGCCGTCGGCCCGTGCGGCAGCCAGGCCGGCCTGTGCCACCGTCAGCCAGTCGGAAGCGTGGGACCCGAGCCAGAAGAAGCCGCGCAGCCTGTCGGCGAGCAGCCACGCGGTCTTCCGGGAGCCATGCCGGGCGGCGTCCTCGATGACCGAACGCATGTTGGGCTGTTCGGCGTTGAGCCAGTCCAGAGCCGCGGACTCGTCGTTCAGCACGGTGGCGACGTGCTGCGGTACGGACTCGGTGCTGCCCGCCGCACCTACGGCATCGGCCGGCAGGCGCAGTTTGTCCGGATAAAGCAACTGTGAGGCGGCGGTCACCGTGGCGAGGTAGTACCTGTGAAGGCGGCTCGTCGCTTCGGCACGGTCGGCCGGGCTCTCCTCCTCGGCACATTCGGTGCCGTACAGGCGCACCAGGTCGTGGAACGAGTACCGGCCGGGCGACTGCTGGTGCACGAGGCTCGCCGCCGTCAGCCGGGCCAGCACCTCGTGGGCCTGCCGCGGCATTACGTCCGCGAGGGCGGCGGCCGCGTCGGCGGTCACGTCCGGGGTGGGGGCGGACGCGGTCAGCCGGAACATCCGCCGGGCCTCCGGCGGCAGAGCACGGTACGAGTGGTCGAAGGCCGTACGTACGGCGGACTGCGCGTCGCCGTCCACAGCCAGCGATTCGAGCCGGTCGGTGTCTTTCAGCTCGGCCGCGTACCGAGCCAGACCGAGGTTGTCCCTGCCCGCCACATCAGAGGCCGCGATCCGCAGGGCGAGGGGCAGTCTGCCGCACCACTCGACAAGCCACGCCGCGGCCTCCGCGTCGGACCGGGCACGCTCCTCGCCCAGCATCTGGGCCAGCAGGTCGTGGGCCTCCGCGTCGGTCAGCACATCCAGGACGAGCGACCGGGCGCCGTCACGCGCCACCAGACCGCTCAACCGGTCGCGGCTGGTGACCACCGCCAGGCAGCCGGGGGCCGCGGGCCGCAGCGGTCGTACCTGGTCCGCACTGGCCGCGTTGTCGAGGAGGACCAGCATGCGCTTGCCGGCCAGCAGGGAGCGGTACAGCGCCGCGGCCTCCTCCTGCTCGGCCGGCACCTGTTCCGTCGGCACGCCCAGTGCGCGCAGGAACCGGCCCAGGACGTCGACCGGTCGCAACGGTGCGGTGGGCCCGAAGCCGCTGAGGTCGACGTACAACTGCCCGTCCGGAAATCGGTCGCGCATCCGATGGGCCCAGTGCACGGCCAGGGCCGTCTTGCCCACACCGGCCGTACCGGCCATCACCGTGATCACGCCCGTGGCCCCCGCTGCCTCGTCGTCCTGTGGGGGAAGCAGCGCATCGAGCTGTTTGAGATGGCTTTCCCGGCCGACGAACCCCAGGACTCCGGCGGGGAGTTGCCGTGGAACGGCCTGGGGGGCCGGGACCGCGCCGGTGTCCGTCGGCCCGCCGGTGTCCGGCGTCGCACCGGCGACGACCGGCGTCGCGGGGTGCTCCGGTGTCCGGGGCCCGTCGGTGTCTCCTGTCGGCCGGGTGTCTCCGGTGTACCGATGCGGGGTGGCGTGATGGCCGCGCAGTAGTTCCTGGTGGACCTGCTGTGTCTCCGGCCCGGGGTCGGTGCCGAGTTCCTCGGCCAGCCGCTCCCGCAATCCGGCGTAGCAGGCCAGCGCCTCCGAGCCGCGGCCGACCGCCTGCAGAGCCCGCATCAGCGCGGTCACCAGGGGCTCGACCAGCGGGTGCTCAGCCACCAGATCGGGCAGCCGGTCGAGCACCAGGCCCGGGCTGCCCGACCGGGTCGTCGCGTTCGCCCAGTCCACGAAAGTGTCGATGCGCCGCTGCGTCCAGCTCTCGCGGGTGCGCGCCGCCCACGGGCCGGGGACTCCCGCCAGTGGTTCGCCACGCCACAGCCCGAGAGCTTGGAACAGCAGCGCGGCTCGCGCCACGTCGGCGAGGGCGGGGTCGCGCGCCTGCTCGGACAACTGCCGGTAGTGGTGCAGGTCGACTCGGTCCGGCGCGACCTGCAGCAGATAGCCACCAGCCAGGCGCAGCAACTGCGGCGGCGTGCCGTCGTCCTCCTCGCCGGGGTCCACAGTGGTGGCCGCATCGGCCAGGACACGGCGAAGACGGCTGACGTGCGAGTAGAGCGAGGCGCGGGCCTCCGTCGGCGGATCCTCGCCCCAGACCCGGTGGATCAGCGTCTCGGCGGAAACCGAGCGGTCGGCCTCAGCCGCGAGGACGGCGAAGAAGGCGCGCCGCAAAGGTGGCCCGAGCTGCACTGTCTGGCCTGCCACCCGCAGTTCCACCGGGCCAAGCAGCCGTAACTCCACCATGGCTTCTGTCCGTTCACCGCCCGCCGACATCGAGCAAGGTCATCACAGCAGGTCCATACAACCGCGACAAGATATCGACAAGGTTTTCACACAGGGCCTCCGTCCACGATGTCTTACGTGCGAAGCGCGCAGGCGCTCGAAGGGCCCGCGAAGCCGTGTGCCGGCAAGCCGTGAGACCAGGAAAAACGACCATCACGGCGAAGGCCCCGCAGCACGCAGATAACTCAGAAGGGGGAAACCAATGTCTGTACGCACGATGTCGACATCCCGGAGAAAGGCCCTCGGCGTCTCCGGACTGGCAGTGGCCGCGACGCTCATGGGGGCGGCGGTCGCGCCGGCTCCGGCCGCCGCCGACGACGGCGACCGCACCAAGACCGTCGCCTGCGAGTCGTTGCACGTGGACGACAGGAGCGGAAATGTCCACGCCAAGACGCGGAACTGCACGGTGACCTGGGGAAAGAACATCATTGACGGTGCCTACTGGCAGACGGTGAAGTTCCAGTTGCTCGATTCCAGTACGGACGGAGTGTGCGGCTACGCGAATGTCATCGCGTCCGACACCGGGAACAGCAAGCGGGTCAAGGAGTGCAACGGCGTCTGGACGACGAGGACCGCGAGCTTCAGCGGCCGGAGCTCGAACATCTTCATCAGGGTCGCTTACGGCGACAATTCCGTGTACGGCAACATCAGCACGAATGTCCCGCGTCCGTCCGGATTCTGAGGGATCGTACGCCCGGGCGGTGCCGCTGCCGTCCTGACGACCTCGCCGGCCATTGCGGCTCCGTCGTCGAGTGCCGCCGGCGGCTGGGGGAGGGGGGGGCGGCGCGGGGGGCCGACTCCCCGCACCGCTGTGTGGCCTGCGCCCCGCCGCGCGGCTGCGATCGTGCGCCAACCCGCAACTCCGTCCGCAGTCGCGGTTCCCTCTCGAAGTCACCAGGACCGCAGGGCAGTTAGACTTCCGCCCATGACGTACTTCTTCCACCTCCGCTAGGCACCGTCGGCGAAGCGAGGATCCCCCCGTCGCCGACGAGGCGGGGCAGCGGAGCGCTGCCCCGAGTGCTGACGTGGAAGAAGAACAACACCATGCACACGCCCCTCGTGGCGCGCTGCCTCCGCGGCCTGGAGGCCGTGGTCGCCGCCGAGGTTCTCGGGTCCGGGCTCGGCGCCGTCACCGATCTACGCCACCGCGAAGTCCATTTCCGCTCGCACCGGCCCACGCCGCCGCTGCGCACCGCGGACGACGTGTTCCTGCTCGCCGCACAGCGCCCCGACATCGGAACAACGCGACAGCGCCTGCATGAACTCACCGAACTCGCTCATCTCGCCGACGCCGACCACCTCCTGTCCCTCCGCCACAGCGCGACGGCATCAGCGCGGGGGATCACCGGCATCGACGTCTCGGCCTCCTTCCTCGGCAGGCGCACGTTCACCCGGTACGACACCGAGGACGTCGTGGGCCAGGCCCTGGCGCGACGGCTCGGCGTCCCCTACCACTCCCGGCGCATGGGGACCGCGCCCCCGCCGGGCTGTTGTGGCTGGCGGCTGACCCTGGACGGCACGCGGGCCACGCTCATGCTGCGGGTCGACGACCGACCGCTGCACCGCCGCGCGTACAAGCAACGCACCATCCCGGGCACCCTGCACCCGCCGCTCGCCGCCGCCATGGCCGTGCTGGCCGACGTCCGACCAGGCCACGCGGTCCTCGACCCGTGCTGCGGGGCCGGCACCCTGCTGATCGAGGCGGCACTCGCCCAACCCGACGCCCACTTCCACGGCTTCGACCTGTCCGCGGACGCGGTCACCGCGGCCCGCGCCAACGCCGGTGAGTTGCCCGTCGCCATCCGCCGTTCCGACGCCGGCCGCCTCCCCCTCCCCGACGACTCAGTCGACCGCGTCCTGTGCAACCCGCCCTGGGACACCCAGGTCCACGCCCGCGGCCTGCTCGCCACCGCCCCCTCCCGCTGGTGGACGGAACTGCGCCGTGTCCTCACCCCCGAGGGCACAGCCGTACTCCTCCTCCCCGACCGCGAGGACCTGACCACCGCCATCCGGCACCACTTCACGCCCGTACACATGCAGCGGCTGCGCCTGTCCGGGGCCCAGCCCTTCCTCGTGCACCTGGCGCTGACGCCAGCAGGCCGAGTCCGCCCCTCCCGACAACTGCCCGAAGGAGAAGGCCCCGTGCGCTCCGGGCCGCCTGGCGCAGGTCGGGGCGGCGGCAATTACCGCAGGCTCCAGGGACAGCACCCGCCGACCTCCTCCAACCGCCACTGACGCAGGCTGGCGCGGGTCCTCAGCGCTCGAGAGGATGCAAGCAGAGGGTGGTCGCTTGATCCTTGCTGTACTCCAGGCCGGCGAGCAGGTCCCCGGTGGGGCAACCCGCCTCCGGCGGTTCTGTGACACGGAATTGCGCGTCGGACGAGCCGCAGGACACGGTCTTCAGGTCCTGGTCGCTCCAGGAGCCGTCGTTGCGGGCGCACGATCCGACCGTGAGCGGCTCCGGCCGGCCGTCCCCCGCGACCAGGCCGATGACCAACAGCACAGGAACGGCCACCAGCGCCACCGCCACCGCTGCCAGCGGCACGGCGGCGATCAGCCCTGCCGGACGCTTGATCACCGGTTTGCCTGGATCAAGTGGCGGTCGCCAACCTGGAACCTGTGTCTGGGGTATGCGGCGCACGGTGGACAGGGCGCCAAGGTTCATCAGCAAGGTGATGGGCGTGATGAAGGCGGACAGCGGACTCCACCAGCCCTGCAGCAGAGTGTCCGCCTGCATTTGCCGGAAGACGGCCAGCCCGCAGGTCCGGCAGAACGCACCTTCGCGCCGAAGGAAGCGCATGATCACGACGATGCCTTGGTGGCCGCGAACCTTTACGGGCGCCGCGGGCCCAGCCCCGCACACCTCGCACACGAGGGCAGGGGGTCCACCCATGGGTGCCGCCCCGGCGTACGGCTGCGGCGGATACGGATACGCCGGGTACGGAGCGGGGGGCTGGTGAGGAAACGCGGGCCCGCCCTGCGCCGAGTACGGTCCCCGGGGAAACTGAGAAGGGGATGCGGGCGGCGGTGTGCTCATCAATATCTCCGTAAGGTGATCAAGCGGAACCGACGAAGCACCCTAGCCGTTCGAGCTCGGGCTCCGGTCTGTACACCCAGCCCGGCGCACCGATTCGCATCCTGCCCGGTGCACTGCACAGCGGGGCCCCTCGAGATCGTCCCGAGGGGCCCCGGCCATTGCTTCTTACCGCTTACCGCATCACTTGGCGGGCTTGTAGAAGGTGTAGATGGCGGAGTAGGGGACGCTGACCTGGTCGGTGCCCGTGCAGGCGGTGGTGGGGGCGACGCCGCCCCGGGTGTTGAGGCGCTGGATGTAGGAGACGTCGGCGAAGACCCCGGTGCCGCGCGTGGCGGTGGACTGCAGGAGGAGTTCGGGGATGGTGCCGGGTTTGGGGGAGGTGGCGAGGGCGGCGGCGTTGACCGCGCTGCCGTCTACCGTCGACACCCAGACGGGGCCGCGGGAGTGGAGGGCGACGGGGCGGTGGGAGCTGTCGTTCTTGGCCGAGAGGGTGGCGGCGGGTTCCAGCAGCTTCCAGGCGCCGTCGGTGCAGGTGTAGACCTGGACACCCTTGGCGGAGAAGACACCGGTGAGCCGGTTTCCATCAGGGACCTTCAGTGAGTCGGGGACCTTCGGCGTGGTGGGGGCGGCGGTATCGGCGCCGGCGGGCTTCGAGGTTGTGGCCTGGCCGATCGTCGCGCTGAAGAGCGTGCCGGCGGTCACGGCGGCGAGAGCTGTGGTGGTGAGGACGAGACGTCTGGCGAGCTTCATCAGGTGTGTCTCCAGAAAGATGTTTCTGAACGAGTTCCTGGCTGTGGGGCGGATGTCGTGCAGGTCCCGAGTGCCGGTACGGCATGGTCCGGCAAAGCATCCGGGGCTCGATAAATGATCTTGAACCCTCAATCGCGCACCATACCGTGCCGCCCGCCGACGAGAACGAGTGGGGGCGCTCGCCTCCGTGACGGGGCCGCCGAACGGCCGTCCCACAGGCGGACGGTGATCCTGCGTCAGATGTCGTTCCGCTGCCGGCGGCGGAACGGGTCGTCGTACACCCGGCCGCCTTCGATACGGGCCGCCGCCTTCGGTACAGGCCCTGGCGGGCCGTCAGAGCAGGTGGTCCGCCTTGCCCGCCTTGATGTCACGGATGAGGGTGCGGAGCGCTTCGCGAGTGTCGGTGAGGTAGGTGTCTTCGGCGCCGGCTATGGCGATGTAGGCGTTGTCCTTGTCGTCGATGCCGAGGCGGAAGCAGGAGTTTCCCTCACCGCAGAAGGGCTCTTCCCAGCTGATGTCATTCATCTGGCTTCTCCTCAGAGGCTGTTGGCGATGTCTCGGATGTGGTCGCGTGACGCCTTCGGTGACAGGGCGATGCGTTCCATCCAGTCCAAGTGGGCACGGTACTTAGCCAATTGAGTGTCCGCGTGCAGGAAGTCGGGGCCGTGCGAGTTGTCGATCTGTACGGTGTCGAGCTGTGGCACCGGCCCTTCCGCGTACAGCACGGTCTGTCCCGCGCCGGGGAACGCCCCCGCCTCGAACGGGATGACCAGCAGCGTGATGTTGGGCTGCTCGGACTTCTTCAGCAGATGGTCGAGTTGGGCCCGAGCTACCTCCCGCCCACCGAACCTCATCCTGAGCGCGGCCTCGTGCACGATGGCGACGAGCTCGGGCGGATTGTCGCCGTCCAGTACGTGCTGGCGCTCCACGCGGTGAGCCAGGCGCAGGGCGACCTCATGCTCGGGCAGTTGCGGGATGACGACCCGGAAGATGGCGAAGGCGTGGTCGGAGGTCTGGAGGAGGCCGGGGATGTGCATGGAGTACGCGGCCCGCATCCGGACGGCGTGCGCCTCCAACTCGGCAATGTCCAGCAGCCCTTGGGGGAGTGACCCGCGGTACTTGTCCCACCAGCCCCGTTGGCCGGGTTGAGCCATCTCGGCCAGTGCCTCGACGTACCGCTCGTCCCGACAGTCGCAGTTGCAGGCGAGGGTGCGCAGCCGTTCCGGGCTGATCGCGCGCACTCCGGACTCGATGTGGGAGATCTTGCCTCGGTCCACACCGAGCAGCCCCGCCGCGTACTCCGCGGAGATCCCCGCTGACGTGCGCATCCTGCGCACCTCCGCCCCCAGCCGCCTCTGGCGCTCCGTGGGCGACGTCCTCGCTGCCATGCCGTTCCTTCCGCGAGCGGTCGTGTGCAGTCTGCCGTTTGCGCGTTCGACTGAGCCACGATTGGGCGTAACTTCCACCAGGAGGGGCCAAATTAGCCCCCAATTCCAGTACATTCAGTAACGCAAAGGCTACCCACGGCAGTTGGAAGCGCATCGCGGAAGCATGCCCGCGACAGGCCACCGACTGCCACCACCCCCCTTCACGTCACCCCATCTCACCCGGAACGGAGTTCCCTATGCCCGAAGCCACCCCGACCCCAGCCCTCATCCCCACCCCCACCTGGGAATGCCACCTCCACCTGACCAACAACCCCCGAGCCCCACGCATCGCCCGCCGCACGATCCGCACGGCCCTCCTCGACTACAACTACTCCCTCGAACTGGCCGACACGGCAGAGCTGTTGACCTCGGAACTGGTCTCGAACGCGGTGAAACACTCCGACGGCCCGGTAGCCGTCAGACTCCGCACCAGCGCCGGAGTCGTACGCATCGGAGTCATGGACGACCACCCGGAACTCCCCGCCCCCCTGCCCTGCACCCCCGACGAGGACTTCGGCAGGGGCCTGTACCTGGTCGACGTCCTGGCGGACTCCTGGGGCCGCTACCCACTCACCGACCGCTCCCGAACGCCCGGCTGGAAGGTGGTGTGGTTCGAACTGGCCGCTGACCGCGAATGAGTACGCATGGCGCGGGGCGGAGTTGAGCAGCCGGAGTCCGCGTTCACGCACGTGCTGTACGGCGGCTGCCCACCGGGAGGTGGTTTTCTGCGACCGTTACAGATGCCCCCGATGTGTCACATCAGCAACCGGCTACACCCCCCTCCCGTGGACGTGCCCCCGGCAGGACGCCCAGCGTCTCATCAGCCCAATCGTTGGTCGGGCAGCCGGAAGCCCGGCGGCGGCACGCGCAGGTGTGCCGTTCTGCCGCCGGGCGCCCGTCTGGGAGGGGGCAACCGTCAGGGGAGTGTGTGTACGTGCGGCCCCACCGCGTTCGACCACGCATTGCCCGCCGCTGCATCCCAGTTGGTCGACCACGTCATCGCGCCGCGCAGGTCGGGATATGTCCTCGACGGCTTGAAGGAGCCGCAGTTCGTGCCCTTGGTCAGGCAGTCCAGGGCGTTGTTCACCACGGAGGGTGGGACGTAGCCGCTGCCCGCGCCGCTGGGGGAGGCCGGGACGCCGAGGCCCACCTGGGACGGAGCCAGGCCGCCCTCCAACTGGATGCAGGCCAGGGCTGTCAGGAAGTCCACGGACCCCTGGCTGTACACCTTGCCGTCGCAGCCCAGCATGGAACCGCTGTTGTAGTACTGCATGTTGACGACCGTGAGGATGTCCTTGATGTTCAAGGCCGTCTGGAAGTAGCCGTTCGACGTCGACTGCATGTCGATCGTCTGCGGCGCCATCGTGATGACCAGCGACGAGCCCGCCTTCGAGGACAGGGAGCGGAGCGCCTGCGTCATGTACGTGGCGTTCAGGCCGTTCTCCAGGTCGATGTCGACGCCGTCGAAGCCGTACTCCTGCATCAGCGAGTGGACCGAGTTCGCGAAGTTCGTGGCGGAAGTGGAGTCGTTGACCGACACCGTGCCCCGTTCGCCGCCGACCGAGACGATCACCTTCTTGCCCGCGGCCTGCTTGGCCTTGATGTCCGCCTTGAACTGGTCGACCGTGTAGCCGCCGAGCCCGGCCGAGTCGAGGTTGAAGGTCACCGCGCCCGGCGTCGAGGTGGCGTCCGCGAAGGCGACCGCGATGATGTCGTACTGGGACTGGACGTCGGAGAGCTTCTGGACCGTCGCGCCGTTATTGAAGTTTTGCCAGTAACCGGTCACGGCGTGCTTGGGCACCGCGGCGCTTCCGTCCATCGATGCCGTGCCTGCGTTCATCGATGCCGACGCCGTCTGGCCGGCCAAGCCGGCGAGCGCGAGAGCGGACGCAATCAGTGCGGTGGCGAGGGCTCGTGCCCACGGCCGTCGTCTGGATCCGGGCGATCCGGGCATGCCTGGTAGGCGGTTCACTTCGGCCTCCGGTGGGGGGAGTTGAGGGGGAACGGTGGCCACCGCTGGCCGTACAAGCTGGTCCAGACCAATAGAGTTGTCAAGACCTCTCGCTCGACCCCTTTGGTTCGACCGAAGCCGCCATACGCGCCGACCTTGGCTCAGTCCGCGCTAACTCCCCGCTCCGGCACGTCGCACCCGAGCTCCGCACGCGCCAAGGGCTACCCGTCCGCCCCGATCCGCCGCCGGGTCTGTTCTGGAAGCGGATAGTGCCGCTCGGTGGGGATTTTCCGGACTGCTTCCGCAGCATGTCCGGCACGAATATCGGAGTGGATGGCTCGGGCAAGCTCGGTAACGTCTGTGATGCCGATGATCCAGTCGTGCACATAGAGCTCTACTGCCTCTCCGGAGAGGCCGATCTGGATCGCTCGCGTGGGCAGCGGATCGAGGGAAAGCGACCGTTCCGGGTCCCATTGGATCCGCACAGGGCTTTCCTTGACTTCTTGTCGCCAGGAATCCTCGTCCGGGTGCACCCGACGATCGAAGTGGCTCAGTGCCGAGTGAGCCAGTGCCCATTCGAAGCCTTCTCGGGAGATCTCGACGGCGAGCACATGCTCTTGGTTCGGCTTGGTCGCCCACCCTGACCGGTACATCATCCACAGGAAAGAAGGCTTGATCCAGGTCATCCGCTCCTTCTTGAACGGCGCCACAAAGGTCCCCGTGTGCACGGCCCGCTCCGCGATCTCACTGGGATATGCCTGGTACACGGTGATGCTGGAATCTCCGAAGCCGGCCTTCACCAATCGTTTCGGCTCCTCCGCCTCGACCGGAAGCTTATTTCTCTGTCCATTTGACTCTTCGTGCGTCATGTTCCCTGCCCTTCGGGGGATTGGTGGCTAACTAAATCACCCGGGGTGAAGCGCAGTCCAAAATGTCGTTGCGTAAGTGCTCATCGAGAACGCAACTCGCGAGCTACTTGGATGTCACTATCGAGTGCGCTGAAGCGAGCGGGATTTCTGCTGGCGTCGAGAACGACGATATGCAGACGATCGCCTACACGGGGCGGTGGCACCTCGGCATTCCACCAGGAAGGGTGCTTCACCTGATCGATAAAACCGACTTCATCATTTGACTCGACTTGCGCACCCACGAGGGAAACTGCTGTCACCGTGACATCGAGTTCCTGATGATTCAGGAATGGCATTGGTTCAATCGTCATCCGTGTCGAATTCTATTCCTTGCAGCAAGCTGACTGCCTGCCGGGCTGTTTCACGCATATCGAGCCATTCCCGTGAAGCCCGAACCGCATCCTCGGTCCATTTATCTTCGGGGGTTCGAGTCATCCCCTCAAGCGACTGATCTATGAATTTAATGGCTCCGCTGAGAGCCTCCGGGAGCAAGCCTTCCTCGATCAATCTGGAAACGGGGCGATAAGAGTCATCAAATTCCAAGGCTAGTTCGTCCACCCCGACGCCCAAGCGGCGTATGTAGTTAATCTGTCGTTCCGCGTCCCATGAGAGGTGCTCCAACGCTTGTTCAAGCTGGCGGACGGCGGCGTCGACCTTCATCTGATGATTCCTTCTCTCGTCTCCTCCTCGTTTTCCTTCCCGTCCTTTTACTTGCCAGTGCGCTGCCTCTCCGTGATAGCGCCACCCGGGATGCCATCTCTTTCATCTCTTTTGGCCACTCTCATCGTCGGCAGTGACTCCCAGGTTCACGGCAGTATAGAGGATGGCGCTTACGAGGGAGCGGGATTCTCATCTTCCTCCCCGCTTTCTGGTTCCAGCCACTCGACAACCCATTTCCCTTCGGCGAAGAACCCTTCGAGGCACTCGCAGTCCTCCACCCAGTAGTCTCCGTACCCACGATTAAATTCCGGGTCATGTGCCATCAGGATCAGGAAACTAGGTGGATCGTCCGGAAGTTTCTGGATCTTCACGAACTTTCCGATGCCATCGCCCGATGAAATCTTTCCTACTTTGCCAATCTCAATCACCGCCACCTCCAAGTGAAGTAAGTGGCTAGCATGTAGTGAGCAGCCCCAGCCAGGTCGCTAGGATTAGTGGCCAGGCGGCCAGGGAGTGTGCTGCCACTCCCTTTCAAATTCTTCGCGGCTAATGACGCATGCGGAGAATTCAGGCTGGCTAGAGACATCCTCGATGGAGCCGACCGGAATTTCGCTGAGACCGATCTCGCCGGATTCATGGAGCGCGTCGGTCTTCAACTTACGACCATCCCTGTACAGCTGCACCTTCCGCACTTCGTAGCCGTCCTCACCGATCTCGCTGTAGAACCTGATCGGCTCGGACTGGAACTCGTGCAACCAGTCCACCTTCCAATATTCCATGCGATCAACTCTTTCCGTGGCTAACAATACGTCCTGTCAGGTCAAGCGGCCCCAGGTTCGGTATAACGTAGACGTCTGGGCGCTTAACCGACCGCATGACCTCAAGTCCTCGCACGTCTATCTCAAGATAGTGGCTGAATTTAGGGCCCTGCCAGGGGACGCGTACAAAGGCGTAAGAAAGCTGCCCGTGGGTCTTGGTTCCGGGTGTGATGTCAGATAGGTACTGTCCGTCCCCGAACCGAGCGTCCTTGGAGTTGTCCGCTTTCAACGACGCACGCAGTTCGCTGCTTTCAAGAATTCCGTTGTATCCGTTCTCGTTGGTGTAGTGGTATAGGGTACCGAGGTCCTCGTCCGGAACTCTCTCCACGCGATACGGGCATTCGTCCGGTGCCAAGCCCAGAGGGTCGGTCCAGGTGTGCGGGTTGTGGACGTAAGAGGTCGGGTTGGGTGCGGGTTCGAGACCGAGTGGGTCGGGGGTGACGTAGCGGGCAGCTTCGGGGTCGTAGTGGCGGAAGTAGTTGTAGTGCAGGCCCGTTTCCGGGTCGAAGTATTGGCCCGGGAAGCGGAGTGGGGTGTACGTCGTGCTGTTCGTCGCCCAGGCCGTCGTGCCCCACAGGGTGCTGCGCGTCCGCCAAGCTATCTCGCCCTGCTCATCCACCAGCTCGCTCGGCGTACCGACGAGGTCGGTGACGATCGCGAAGAAGCGGGAGTCGATTTCCTCCTGGGGTGCCTCCGCCGCTGTGATGCGTTCCGTCTGCGCGATGGGGCGTAGGCCCTGGTGGTCCCAGGTCAGGGTGACCGGGTTTGGCAACTCCGCGGAGGTTGTTGTCTGTTCGCAGAGTGTTGTGCCGTCCCAGGTGAAGTCGATGCGTTCCGCGATCGATTCGCCGTCGGCTGCCAGGCGGAGTTTTGTCGTGCGGCGGCCCAGGGGGTCGTACGTGTAGCGCCAGAGCGTGCCGTCCGGTGTGGTCACCGACGTGAGGCGGTCCTCGGCGTCCCATTCGTAGCGCCAGGTGTCCGGTTTGCGGGACAGGCGGGTCTTCTGGCGCAGCACGATGCGGCCCAGCGCGTCGTGTTCGTAGCGGACGTTGCCGGCGCGGGTGATGCGGGTGCCCTCGTACGTACGCGGGCCCGTCGCCTCCTGGCCCGGGTGGTCCGACGGCCAGGCGGCGGACGTCTGGTTGCCCGCCTCGTCGTATGCGTACGTTTCCGTCCAGCCCGCCGCGTGGACCGCCGTCACCCGGCCCGCCGCGTCCAGGTCGAAGCGACGCGAGCCGGCCAGCCGGTCGTCTACGCCGATGAGGTTGCCGTCCGGGCGATATGTGTACGCCCGGTGCTGCACCGGGCGGCTGGACGCACCCGTCACCGACTGCTCAGTCAGGCGGCCCAGCGGATCGAAGGTGTGCTCCAGGGTGACCGTCTCGCCGATTCGGCGGGACAGTTCGCGGCCTGCCGGGTCGTACGTGAAGTCGATGCTCCGGCCTGCGGCCACCATCCCGGTGCGGCGCCCGGTTGCGTCGTACGACCATGTCGTCGTCGCGCCAGTCGGAGTCGTACGGCCCGTCCGGCGCCCCAACTCGTCGTACCTGTACGTCAGTTTGCGGCCGTCGACCGTCTCCGAGCGCACGCGCCCGAAGCGGTCCCGCAGCAGCGTCAGCGTGGCGTCGGGGCCCGTCGCCCCGGCGAGCTGGTCCGTCATGTCGTACGCGTACGTCGTAACGGAACCGGCCGCGTCCTTGCGCAGAACCTGACCCAGCTCGTTGCGCTCGAAGGCCACCGTCTGGCCCAGGGTGTTCGTGCGGGACGTGAGACGGCCCGCCGCGTCATGTGAGTACGTGAGCGTGCGGTCGTCGAAGTCCGTCTCCGTGACCAGTCGGCCCGCCGGGTCGTACGCGTAATCCCACGTCAGGCCCTGCGGGTTGGTCACCCGAGTCAGCCGCAGCGCCGTGTCGTGGGCGAATTCGTAGCGGACGCCGTCCGGGCCTGTGCGCGCCGACAACAGGTCGAAGTGCGTGTACTCGAAGTGCGAGACTCCGCCCATCGGGTCCGTGTGGCTGGTGCAGTTGCCCTCGCCGTCGTACGTCCACGACTCGGAAGTCCCATCGGCAGCCGTACGGCGGGTCAGGTGGCCCTCGACCGTCCACTCCAGGCGGGTTGTCGAGCCCAGAGCGTCGGTGATCGCGACCGGTCTGCCGAACGAGTCCCGTTCGTATCGCGTGACCGCGCCCAGCGGATCCGTGATCTCGACCGGCAGCCCGGCCCGGTCGCAGCGCACCGCCGTCGTCTGCCCGAGCGGATCCGTCACGGCGGTGAGACGGCCGGCCTCGTCATACGTGAAGTGGGAGGTCCGGCCCGTCGGGGCCGTCACCGACGTGCGGTTGCCGCGGTCGTCGTACGTCTGGCGCGTGACGGTGCCGTCCGGGTTCACCACCCGTACCGGCAGCCCGAGTTCGTTGTACTCCGCCCTCGCCTCGCGGCCGTCCGGGCGTACCACCGCCGTCAGGTTGCCCGCCTCGTCGTAGCGGAACGACATCGTGTGGCCGAGCGGGTCAGTCTGGGAGAGAAGGCGGTTGTAGCGGTCCCGTTCGTAGCGGGTGACTGCGCCCAGGGGGTCGATGTCCGCGACGACCTGCCAGGCGTCATTGACCAGGAAACGGCGGGTGTGGCCCTCGCCGGTCGTCGTGGTTGTCACGCGCAGGCCGGTCTCCGGGTCCGTCCCGTCGTAGGCGACGCGCAGGTTCATGTGGCCGTGCGTGCCGCCCTCGGCGACGCAACGGTCCTGGTCGTCGTACTCGTATCGGTACGAGCGGTCGTTGGTGTCCGTCCACGACGTGACACGCCCCGCCTCGTCGTACGTGAAACGGAGCTGCAGGCCGGAGGAGTTCACGACCTCGGTCAGATCACCCGCTTCCGAATAGCCGTAGCGCATCAACGACTGGTTCCTGCGGCCAGATGGAGAGCTGTGACCCGGCCCGCCTCCGTGGATATGCGTACGTGGTAGCCGCCGTTCGACACGATCGCGAGCGGGGTGCCCTCGGCGTCGTACTCGAAGGTGATCCAGTTGCCGTTGCGGTCGTCGATCTGTTCCAGGACCGCCAGGTCGTCGCCGCGGTCGGTGAAGTGCCACACGCGGCGCGTCTGGGGATCGGTGACGGTGTAGCCGCCGTCCTCGCGGGCCAGCGGCCAGCGCGGACCGTGGCTGGGCAGCGTCGGCAGGCCGGGCGCCGGGTGCGGGTAGGGAAGGAGGAGACCGTCCTCCGTGACGAAGACGACGCCCTCGGAGTCGATCTCCAGGCGTTGGTCGACCGTGGACGACCACGACGGACCGAACCAGCGGCCCAGCCGGTAGCCGGACTCCACCCGCCGTTTGAACACCAGAGGCAGGGCGCCCGGCAGAGTTACGTCCGTCTGCGGCAGGTACATCTTGCCGGTGGCGAGGTCGATCGGGTCAGTGTCCTTGTTGACCCGGGAGTCTTCGGTGTGGGAGCCCTGCGCCGGATCGTCCCCGACGGCGTCGCGCGCCGAGTTCCTGGCCCCCGACTCCGCCGCCCCTTCCGCCGCGCCCTTGGCCCCGCCCCGCAGTAGCCCGCGCAACGTTCCCGTCCCCTTGGTGCCGAAGAGCTCGGGGATGAAACGGCCGGTGCCTTCGGACGGGTCCTTCTTGAAGCCCTCCCACGCGGCCTTCAGCGCCCGCTCCGGCTGGGCGACGGTAGAGGTGAGCCCGGAGAGGGTCATGCTGACGTTCTCGATGTACGCGGCGGGGTGCGTGAGGTTGTACGGGTCGAACGCGTTCATGCCACGGGCGAAGGTGAGGATGCCCGCGGTGCCCTTGACCAGGCCGCCTTTGACGTGGGTGAGCTCCATGTCGGCAGCCTTGGCCAGGTCGCCCGCGTTGGCCGTGAGCCGGTCCAGGGGCGGGGGTTCGGCCGGGGCGTGCTTGAGCGCGGCCCTGACCGACTCGGCTGTCGTGCGGCCGGCGTCGTTGCGCTGGCGACGGGCCTCCCTGAGGATCTCGTGAGCTCGCTCGATGTCGTGCTTGCCCGGGTCCTGGAAGGACTCGGGCCGCGGACCCGGATCCTGGTTCGCCGTCACCTTGGCGTTGTAGGCGTCGACCTTCGTGAGGTACGCGTCCCACGCGTCGTCAGAGGCCTTCTTGCCCTTCTTGTAGAGGTCGACGGCTTCCTGCGCCTGCCCCTGGGCCCACTTGACCGTGTCCGCGTACGAGTCCAGTGCCGTGGCGGCGGCTTCGCAGGCGTCCGCCGCGTGCAGCCACTTCTTGGGGTGCATCGCGAACTTCTCGCGGAAGGTGTCGGCCGCCTTGCCCTTCCAGTGCGAGGAGTCCAGCTTGCGCATGCCCCCGCCGACCTTGTCGAAGGCCTTGCGGAAGTCCTTCAGGTGCTTGGCGCTCTCGCGGATGCGCCCCGGGTTGCCGTGTACGAGTTCGTTCGCGTCCTCGGTGTCGCCGAGTTGCCGCTCGCCGGGGGTGGCGCCCAGGGCCGAGGCCGCCTCGTCGCCCCAGCCCTCCACGTTGTCCGCGACGCCCTCGGCACCGGCGTAGTCCAGGACGTCGCCTACGACGTCAGTGCCCTTGTCGATGCCCTCACCGACGAGTTCCTTGCCCGCGTCCCAGCCGTCCTCCAACTTGCCGAGACCGCTGTTGAGCGCATCGCGCCAGTCGCCCATCAGCCGACGTCCCCGTTCCGCTGTCCTTCGGCGCTCTGCTGTCCTTCGGCCTGGGCCTCGGCTGCTGCCGCACGCTCCTCGGGCGACGGGCCGACCTGCCGGTCCAGCATCGCCTCGTACTCCTCGTCGTTCAGGCCGGTCCAGCCCTGGATGTCGACGGGCCCGAGTGTCTCCGACGTCATCACGTCACGGGTGGCGTCCTTCCAGCCCTGCTTGATGTTGTCCCCGGCCTCCTGGAAGGACTCCCCGCTGTAGTCCGGGTCGGCGAGCATGTGGTTCTTCGCCAGGTCGCCCCAGCCCATCTGCGTGACCTCGTCCTCGGTCAGGTGCGGGTTGCCCATCATCGCGTTCGCCGCGACCTTCAAGGTGCCCTCGACGTACTGGTCCGTCTCGTAGAAGGTTCCCGCCGAAAGCCCCACGGCCTGCGCGAAGTTGTTGCCCTCGTCGATCAGCGAGCGCACTCCCCACTCCCAGCGCTCGCAGAACGAGTCGAGCGCCGAGGTCAGCCCGCCGTGCCCCAACTCCAGCCCCGACAGCGCCAGATCGGAGAAACCCCGGCCGGCGCTCGCCGTGCCGATCATCCCCAGTTCCCGCAATTCGTCCAGCGCCAGCGTGATGCCCTCGGTGATGAGGCCCAGCCCCTGAACTTGCAGATCCCTGCCGTCGCCGCCCTCGCTCACCGCGCGAACTCCCCGTTCCGATCAGCCTTGTCGTCGATCCCCTGTAGGTCCGCAGGGGCGCCGTTGTCCTCCACGTCCACCGCCGCCCCGTCCGGCACGATCCCCCGCACCGGTGGAAACAGGGCCCCCTCGCCCTCGCTGCCGACATCCAGCGCGACCCCGCAGGGCATCGGCATCGCGGGAATCGCCGCATCCAGCAACCGGGCGCCCAGGACACGGTCGTACGCCAACTCCCGTGCTCCTTCACCCCGTACGATGGCGAATCGAGCGAGCGTCGCTTCGTCCGAGAAGGCGTAGATCCACCGGATGCCGCCGAACTCCGCGGCCAGGGGGGAGCCGTCCTCCCCGAGCGGCAACAGCACGGCCGTACGCCGGAACTCGCCGAGCAGGGCGGCGAATTCGCGCCGACGGAGGCTTGCCTGCTCCGAGTGGTGAGCAGAGCCCGTACCAGGTGATGAGCCCTGCTCCACCGAGGGGGAGGGTGGGGGAGCCGACGGGCTCGACGGCTCCCGCGCCGGAGCCTCGCCCGCGCTCGCGTCGGCGTCCTCTATGTAGTCCCAGATCCGGGACCTACGTATATGTCCTGCCGCCGAGCTGTCTCGCCCGTGATCAGACATGAGTGCGATCATGGCATCGGCGCATTACCGAACGCAACGCGGCCAACCGTCAGCCAGGGATCTCAACGTGCCCGCCATACGGCCGAGTTGAGGCATATGCGTCTCACGCTGTGTCGATCACCCTGCACCTTCGGTGAGTTGATCTCGGAGATTCGGTGTTGATCGGGCCATGCCGTGGATATGGTTCTGCTGCAAGACGACGTCACAGGGGCGATCTGAGGCGGTGGTCGACCACCCCGCCGCAGTGGACGGGGTGGTGTGCAGCGTGCCGACCGCGATAGCAGTCACCAGTTCCGATCTGGTGCTCCCGGTTCATGACCGGCAGACGCCGCCCGCCGTCGTCCAGCCCCTCGACAGCCTCGAGAGCTCCCTCACCGGGATGCACACGCTCATCGAGCAGCATGGCTACGTGATCGCGTTATACCCGGCGTCCGTCTCCACCGACGTCACCCGGCGGCTGCACGCCGTGCGTTCCGTACTCGAGAGCGACCGCATCGCCCTCCTCGGTGTCGATCTGCCGCCGCTCGGCCTCGCTCTCCTCTCCCAGCAGCTCCGCCAGCTCTCCGTCTGCGACTTCAGCCCGGGCGTGCTCGCCTCCTCCGCACGGCTGCTCGCCCACTACATCTACGCCGGCGCCCTGCTCGGCTCCGTCGCCAAGCTCGACCGGATCCCGGTGTCCCTGAAGTCCCACGCCAAGTCGTGGGTGCCGGGCGCCCAGTTCGCCGTACTGGCCAATCCGCGGCCCCAGCTCATACGGCTCGGACAAACGGAAGAGAAGCTGGCCGGGCCCGAGTTCGGCACGCGGATGCTCATCGCGCCCGGGCAGATGACCGGCGACTGGATCACCACGACCCTCGCGCCCGCCTGGCGCGTGCAGGGCGTTGCCACCGTGCCGCTGCCCGCCGAGTCCGCGCGCTGGTGGGGCACGGGGAAGGTCGCCGAGTTCGCCGCGGGACTGCACGACGTGTCCGTGCTCTACCAACTGGTCTCGTCCGTACGGCGCGAGGAGTGCCACTGGTGCGGCCTTGAGCTCATCGGCGACCGATGCGGTTTCTGTGCGGCACCTTTGCTCCCGCCGCCGGAGCTTCCAAACACCGCAGTACGGGCAGTTTCTTCTGTACGCGCCTTGCCACGAGGCGCTACGTAAGTCACGTACGTACATGTGAACAGCCAGAGCAACACCACGAGCACAACTCGAGCACCAGGCACGACCGCTCAACCTCCGCTGTCCCCGCCCCGATCGAGGTTCAACGCGTCATGAACTCACGCCAGCGCCGCGGCGTCATCCTGCTGGTCCTCTCGGTCCTGTGCGCCGTGGGCGCATTCGCCGGAGTGCTCTCGGTGATCCGCGACGTGAACTCGAAGGTCGGCCCAGAGGTCGCGGCGTACCGCCTGAAGAGCGATGTCGCGCCCTACCGGGAGCTGTCGGCCGATCAGTTCGAGAAGGTCTCGATGCCCGAGCGGTGGCTGTCCTCGACCGCCGTCACCGACCTCTCCGAGATCCGCGGCAAGATCGCGGTCACCCGGCTCGAGAAAGGCTCCCTGCTCCAGCAGGACATGATCGTGGATCGGCCCGAGCTCGAGGCGGGCCAGCAGGAGATCGCGATCATGATCGACGCGGCGACCGGTGTGGCGGGGAAGATCAACCCGGGTGCGCGGGTCAACATCTACGCCACCTTCGAGGCCGAGAACGACAACGGCAAGGACCAGTCGAAGGTCATCGTCGAGAACGCCAGGGTCATCGATGTCGGCAAACTCACCGCCCTCGACCCCTCCCAGAACAGCGACGACCGCCGCCGTACCGCGAACGAGGCGGTCCCGATCACCTTCGCCCTCACCACCGCCGACACCCAACGCGTCGCCTACGCCGAGTCGTTCGCGACCCATGTACGCCTCGCCCTGGTCGCCGGCGGCTCCGACACCGCCGTCGCGCCCGGCGACCGCTCGTACACCCTCGACGAGGACAAGTAGGAGGCCGTGATGCGCTCAGCCCTCACGAAGGCGTCCCCGAATGCATCCCCGGATGCATCCCCGAAGGTGTGCCGATGACCATCCGCATCCTGCCCGCAGTCGGCGACATCGACTCGGCCCGCGCCCTCTCCACGCTGCTGAGCCAGCTCCCCGACGCCGAACCTGCCCCGCCGGTCCCGGACACCACGGCACTCCTGGACACCCTGGCGCGGCTCGCGGCGGAGTCCCTGGACGAGTTGCCCGAGGTCGTCCTCGTCCATGAGCGGATAGGTCCGATGCCCGCGCTGGACGTCATCCGCGATGTGGTGATGCGGTTCCCGGCGGTCGGGGTCGTCCTCATCACCGCCGACAACAGTACGGGCGTACTGACCGCGGCGATGGACTCCGGCGCCCGCGGCATCATCGGCCTGCCCCTCGGCTACGACGCCCTCGCCGAACGCGTCCAGGCCGCCGCCGCCTGGTCGCTCGGCATGCGGCGCCATCTGGGCAGCGGTACGCCGGAGCTGTACTCGGGGCCCGGCGGCACCGTCGTCACGGTGACCGGGGCGAAGGGCGGTGTGGGCGCGACGGTGACGGCCGTCCAACTGGCGCTCGCGGCACGGGCATCGGGCCGTACGGTCGCACTGCTCGACTTTGATCTCCAGTCGGGGGACGTGGCCTCGTACCTGGACGTACAGTTCCGCCGCTCGGTCGCCGACCTCGCCGGGATCAGCGACATCAACCCGCGGGTCCTCCAGGACGCCGTCTACACCCACGACACGGGGCTCGGGCTGCTGCTGGCCCCGGCGGAGGGCGAGCGCGGCGAGGAGGTCACCGACCGGGCTGCCCGCCAGGTCCTGCAGGCCCTGCGCTCCCGCTACGAGATCGTGGTCGTCGACTGCGGCGCCCAGATGAACTCGGCGACCGCCGCGGCCGTCGAACTCGCCGACCAGGCCCTCCTCCTCGTCACCCCGGACGTCGTCGCCGTCCGCGCCGCCAAACGCATGGTCCGCCTGTGGGACCGCCTCCAGATCCGCAAGGCCGAGGAGACGCTGACGGTCGTCAACCGCGCCTCACGCGGTACGGAGATCCAGCCGTCCCTCGTCGAACGCGTCACCGGCACGAAGGTGGCCCACGTCGCGGTACCCGCCGCCTTCAAGGAACTCCAGTCCGTGGTCGACGCGGGCCGCATGCAGGACCTGGACGCCCGCTCAACGGTGAAGCAGGCGCTGTGGGCCCTGGCGGGCGAACTGGGCCTGGTGGCCACGAAGGAAGGGGGAGGTGGCAAGCGCCGCAAGTCCTCCGGTGACCGAGGCGCCCTGGCGCTGCGCCGCAAGGGCGGCGACCGGGGTGCGGTGACGCTGGAGTTCGCCGGGATGTTTCCGCTGCTGCTGGTCGTGATGACGATCCTTTGGCAGTGCGTGCTGTACGGCTACACGTACTCCCTGGCCGGGAACGCGGCGGATGAGGCGGCGCGGGCGGCGACTGCGGCTGCCGCCTCCGGAGCGGGGGCGGCAGCCGCCTGTGAGGACGCGGGCATGGAGCACCTGCCCAACGCCTGGCAGGGCGCGACGACGATCGGCTGCGCCGACGACGGCACGGTCATGACGGCCACCGTCACCGCCCAAGTCCCGCTCTTCTTCCCGGGCTTCGACGCGGGCTGGGAGGTCCAGGGCGAGGCGGGCGCCGCGCTGGAGGGGGAGGACGACGGATGAACGTACTCCGGAAACTGCGGAGGAGGGCAGCGGCCCGAGGCGACCGAGGCGTCTCCATGCTGGAGTTCGCCGGTTTCCTGCCCGTCCTGCTGCTCGTCGGGCTGGCCGCCATTCAGCTTGGCCTCGTCGGATACGCCGCCAACCAGGCCGGATCCGGCGCGCGTGCCGCCGCGCGGGTCGCCTCGCAGGGCGAGGCGGGGGAGGCGGCGGGGTACGCCGCGATGAGCGACTGGCTCGACGCGAACGTATCCGCTCCGGGAGGAGGGGGAGACACCACCACCGCCACCGTGACCGTGCAGGTCCCGCTGCTCATCCCGTTCGTGGGGGAGGGCTGGCAAGTGGAGAAGAGCGCCACGATGCCCAACGACGATGACGACTGAACCCCTATGACGATGACGGCTGAGCCCTGTACTGAACGACCGCGTGCTGAACGAGCCTCCCCCGGAAGGGAGTTGAAGACATGAGCCTCAAGGCCCGTATCGCCGCCCCCGAAGAGGGCGGAGCCGCGCGCGAGGACGGCCACCTCGTCGCCGTCTACCGTGCCAAGCTGCTCGAAGAGATCGACCTGGCCGAGATGTCGAGCCTCGCGGCGGCCGAGCGGCGGGTGCGCCTTGAGCGGGTGCTCGGGCACATCATCAGCCGCGAGGGCCCGGTCCTGTCGTCCTCCGAGCGCTCTCAGCTCATACGGCGGGTCGTCGACGAAGCTCTCGGGCTCGGCGTCCTGGAACCCCTGCTCGCCGACGCGTCCATCACCGAGATCATGGTCAACGGGCCGGACTCCATCTTCGTGGAGCGCGCTGGCCGCGTGGAGCAGTTGCCCCTGCGCTTCGCCTCCAACGAGCAGCTCATGCAGACCATCGAGCGCATCGTCTCCACGGTCAACCGCCGCGTGGACGAGTCGAACCCCATGGTCGACGCCCGCCTGCCCACCGGCGAGCGCGTCAACGTCATCATCCCGCCGCTCGCCCTCACCGGCCCGACCCTCACGATCCGCCGCTTCCCCCGCGCGTACACGCTCCCGGAGCTGATCGGCCTCGGCTCGCTCGACGAGCAGATGCTGATGCTGCTCGCGGCGTTCGTCCGGGCCCGCTTCAACGTCATCGTCAGCGGCGGTACCGGCACCGGCAAGACCACCCTCCTCAACGCGCTCTCCGGACTCATCCCGGCCCACGAGCGCATCATCACCATCGAGGACTCCGCCGAACTCCAGCTCCAGCAGGAGCACGTGATCCGTCTCGAGTCCCGCCCCCCGAACGTGGAGGGCAAGGGCCAGATCACCATCCGCGACCTGGTCCGCAACTCGCTGCGTATGCGCCCCGACCGCATCATCGTCGGTGAGGTCCGAGGCGGCGAGACCCTCGACATGCTCCAGGCCATGTCGACCGGCCACGACGGTTCGCTGGCCACCGTGCACGCGAACTCCGCCGAGGACGCCCTCATGCGCCTCCAGACCCTCGGCTCGATGTCCGAGGTCCAGATCCCCTTCGAGGCGCTGAAGGACCAGATCAACTCGGCCGTGGACGTGGTCGTCCAGCTCGCCCGCCACGCGGACGGCTCCCGCAAGATCACCGAGATCGCCCTGCTCGTCTCGCACGGCCGCGAACAGTTCCGTATCGCCCCCGTCACCCGTTTCGTGCCGCGCCCCACCGGCCCGGACCGCGTCGTCCACGGCCACTTCGAGCATCTCCCGCTGCCCCGCCCGGTCGCGGAGAAGCTGTACGTCGCCGGCGAACCGCTGCCTCCCGCCTTCCGCGTGGCCGAGGCCATCGACGTACTCCAGACGAGGCAGGCCATCGGATGACGTCCACTGTCGGCCCCCCTGTCGGAAGGAGCGAGCCATGAACAACCCCGCCCTGCTCGCCCTCGGCGCCACCATCCTGTGCGGCACACTCGCCGTCGCGGGCGTGCACACCTACGCGTCCGGACGTGCCCAGCGCCAGGACCTCGTCGACCGCCTCTCCGGTGGCCCGCTCCGCAGCGCCGCGGGGCGCGCTCGCCGTTTCGCGGCCGTCGACCGCCGACTGCGCCACACCCGACTGGGCCGCACCATCCACCTGCGGCTCTCGGCCACGGGACTCGACCTGACGGCGGGCGAGTTCTTCACGTACGTCACTGCCGTCGTCGTGGCGCTCTGGCTGATCGCAGCCGCAGTCCTGGCCCCCTTCTTCGGCCCCATCGCGGCTGCGATCGGCGTCTGGGGCTCCGCGATCTTCCTCAACTGGCAGCGCCAGAAACGTATCGAGGCCTTCATCAACCAACTCCCGGACGTGGCCCGTCTCCTGGCCAACGCCTCCGCCGCCGGCCTCGCCCTGCGTACGGCCCTGGCGATGGCCGCGGAGGAGCTGGAGGCCCCGGCAGGCGAGGAACTCGCCCGCGTCGCCGACCAGTTGAGCCTAGGCCGCTCGATCGACGACACCCTCGGCGAACTGGCCGAACGCCTCCCCTCCCGCGAACTCGTCGTCCTCGTCACGACGCTGGTCCTCTCCAACAAGGCGGGCGGCTCGGTCGTCAACTCCCTGCGGAACCTCACCCAGACCCTGGAGGACCGCAAGGAAACCCGCCGCGAGGTCCGCACGATGCTCTCCGAGGTCAACGCGACCGCCTTCACGGTCCCGCTCCTCGGCCTCGGCTCCCTCCTCCTGATCAACTCCTCGAACGAGGGCGCGCTGGCCCGAGTGACAGGCTCCCCGGTGGGCCAGGTCCTCGTCCTCATCGCCATGGGCCTCTACACGGTCGGCTTCTTCGTCATCCGCCGACTCGGCAAGATCGAAGTGTGAGGGGGGAGTTACGTTGCTGGCCTTGCTGCTCGCTCTCTTGTCGGGCCTCGCCGTCGCGGGCCTCCTCTTCGGCATCCGTATGCTCCGCGCGGAAGCCAAGCTCCCCGGCGACCTGGCCCTCGCCCTGGAGGTCGGATCCACCCGCGTCTCGAAGGCCGACTCCGCCGTAGACCGCCTCGGCATGCGCTTCGCGCCCCTGGTGCTGAGCCTGATGGGCCCGCGCCGCGTCGACGCCAAACGCCGCCGCATCGACATGGCGGGCAACCCCGGCGGCCTGACCCTGAACCGTTACGCGGCCCGCCGGGCGGTGTACGGCATCTTCGGCGTCGTACTCGGACTGGTCTTCTTCACCAACGGACAGCTCCTGTTCGCCGTGCTGACCCTGGCCTTCGGCCTGCTGGCCGCCGACGCCCTCATCTGGCAGGCCATCCGCGACCGCAAGGAGGTCATCGACCGCACCCTCCCCGACTTCCTGGACGTCCTCGCGGTCGTGGTCTCGGCGGGCCTCGGCTTCCGCCAGGCCCTGGACCGGGTGGCGGACCACTACGAGGGCCCGTGGGCGGACGAGTTGAGGATCACGTTGCGCCAGATGGACATGGGCGTCAGTCGCCGCCAGGCCTTCGACGAACTCCGCAAACGCAACTCCTCCGAGCAGGTCGCCCAGTTCGTCTCGGCCCTGCAGCAGGGCGAGGAGCTGGGTTCCCCGATCGCGGACACCCTGATCCAGCTGGCCACGGACATGAGGCGGACGGACGCCCAGAACTCCCGCCGCAGGGCGGCGAAGACGATCCCCAAGGCCACGATGGTCACGCTCGTCTTCATGCTCCCGGCGACGATGATCCTCATCGCAACGGGGATGTTCCTGGGCTCGGGGACGAACTTCGGCTCGATTTTGGGGCGTTGAGATGGCCGGGCTTTGGAAGAACGGGCGGGCCGAAGCACCCCTCCAGGGGCGCGGGGCTGTGACATTTGCGGCTCCGCCGCGTGGGCGCGCCCAGCCACGACGGACCGGCACTGTCCGAACTGCCCTCCTTGCCAAGCGAGCCGCAGGCTACTTCGCAGAGGACGCGGCTGCGCCAAGCGTCCGTCTCCAGCTCAACGCCCTGCAGGCCCTGTGCCGCCAGGCATTCGCCGTCCGCCTGACGCTGATCGCGATCGGCGCCCCCTTCGCGATGGCCAACGCGACGGACGGCCCACCCCGCTACGGAGTACTCGCGGCAGCAGTTCTCGGCGTCATGGGCTCGTACGCCATGCTCAGGGACTGGGACCGCTTCGCCCCGCGCCTCCTCGCCCACCCCACCCTCATGGCGGTGGACCTGGTCTTCGGCGCGATCCTCCTGCTGACGGCATCTCCCGCCTCCCCCCTCGCGTACGCGGCCGTCTGCACCCCCCTCCTCTCCGGCCTGCTGTACGGCTGGCGCGGCTCCGGCATCTTCACCGGACTCCAACTCGTCGTCCTGCTCACGGTGTTCAGGGCCTGGGAACACCGCCCCGGCACCGGCGCCAGCACCCTTCTCATCGCCGGCTTCTGCATCGCGGCCGGCATCATCGGCGTAACCCTGCGCAATCTGATGTTCCACTTCGGTACGGCCAGCCAGGCGCTCGCGGAGGCCAACTCGCGGCTGGCGGTGGCGGAGGCCGTCGAGTCCGAACGGGCCCGGCTCGCCCGCGAGATGCACGACTCCGTGGCCAAGACGCTGCACGGCCTGGCCCTGGCGGCGGAGGCGCTCGCGGTCTCCGCCGACCACGCCACGGATCCGCGTGAGCTGAAGGACCAGGCGACGGCGGTGGCGGGGGCGGCCCGCCGAGCGGCGGCGGAGTCCCGCGACGTCCTGACGGACCTCCGCCACCACACAGCCCTGTCGAGCCCACCCACAGACCTGAGAACGGAACTGACGGCGAGGATGGAGGACTTCGAATCCCGTACGGGCATCAGGGCGGCCCTTGCCTACCGGGCAGCCCCCACCCTCGTACTCCCTCCCGGAGCACACCACCAACTCCTCGCCATCCTCTCGGAGGCACTGGAGAACACGCACCGGCACGCGACCTGCGTGACGGTGGTGGAGGTAACCCTCGAAGCCGAAGCCGAAGCCGAAGCCGAAGCCGAAGCCGAAGCCGAAGCCGAAGCCTCGACACTGCACCTGACCGTACGGGACGACGGAACCGGCACGTCCGTATCCCTCGATGACGTACAACAGCTGGCGAAATCCAGCCACTTCGGTCTGCTGGGAATGCTGGAGCGCGCGACGTCGATAGGCGCGGGCATCGAGCTGCGCCGAGGCGAGCACGGAGGCACGGAGGTCAAGGTGAACCTCCCCCTGAACACCTCGGGCACCCCGCTGCCCGTACCCCCCTCACACACTCCCCAAGAGGAGGCCGCACATGCCTGACCAGGCACTTCCCGGCCCGCCCTTACGAGTGCTCGTGGCCGACGACAACCCGGTCGTCCGGGCGGGCCTCTCGGCCCTGCTCGACGCCCACCCGGACATCCGGGTCGTCGCGCAGGCGGCGAACGGAGCGGAGGCGCAGGCGTCCGCGACCCGCGCCCGCCCCGACGTGGTCCTGCTGGACGTACGCATGCCCGGCACCGACGGCCTGACCGCGCTGCCCGCGCTGGCGCGGCTGGCGCCGGTGATGATGCTGACGTACAGCCGTGAACCCGAGGTGGTGGCGGAGGCGTTGCGCCTGGGTGCGGTGGGTTATCTGGTCCACGGTGAGTTCACGGCCGAGGAACTGATCACGGCGGTACGGGACTTGAGGGACCGCAGGCCTACGTTCACGGCGTCAGCCGCCGCGGCAGTCGTCTCGGACGCGGCTGTCTCGAATTCGGTGGTCCCCGAATCCGCCTCGGAATCTGTCTCGGAATCGCTCAGCGTTTCGTACGAACCGAACGAATTCCCTTCGCATGTGCAACCAGTTATGGCACAGTCGTCAAAGGCCCGACTCGCCTACGCGGCGAGGCTCCACGGCCGCGACCACAACGCACGGGATTTCGGACTGAGTTCACGGGAGGTGGAGGTCATGGATCTCATCGCGGCCGGCATGAACAACCGCCAGATCGCCGCCACCTGCTTCATCAGCGAGAAGACCGTCAAGAACCACATCAACCGCATCTTCGCAAAGCTGCACAGTTCTTCGCGCAGCGAAGCGATCGCCTATTGGCTGGGTACGGCTCACGGGGGGTGGAACCGATGACTCCGATGTCGGGAAGTTGGGTCCCTGGGCCCACCCGGAGTGGGCGGGTTGTCACGTACGGTGCGCGGGACGGTAGTGGTGTTGTTGGGTGGGAGGACAGCGGCCATGGTGGCGAAGATGTCGACGCACGGCGTCAAGCGCGGGCTCGGGACGTGGAGGCGGACCGTTGTCTCCCGGATGCGGGGGAGCGAGCGGGATCGCGGGGCGGGCTTCGTGGAGTATGCGGGGCTGATGATTTTGATTGCGGGGATCTTCACGTTGATCGACGGGCTGGGTCTGGACGGGTTGATCTCGGGAGCGATCCTGGAAGCGGTGACCAACGTCGTCGGAGGCTGACAGCCCGACGACACTTCGGCGACAGAGGGCAGACTCTCCCGATCTACATCTGGTTGACGGGGATTCTGCTCTTTGCCGCGTTCGCCCTCTTTGCGTTTGCCCAGGCAGCGTCCGCGCGGAATGGAGCTCAATCCGCGGCGGACGCTGCTGCGTTGGCGGCTGCGCAGGCGGATCGGGACGAGCTGATGGAGGAGCTGGAAGGCGCCATCGGGGTGGACGACAACTGGCTGGACTGGCTCGATCCGGCTGAAGCAACGGGTGCCGGAGCCACCGCCGCGGCCCAACAGCTGGCTGACGCGAACGACTCGAGCCTCCAGGGCGATCCCGTGCCCGTGGAGGTGAACGGCTTCCCTGGATACCGGGTTGAGATCCAGACGAACTACACGGTCGGGGATTCGATCATCCCAGGCACGGAGACGCAGGAGGCGACGGCCCAGGCTACGGCTGTCATCCAACCGCGCTGTGACTTCGATGAGCCCGAAGATCCCCAGGACCTCGTCCAGCTCGACTGCGGCGGCCAACTCATCGACATCGACCCCGAAGATTTCGATTTGGACGACCTTCCCGACGCGTCCGTGCTGTTCTCTGTGTATCTGGCCGAGTGAAAGGAAGCCGAACCGATGAATCTTCGGCACACCATGAAGGGCCGCACGGTAATGACCGCGGTGGCGATCACGACTGGGCTGGTCCTCACGGTGGCCGGCTGCGGCGGGGGAGACGACGGCGACAACCCGGACAAGAACGCGTCGTCATCGTCGCCTGCGAAGAGCGAAGGAAGCGACGACAAGCAGGAATCCCAAGCTCCTTCCCCGGAACAGGCGTTGGCCGAGGTCAAGGGTGGCGGTCTGACCCTGGCCATCACATCGGCCACTCGGGACGAGGGCGGCTTCGTCACCGTCGAAGGAACCGTGACGAACGGCAGCGGCAAGCCGTGGGTGGCCGCTGACTGGCGGGGCGACGAGAGCGAACTGGTCAAGAACGGCGGGTCCATTGCCGGCGCCAGTCTCACCGACCAGGCGGGCAAGAAGAAGTACCTCGTCCTTCGCGACACAGAGGGGCGCTGCCTGTGCACCAGGTTCACCGGCGGCGTGGGGTCGGGCGACACCACGGAGTGGTTCGCTCAGTTCCCCGCCCCGCCTGAAGGCACCACCAAGGTCGACTTCCAGGTCGGCGCCATGCCCCCGGCCTCCTTCGAACTCACCGAGGGCGAGTAACCATGCCCCTCCCCTCACCCCTCCGAGCCACCGCAATCACCGCCACCACCCTCACCGCCCTCGTCTTCATGACCCCCCTCACCCCGGTGTACGCCGACGAAGGCGACCCCAGCGAACCCCCGGGCAGCGTCACGACCTCCCAACCCCCGGAGGTGGACGCGAACAGCCCCGGCCTGAAGCTCGCCGACGGCGCGACGCTCGCGCCCGCGCGGGTGCTGGACATCAAGTCGGTGGTCGAGGACCTCGGCGGCGAGGAACGCCGCGAGGACACGAACGAGGACGTGACGTTCGCGCTGCAGGCGGAGGTGCTGTTCCCCAAGGACAGCTCGAAACTGAACCCCGAGGCCCGCTCACGTATCCAGGCGATCGCTGAGGAGATCAAGGCGCAGAAGGCCACGAAGGTCCGCGTCTTCGGCTTCACGGACAACCTGGGTTCGTACTCCCACGGAGTGACCCTCTCCAAGAACAGGGCGGAGGTGGTGCACGACGAACTGGCAGCCGCCGGCCTGGGCCCCGACGTCACCTTCGAGGTACGCGGCTACAGCGAGGACTACCCCATCGCCGACAACACCTCAGAACAGGGCCGCCGCAAAAACCGCCGAGTGGAGGTGACGTTCCCGAAGGGGAGCTGAGAGTTCATTCGTAGTATGGGAGTACTTCTCACCTCCGGCGTGAACATGGACCCGACCGTCCATCCCGATTTTCCGCGGAGAATCATTACCGCCCCCGGACCCTCGAAGGAGAGCGAGGAGAAGTGGAAGTCCGGAGCTAGCGACTCGCCCAGCGGCAGCCAGTGCGCCAGCTCGCGAGCCAGCTCCGCCACGGGAAAGCAGGGCTCCGAGTAGATCACTTCACGCCCGTCGACCACCTGGAAGAAGGCCTCGATGTTCACGAGGTAGTCGGCAATCGTCGACCCTCGCAAGTCGGTCGCGTTGATGTCACGGTAGAGCATTCGCATCAATTCACCTGACGATCTGCGACCTCACGGTCGCCCGCCGGTGTGTTTGCGAGCCAGCAGACACCTCCCGCAGGCTCCCACCCGACTTCGTCAAGAGCCTGCATGACTCCCCGCACCACGCCCTCGGCGTCGCCGGACCACGCCTCGAAGCTGTTCTCTCCCAGGTCGCCCACGTTGACCAAACCACTGCGCAGCAAGTGAGCGAGCATCTTTTCGCTGACGTCGCGATGGCTCACACCGCGTCGCTCGGAGAGTTCCCTGGCAAGGCCGACCAGCCGGTCCACCGGAAACCGGTCGTCGACGCCTTCCTCAAGGATTTCATGGCAGGTCTCTTCCTCATTTATCGGGGATTTCGACATCTATGTTAAATTCGCGCATAACCCCCATGAGTGAGTCCAGGAAAACGTGATCCAGTGAGCCTTGGGATGCCCGGAAATCTCGCCAGACAATTTTCACCAAAGGACCCTCTCCAGAATTCGAGGAAATACAGTCCGCCAGGGCGTCAAGATTCGATCCGTAGTACCCTCCAGGACCATTTACTGCCTCACCCAACGCGCAGAAGAACCCCGACTTCGTAGCGATATGGGCGCCATCCAAATGAATGACGTCATCGACTCCGTAGCGGGCGGCACTGCGATTCGCCGTAAACCAGGCAGTCTGAACGACATGAAGCCAGGCGCTGTGCTGCCTCACCGGCCATTGCAGCCATTCACCCCTCTTCACAGTGACGCCCGATGCCCAGCGTCTCCAAATCTTCGCAGCCGCGGGGTAATCGCAGCGGTTACCGAAGAACCTATAGGAGACACTCGAAATTTTACCGTCCGGCGATTCTGCACCCGTATCTCCGAGCACAGCCCGGCCAATGAAGTACTCGCCGATACATTCCCCTTGACGATTCACAATCTGGAGTACTGCGTCGTCAGTTCTGCGCTTACCCTTGTTGACCTCGCGAGCCCTCAGGAAGACGACCTCCGGCGACTCCTCTTCCGGGTCGACAAAAAAACCCTCAACCTCTTCGGCCGTGACGAGCAAATCTCCAGACTCTTCATCGGTCACCATGTACAGCGGGAAATCTATATCACCCGTCATGGGAAATTTATCATCCATATTGAATCCCCAAACCGAACGGGTGCGGCGACACTTAAGTGTCGCCGCACCCGCCAACCAATAAGACTACTCGTCCCATCCTGCGTCAGGGAAGTGAGGTGCAGTGAAACGTTGAATCTTTTTGTAGTGCGTGGACGTCCAGCCGTACACCTTCACACCGCTGGGCAGAGTCAGTTCCAGGATTCTGTCACTGTCCGGCCTACCAGGCACCCGGAATTCTTTGGCGCCTTTCCACTTCGGATATTCAATTCCTTTATATGTGTCGTGCGACGTCAGCCGTCCTGCCTTCACGTCGTCATAGGCCGAAGCTATTTTGTTGTTCATCCCCCTGGGCAGGGGATCCGACAGCTTCCCGGGGCAGCTGTCGTTGTGAACCAGAACCGGCGTCCTGCCCGCCAGCACATAGTAAGTGTGGAGATCGGCGATCGTCAGGTTGTAGACGCGCTGACCGGGCGTGGCCCACGTCTTGGTGGTGTTGACCTGTGCGTAGGTGCCCTCGTCCGTCCGCAGCCGGTCGCCGGGCTTCAGTTCTGCGGCGTCGAGCCACGCGTTATTGTCTCCCGCAACCCAGAAGGGGTGCTGGTCGGTGGCGACCAGGGTGCCGGTGGACTCTGCATCGGGGTCGACCACGGTGATGTCGACGAGGTTCTTCTGGCCGTCACCGGTGATGGTCGCCTGGACACTCTTCGCCGCGGTCTCGCCGGACTTCGGGTCGGTGGCCACTACCTGGTCGCCGACGCGTATGTCCTCGATCGGCTTGGTCTGCCGATCCGCCATCAGGACACGGGTGCCCGGTACGAAGCTGTTCTTCTGGCATCCCTTCAGTCCCTTGAGCGCCTTGACCTTCAGGGCGCTGAGTGCGAGGCCCTTGAGACACGAGAGGTTCTTCGTCTGGAGGCACTCTTCGATCTCGAACGCACCCGTGTACCAGGCGATCAGCCGTTCAAGGTAAGTGCTCTCGGTACACGCACCGATCACCCCGGGGCCGCCGCCCACGCAGATCAGAGATGCCTCGCCCGGCCGAGGGACCCCACTCGTCACGAGGTTCTTCTCGGCCTCGTACAGCCTTTTCCTGATGAGCTTCTCGCGCTCTGCCTCCGTAAGAGGCTTCGCGTCTTCACCGCGCTTCTTTTCGACCTCCGCCTTCAATTCCGCGATCAGCTTGTCGGCTGCGGTCTTCATGGCCGCCGTCGAGGCCTTGGCTGCCGCGGCGGCGTCCTTGCCTGCGGCCTCGGCGGAGATGCTTGCCTGGTACGCGGCGGCATCGGCCTGGGAGGCGTAGTTCGAGGCGAGGCTCGCGGACCTCACGGCTTGTTCCGCGGAGCGGGTCGCCGCCTGTGCGTCCTTGCGGGCAGCTGCCGCGGCGCTGTCCGCCTTCTTGGACGACTCGGCGGCCTTCGCGGCCGACTTGGCCGCCTGGTCGGCGGACTTGTCGGCCTGCTGCGAGTACTTGTCCGCCTTCTCCGCCGAATTCTTGGCCTCGCTCGCCCACTTGACGGCCGCGGCGGCGTCCTTGGCGGCTTCCGCCGCGACACGCTGCGCCTGGGCGGCGTCCTTGTGGGCCAGTGCCGCCGACCGGTCGCCGGCCGCGAGGAGGATGTCGACCTCGGCGACGTGGGCGGCCGTGTTGGCGTCACGTTGTTGGGCCCGGAACAGACCGATCTGCAGGAACTCCCGCAGGCCGGAAGACGGCCCCGACAGCACCGCCTGGGCCGCGGCCTTGACCTCGGGGCCACCGTTCGCCAGCGCCTGGGCCACCGCGACCCGGTCGTCGTCCTCACGGGCCCTGTACTGGCCCACTTCCAGGAACTGGTGCAGGTCGGCCGCGGTACCGTCCAGGGCTTTGTTGGCGGCGGCCTTCACACCCGGTCCGCCCGCGGCCATGATCTGGGCGACGGTTACGCGGTCGTCGTGTTCCTTGCCCGGATAGGCCTTCGTCCGCAAGAACTCCCGTACCTGCGCGATCGGCTTGTCCAGCACGTCCAGTGCGGCCTGTCGCTGCGCCGGCTTGTCCGTGGTGTTGGCGATGTGCGCCACGCTCGCGCGGTCGTCCTGCTCCAATGCAACCGTCAGAGCTTCACGGACGAACTCCTCCACGTCGGCGTCGGTACCCATCAGCGCGGTCTCGGCGGCGGTGCGTACCCAAGTCCCGCCTCCGGAGAGCAGGTTGACCGCGACCTGGCGGCCCTTGGCGGCCGTGACCTTCGCATCGGGCGCCGCCACGGCCTCGTCCCACAGCTTCTGCGTCTCGGCATTGAGCTGCTGAAGTCGGCCCGCTTCCCACTTGGCGGCGGCGACGCGCGCATCCTCGGCCTTCTTGGCCTCCTCGGCAGCCAGGACGTTCTCTTCCTGCTGCTGGGTCAGGCGCTCTTCATCCGCCTTACGGGCCAACTCCGCAATCGTCTTGGCCTGGTCGGCGGCGCTCTGCGAGCCGTTGGCAGCCTTGGTCGCGGCGTCCGCCGCGGCCTTGGACTCCTTCGCCGCGTCCACCGCCTTGCCCGCCTCGTCGGCGGCCTTGTTCGCCGCCTTGGCCGCCGCCTCGGCATGATCCGCGGCGTCGTTGGCAGCCGTACGGGACTGCCGCGCGGCCGCGGCGGCCTGCTTGGCGTTGGACTGGGCGGCGTTGGCCGCACGCGTCGCCTGACCGGCCAGCCGCCTTGCCCTGGCTGCCGCCACCTCGGCCTCGGTGGACTTCGCACCGGCCTCTCCGGCCCAGCGACCTGCCTCAGCAGCTGCCGTCGCAGCCGCCGCGGCGTTGACCCCCGCACTGGCCGCGGCCCCGGCCGCCTTCCCCGCGTTCTCGGCGGCGATTCCGGCCTGTTCCGCGGCCTTGGCCGCCTTCCGCGCGCCCTCAGCGGCGGCGTTCGCGTTCTGCGCGGCGATACGGGCGTCCTTCGCCCGGGTCGCATCAGAAGCGGTCGCCGCGGCGGCAGACCTGGCCGTGGACGCCGCACTGCCCGCCCGCCCCGCCGCATACGCCGCCTGCGCAGCCGCCGTGGCGGCAACCCGCGCCGCCTGGTTGGCCGCCGCGGCCGACGACACCGCCGTACGAGCCGCCTGAGCCGCCCGGTCAGCCGCAGCCGCCGCCCGTGACGCAGCAGCCGCAGCCCGGCCCGCCGACGACTTCGCCTCCTGGGCCTCCTTCGCCGCGACCTGCGCCGCCTCCTTGGCCCGCTGGGTCGCCTTCTCCGCCTTGGCCGCCTCTTCCTTGGCCTCCTCGGTCAGCCGTGTGGCCTGCTTCTGAGCCTTGTCGGCGAGCGCGGCCAACTGGGCGACGGTCAGCGTCTCCTGGTCCCGCGCAGCGGCGACCTGCCAGCCCTCGTCCAGGAACTCCTGTACGTCCTCGGGAGTGCCGTCCAGGACCTGGTTGGCGACCTTCTTCACATTCGGGCCGCCCGCCGCCATCAGCTGGGCGACCTGAACCCGGTTGTCCTCCTCCCGGGCCTTGTACTGGCCCTGGTCGATGAACTTCTTCCAGTCGTCGGCGGAACCGTTGAGCGCCTTGTTCGCGGCTTCCTTGACCCCCGGCCCGCCCGCGGCCATGATCTGCGCGACCTGGACCCGCAGGTCATCGTCGTAGGGCTGGACGATTCCCTCGTCCAGGAAGGCCTGAAGCTCCTTGACCCCGCCGTCCAGCGCAGTGTTGGCGGCCTCCCGCACCCCCGGGCCGCCGATGGCCATGACCTGCGCCACCTGGACCCGCAGATCCTCCTCCTCCAGGTGCGGAAGCTCCTGGGAGAACCGCTGAATGTCAGCGTCCGAACCAAGCAGGCCGACCTCAGCAGCCCGTCGTACGCCCGCGCCGCCGTTCACCCAGTACCAGAGAACGTCGGACCTGTCGTAGACACGCCCCTCGTCAGCTGCGGCGGCGGGGCGTATGTCCAAGCCCGCGACCAGCGCGAGAGCCAGCGCCGGAGCCATCAGCGTGGCGACAACGCCACGCCGCCCCGGCGCACCTCTGAATCTCCTCACCAATTTCCTCTTTCTCAATGCCAGTTCACTTAACACTGGTTCACTTCTCGACACAGTTGTTGTTCCGCCAGGTGACAAAGCGTTCCGGCCCGTTGGTGATGACGCCGTCCACGCCCCACGAAGCCGTCGTCTTCCACTGGCTTTCGCTGTCGACCGTCCAGACGAAAACGTCGACGCCGGCCGTCTTCAATTGGTCGATCACGGCGGGGCGGGCGGAAAGGCCGGTGAATTTCACCGCGTACGTGCTGAGCTTGAATGCGCGGGCCGTGGCCACGGGGTCGGAGTCGAGTGTGGAGCGGAGCAGTGCGACTTTGGTCCGGTGTGCGGAGGCTGCCGCGTCGCGCACGATGTTCTCGTCGAAGGACTGGAGCAGTGTGCGCTCGGTCATCCCGGCCTCGGCGACGAGCCGGAGGGCGGTGTCGACGGCCGCGGTCGTCTGCGGTCCCTTGATTTCCAGGAGGAGCCGAGCGGGCTTGGCCTTCAGCGCGGACAGCGCCTGCTCCAGGGTGGGAACGCGACCTCCGCCGTCCACGGTCAGCCGGGAGATCTCCTCGGCGGTGAGTTCGTCGACGCGTCCCGTGCCGTTGGTCGTCCGGTCCACGGTCGCGTCGTGCATGATGACCGGCTGGCCGTCCTTGGTGAACTGCACATCTGTCTCGACCCAGTCCGCACCGGCATCGGCCGCCGCTTCCAGGGAGGCGATCGTGTTCTCCGGGGCGATGTCGGGAGCGCCGCGGTGCCCGACCCCGTCGGTGCCGGCGCAGCCGATCACGACGGTCTGGTCCCAGACGCGGACGTTGTCGATGGTTCCGGCGAAGTTCTCCTGGAAGCCGCCCTTGTAGGCGAGTCGGCCGATCTGCAGGCCGCCCGCGGCCCGCCACGGGGTGGTGGTGAGGGCGGCGGCTGTCTGTGGCTTGCCGTTGACGAACAGCTGGACCGTCTTGGCGGACGCGTCGTACACACCGGTCAGTTGCGTCCACACCCCGGCCTGCGCGACGTCCGCACTCAGCGACCGTACGATCCCGGTGTCGTCGGTGTCGGCTGTGTGCCGGTTGAACACCCACCTGTCGTAGGCCTTGGAGTAGTACAGCTGGAAACCGCTCGCGCGGTCCCCCGCCTGCGACAGGAGGGTGTAGTTCCGGTCCTTGTTGTCGAGCTTCACCCACGCCGACACAGAGAACGACTTCGTCGTGTCCACCACCGGGCCTGCGGTGGCCGCGTACGCGGTGGTCCCGTTCAGCTTCAGCCCGGTGCCGACCTTGCCCGCGGCACCGAGCTGGGTACCGCCGCCGGCCAGTGTCGCGACCGGTCCGGCGCCCATGCCGCCGCTGGCCCGGGTGCTGCCCGCGGCCTCGTCCAGCGGGAACGACGCCAGCTCCTGCAGATGCGCGGGCAGCGTGCCACCGCTGATCGCCATGGCGTCGGCCTGCGTGACCACCGACTGCACGAGCCTCACATCGTCGAGCAGTCCGGCCGTGTGCTCGTGATAGCCCCCCTTGTAGTGGAGCCGGCCGATCTGGAGTCCGCCCGAGGCGCGCCATGGAGTGGGGGTGAAGGCGGCGGCCGTCTGCGGCTTGCCGTTGACGAACAGTTGGACCGTCTTGGCGGACGCGTCATACACACCGGTGAGATGGGTCCACACTCCGGCCCGCGCAACGTCCGTGCTCAACGACCGTACGAGCGCGGTGTCGTCGGCGTCCTTGGTGTGCCGGTTGAACACCCACTTGTCGTAGGTCGAGGAGTAGTACAGCTGGAAACCGCTCGCCCGCTTCCCCGCCTGTGACAGAAGGGTGTAGTTCCGGTCCTTGTCGTCCAGCTTCACCCACGCCGACACGGAGAACGACTTCGTGGTGTCCACCACCGGTCCGGCCGTGGCCGCGTACGCCGTCGTCCCGTTGAGCTTCACCGCCGTACCGGTCCTGCCCGCGGCACCGAGCTGGGCATCGCCGGCCAGAGGGGCGGTGAACTCCTGGGCCGCACCGCCCAGTACTCGCCGCGAACCAGCCGCCTCGTCCAAGCCGAAAGCCGCGTTCTCCTCGACGGAGGTTGCTTGGCGGGGTGCCGCCTGCGCTTCGACCGACGCCGCGAGTACGGCACTTGATGCCGCCGCCGACAAAATCGTCGCCGCTGCCGCAATACGTGTTAATGACCGCGGAATTCCGCGATGTGCATGCATGTGTGATCCAGGCTCATCTGACGAATCGGGGGCGCAAGGGAACCCGCGCCCCGTACTGGTGAAAATCGGAGCCCGCTGCGGCAGTTCCTGCGAGAGCGGGCCCCGATGAAGAAACGAATTCAGTGTTGGTCAGCCGACCTGAATACCGTCGTTGAAGATCTCGTCGACTCCGACGGCCCGGTCCCAGACACGGACGTTGTCGATGGTTCCGGCGAGGTTCTCCTGGAAGCCGCCCTTGTAACCGAGCCGGCCGATCTGCAGACCACCCGCGGCGCGCCACGGGGTGGTGAAGTCGGCCGCCGTCTGCGGCTTGCCGTTGACGAACAGCTGGACCTTCTTCGTCGACGCGTTGTACACGCCGGCCAGGTGCGTCCAGACCCCGGGCTGCGCGGTCTCGGAGCTGCTCGACCGCACGATCTCGGTGTCATCGGCGTCCTTGGCGTGCCGGTTGAACACCCACTTGTCCAAGGCCTTGGAGTAGTACAGCTGGAAACCGCTCGCCCGCGTCCCCGCCTGGGAGAGGAAGGTGTGGTTGACGTTCTTGTTGTCCAGCTTGATCCACGCCGCGACGGAGAACGACTTGGTGGTGTCCAGCACCGGGCCTGCGGTGGCCGCGTACGCGGTGGTCCCGTTCAGCTTCAGCCCGGTGCCGACCTTGCCCGCGGCACCGAGCTGGGTACCGCCGCCGGCCAGTGTCGCGACCGGTCCGGCGCCCATGCCGCCGCTGGCCCGGGTGCTGCCCGCGGCCTCGTCCAGCGGGAACGACGCCAGCTCCTGCAGCCGCTCCGGCAGGCCACCCCCGCTGATCGCCGTGGCGTCCGCCTGCGTGATGACGGACTGCACGGTGCGCACGTCGTCGATGGTCCCTGCGGCGTTCTCCTGGAAGCCGCCCATGTAGGCGAGCCGGCCGATCTGCAGGCCGCCCGCGGCCCGCCACGGGGTGGTGAAGGCGGCAGCTGTCTGCGCCTTGCCGTTCACGAACAGCTGGATCTTCTGCGTCGACGCGTCGTACGTCCCGGCCAGGTGTGTCCACACCCCGGGCTGCGCGGTCTCGGAGCTGCTCGACCGCACGATCTCGGTGTCATCGGCGTCCTTGGCGTGCCGGTTGAACACCCACTTGTCCAAGGCCTTGGAGTAGTACAGCTGGAAACCGCTCGCCCGCGTCCCCGCCTGGGAGAGGAAGGTGTGGTTGACGTTCTTGTTGTCCACCTTCACCCACGCCGACACCGAGAACGACTTCGTCGTGTCCACGACCGCGCTGGTCGTGGCCGCGTGCGCCGTCGTCCCGTTCAGCTTCAGCCCTGTACCCACCTTGCCCGCGACTCCGAGTTGGGCACCGCCGGCCAGACCTGCGGTGAACTCCTGGGCCGCGCCGCCCAGTACGCGCCGCGCACCGGCACCCTCGTTGAGACCGAAGGACGCCTTACCGGTGAAGGCGCTGTCGTCGAGCCACTCGGTGATGTCGTCGGTGCGAGCTGCGGTCGCGCTGTTGCCCTGCCCGGGCTGCCCCAGGCATCCGGTGTGATCGGCTCGGCTCTGCACTGCGGTGACGCGCCCGTTCCCGTCGAGGACCGGGCCGCCGGCGTCGCCCTTGCACATCCGGCCGCCGGTCAACTTCACAGTGGTGGCGGTGGTGCCGCTCTGCGTGGCCTTGCTGTTGTGGGGGCTGCCGGGCACCCACGCGGTGCCGGTACGGCCGTATCCGGCGGCCACCAGCTCGGTCCCGTCCGCGGTCGCGCTTGCGGTGAGCGTGGCCGGAGCGATACCGGTCACCGGGGTGGCCAGCCGTGCCAGCACCACGTCCCGGTCGCCACGCGGCACCACATGGTTGATCTTCACCGGGGCCGTTCCCGCGAACGTCACCGTGGATGCGCGGGCGGGTGCACCGACCGGTACCGGCTTGGCCGGATCATCGGTGAAACAGCTCGCCGCGGTCAGCACCCAGGCACGGTCGACCAGGGTGCCGCTGCAGTTGCGGCCACCCTCGTGGCCCGGCTCGCCGACCGTGACACGTGCCAACCACGGGCGGTTGGCGTCACCCGCCGGCACCGCGCGGGCCTTGCCCTCGCCGACGCTGAGCTCCACCACCGTGGACGTGAGGTCGGGGTCGAGCCCCTCACCCAGCGACTTCCAGGTGTCGGGCTCGAGGCCGACTTCCTCGACCTTGGTCTCATTGGTCCTGGTGTTCTCCGTGCGCACCGTTGCCGTGACGTCGTCCCTGGTGTCGGCCTTTGCCAGGTAGGTGCGCTGGATCTCCATGGCCAGGTAACCCACCGGGCCCGAGACCGCGAAGCACAGGTTGCCGCTGTCACGACTGTTGATCCGCACCAGGCCACTGTCGCCGGAAGCACAGTCGGCCAGCGTGATGTTCCCGTCGCCCGAAATGAGCTTCAGACCCTTCTCGGCCAACAGCTTGTCCCGGTCCGGGTATGCGAAATCCTCTACCAGGGAGTCCAGTCCTTCACCGGGCGCCGCCTGCGAGACACCTACCATTGGTCCGGTACTCCAGGCCGTAGCCGCTACCAGCGATGCCAGAGCCACGGTTGTCATCCGCCCGGGCATGCCGCGCCGTCCCATATACGAACTCTCCCCCTGCATGAACCTTCAACAATTGCGCATGCTGCCGCGTACCTAAGGACTTGGGCATGCTGTGGGTGGGGTGCTGGTCGTGGCTGCAACAAGCCGATTGCGCACCCGAGTCACGCGCCTCGGTCAAAGGCTCGGCGTGACTAACTCACAGAATCTTTACCTGGGGTTCACGATTTGCACAGAAGAATCACAGCCAACTTCAGCCCCGGAATGGCTGATTCAGGTTCCTTGGCGACGAGTTCTGCCCGCTTCCAGCCACTTGCGGGAACAGCCGCCCCGACCCCGGGGGGCGAGAGTCTCACTCGGCGCTCCCGGGGGTGGCTGCTCAAGCAGCGGGTCCAAGCAGCGCGCAAAAAGCAGTTGTCCGTTCCGGAACGCCGGGTTAGGAAGGGCACATGACTGCTCTCGGTGCCGTGTTCCGCCCTCAGTTGCCGCCCGAAAAGCTGCGAGACGTGGCCCGTGTCGCCGAAGCGGCAGGGCTCGAAGAGCTCTGGCTGTGGGAGGACTGCTTCCTGGAGAGCGGGATCGCCACCGCGTCCGCCGCGCTCGCCTGGACCGAGCGGCTGCGGGTCGGGATCGGGCTGCTGCCCGTGCCTCTGCGGAACGTCGCCGTCACGGCCATGGAGACCGCCACGCTCGACCGCCTGTTCCCCGGTCGCTTCACGCTGACCGTCGGGCACGGGGTGCAGGACTGGATGGGGCAGGTCGGGGCCCGGGCCGAGTCGCCGGTCACGTTGCTGCGTGAGTATCTCGACGCCCTGCGGGCCCTGCTGCGCGGCGAGCGCGTCACCACCGACGGCCGCTACGTCAAGCTGGACGACGTCGCCCTCGACTGGCCCCCGCCTGCCGCCCCCGAAGTCCTCGCCGGCGTCACCGGGCCCCGCTCGCTGCGCCTCTCCGGCGAAGCCGCCGACGGCACGCTGCTCACCGATGCCAACCCGCCCGAAGGGGTACGAAAGGCCCGCGGGCTCATCGACGAGGGCCGCGCGGCGGCCGGTCGCACCGACCCCCACCGCGTGGTCGTCTATCTCCTCACCACCACCGGGCCGGACGCCGTCGCCCGCCTCAAGGCCGAACAGACCGCCTCCGGCATGGACAAGGTCCCCGACCTCGGGGTCGCCGGCGACGCCGGTACGGTCGCCAAGGCCGTGCACCGCCTGGTCGACGCCGGAGCCGACACCGTGATCCTCCAGCCCACCGGCGACGAACCCGACCCCGAGGGCTTCGTCCGGTTCGTGGCGGAGGAGGTACGGCCACTCGTTCCGTAGGAACCACTGGGCAGCAGTGGCCGGAGAAATCCAGTCGCGGGCCTGGACCACCGGCTGCCACGATCAGCTCCATGAACCGGTCAGCCCAGTCACCCGTCACCTTCGAAGAACTCGTCGCCGAAGCCGAAGCCGCCCCCACCGACGGCTGGGACTTCTCGTGGTTCGAGGGCCGCGCCACCGAGACGCGCCCCTCGTGGGGTTACGCGCGGGCGATGGGGGAGCGGCTGGCGAAGGCCGAAGCCGCGCTCGACATCCAGACCGGCGGCGGCGAAGTCCTCAACTCGGCGGACCGGCTCCCGCCCCTCACCGTCGCCACCGAAGGCTGGCCACCGAACGTCGCCAAGGCCACCGCCCTCCTCCGCCCGCGCGGCGCGGTCGTCGTCGCGTCACCGGAGGACGCCCCGTTGCCGTTCGCGGACGAGGCGTTCGACCTGGTCACGAGCCGGCACCCGGTCGGCCCGCAGTGGGCCGAGATCGTGCGCGTCCTCAGGCCGGGCGGCACGTACTTCGCCCAGCACGTGGGCCCGAGGAGCGCCTACGAAGTGGTCGAGTACTTCCTCGGTCCGCAACCGGAGGGGCAGAGCGCCGCCCGCCACCCCGACCGCGAGCGCGCCGACGCCGAGGCCGCCGGGCTGGAGATCGTCGACCTGCGGGCGGAACGGCTGCGGATGGAGTTCTACGACATCGGCGCCGTCGTGCACTTCCTGCGCAAGGTGGTGTGGATGGTGCCCGGCTTCACCGTCGACCAGTACCGGGACCGGCTGCGTACCCTGCACGAACGGATCGAGGCGGAGGGCCCGTTCGTGGCCCACAGTGCCCGCCACCTCGTCGAGGCCCGCAAGCCATACGAGGCGTGAGCCGAGCTCAGGTCTCGTCCGGCAAGCCCAGCCGCAAGTGCTCCACGTGATGCAGCGCCTGGTCCAGCAGCTCCGCGACATGGTGGTCGTACAGCGCGTACACGATCGACCGACCCCGCCGCTCACCCGTGACGAGCCCGAGGTTCCGCAGCAGCCGGAGCTGATGCGAGCAGGCGGACTGCTCGAGCCCCGCCGCCTCCGCCAGCTCGCCGACGGCGCACGGGCCCTCCTGGAGGCGGGCCAGTATGCGCAGGCGCGAGGGTGTGGCCAGGGCCTGGAGCGTGGCGGCGACGTCCACGGCGCCGACGGCGTCCAGACGTTCGCGGGTGCTCTTCTCATCGACTCCGTGGCCCATGACGCCATCGTATCGACGCGGCCGGACAAGCGGCCGAAACAGCCGCAGCGGTCGACAGAGGGCGGGTTACGCGTGCGGACCGACCGTCACCTTCCCCACCACCAACTCCGGGCCGGCCTCAAGGACTTCACTCACCCGATCCACCTGCTCCCTCAGCTCCCGCTCCTGCGCCCCGCTCAGCCGCCCCAGGGGCTCCACCGTCACCGTCGTCCGCTTCCCCTGCCGCCGCTGGTGCCAGACCCCGGCGACCACGCCGTCGACGAGCAGCACGGGATAGTTCCCCGCCTGGCCGCCCGCCAAGGCCCGCTGGTACGCGGCTCCGGGGAACATCCGCTCCCGCGGCTGCGCGGCGATGGCGTACGCGTCGAAGTACGGCAGCAGGCGCACCCCGCGTACGCCCTCCGAGGGGAAGCCGGTGTCACCTGCCACGACCCAGGCGGGCGCCCCTTCGAAGTCGACCTCCTCGATCCCGCCGGAGGAGGCCAGGGCGGCGAAGAGATCGGCGGCCCAACTCTTCGGCCCGTCAGCCCACTTGGCGAAATGCTGAGGGTTCGCCGGGCCGTACGCGCGCAGATAGTGGCGTACGAGCATGGCGAGGGCCTCGTCCGCGGGCAGCGGCTCGAAGCGTGGCGGGCGGGTGTACGTGGCCTTGCGGCCGCGGTTGGGGGCGAAGCACAGGGCGCCGGACTGGCCCGCCCGGTGCATCACCTGGCGCCAGCGCGGCCACTTGCCCTGGAACGCCTCCATCACCAGGTCACCGGCCCAGGGGCCGGTGCGGGCGACGACCTCCTCGGTCAGCTCGTCGATGGTCAGCTGCTTCCCGTCCAGGGCGTCACCGATCGCGGTGACCACCTCGTCCTCCTGCCCGGGCGTCATCCGCACGTCCGGAGGGAAGGTGCTCGGGCCGGTCGGGATCGCGGTCAACGCCGCGGTCCAGAAGGGGAGTTCGGCGGATGCGAGGAGGTGGATCGTGCCGCGCGGACCGTACGTCTTCACCACGCTGCGGTCGTCCCACAGGGCCGCGCGTACGTCCTGCCGGGTCGCGCCGTCGAGTCGCAGGCCCACCGAGAGTTCGGCCGCCGACAGGACCTGTGCGTGGGCGGCGAGCAGTGTGCCGACGACCTCGGCGGCCGGGGTGCCGGGCGGTGCGGGCGTACGCAGCAGTTGTCGCTCATAGCGCCGTGCACTTGCCTCGTCCCATGTGATCCTCGATGTCATGGTGGCGACGTTAATCCCGAACGAGGTCAGATTCTGTCCTCTTTGCTGCGCTGCACACGGGCGGGACCTGGAAGGGCCGCTCAGAAGTCCCGTACGGTGATCCGAACCCCGGGCCGCAGTCCCCACCGCTCCATTGCCCCGGCCTCCGCCTCCAGCACGTGCCGGGCCCGGAACCTGGGCAGCCCGACCCGACCCGGACGCATCGTCCGGACCGCCAGGACCCGTAACTTCCGGTCCAGGTAGGCGACATCGATCGCGAACCGCATGCCCATCGTGTGCACCGCGCTCGCGGGCGTCAGTAGAAGCGCACCTTCGATACCGTCTCGGTCGAGCAGCCCGTGGCGCCGTGCCCGTACGGACTCGGCGAGCTCCAGTGGGACGGGTTCCGGGGTCTGCGGGGTGGTGAAGGTGGCCATGGCTGCGAAGTTAGCGACCGGCGTCAAGTGAGTGTTCCGTGCGCGGTTCACCCGTGGGGAGGACCCCGGGGAACATGTCACCGAAGACCCCGCAAGCGGTCAGAAACCCCTGAATTCCTCCTCATCCTCTTTGTTCTCCTTGGATCCGTTGTGATTCGGCCATGATCAGGCCCTGAATGAACGTCTCCGCACCCACCCCGGCGTTGTCGGGCGGTTTCGGAGAGTAGTTATCTCACGCCAATGCACGCAGCATCACTTACGAAGGGTTATGGTGGAAACCCCCCCTCGGGCCGGTCCGTCTCCCCCCCACGGACCGGCCCGTTTTTTGTCCGCTTCCGGGAGGGGGCCGGGTGTTTTCGCCCCCGCCGCCCCTACCCGTCCCATCCCGGGGCGCTGCCCCGACCTCCAGGGCTCCGCCCCCGGACTCCGCATCGGCCTGGCGGCCTCGTCCTCAATCGCCGGACGGGCTGGATGTACTCCCGGGCGGGCTTGAGGATGGGGGATCGGGGGCCGCGTAAGTAGGGGCGCGGGGCTGTATCGATTTGCGGCTCCGCCGCGGGGCGCCTCCAGCGCCCCGTAAGGGGCGCGCGGAACTGCGCGACCAGCCCAACCACCCTCCGTACCCGCCAAGCCCTTACACCCCAAGGGGCCCTGACCGCCCCGCAGCGGTAGGGTGTCGCCCTCGGGGGATCGCCATCTGCACGGAGGGGCTGACGAATAACGTGAACCTGCGCGACAACCTGCGCCGCTTGCTGCTCAGGGTCTACGCACGCAGGGTGGAGGTCCACCTCGACCGCGACCAGGTGCCCAAGCACATCGGGGTCATCATGGACGGCAACCGGCGTTGGGCCAAGGCGGCCGGGAGCACCACGGCTCAGGGGCACCGTGCCGGCGCGGACAAGATCGAGGAGTTCCTCGGCTGGTGCTCCGAGACCGACGTGGAGGTCGTCACCCTCTGGCTGCTGTCCACGGACAACTTCGACCGGCCGCAGGAAGAGCTGGGCCCGCTGTTCGGGATCATCGAGAATGTTGTGCGCACTCTCGCCGCCGACGGCCGCTGGCGCGTCCACCACGTCGGTACGCCGGACATCCTGCCCTCGCATGTGCAGACCGCGCTCAAGGAGGCCGAGCAGTCCACGGCCCATGTCGACGGGATAGTGGTGAACGTCGCCATCGGCTACGGCGGCCGTCAGGAGATCGCCGACGCCGTCCGCTCGATGCTCCTCGACCACGCGGACAAGGGCACCTCAATGGAGCAGCTCGCCGAGAGCGTCGACGTCGACATGATCGGCAAGCATCTCTACACCAGCGACCAGCCCGACCCCGACCTGGTGATCCGTACCAGCGGCGAACAGCGGCTGTCCGGATTCATGCTCTGGCAGACGGCGCACTCCGAGTACTACTTCTGTGAGGTCTTCTGGCCGGCCTTCCGCAAGGTCGACTTCCTGCGTGCCCTGCGTGACTACGCGGCGCGACATCGCCGCTACGGAGGCTGAGCCTCCGCTGGCAGAGGGCCTCATCAGGGCGTACTGAGTGATGTATGTCATCTGGAGTTAACGGGCTCGCCGTCACATGCCGTGGCATGGCCGCGCCTCATCCAGGGCATAAGCCCTCCAGGTCGACACCCGAACCACGGGTGTCGTATCTCAGCGGACGGCACGGGGCCGTCCGCCCGGGAGGCCCTTTGCACCAGCCCGACCGTGCGGTCAGTACGGACGAAGCGGAGGGCCGGTTCTCGGCCCGTGCATCGGTGCCTGAGACCGGTCCAGATCCTCTCCGTCGCTCCCCGACCTCATCCGAGGGGGTACGTCCTTCCGTGGTGACCAGCACAAAGCGCCACAAGCCAGACCGGCGCACTTACGTTCTCGACACCAGCGTCCTGCTGGCCGACCCGCACGCCATGAACCGCTTCGACGAGCATGAAGTAGTGCTCCCCGTCGTCGTGGTCACGGAACTGGAGGCCAAGCGGCACCATCCCGAACTCGGTTACTTCGCCCGGCAGGCCCTGCGTCTGCTCGACGACTACCGGGTGAAGTACGGCCGTCTCGATGCCCCCATTCCCATCGGGGATCTGGGCGGGACGATCCGTGTCGAGCTCAACCACTCGGACCCCAGCGTGCTGCCCACGGGCTACCGCCTGGGGGACAACGACTCCCGCATCCTCGCGGTCGCCCGCAATCTGCAGGCCGAGGGGTTCGATGTCACGGTCGTGTCGAAGGACCTGCCGCTGCGCATCAAGGCGTCCTCCGTCGGCCTCCTCGCCGAGGAGTACCGCGCGGAGCTCGCCATCACGGACTCCTCCGGCTGGACCGGAATGTCCGAACTGACGCTGCCGGGTGAGCAGGTGGACATCCTCTTCGAGGAAGGACACGTCTTCGTCCCCGAAGCCGCCGACATGCCCGTGCACACCGGGCTGACGATCCACTCCGAGCGCGGCAAGGCGCTGGGCCGGATGACGCCCGAGGGCAACGTCCGTCTCGTACGCGGCGACCGGGAGGCCTTCGGCATCAAGGGGCGCAGCGCGGAGCAGCGCATAGCGCTGGATCTGCTGCTCGACCAGGACGTCGGGATCGTGTCGATGGGTGGCCGGGCCGGCACCGGCAAGTCCGCGCTGGCTCTGTGCGCGGGTCTGGAGGCCGTGCTCGAACGCCGGCAGCACGAGAAGGTGATGGTCTTCCGGCCGCTGTACGCGGTGGGCGGGCAGGAGCTCGGCTATCTGCCCGGCAGCGAGGCCGAGAAGATGAGCCCGTGGGCACAGGCCGTCTTCGACACGCTGTCGGCGGTCACCAGCCGTGAGGTCATCGAAGAGGTCACCGCGCGCGGCATGCTGGAGGTCCTGCCGCTCACGCACATCCGTGGCCGCTCCCTCCACGACGCGTTCGTGATCGTGGACGAGGCCCAATCCCTGGAGCGGAACGTCCTGTTGACCGTTCTGTCCCGAATCGGTGCGAATTCACGGGTCGTTCTGACCCATGACGTGGCCCAGCGGGACAATCTCAGGGTCGGCCGGTACGACGGAGTGGTCGCCGTCATCGAGAAGCTGAAGGGTCATCCGCTCTTCGCGCATGTGACCCTCACCCGGTCCGAGAGGTCCCGGATTGCGGCACTGGTGACGGAAATGCTGGAGGATGGGCAGATCTGACCGAAGTGCTCAACTTCATAGCGGTTGCGCGCTAGTTGGCGCCGTCCAGCAAAGGCATTGAGCCTAGTTGGGCGGCGCCTCGGCGTGTGCGGGTTTCCGGAAATCTCCTGGGCCAAACAAGGTGTGAGCTTTCACACGCGGCACAGAATTGCCTACTGCCGTCGGGTTACGGCAGAGTCTCACTCCTGTCAGGCCCCGCATACGACACACCTGTACCCCCAGCGGTACGGCACAACAGCACCACCCCCGAACTCCATACAGTCGTCGTATGCCGCCCGAGCACCACGCGGCGCTCCCGTCAAGGGAGTTGCCCACCGGGCCCGTGCCTCCCGTGACCCCGCAGTTGGGAGGCCAGCGTCAGGGGCACGATTGCGCCCGCCAGGGTCACCGCGGCGGGCGATGCTGGAAGGAAACCGTGTGAGCCGGATTTCGGTCCGGGGATTCGCAGTGGCCTCGGCCACCGCGGTCACCACAGTCGGCTCTGTCGTCGGTGTTGCCTCGGGCACCACCGCACAGGCTCCGTCGGAGGACGCCGAGGCACTCGTCGGCAGTTCGACGCTCCTCGCGGACATCCCCGCGGGCCAGCAGGCCCAGGTGCAGACCGCGTCCCTGACACAGCAGGCGGACTCTCAGGCCATCGCGGCGGACGCCACCGCCAAGAAGGACGCCGAGGCAGCCGCGCGCAAGGAGGCCGCCGACAACGCGGTCGCCAAGCAGAAGGCAGCCGAGAAGGCCGCGCAGGAGGCGAAGGAGCGCGAGGAGGCCAAGCAGGAGGCCGCCAGCCGCTCCGCGACGCGTGACCCGTCCAGCTTCCCGGTGCAGACGTCGTACAGCATCGAGGAAGTCAAGGACATGGCGCGGGCGATCGTCCCGGCGGACCAGTTCCAGTGCTTCAGCAACATCGTGGAGCGCGAGTCGAGCTGGAACTATCAGGCGGACAACCCCACCTCCGACGCCTACGGCCTGATGCAGGCGCTGCCGGGCTCCAAGATGTCCTCCGCCGGCGCCGACTGGATGACAAACCCGGCCACCCAGATCAAGTGGGGCCTGAGCTACATGAACGACCGCCCGAACTACGGCAGCCCCTGCGCCGCCTGGGAGTTCTGGCAGGCCAACGGCTGGTACTGAGCCGCTCGCCGCTCAACCTCGCGGAGCCCCTCACCGTCCTTCGGTGAGGGGCTTTCGGCATGTACGGTCGGACGCGACAACTCCAGGGGGGAGTGGTGGGGGGCTCAGGGGGAAGAGGACGGATCATGTCGCGAGTGCCAGGGTGGCTCGGCCGGGTCGGTGCCGGGTTCACCCGCATGGGAGAGCGCCTGGAGGAGCGACGCCGCGCCGAGGCCGAGGCCGAGAGGGACGTCCAGGAGGAGGACTCCGAGGCCCCCGCTCCCGATCACGTGCCGCCCCCGCCGCCGTACGCCCCTGCCGTCGCCCCTTCCCGCCCCGATCCCGCCGCGGCCGTGCCGTGGGGGATGCGGGTCGCCGCCGAGGCCGGCTGGCGGCTGCTCGTTCTCGCGGGCACCCTCTGGGTGCTGACGCGGATCATCAGCGCCGTACAGCTCGTCGTCCTCGCCTTCGTGGCCGCGCTGCTCATCACCGCGCTGCTCCAGCCCACGGTGGCCCGGTTGCAGCGGTACGGGGTGCCGCGCGGGCTTGCCACCGCGCTCACCGCGATCCTGGGCTTCGTCATCATGGGGCTCATCGGATGGTTCGTGACCTGGCAGGTCATGGAGAACATCGACAACCTCTCCGACGAGATCCAGGACGGTATCGACGACCTGCGCCGCTGGCTGCTCAACAGCCCCTTCCACGTCACCGAGGACCAGATCAACGACATCGCGCAGAACCTGCGCGAGGCGATCAGCGCCAACACCGACGAGATCACCTCGGCGGGCCTGGAAGGCGTCACGGTCATCGTCGAGGCGCTGACCGGCATCCTCCTGACGATGTTCTCGACGCTGTTCCTGCTCTACGACGGCAAGCGCATCTGGCAGTGGACGCTCAAGCTCGTCCCGGCCGCCGCCCGTCCCGGCGTCGCGGGCGCGGGCCCGCGCGCATGGCGGACGCTCACCGCCTACGTCCGTGGCACGGTGCTGGTGGCGTTGATCGACGCCGTCTTCATCGGCCTCGGCATCTTCTTCCTCGATGTCCCGATGGCCGTTCCGCTCGCCGTGTTCATCTTCCTGTTCGCGTTCATCCCGCTCGTGGGTGCCGTCGTGTCGGGTGCGCTGGCGGTGGTGGTCGCGCTGGTGACGCAGGGCGTCTTCACGGCGGTCATGACCCTGGTCGTCGTCCTGGCGGTCCAGCAGATCGAGGGCCATATCCTCCAGCCCTTCATCCTGGGGCGCGCGGTCCGCGTCCATCCCCTCGCGGTGGTGCTGGCGGTCGCGGCGGGCGGCCTGGTCGCGGGGATCGGCGGCGCGGTGGTCGCGGTGCCGCTGGTCGCCGTGACGAACACGGTGGTCGGCTACCTGCGCGTGCACTCCCGTGAGGCGTCACTACGGCACTCTCCGGCGCCGCACGGGGCCACGGCGACGGACGCGGCGCCGGGGGCGGGTCCTGCGCCGAAGGCGGGTCCGGCGCAGGACCCGGCTTCGACTTCGGCTCCGCCTTCAGTGGAGGCGCCGCCTTCGGACAAGCCGTGACCGACGTAGCCCCTGCGGCTACTCCGCCAGCACGGCCTCCGCGTCCAGCGTGACCGCCACGGCCTGGATCACTGCCGCAATCTTGAACGCCTCCTGGATCGTCGCGCGGTCGACTCCCGCCCTGCGGAGTGCCCGTTCGTGGGAGTCGAGGCAGTCGCCGCAGCCGTTGACGGCGGACACGGCGAGGGACCAGAACTCGTGGTCCGTCCTGTCGACCCCCGGATGGCCAAGGACGTTCGTACGGAGGCCTGCTCGCAGGTTCCGGTACTCCGGGTCGGAGAGGAGATGCCGTGTGCGATGGAAGACGTTGGTCATCGCCATGGTCGCGGCGGCGGACTTGGCGGCCGTGTACGCCTCGGCGGAGAGCTTCGCTGCGGCGTCCTCGGCCAGCTCACGCAGCACCCGGGGCGAGCGCGATGCGATCGCGCAGGCCAGCACCGTTCCCCACAGCCGCTGCTTGGGCAGCTCGCTGTCGCCGACCACGGATTCGAGGTTCCGCCGCAGATCCTTGGCGTAGTCGGGGATCGCGGATTTCAGCGCGTCGATAGCCATGCACCATCACTATGCCGGAGGGGCTGTTCTTCAGCCCCTCCGGCATCTGAGGACGGGGGTCCAGGGTGCGGAGCCCCCTGTTGCTACTCCGTGCGCAGCCCCTCCGGCCGCATCAGCCGCAGCAGGGGCGGCAGGCTGAAGAGGGTCACCACGAGGACGACTCCGGCGCCGATACCCGTCATCGCGAGGACGCTCGGCCAGTCGACGCGTACCGGGGTGCTCGTCATCTTCAGCAGGACGGCGCCGAGGGTCAGGCCCACCCCCGAGGCGAGAGCCAGGCCGAGTGCGATCGGGATCGCGGTCTGCCACAGCACCGACAGGCTCAGCGTGCGGCGCCGGGTGCCGAAGGCGACCAGGGCGGAGAGGAGCTTCTTGCGCTCGCGCAGCTGCTCCAGCTGGGAGACGAGCAGGCTCGCGCCGATGAGGAACAGGACGCAGGCCGCGCCGACGAACAGGCCCGTACGGATGGACGCGTAGCGCCGGGACTGCTCGGTCGCGGTCATGGTCGTGGAGTCCGCGAGCGGGTCGAGCCGTACCGCCGTGTTCCGTACGTACTCGACGACGTCCGGCTCCGACGATTCGAGCCCGATGTAGACGCCGCTGGTGAGGGCGGGCGCGGCCTTCGCGGGCAGGGCGCCCGGTGTGGCGAGGATGCCCCCACGCGGCCGGCCCGTCGGATCCTTGCCCTTCGTGGCCTCCCTGATGCTCTTGGGCACCGTCCAGACGACCTCCATGCCGGGGGCATCGGTGTAGGACGGGTCGAGGTAGATCGTCCGGCCGGGCTTGCCCAATTTCGGCGTGGCCGTGTCGTACTCGTCGTTCTGTACGGTGAAGACGTCACCGTCGCGGCACGAGGGCAGCCTGGCCACCTCGCGCAGGGCCGCGCAGTCGCCGACGGTCAGGTTCGCGGCGTTCTCGGGGTCCTTCCTCCGGTCACCCACCCAACCGTCGGACAGGGCGAGCGTGTGCCGTACGCCCTTGGTCTGCTTCAACTGCCGGTCGGCCTCCGCCAGTGGGACCTCTCTCGGCAGGCGAACCGTCATCTGGGCGCGTGAGAGGTCCTGGCCCGAGTCCTTCGTGTAGTCGCTGGAGACCCCGGAGAACAGCATCTGCAGGGCGATCGCGCCGGCCACCGCCACCGCGATGCCGTTGACCATGCGGGCCGCCGTGCCGCTGCTCAACTGCAGGCGTCGCACGGCCAGTTGCCAGGCAATCCCACCGGAGCCGAGCCGCGCGACGACCGCCTCCACGATCCAGGGCAGCAGCGCGGTGATGCCGACCAGCAGCAGGATGACACCGGCGGTCACCATGTACTGGTTGAAGTCGCCGTTGGCCCGGCCCTGCCCGACCATCGGAAAGAGCAGCCCGAGTCCGGCCAGCGGCAGCAGCAGCCGCCACCACAGCCGGCGTCGCGCGGGCCGGGCCGTGCGCACCACGCCGAGCGGTTCGATGACGACCCCGCGCAGCGCGAGCAACGTCACCCCCACCGCGGCCGCCGGAACCGCGATCGCGACCAGCAGGGCGAGGGTGGGCGTCGGGTTGAGGTAGCTCGGGAAGACGCTGATGTCGAAGAGCTCGACGGAGCCCGCGACCTGGCGGCCGATCAGGAAGAAGCCGGTGCCGAAGACCAGTCCGAGCATCGCTCCCGCAAGAGCTTCGCCCGCGGCGATCCGCCGGGTCATCCGGCTGTCGGAGCCGACCAGGCGCAGTGCCGCGAGCCTGCGGTCGCGCCGCTCCCCGCCGAAGCGCACGGCCGCGGCGATGAAGACGCCGACCGGCATCAGCAGCACCACGAAGACCACGAGGACCAGCAGGAGGAGGACGGGGTCCATCCGCTCCGGCGGCGCCAACTCGGGCTGGAAGGTGTCGATGCGCGTGACCGTGCTGCCGTCGACCTTCGGGGCGAGTCCGTCGGCGCCCGTGTAGAAGGCGAGTTCGGCCGAGCCGATCAGCCCGCTCTCGCCGATGGTGCCGGTGATGCGGTACGGCAGCCGCTCGCGCAGCAGCTTGCCGTCCCGGGACTTCAGCAACTCCTCCAGCGCCGGCGAGACCACCATCTCGTCCGGTGCCGGGAACTTCCCCACCCCCGGCGGCAACGGCGCCCGGGCCCCCTCGCGCTCCAACTGCCGCCCGCGGACATCCCGTTCGCGGTACTCCGTGTCGGCTCTGGCGACGAGCAGGGTGTTGTCGGCCCGCGCAATGCGTTCGCTGCTGTACGTGATGTCCGTGCGGGCGTACTCGCGGTCGCTCCGGGCCTGCAGCGCGTTCGGGATCGCCGTGGTGAGCAGCAGCAGCGCCACCCCCAGGCCGACACCGACGGCGGTGAGCAGCACGCGTCCCCAGCCCTCACGTCCACCGGTGAACGCGAACTTGAAGCCCATGCCGAGGTCGCGCGACCACTGACGCATCCTCATACGATGCGCTCCATGTCCCGGGACTTCCCGTCCCGTACGACGATCTCGCGGTCCGAGTACGCGGCGACGCGGGCCTCGTGCGTGACCAGGACGACGGCGGCGTTGGCGGAGCGGGCGGCGTCCGTGAGCAGGTCCATCACGCGCTCGCCGTTGAGGGAGTCGAGTGCGCCGGTGGGCTCGTCGGCGAACAGGACGCGCGGGCTGGTGACCAGTGCGCGGGCGACGGCGACGCGCTGCCCCTGGCCGCCGGAGACCTCACCGGGCCGCTTGCCCCTGACGTCGTCGACCTCCAGGCGTTCCATCCACTGCAGGGCGGTGCGCTCGGCCGACTTGCGGCCGGTGCCGTTCAGACGCAGGGGCAGGGCGACGTTCTCCACGCAGGTCAACTCCGGTACGAGCTGGCCGAACTGGAAGACGAAGCCGAACTCCGAGCGCCTGAGCGCGCTGCGCCGGGCGTCGTTCATCGTCGCCATCTCCCGGCCGTCGTACGTGATCGAGCCCGAGTCGGGCGTCACGATCCCGGCGAGACAGTGCAGCAGGGTCGACTTGCCGGAGCCGGACGGGCCCATCACCGCGACGATCTCGCCGGGGTGGATGGAGAACTCCGCGCCGTCGAGCGCGGTGGTCGGGCCGTACGTCTTCCGCAGGTCGACGGCGGCGAGCAGGGAACCCTCGGGGGTCATCGGATCACCGCCTCGGCGAGCTTGTCGAGGCGGGCGGCGGTGAGTTCCAGCCACCGCAGGTCGGCCTCGAGGTGGAAGAGCGCGTGGTCACAGATCAGCTGGTCGGCGAGATCGCCCTTGCGCTTGCGGTCGGTGAGGATCCGCATCATGCGCAGATGCTCGGAGCGCTGCGCGTCGAGGATCTCGACGGCGTTGCGGTGCGTGAGCAGCGCGAGGACGACCTTGGTGTAGAGGGTCGACTGGAGGTACGGCTCCGGCTTCTCCGGCGTCGCGAGCCACCGCTGGACGTCGGTGACGCCCGCCTCGGTGATCGCGTACCTCTTCCGCTCCGGGCCGCCGCCCGCCTCTACGCCGTCGACCTCCACGAGGCCGTTCTTCAGGAGCCGGGACATCGTCGAGTAGACCTGGCCGTAGTGCAGCGGCCGGTCGTGACCGAACTTCTCGTCGAAGGCCCGCTTCAGGTCGTAACCGTGACGCGGTCCCGACTCCAGGAGCCCCAGAAGGGTGTGACCGATGGACATGCGGAGCACTCTACACACGGCGTATACACCGCGTGTATACGCACCGTGTGTAGACCGCGGCGGGGCGTACGGGGGCGCAGGTCGGGGGCGATTGTCACGGTTCTGCCACACGAGCCGGGGCGGGCACGATGGGCCCGTCGTGGGGAGTTTGAGGACGAGGCGGCCAGCCGATACGGGCATGTGGGGGCGAAGCCCCGGGGGCGCCTACTCCTCCGGCTCCTCGGCAACCGGCGGTCGCCCCCGGCGAGGTATCGGTCCAGCCCCGCCGGGCAGGCGTCCGGCCTCCGCGAGCGCCCGCCGCAGCAGGAACTCGATCTGCGCGTTGGTGGAACGGAGTTCGTCACCGGCCCACCGCGCCAGCGCCTCGTACACGAGCGGGTCCAGCCGCAGCAGCACCTGCTTGCGCTGCTGCGGCCGTCGCTTGGGGGCTGGGCCCTCTGGAGGAGTCGTCACTGGTAGAGGGACCCGGTGTTCACGACCGGCTGGGCGGCACGGTCGCCGCACAGGACCACCATCAGGTTCGACACCATCGCCGCCTTCCGCTCGGAATCCAGCTCGACGATGTCCTGCTCGGCGATCCGGGCGAGCGCGGCCTCGACCATGCCGACCGCTCCGTCCACGATCTGCCGCCGCGCGGCCACGACCGCACCGGCCTGCTGTCGCTGGAGCATGGCCGAGGCGATCTCGGGTGCGTATGCGAGGTGGGTGAAGCGCGACTCGATGATCTGCACCCCGGCAGCCTCCACGCGCGCGTGCAGCTCGACGGCGAGCTTCTCGGTGATCTCCTCCGCGTTGCCACGCAGCGACAGGCCCTCCTCGTCGTGCGCGTCATAGGGGTACTCGATCGCGATGTGCCGCACCGCCGCCTCGGTCTGCGTGGCGACGAACTCCAGGAACTCGTCCACCTCGAAGGTGGCCTGTGCGGTGTCCTCGACCTTCCACACCACGACCGCGGCGAGCTCGATGGGGTTGCCGTAGGCGTCGTTGACCTTGAGGACGGCGGTCTCGTGGTTGCGTACACGCGTCGAGATCTTCGTGCGCGAGGTCAGCGGGTTCACCCAGCGCAGCCCGTCCTCGCGGATCGTGCCCCGGTAACGGCCGAAGAGCTGGACGACTCGGGCCTCGCCCGGCGCCACCGTGTTCAGGCCGCACATGGCGATGAAGGCAGCGAGGGCGGTCAGGATGCCGAGGACGATCAGCGCCGGCTTGGCGCCGCCGGTCATCACCGCCCCCGTAATGATCAGCCCGATCCCGAGGAACAGGCCCACCAGCCCGAGCAGCAGAGCGAGTCCGCCGCCGATGCTGTGCGCGGCGAATTCGCGCACCTGCGGTGCGGGCATCTCGGGTGCGTCGGTGGTGCCTGTCGGGTCGTCGGTGGACATGCGTGGTTCCCCCCGTTTTGTAGTCGTGCTGCTTGGGTGTCCGCCTAGCTTCGTTCTATCTAAGTGATATCACTTTACCCGGTCACGGCAACCTTCCAACCCATTCGGCCGTCGATTCCTTTGGGGACGGTGTTGACGGGTGCTGATTGTCACGTCCGGAAAAGACCGGATCGGCCGTCCTATGTCACAACGCGTGGTGTTAGTTTGCTGAGCTGACTTGAACGACGAACCTGTGTGACGCGTGAGTTGAACAGACACTGAAGGCGAAGCGGAGCGGATCGGACCCATGGGAAGAGCGGAAGACAGACGGGCGCGGGAGCGCGGTGGCCGCCGCCGAGCTGCCCCGAAGGACTCCGCCGAGCGCAGCGGCATACGCCGGTTCTTCACCTGGAAGAAGGTCCTGGGCTCGTTCTTCGGCCTCTGCCTGCTCGGTATGGCCGCCTTCGTTGTGATGTATCTGGTCATCGACGTGCCCGAGGGCAGCAAGGCCGCCGCGGCGGCGCAGCAACAGAGCAACGTCTACAAGTACAGCGACGGCACGATCATGGCCCGTAAGGGCAAGGTCAACCGAGAGATCGTGGAGCTCGCCGAGGTCCCCAAGCCCGTCCAGAAGGCCTTCGTCGCCGCCGAGAACAAGTCCTTCTACAAGGACGCCGGCGTGGACTTCAAGGGCACCACCCGCGGTCTCATCAACACCCTCTCCGGCAAGGGCAAGCAGGGTGGTTCGACGATCACCCAGCAGTACGTCAAGAACTACTACCTCGATCAGGACCAGACCGTCACCCGCAAGCTCAAGGAACTGGTCATCTCGCTGAAGGTGGACCGCACGACGTCCAAGGACGACATCCTCGCCGGCTACATCAACACCAGCTACTACGGCCGCAACGCCTACGGCATCCAGGCCGCCGCCCAGGCGTACTACCGCGTAGACGCAAGCAAACTGACAGTGGAACAGGGCGCCTATCTCGCCGCGGTGTTGCAGGCCCCGAGCCAGTACGACTGGGCGGTCGCGACGGACACGGGCAGGGAACTCGTCAAGCAGCGCTGGGCGTACGTACTGAACAACATGGTCGAGGAGAACTGGCTCGACTCCGCCAAGCGCGACGGCATGAAGTTCCCCGAGCCCAAGGAGCCGAAGGGCGCGCCGGGCCTGGAGGGGCAGAACGGCTACCTGTGGGACGCGGCCAACAGGGCGCTGCAGAAGCAGCTCGTCGCCCAGGGCACCGCCTCCGACCTGGATGAGGCCGAGAGGATGGTCGCTGCGGGCGGCTGGACCATCACGCTGAACATCGACAAGAAGAAGCAGACGCAGCTCGAGAAGGCCGTCAAGTCGCAGCTCACCAGCAAGCTGGACGCCAAGAAGCGCAAGGTGGACGCCGATGTGCAGGCCGGCGCCGTCTCCGTCGATCCGAAGACCGGCAGGGTCGTCGCGCTGTACGGCGGCGTGGACTACCTGAAGCACTACACGAACAACGCGACCCGCACCGACTACCAGCCCGCCTCCACCTTCAAGCCGGTGATCCTCGCCGCAGCCGTGGAGGAGGAGGCCAAGACGCAGGACGGCACTCCCATCACGGCGGACACCGTCTACGACGGCACCAGCAAGCGCCCCGTCACGGACAACGGCAAGAAGGTCGGGTTCTCGCCCCCGAACGAGGACGACGTCGACTACGGCGACGTCACCGTGCAGACGGCGATGAACAAGTCCATCAACTCCGTCTTCGCGCAGATGGGCGTCGACGTCGGCATGGACCAGGTCATGAAGACCGCGGGCGATCTCGGCATGGACACCGCGGACCTGCAGGCCGTGCCCGCGCAGACACTCGGCTCGATGGGCGCGAGCCCCATGGAGATGGCCGGGGTGTACGCGACCCTCGCCAACCACGGCAAGAAGGTCACCCCCGCCCTGATCAAGTCGGCCGAACACAAGGACCGTACGGTCGAGATCCCGGACGCGATCGGCGACGAGGTCATCAGCCGCGAGGCCGCCGACACGGTCACGTCGGTACTCACCGGGGTGGTCGACGACGGCACGGCCCGGACGTCGGTGCGCGACAACCCGGCCCGTGACGGCCAGCAGGTCGCGGGCAAGACGGGTACGTCCGACTGCAACAGGTCGGCTTGGTTCACCGGTTACACGCCGAAACTCGTCACGTCGGTGGGCCTGTTCGGCGAAGCGGCCGAGGCGGGCACCACGCGGTGTGAGAAAGACAAGCCGGCAGTGAAGGTCAAGGCGTTCAGTCAGGTCACGCTGTCGGGCGCGGCCGGCGGCGGCCGGGTCAACGGTGGTGGCTTCCCGGCCGCGATCTGGGCGGCGTACACCTTCAACGCCATGGGCGACGTCAGCAAGTTCGACCTGGACACCGAGCAGGGCTCGGGCGTCCAGCCGACGTTCACCCCGCCGCCGACGGAGGAGCCTACGGAGCCGACGGAGGAGCCGACGACCGAGGAGCCGACGGAGGAGCCGACGACCGAGGAGCCGCCGACGGAGGAGCCGACGGAGGAGCCGCCGACGGAGGAGCCCACCGAGGAGCCGACGGACCCGATCGAGCCCTCCGAGGAGCCGACGGACCCGATCGAGCCCCCCGAGGACGGGGGCGGCGAGGGCGACGCCGATGCGGGCCCGGTGGTCCCGCAGTGAGACAGAAGCCCGCGCCCCTCGGAGGGCGCGGGCTTCTGCTTATGCTCGGTTCAGCTCGAACCAGACGACCTTGCCGGTACTGAGCCGGGTCGCGCCCCAGCGCCTGGCCAGCTTGTTCACCAGGTACAGCCCGCGCGCGCCCTCGTCCGTGGCGCGCGCCTGGCGCAGCCGCGGCAGCTACGGTACGTCGTTGCCGACCTCGCAGCGCAGTGCGTCCGTGCGCAGCAGTGAGCGCGTGAGAAAGACGCCCGGAACCACACCGGGCGCCCTTCTCACGTCTGCGCAGGCTAGGCGCGGCGGACCTCGAAGATGTCGACCTTGTCGTTCCAGTTCCCGCCACCGGGGTAGCCGAGGTTCTTGAAGTTGGACCACCCGCTCGGAGGATTGAGGCCCCTGACTCGGTCCTCGACGGGCCACGAGCGGAGGTCGGTGATCTTCGCGTTACCGTAATTGATCGGCCAGCGTCCGACCCAGTAGTAGACGGAGCTCAGCTTGTCCCGGCAGCCCCACTCCTTGAGGTCTTTCTTCCCGTCGCTGGACAGCCGCAGGAGCCTGCCCTTGTAGCCGGGGTCCATATACAGGCACCAGTAGTCGGCGAGGCACCGGCTGGGCGGGGCGGCGGCTGCGCGTGCCGCAGTGGCCTTCAGCGTCTCCTCGCGAACCTCGGCGGGCAGCTCGGGGTCGGCCAGGGCCTCCTCGTTCGAGTCGTAGCAGTGGACCTCCCCGCTGGGGAGCTCGGTGCAGTTGTCGGCCCCTTCCCATGACTCGGCGAGATTGATCTTCCGTCCTTTGTACTCGGCGATCACGGGATCCACGGACGGTTCTTCTGCCGTCGGCGTGGCCGTGACAGACGGCTCAGCAGTGGGCTCGTCGGCGTGTGCCGCCGCGCCACCGGTGAACACCAGGGCGGTTGCCGAGGCGCCGGCGAGGAAGACGCCGACAAGCGATCTGTTCATAAATTATTACCCTCAGTGAAGAATTTCCGGGTTCGGCCGTGACGGAGCGCCGTGAGCAGGAACCCGTGAAGGAAAGGAAAGATGGCGACGCCTGTGGCTGCTCGCCGGAGTCAGCTAATCCCGGCCCGTTGGTAACGCAACGAGGTCAATTCACCTTGCGCGGGATGCCGATATCGCGGCATGACGATGTAGAGCCCCCCATGACGACGTCATCCACCTGCGGTTGACGGCGCACTTCTGCGGCGGCCGGGTCGAGGCCACCGGAATGCGGCGTCACCATAGGCACAACACAAGATTGCAGGCAAGAGCGCGAACTCAGCATGGCTGGAATGGGACGGTCGAACAGGCAAGGCGCAAAGAGCACCGAATCCTGTGTGGCGCCAGCGATCAGAAAGGGGGCGGCGTAAACGAGTGTGTGATCGACGTGGCTGGATATTGCCCACCAGCCATGTGAAAGGCTCGCGGCCTAGTCGAACAGTGAAGCCCTCGGTCGGGGACCTGTCCCGTGCGATAATTCTCGATTCTGGACATTGTGGAGTGAAATCCTCTTTGTGGTGCAGCCTTTGCCTCCACAGGAAAAAGCTTGACGACCCCTCTCGATCGGGTTTATTTTTTCTCGACTCCACCGAGTTGCGGTGGTTGCATATTTGCGCGTTCTTAGCCCGCTGGTGCCTTTCCTCGGTAATTCCGCAACGGCACTGGTGGGTGAATTTCACCTGCAAAAAAAGGGGGAAGATTTCTGTGGCCGATGAGATGGTCAGACGGGCCCAGCAGTTCGTGAACCAAGTCTACGGAAGCCGCATCGGCATGACCGTGGCGGAGAACGGTCAGACGGGTTGGAACACCATGTACGCCCTCACCCGCGCTCTCCAGTACGAACTCGGTATCTCGTCGCTCTCCAACAGCTTCGGACCCACCACGCTCTCCACGCTCACCTCGAAGCACCCCAAGCTGAACGCGTCGACCGTGCCGTCCGCGGACTTCTGCCGCATCATCCAGTCGGCGATGTACTGCAAGGGCTACGACGGCGGCGACATCGATGGGAAGTACAGCTCCCGCGTCGAAGCCGGGATCTCCAAGCTGAAGGCCGACATGGGCCTCGAAGGCGCCTTCCCGGGCGGCAGCCTCGAACCCAAGGTGTTCAAGGGCCTGCTGAACATGGACGCCTATGTCACCGTCGACTCCGGCTCCGACGCGATCCGCAGCGTCCAGCGGTGGCTGAACGGCCGGTACGTGAAGCGCAGTGACTTCTTCATCATCCCGTGTGACGGTCACAACTCCCGCGACGTGTCCAAGTCCATGCTCTACGCCATCCAGTACGAGCTCGGCATGGCCGACGGCACCGCGAACGGCGTATTCGGGCCAGGGACCCAGAGCGGGCTGAAGAGCCACACGGTGACGGTCGGGGAAACCGGCACTTGGGCCCTGCTGTTCTCCGCCGCCATGATCCTCAACAGGCGACCGGTGTCTTTCGGAGGCTTCACCACGGCCACGCAGACGGCGGTGGAGGACTTCCAGTTGTTCGCGCGGCTCACCGTCAGCGGCAAGGGTGACTTCCCGACCTGGGCCTCCCTCCTCGTCTCGTACGGCGACCAGTCCCGCAAGGGCGAGGCCTGCGACGGCGTCACCAAGATCACGCCGGCCCGGGCCGCCGCCCTGAAGGCGGAGGGCGTCAAGTACGTCGGGCGCTACCTCACCAACCCGAGTACGACCAGCCTGCCGGAGAAGGAGATCCAGCCGGGGGAGCTGCAGACCATCGCCGACAACGGCCTGCGTTGCTTCCCGATCTACCAGACGTACGGTCGTGATGCCTCCGGCTTCAATTACGCCGCCGGGCGGGCGGCGGGCCAGGCCGCAGTCAACGCCGCCCTGGACCACGGATTCAAGCCGGGCACTCGCATATTCTTCGCCGTCGACTTCGACGCCCTGGACGCGGACGTCACCAGCAACGTCCTGCCCCACTTCAAGGGCATCCAGGATGCCCTCCAAGAGGATGGCATCCGGTTCGCGATCGGCGTGTACGGACCGCGCAACGTCTGCACGCGGGTCGGCGAGGCCGGCCACTCCGGTGCCTCGTTCGTCTCCGACATGTCCTCCGGCTTCTCGGGCAACTTCGGCTACCCGCTGCCCAAGGACTGGGCCTACGACCAGATCGTCACCAAGTGGATCGGCTCCGGCGACGGACGGATCGAGATCGACGTCAACATCGCCTCCGGCCGCGACATCGGACAGAACTCGTTCAACAAGCCGCGCACAGCCATGGCGGACGTCCGGTTCAACGGCGACTACCTGGCCTCCCTGCGCACGGACGTCGGTAAGTACATGCAGTCGATCGGCTTCCCGAACGACGGCGGCAACCGCGTCTTCACCCACGCAGAGTGCTTCGATACGATCCTCGCCAACGACGACGTCATCACCGCGCAGTCGAACCGGTTCAACATGCGCAAGGCGCTGATCCAGACGTCGGCGTACTGGGAGATGCGCCACTACGACCTCGTCGACCAGACGGTGGACCACCAGGTCGCCTCGTACCACCTCAACGGCGTCGGTGCGGTGAAGGACTCCTCCACGGGCATCGCGCAGATCAGTGGTGACGTCGGAATCCGTGCCTGGAACCACTGCATCGACTGGGGCTATCTGACGGGAACGAAGCTCGACCCGGCCAAGGACGCCGACATCTGGACGATGTGGCAGAAGGTCAACAAGGACAACGCCTACGCCCTGCGCACCGTGTCGCTGATCCACCTGTGGGGCGCTGACGGCAAGCCGGGCGGCAACAACCCTCCCGATGGCGAGAAACCCCTGCGGTTCATGAGCCTCGACTACAAAGAGTCGGAGATATTCCAGATTTTGCGTCGTTATCAGGGATGGGGAAACGAGGCGGAGGAGCATGCGACCAAGCGCATGGGCCTCTACCAGGTCTTCGAGAAGTACAACGGAATCGTCCGAAACCTTTGAGTGAGGCCCTGTGAGCGACAGCCAGCCGAACGTCCTGGCCGTACTGGTGATCGTCCTCCTCGGGCTGGCCGTAGCGGGTGCTCTCGCCGTGTACGGCTGCACCACGCTGGCCCGGCACGGTGTGAGACGTTCGGGCCCGGCTGTCCTGCTCCGCGGCTGCGCCGCACTCGCCGGCTGCGCCGCGGCGGCCCTGTACGTCTGGGGCGCTGTCCACCTCATACGCGACGAGACGATGACGGACCAGGCATGCAAGGACGCGGTGCCGTCGGCACAGGCGGCCAGCATCGACGGCTACTCCGTTTCCTACGTCCCGCTGCAGTTGGACTGTCACGTCAAGGGCGCCGGCACATACGCCGCGGCCGTCCCGGACTATGTCAATCCCGGCGTGGTGGCTCTGGCCCTGCTCGCCGCCGTGCTCGGAATCTCGGCGGGCTTCGCGACGGAGCTCCGCGCAAGAGCCGACTTCAGGAAAGAGACTTCCAGTTGAACCCCTCCCACATCACACGACGTGGCCTCCTGGGCCGTGCGGCGGCGATCACGGGTGCCGCGATCGCCGCCTCCCTCCCCGCCTCCCAGTTCCTCGCCTCCCCTGCGTACGCAGCCGCGCAGGACCCGACCCCGGCGGAGGTGCGCGAGGCCGTGCGCAGAGCGCAGGAACGCAACAGACGTGTGCTGACAGGCAAGCCGTCAGGCAACGGCTGGGAGATGGAGCGGGTCGCCGACGGCGGCGGTTCCATCTACACCCGTCCCGTCCCTGGCACGCCCCTGGCCGGCATCGCGGTACGCATGGGCGAGGTCGAGACCGTCCTCGTGCATTTCGTGCGCCGTTTTCACTACGAGATCGACGCACTGCGCGCGGGCGATGTCGTCGGATGGCGCTCCCCGGCAACAGTCCGCAAGGGACTGGCGGAGTCGAACCAGGCGTCCGGCACGGCCGTGCAGATCCGGCCGGGCCACTACCCGAGTGGGGCGCGCGGCGGCTTCTATCCCCAGCAGTTGCTGGTGATCCGCGATGTCCTCGCCGAACTGGACGGTGTCGTCCGCTGGGGCGGGGACGACAGGAAAGCCGATGAGGCGCTGTTCTACATCGACGTCAAGCCCGGCGACAAACGCCTGGCCAAGGTGGCGGCCAAGATCCGCGGCTGGAGCGATGACCCCGCGGCCGGGGCCGGTGCTCCGGTGGACGTGTTCTCCGGCAGCCGCCGCAAGGCGGCCGGGGCGCTCGCGGAGCGTCAGCGCGAGGCGGCGTAGGAAACGGCGGTCGGTCTGCCGTCCGAGTGCCCGGTGCCGAGCGGCGGCCCCGGGCACTCGCGCGTTGGACGGACGGTCCCGTCACCCCCCGCTGCGGCGGCCGGACCGCGGTATGAGTGTCACTCGCACCTTTCAGGACGGGTGGTCGCCGCGCTCGATCAACTCGTACAGATCGCGGCGGGGCAGTCACCCCCGGTTCAGCTCGAACCAGACCACCTTGCCCGTACTGAGCCGCGTCGCGCCCCATCGCCTGGCCAGTCTGTTCACCAGGTACAGCCCGCGCCCGCCCTCGTCCGTGGCCCGCGCCTGGCGCAGTCGCGGCAGCTGGGGCACGTCGTCGCCGACCTCGCAGCGGAGTACGTCCGTGCGCAGCAGGCGCAGCGAGACCGGCCGTGAGGCATAGCGCACGGCGTTGGTGACGACCTCGCTGACGAGCAGCTCCACGGAGTCGCTCATGTCCTCCATGTCCCAGCGGGACAGTGCACGCCGGGCGAGGCGCCTGGCTTTGCCCGGCGCCGTCTCCTCGGGGTCCAGATGCCAGACCGCGACATCGCTGGGCGCGATGCCGTCGAAGCGGGCGGCGAGCAGCGCGATGTCGTCGTCCCGGTCGCCCGGGCCGAGCATGTCGAGCACCTCGTCGCACAGCGCCTCGAGCGGCGGCGAGTGGTCCGCACCGGTCAACTGGGCGGTGGCGGCGAGCTTTTCCCGCAGCTGCTCTATCCCGGTCCACACATCACGCAGCCGGGACTCCACAAGACCGTCGGTGTAGAGCAGCAGTGTGGCCCCGGCGGGCGCGTCCAGCTCGACCGCCTCGAAGTCCACACCTCCCACGCCGATGGGGGCACCCGGCGGCACCCGCAGCACCTCGGCCCGGCCGCCCAGGTGCAGCAGGACCGGCGGAGGATGGCCGGCGTTGGCGATGGTGATCCGGTGCGCGACCGGGTCGTAGACGGCGTACAGACAGGTCGCCATGCGATCCGTGCCCAGCCGCTGGGCCTGCTCGTCGAGGTGGTGCAGCACCTCCTGCGGCGGCAGATCGAGCCCGGCCAGGGTCTGTGCGGTCGTGCGCAGCTGGCCCATGATGGCCGCCGAGGTCATGGAGTGGCCCATCACGTCACCGACGACGAGGGCGACCCGGCTGCCGGGCAGCGGAATCGCGTCGTACCAGTCGCCGCCGACCCGTGCCGTCTCGGCCGCCGGCAGGTAGCGCGAGGCGAGCCGCACACCCGTCGGACGCGGCAGCGTCTCGGGCAGCATCGTGCGCTGCAACTCGTCGGCGATGTACGCCTCGCGGCCGTACAGCACCGCCTTGTCGATGCCGAGCGCGCTGTGCGTGGCGAGCTGGGCCGCGACGAGCAGATCGTCGGCCTCGAAGGCCGGCCGGTCGGGGCGGCGCAGGAAGAGCGCGGCCCCGATCACGCGTCTGCGACCGCGCAGCGGGGCGAGGATGGCGCGCTGGCCGCCCGGAATGGTCAGCTCCTCGCCGATCAGCTCGGGCAGCGCGGCGCGTGCCGCGGGCGCGTCCGCGAAGACGGGCCGTACGCCCCGCAGCACCTCGGCGAGTGCGCCGCCGGGCCGCACCTCGCACAGCTCGGAGGTCGCCCCGAGGTCGGGCTCGCTCTGGAGCGCGGGCAGCAGGAAGCCCTCGGTGTCCCGGTCCTCCGGGATCCGGTCCGTACGCCGCAGCCGCAGTACGACGGGCCCGGTGGGCCGCTCGTCGCCGACCGGCAGCGGATCGCGCAGATAGACGAGGATCGCGTCCGAGTAGGTCGGCACGGTGGCCCGGCACAGGCCCATCACGATCTCGTCGAGGTCTATGCCGCGGGCGATCCGCCTCGTCGCGGCCCCCACGAAACGCAGCCGGTCGCCGTCACGCCGCATGGGCATGGGCGTACCGGGCGCCGGGCCCTGCCCCTTACGGCGGTCCGGCACGGCCGGCGCCTCCGACTGCGCCGGAATGGAGCCCGGCACCGGGCGCGGCCGGTGCGGATCGGGTTCGGCGGCCGACGGCTGGGAGTGCTCGGGACCCGCGGGCGCGGGCGTCCCGGCCGGGCCGTGGCCGTCGGAGGGAGCGGGCGTGCCGTGGCTGCCCGCGGGCGTGCCGGTGGCGGCACGACGGGCTTCGGCGGGAGCGGGGGAGCCCAGCGGGCCGCTCTGTGGCGGTAAAGCCGTGGAGCTGGAGCCCTGGGCCGACGGATCCGGGGTACGCAGCAGCGCCCCGCGGGGGTCCGCGGGGGCGTTGGGCCCGGCAGCTCCTGGCTGGTGGCCCTCGTGGGAGTTGGGGTGCTCCGTCACGCGTGTCGAATCCATCCGTCCGGGGCTGCGTGCCATGCGTGCGGTTCGTCCCGCAGGAATGCCGATACCCGGATTACGTGTCCCAGGAACGGAATTCCCGCGTGCTCGGACGGCCTCTCAGGGCCGGGCCCGGCCGGCGACGCCGACAGGGACAGCCCGTCCAGCCGTTTCCCAGCCGTACGACCGTACCCCTCGTACCCCTCGCTCACGTCCTGCCGCCCCTCGGTGACGTATGGTCAAGCCCAGCGCATGCCGCGCGAGTTGTTGCTGCTCTGCAGCCCTTGCGGAGGACGATCCTACGGTTGTACCACGGGGGCGCAACAAGGGTCTCATGTGGACACGTGGGTGGGCGTACGGTCCCAGTCGTCCGGCAACGACGGCACGGACCAGGCCGGATCCGGGCGCCAGTGCTGCCAGCCGTCCGAGAACGGCGGGCCCCAGGCGCGGATCACCTCCACCGCGGACCGCCCGGCCTCCCGTACATCTTGAGCCAGTTGAAGATCCATCAGACCGTCCCGCTGAGCCTGCGCGAACTCGTCCTCGTCGCGCCAGCCCCAAGTCCGGTCCGGATACACGCTGATGTCCAGGAAGTGGTCCTCGGAGTCGACCCCACCCGCCCATCTGACCAGCGGTTCTTCCAAGTTGACGTACCAGTTCTTGAACTTCCAGCCCGGCTCCCAGAACAGCCACACCGACCAGGCCTCACCGGGCCGCGCCAGCTTCAGCACGCCCGTGCCGAACCAGCGGTCGCGCTGTACGGTCCGCGGCCTGGTGTAGCGCGACTCCAGCGGCTCCGCATGCAGGGGTGTGCCATCGGCGAGCACCGGCTTCACGCACTCGGTGCCGGGGGCCATCCATACGCCGAGCAGCTCGGCATCGTCCCGTACGACGGTCACGGGACGGCAGATATGGACGCGCGCGCCGCCGTTCTCCCGGTACCGCCACAGGATCTGACTCCCGGGCGCCCAGAACGCCGCCGTTCCGCCCGCCTGCACGTCTGCCACCGCTCCGCCCTCTGTCATGGCCAGATTTTAGGTGCCCAGGACATACGACGCTGCGGTGCGCGTCACGGTTCGCGCGGCGCGCGTCAGGACGTTACGGGCGCGTCATCCCCAGGACATCCAGGGCCTCGTCCAGCTGCTCCAGCGTGAGATCGCCGCGGTCGACGTACCCGGACTCCAGGACGACCTGGCGGATCGTCTTGCGTTCGGCCAGCGACTTTTTGGCCACCTTCGCGGCCTCCTCGTAGCCGATGTACTTGTTGAGCGGCGTCACCACGGACGGCGACGACTCGGCGTACTCGCGGGCCCGTTCGCGGTTGGCGGTGATCCCGTCCACAGTCCGGTCGGCGAGCAGCCGGGAGACGTTCGCAAGGAGGCGTACGGACTCCAGGACGTTCTTCGCGATGACCGGAAGCATCACATTGAGCTCGAAGTTCCCGGCCGCGCCCGCCGCGGCGACGGTGGCGTCGTTTCCGGTCACCTGCGCGGCGACCATGAGAACGGCCTCGGGAATGACCGGATTCACCTTGCCCGGCATGATCGACGAGCCGGGCTGGAGGTCGGGGAGGCTGATCTCGGCGAGTCCGGTCCGGGGGCCCGAGGCCATCCAGCGCAGATCATTCGCGATCTTGGTCAGCCCGACCGCGATCGTCCGCAACTGTCCGCTCGTCTCGACGATCCCGTCCCGCGCGCCCTGCGCCTCGAAGTGGTTGCGCGCCTCGGTGAGCGGCAGTCCCGTCGTCCGCGCCACCTCGGCGATCACGGCGGCGGAGAACCCGGGCGGGGTGTTGATGCCCGTGCCCACGGCAGTTCCGCCCAGCGGCAGTTCGGCCAGCCGCGGCAGCGAGGCGCTGAGCCGCTCGATCCCGTACCGAACCTGGGCCGCGTACCCCCCGAACTCCTGGCCCAGCGTCACGGGCGTCGCGTCCATCAGATGCGTACGCCCCGACTTCACGACGTCGGCGAACTCCTCGGCCTTCCGCTCCAGTGAAGCGGCCAGGTGCTCCAGGGCGGGGACGAGGTCGCGGGTGACGGCGGCGGTGGCGGCGATGTGGATGGAGGAGGGGAAGACGTCGTTCGACGACTGCGAGGCGTTCACATGGTCATTGGGGTGTACGTCCCTGCCGAGCCGTTCGCTTGCGAGGGTGGCGACGACCTCGTTGGTGTTCATGTTGGAGGAGGTGCCGGACCCTGTCTGGAAGACGTCCACGGGGAAGTGCTCGTCCCACTTGCCGTCCGCGACCTCGCCGGCCGCGTCCTGGACGGCCTCCGCGACGTCCTTGTCGAGCACGCCCAGCTCGGCGTTCACCTTGGCGGCGGCGGCCTTGATCCGGGCGAGGGCTTCGATGTGCGCGCGCTCGATGTGCTGGCCGGAGATGGGGAAGTTCTCCACTGCGCGCTGGGTTTGGGCCCGCCACTTGGCGTCCGCGGGGACGCGGACTTCGCCCATGGAGTCGTGCTCGATGCGGTAGTCGGTCATGCGGCGTATAGCGCCCCCGCCGCCCCTGCCCATTCCCGTCCCCTGCGGCTCCGCCCCTTCGGCCCCGCCAGGTGCTCCGCCCCTGGACCCCGCTGGGGCTGCGTCCCAGACCCCCGTCGGCCTGAACGGCCTCGTCCTCAAGCGCCGGACGGGCTGGTTGGTGCGGGGCTGGGCTGGGTTGGGCTGGGTTGGGCTGGGTTGGGCTGCAAGGGTTCGCCCGGGCGGCGGAATTCAGCCCCAGCCCGGGCGAAAACAGCCTCTTCGGGGCACCTCCCAGCGGTTGCTGGGGAGAGTTTGAGGAGCGGGCGTCCGGGGGCTGGGCCCCCGAAACGGGGTCCGTGGCGGAGCCCGAAAGAGGCCAGGGGGCGCTGCCCCCTGGCGGGGTCCGGGGCGCAGCCCCGAGTGGGTCTGGGGGCGCAGACCTGAAGCGGGGTCGGGGGCGCAGCCCCGAGTGGGTCTGGGGGCGCAGACCTGAAGCGGGGTCGGGGGCGCAGCCGCGAGTGGGTCTGGGGGCGCAGCCCTGGAAGGAGTCCGGGGCGCAGCCCCGAAGGGGCCAGGGGGTAGCGCCCCCTGGCGGGGTCCGGGGCCTGGCCCCGGGATGGGACGGGTAGGGGCGGCGGGGGCGAGAAACGCCTAGCCCAGCCCCGGCCCCCGCACCGGGATCGTCGTGAACGTCGGCGCGGGTGCCGGGTCCTTGAAGAAGTCGTTGCCCTTGTCGTCGACCACGATGAACGCCGGGAAGTCCTCGACCTCGATCTTCCAGACCGCCTCCATGCCGAGCTCCTCGTACTCGACGACCTCGACCTTCTTGATGCAGTCCTGGGCGAGCCGGGCCGCAGGCCCGCCGATCGAGCCGAGATAGAAGCCGCCGTGGGTCCCGCACGCATCGGTGACCTGCTGCGAACGGTTCCCCTTCGCCAGCATCACCTTGGACCCGCCCGCCGCCTGGAACTGCTCCACATAGGAATCCATCCGGCCGGCGGTCGTCGGACCGAACGACCCGGACGCGTACCCCTCCGGGGTCTTCGCCGGGCCCGCGTAGTACACGGGGTGATCCTTCAGGTACTGCGGCATCTCCTCACCCGCATCCAGCCGCTCCTTGATCTTGGCGTGCGCGATGTCGCGCGCCACGACGAGCGGACCGGTGAGCGAGAGCCGGGTCTTCACCGGGTACTTGGTGAGTTCCGCGAGGATCTCGTCCATCGGCCGATTGAGGTCGATCTTGACGACGTTGCCCTCTTCGGAGAGGTGCTCGTCCGTCGTCTCAGGCAGGAAGCGCGCCGGGTCCGTCTCCAGCTGCTCCAGGAAGACGCCCTCCGCCGTGATCTTCGCGGTGGCCTGACGGTCGGCCGAACAGGAGACGGCGATCGCCACCGGACAGGACGCACCGTGCCGGGGGAGGCGGACCACGCGTACGTCATGGCAGAAGTACTTGCCACCGAACTGCGCCCCGATCCCGATCCGCTGCGTCAGCTCGAAGACCTTCTGCTCCAGCTCCTTGTCCCGGAAGCCATGGCCGAGCGGCGAGCCCTCCGCCGGGATCTCGTCCAGGTAGTGCGCGGAGGCGTACTTCGCGGTCTTCAGGGCGTACTCGGCGCTCGTTCCGCCGACGACTATGGCGAGGTGGTACGGGGGACAAGCGGCCGTACCCAGCGAACGGATCTTCTCCTCCAGGAACTTCATCATGGAGGCCTCGTTCAGGACGGCCTTCGTCTCCTGGTAGAGGAACGACTTGTTGGCGCTTCCGCCGCCCTTCGCCATGAACAGGAACTTGTAGGCGCCGCCGTCCGTCGCGTACAGCTCGATCTGGGCGGGGAGGTTGGAGCCGGTGTTCTTCTCCTCCCACATGGTGAGCGGGGCCATCTGCGAGTAGCGCAGGTTCAGCTTGGTGTACGCGTCGTAGATGCCTCGGGACAGCGCCTTCTCGTCCTCACCTTCGGTGAGGACGTTCTGTCCGCGCTTGCCCATCACGATCGCCGTACCGGTGTCCTGGCACATGGGCAGAACGCCCGCGGCGGCGATGTTCGCGTTCTTCAGGAGGTCCAGCGCCACGAACTTGTCGTTCGACGACGCCTCCGGGTCGTCGATGATGCGGCGCAGCTGTGCGAGGTGCGCCGGACGCAGGTAGTGCTGAATGTCATGGATCGCCTCTTCGGCGAGCTTGCGCAGCGCCTGAGGCTCGACCTTGAGGAATGTGCGCCCGTCGGCCTCGAAGGTGGAGACACCTTCCGAGGTCACCAGCCGGTATGGGGTGGTGTCCTCTCCCTGGGGGAGCAGATCGGTGTAGACGAACTCAGGCATGTCGCCCATTCCTCACTAGTAAAGGCAGCGGCTGGCCTCCGTTGGCAGCGCCCACCAGCGTAGGACGCGGTCGAAGGGCGGGGCTTGTGAGGTAAGGCTCAGTTGGAGTGCCGGACTGACCTTCGGTGGTTTTCCAGACGGTTTTCCACAGGCCGTCTCAAGGGGTAGTCGCGATCTATCGCGTTTGGGTACGCTGCTGTCGTGGACCTTCAAAAGAGCCCCGCAGGCAACGCGGGAACGCCCGAGCGGCAGCCCCCGGCACCGACCGATTTGCGCGCCTCCGACGCCGACCGCGACCGCACCGCCGACATACTGCGCGACGCCCTCGGCGAGGGGCGTCTCACCGCGGAGGAGCACGCCGAGCGGGTCGAGGAGGTCTTCCGCGCCAAGACCGTCGGCGAACTCGAACCGCTCGTCCGCGACCTCCCCGGCGAGCACCGGACGCGAGCGACGCGCGCCTACCAGCCGCCGCCCACCCACCCCACTCCGGGCGAGGTACCCCCGGTGGCCGACGAGAACGTGGTGGCGGTGCTCAGCTCCGCGACCCGCAGGGGTCGTTGGCGGATAGGCCGTCGCACACATGCGTACGCCATTTTCGGCAGCGTCGAGATAGACCTCAGCGAGGCGATCTTCGAGCACCGGCAGGTCGTCATCAAGGCCTTCTCGGTCTTCGGCAGCGTGGAGATCCGCGTCCCGGAGAACGTCTCACTGCGGGGAAACGGCGGCGGTGTTCTCGGCAGTTTCGAAGTGCGCACGCTGGATTCGGGCGAGCAGGACGCACCCGTGGTTTATGTGGACGGATTTGCCCTATTGGGAAGCATTGAGGCAAAACCCAAGCGCGGCAAGGTGATTGAGGACCTTCTGGACCGGCTCGGTGACCGGGTGAACGACAAGTTGCGCAAACACCTGGGTCATTGACGGTCGCGAATTCGAGGGCAACTCGGCGGCGCTTCGGCGGCAAGCGGAGCGATCTGATCCGCTCGGACCTGCGAAGAACTCCCGTGCTTCGGAACTCAGTGCATAGGCGCGCGCACAGCGGGTAGGCCTTGTCGCATCGTCGCTCGCTCCCGAAGCCGTCGTCAGGAGTAGACCGTGCTGCATCCGCCGCATCAGTCCCTGCAGGTCGCTGCCGTTCCGCCCCAGGGGGTTCCGGTGCGTGAGAGGGACCAGGACGCCCCGTGGCATACGGAGGCCGTGTGCCGCCGCGACGAGGCCGGGCTGTTCTTCGCACCCTCAAAAGAGCCCACGGCGGCCCGGCTGTCCCGCGAGGACGCGGCGAAGCGGGTCTGCGCACGCTGCCCGGTGATGGTCCAGTGCCGCGAACACGCACTGCTGCAACCCGAGCCGTACGGAGTATGGGGCGGCCTCACCGCCGCCGAGCGCCGCGTGGTCCTGGCCCGACGCCGCCGCCGCGACCTCGAACTCAAGAAGGCGACTCGCTCCACGGCGGGACAGATAGCGGCGGCCGGATAGTCCGGCACGTCAATGGGGCGCCCCTCCGCACAAGGGGGCGCCCCATTGACGTACGTACGACCTTCACGTACGTACGACTTCTACTTCGCCCGGTCGAAGTCGATCGTGCTGTAAGCGCGCAGCTTGCTCAGCCGGTGTTCGGAGCTGATCTGGCGGACGGTGCCGGACTTGGAGCGCATGACGATCGAGTCGGTCGTCGCCGTCTCGGCGCGGTAGCGCACGCCGCGCAGCAGCTCGCCGTCGGTGATGCCGGTCGCGACGAAGAAGACGTTCTCGCCTGAGACCAGGTCGTCGGTGAACAGGACGCGGTCGAGATCGTGGCCCGCGTCGACGGCCCGCTGCCTCTCCTCGTCGTCCTTGGGCCATAGCTTCCCCTGGATGGTGCCGCCCAGGCACTTGACCGCGCACGCCGAGATGATGCCCTCCGGCGTACCGCCGATGCCCAGCAGCAGATCGATGCCGGTGCCCTCGCGCAGGGCGAGGATCGAGCCCGCGACATCGCCGTCGGAGATCAGCTTGATGCGTGCGCCGGTCTCCCGGATCTCCTTGATGATGCCCTCGTGCCGTGGCCGGTCGAGGATGACGACGGTGACGTCTTCGGGTGTGGACCGCTTGGCCTTGGCGACCCGGCGGATGTTCACGGACACCGGGGAGTTGATGTCGACGAAGTCGGCGGCCTCGGGGCCGGTGACCAGCTTGTCCATGTAGAAGACGGCGGACGGGTCGAACATGGTGCCGCGGTCGGCGGCGGCCAGCACGGCGATCGCGTTCGTCATGCCTTTCGCGGTCAGCGTGGTGCCGTCGATCGGGTCGACGGCGATATCGCACTCGGGGCCGGTCCCGTCACCGACGCGCTCCCCGTTGAACAGCATCGGGGCCTCGTCCTTCTCGCCCTCCCCGATGACGACGACGCCGTTCATCGAGACGGTGGAGACGAGGGTGCGCATGGCGCGTACGGCGGCTCCGTCGGCGCCGTTCTTGTCACCGCGGCCGACCCAGCGGCCTGCGGCCATCGCGGCGGCTTCGGTGACCCGGACGAGTTCCAGGGCGAGGTTGCGGTCGGGGGCCTCGGACGGGACCTCGAGTTCGGAAGGCAAGTGATGCTCGGTCATCGGAGCGCACCTTTCTGATACGACGACGGCCGGATGAGGGTGTGGCTGACTCTATCCTCAGTCCGACAAAATGAGCAGGGGCCCCCACGGATGAGCAGACCAGTACACCTGCGACGATGAAGGGCGTGGCAGGTATGAAAGGCAAGCAGTCGGTCCGGGACATGGTGCTCTCCCTGGGCCTGATCGGAATCGTCGCGGGAGTCATCTACGTCTTCATTCCCCATGACGAGTCCGAGCCTCCGGTCAAGCGGGTGGACTATCGCGTGGAGCTCCTCACGGCACGCCGCGCGGCCACCTATCCCGTGGCGGCCCCCGAGGGCCTGTCCAAGGAGTGGAAGGCGACGTCGGTGCGGTTCGAGGGCGACAACTTCGACGCCTGGCACCTCGGCTTCCACGATCCCGACGGTGAGTACGTGGCGGTCGAGCAGTCCACTCAGAAGCCCTCGACGTTCATCGAGGAGGCCGGCCAGGGCGCCGAGGAGACGGACGTCACCGAGCGCATCGGCGAGCGGACCTGGACGCGGTACGAGGGCCAGAAGTACGACGCGCTCGTCCTGCGGGAGAAGGGCTCCACGACGGTGGTGACGGGCACGGCGTCGTTCGGGCAGCTGACGAAGCTGGCCGAGGCGCTGAAGATGTCCTGAGGGGTTGGGTCGAAGATCTCCCGAGGGGTTACTCGGAGTCGTCGCCCGGTTCCTCGGCCGCATCGGCGGCCGACGACTCCGCCTCCTCCTCGGCCAGTGCCGCGTCCAGCCGCTTGCGCGCCCCGTCCAGCCAGCGGCGGCACACCTTGGCGAGTTCCTCGCCGCGCTCCCAGAGGGCCAGGGACTCCTCGAGCGTCGTGCCGCCCGCCTCCAGGCGGCGTACGACCTCGATCAGCTCGTCCCGCGCCTGCTCGTACCCGAGCGCCTCGTCCACTTTGCTGGTCATGCGCCCCACCCTATGCATCCACTCGGACTGTGAACTCACCCTCGGCGACCCGCGCCCGCAGCGGCTCCTCGGCCGTCACCTCGTCCGGGGCGCGGACCACGTGGCCGTCGGCCTTCTGCAGGACCGCATAGCCGCGCCGGAGGGTCGCGGCGGGGGAGAGGCCCACCACGCGCGCGTGCGTGTGCGACAGCTCCGAATCGGCACGGTCGAGGAGGTGCCCGAGGCAGCGCCGGGCGCGGTCCAGCAGTGCGGAAACCTGGTCCTCGCGCTCGTCGATCATGCGGTGCGGATCCTCTATCGAGGGCCGGGCCAGCGCGTGCGCAAGCCCGCGCTCCTCCCGCTCGATGAAGGACAGGACGCTGCGCCGAGCCCGGTCCTGAAGGAACCGCACCCGCTCGTACTCCTCGCCGACGTCCGGCACGACCTTCTTGGCCGCGTCGGTGGGCGTGGACGCGCGCAGGTCGGCCGCATAGTCGAGCAGCGGGTTGTCCGGCTCGTGCCCGATCGCCGAGACCACGGGCGTACGGCAGGACACGACGGCCCGTACCAGCTGCTCGTCCGAGAACGGGAGCAGGTCCTCCACGCTGCCGCCGCCGCGCGCCACGATGATCACGTCCACGTCGTCGAGCGCGTCCAGCTCCTTCACGGCCTGGATGACCTGGGGCACCGCGTGCACGCCCTGCACGGCGACGTTGCGCACCTCGAAGCGGACGGCGGGCCAGCGGTGCCGTGCGTTCTCCAGCACGTCCCGCTCGGCGGCGGAGGCCCGCCCGCAGACGAGGCCGATGAGCTGCGGGAGGAAGGGCAGCGCCTTCTTGCGCTCGGGCGCGAACAGGCCCTCGCTCGCCAGGGCCTTCTTCAACTGCTCCAGGCGGGCGAGCAGTTCACCCACACCCACCGGCTTGATCTCGGCGGCCCGGAGGGAGAGCTGCCCCCTGGGCGCGTACCACTCCGGCTTCGCGTGGATCACCACGCGCGCGCCCTCGCTCACCACGTCGGCCACCGCGTCGAACACCTGCCGATAGCAGGTGACGCTCACGGAAATGTCGTACGACGGATCGCGCAAGGTCATGAAGACGACGCCCGCGCCCGGCCGCCGCGACAACTGGGTGATCTGCCCCTCGACCCACACGGCACCGAGCCGGTCGATCCACCCCCCGATGAGCCGCGACACCTCACCGACGGGCAGCGGGGCGTCCGCGGACGTGTTCAGAGCCATGCGCCCGAGAGTAACGGCCGGGTCCGACAATGCGGGTGCCTCCGGCGGTTGAGCGGGGCGCCTGCGGTTCGTTGGGGGTCGGGGCCGCGACGGGGGTGTCCGTCCTCGGACCGGCGCGCGAGCGGTCGGCTGGTAGAGGTTGCCCGTGTTGGCGCGCCGGCCGCTGCGGGCGGACACCCCCGCCCCGTCCCCTTCCCGCCGTGGGCGGCCGCGGGTCCATGGGGGTACGCGTTCGGGCCCCGGGGGTGGGACCGGTCGCGCGGGTGGGGACGACGACCATCGGTGCGCCCCGTCCGTCCACAGCGGCGATCTTCGGCCCGCCGGGCGCGCCCTTACGATGGTTGGCATGACTGCTTCGACTGGCCGCCGTGTCCTGCTTGCCGCCCCCCGGGGCTACTGCGCGGGTGTGGACCGCGCCGTGATCGCCGTCGAGAAGGCCCTGGAGCAGTACGGGGCCCCGATCTATGTCCGCCACGAGATCGTGCACAACAAGTACGTCGTGCAGACCCTGGAAAAGAAAGGTGCGATTTTCGTCGAGCAGACGGCGGAGGTCCCCGAGGGGTCGATCGTCATGTTCTCGGCGCACGGCGTCGCGCCCGTCGTCCACGACGAGGCCGCTCAGGGCAAGCTCGCCACCATCGACGCGACCTGCCCGCTGGTCACCAAGGTGCACAAGGAAGCCGTCCGGTTCGCCCAGGAGGACTTCGACATCCTCCTGATCGGTCACGAGGGCCACGAGGAAGTCATCGGTACGTCCGGTGAGGCGCCCGACCACATCACGCTCGTCGACGGCCCCGAGGACGTCGTGAACGTCGAGGTCCGCGACCCGTCCAAGGTCGTCTGGCTCTCCCAGACCACCCTGTCCGTCGACGAGACCATGGAGACGGTCGACGCCCTCAAGGAGAAGTTCCCGCAGCTCATCGCCCCGCCCAGCGACGACATCTGCTACGCCACGCAGAACCGTCAGCTCGCCGTGAAGCAGATGGGCGCCGATTCCGACCTGGTCATCGTGGTCGGCTCGCGCAACTCCTCCAACTCCAAGCGACTGGTGGAGGTCGCCAAGCTCGCGGGCGCGCGTGAGGCGTACCTCGTGGACTTCGCGGACGAGATCGACGAGGCCTGGCTGGAGGGCGTCACGACGGTCGGTGTCACCTCGGGCGCGTCCGTGCCGGAGGTACTGGTCGAGCAGGTTCTGGAGTTCCTCTCCATGCGCGGCTTCGAGGACGTCGAACTCGTCAAGGCCGCCGAGGAGTCCATCACCTTCTCGCTGCCCAAGGAGCTGCGCCGCGACCTGCGCGCGGAGGCGGCGGAACTGGTGGCGGAGCGCACGGCCGAAAAGCAGCCGGAAGGTACGGCCGAGAAGTGACTGTCAGTCGTACGTCGTAACGTGGGCCCATGCAGATCTTCGGCGTGGACATCGGTGGATCCGGGATCAAGGGCGCTCCCGTGGACCTTGACCGGGGCGACCTCGCGGCCGAGCGCCACAAGGTGCTCACCCCGCACCCCTCGACCCCCGACGCGGTGGCCGACGGTGTGAAGGAGGTCGTCGGCCACTTCGGCTGGACGGGCCCGGTCGGGGTCACGTTCCCGGGTGTGGTCACCGGCGGCGCCACCATCCGTACGGCCGCCAATGTGGACAAGGGCTGGGTGGACGTCGACGCGCGCGTGCTGCTCAGCGAGCGGCTCGGCGGACTCCCGGTGACGATCCTGAACGACGCGGACGCGGCGGGCGTGGCCGAGATGCGGTTCGGCGCGGGCCGTGACCGTCAGGGCACGGTCATCGTCCTCACCTTCGGTACGGGCATAGGCAGCGCGCTCTTCATCGACGGCGTCCTCGTGCCGAACACTGAGCTGGGCCACCTCGAACTGCACGGCCACGACGCCGAGAAGCACGCCTCGACCAAGGCCAAGGACGACCACGAGCTGACCTGGGACCACTGGGCCCGGCGCGTCCAGAAGTATCTCGCCCATGTGGAGATGCTCTTCTCGCCCGAGCTCTTCATCGTCGGGGGCGGCGTCAGCCGCAAGTCGCACAAGTTCCTGCCGCTGATCGAGGGCATCAAGGCGGAGATCGTTCCGGCGCAGCTGCAGAACAACGCGGGGATCGTGGGGGCGGCCATGCGGGCGGCGAAGGCGGGGTAGCGGCCGGGAGCCTCTGCGTCTCCTACGACGGTGGAGGTCCGTCTCGTACGACTCTGGAGTGGCTCGTACGAGGCGGCGGGCGGACCGGGCTGTTTTGCAGGAGACGGGCCGTCGGGCCCCGGACTCCGGAGCGGATGGCTTCTCAGACCGTGCGGCGTCTCGGCTGAGCCTGCGCCCTGGCCTGGGCCGGGCGCCTCTTCTGGGCCGGAGGCCGAGGGGACTGGGCTGCCGCCCGGCGCTGTGCAGCCCGCCGGCTCATGAGGCGAACCTTGCGGACGGTCACGATGAGACCGGCGATCAGCGTGCCGCCGTACAGCCAGCCCGCGTGCATCGCCAGGGCGGTGAACAGCCCCATCACCCCGTCCCAGAACCCTCCGTCGCTGTCGGCGATGGGCAGCAGCCCGAAGGCGAACGCGATGGGCACGGCGACCGGCGCGGTGACCAGGTCGGCCCGGCGCACCCAGATCGCGGTGAGCGCGCAGACCGGCAGGAACAACACCCCGTAGACGACGAGGGACGACCCGAACAGCAGCCGGTCGAGAAGGGCGAGCGCGAACATCGTCGCGACGCAGAACAGGCCGCTGCCGAGTCCGGTGAGCCGAGGGTTCGGCATCCTGCGTACGGCCAGTACCAGCGGGGACACGGGCAGCGGGCTCCGGGGAGCGCCGGGCCGGCCCTGCTGGGGCGTACGGGCCCCGTTCCCCCGCAGGCCGCGCGCGGCCTGCGGGGGAACGGGCGGGCCGCTTCGCGGTCGCGACGGAGGCCGCGGCTGGGGCCGGGATTGAGGGGGACGCGTCCTGTGTTGCTCCACTGGTCCAACTTAGGTCGGTTTATGTGTGGAATGGCTGCCGGGACACGCGCTTTGATCGACCTTGGCCATGCGTTCGATACGTCGCCGGTCCGGGGATCCGCACGCCGTAGACTGGTGGATCGGTCCGCCCGGGTCTCCTCCAACCTCAGTTACGGGAAGTCGCAACGTGTCGCTCACGATCGGAATCGTCGGTCTGCCGAATGTCGGCAAGTCGACCCTGTTCAACGCCCTGACCAAGAACGACGTGCTGGCGGCCAACTACCCGTTCGCCACGATCGAGCCGAACGTCGGCGTGGTCGGCGTCCCCGACGCCCGGCTGACGAAGCTGGCCGAGATCTTCGGTTCGCAGAAGATCCTCCCCGCCACCGTCGACTTCGTCGACATCGCGGGCATCGTGCGCGGCGCGAGCGAGGGCGAGGGACTGGGCAACAAGTTCCTGGCGAACATCCGTGAGTCCGACGCGATCTGCCAGGTCATCCGTGCCTTCAGGGACGAGGACGTCGTACACGTCGACGGCAAGATCTCGCCGAAGGACGACATCGAGACGATCAACACCGAGCTGATCCTCGCGGACCTGCAGACCATCGAGAAAGTCCTGCCGCGCCTGCAGAAGGAGTCGCGGGTCAAGAAGGACGTCGCGCCGAAGGTGGCCGCGGTCGAGGCGGCCAAGGAGATCCTGGACGCCGGTCAGACCCTGTTCGCGGCGGGCATCAAGCAGGACTCGGACCAGGAAGCCCTGCTCCACGACCTGCACCTGCTGACCACCAAGCCTTTCCTGTACGTCTTCAATGTCGACGAGGACGAACTGACCGACGAGACCTTCAAGGCCGAGCAGCGCGCCCTGGTCGCCCCCGGCGAGGCGATCTTCCTCAACGCCAAGCTGGAGGCGGACCTCGCCGAACTCGACGAGGAGGACGCCCTGGAACTCCTCCAGTCCGTCGGCGCCGAAGAACCCGGCCTCGCCACACTCGCCCGAGTCGGCTTCAACACCCTCGGTCTCCAGACCTACCTCACGGCCGGCCCCAAAGAATCCCGCGCCTGGACCATCAAGAAGGGCGCCACAGCCCCCGAGGCCGCCGGCGTCATCCACACCGACTTCCAGAAGGGCTTCATCAAGGCGGAGATCATCTCCTTCGAGGAACTGGTGGAGATGGGCTCGGTCGCCGAGGCGCGCGCCAAGGGGAAGGCGCGTATGGAGGGCAAGGAGTATGTGATGCGGGATGGGGACGTGGTGGAGTTCCGCTTCAACGTCTAGCTTCACCTCGAGTAGTTGAGTGCGGGCCGGGTTTCCGCTTGCTGGAAGGAGCACTCCGGTGCATGCGGTTCTGCGGCGGAAACCGGCCTGGGTGGGTCAGATATACGAACCGTCAGCCAGTCAGGCGTCGAATTCGTGGTCGCGGGTCTCCGGCAGGGCAAGCAGGCACAGGAGACTCAGCAGGCAGAGCCCGCCGGTGTAGAAGCCGAGGACGAGCGGTGACTCCCAATGGCTGTTCAGCCAGGTGGCGACGAGCGGGGCGAAGCCGCCGCCGAGGGTGTTCGCGAGGATGAAGGCCGCGGAGGCTCCGGTGTAGCGCAGCCTGGCGGGGAACAGCTCGGCGAGGAAGGCCGCCACCGGGGAGAACATCAGCGCGAGCAGCATGAGTCCGACGGTGTAGGCGCCGGTGATCACCAGGGCGTTGCGCGAACTCAGCGAGGCGTACATCGGCACGGCCCACACCACACAGCCGGCGGCTCCGGTCAGCATCACCGGGCGGCGGCCGATCCGGTCGGCCAGCCTGGCGACGGGGAGGGTGATGGCGATTCCGGCCGCCGCGCCGATGCTCGCGGCCGTCAGCATCGTGTTCTGGGGAATGCCGAGCGACTTCGGCCCGTACGAGATGCTGTAGACGATCGTCAGGTAGTAGACGGCCGAGCCGCCGATCGCCGCGCCGATACCGAGCAGCAGCCGGCCGGGGTGCTGTCTGAGGAGTGCACCGAGCGGAAAGCGGGACGCCGGTGCCTGTGCCGTACGGCGAGCCGGAGAACTGAACACAGGGGACTCGGAGACAGTCGTGCGCACCCACAGCCCGATCACGACCAGCACGGTGCTGAGCAGGAACGGGATCCGCCAGGCGCCGTTCGTGAAGCCGTCCCGGCCGGCGATGTGCAGGGTGGGCAGGATGACGGCGCTGGACAGCAGGAAGCCGAGCGATGGGCCGACATTGGGGATGGACGCGTACAGCGCACGGCGTCCGGGCGGCGCGTGCTCCGCGGCAAGCAGCACCGCCCCGCCCCATTCGCCGCCCATGCTCACGCCTTGCAGCAGCCGCAGCGTCACCAGCAGTACGGGAGCGAGGAGTCCGGCGGTCTCGTACGTGGGGAGCAGACCGACGCCGACCGTTGCCACGCCCATCAGTAAGAGGGAAGTGACCAGGGCCTGTCGGCGGCCCAGGCGGTCACCGATCGTCCCGAACAGTACGACGCCGAGGGGGCGGGACAGGAAGGCCGCGGCGAACGTGAGGAACGCGGCCAGGGAAGAAGCGGTGGCATTGCCGGAGGGGAAGAAGGCGGGGCCGAGGACGAGCGCGGCGGCAGTGCCGTACACGGCGAAGTCGTAGTACTCGATCGTGGTGCCGACCAGGCTCGCGACGGCGACCCGCGACGCCTCGCCCTTCGCTGCCGCCGATGGTGCCGCGGCCGGTCTGGGGCCGGCGGTCTCGGGAACGGTCTTGGACGTTGAATCGGGCATGGGGGGATCACTTCCGGTACGCCCGGAGCGGAGGAACGGTCCGGGGCCAGGTGGGGGACGGCCTCGCATGTAACACGAACCGGAGTGCGCCTGTCACCCTAATCCCGGGAATTCAATTTCAACAAGGATGCCGCCTCGTCCGATTTACCGAACAAGGCCGCCGGGATCCGCGAAAGAATAAGCACCATTGACACGTGGCACCAACAAATAGGGCTCGATGCGGCTGCGAGCAGGGGGAGGCCGCCTCAGCGCGCATACAGCACACTGCACCCACCTTCTGGCGATTTACTGCACAAAGCCCCCACGAACACCACACCTCGGCGCCGTCAACCCCGTCATTCCTGTCAATTCGCTGTCAATATTCATGCGGCCGATGGCATGGAAATTCACCGGGGATCACACCTTGCCAACCGGGGATCACCCATGAATGCTTACGCGGGGTCGAACTTGAAAGTTCTACGACCCTCGTTTTTCGGACACCGGGACCCCAAACGGAATGATGCTGTTCGACTTTCTGAAGTGTCCAATCGAAGCCGCTGCCGGACCTTTGCCATGCAGCCTTTGGGCTGGGGAGGCGCATTATCCATGCTGAAAACTGGCAAGCCATTGCGTATACGAAGACTGTCGTTGGCGGGTGATGACCGGTACCTGTTCGTCCCGCTCGACCACAGCGTGTCGGACGGCCCCCTCGTCCCCGCCGGCCAATGGGACGATCTGTTGCGGGCGCTGGTCGCCGGCGGGGCCGACGGGATCATCGTCCACAAGGGACGTGCCCGTGCCCTCGCACCGGAGGTCATCAAGAGCTGCGCGCTGGTGGTGCACCTGAGTGCCAGCACCGCCTGCTCCGCCGATGTCGATGCCAAGGTGCTGGTCGGCGACGTCGAGGAGGCACTGCGGCTCGGCGCGGACGCGGTCAGCGTCCATGTGAACATCGGCTCGGACACCGAGGGCCGGCAGCTCGCGGATCTGGGGGCGGTGGCCCGCTCCTGCGATGACTGGGGCATGCCGCTGATCGCGATGATCTACCCGCGGGGCCCCCGGATCGAGAACCCGCGCGATCCCGCCCTCCTCGCACATCTGGTCAATGTCGCCGCAGACCTGGGTGCCGACATGGTGAAGACCTCTGTCGCCCTGCCGCTCGACCGGATGGCCGAGGTGGTGGCCCACAGTCCTATCCCCGTCCTGGCGGCCGGAGGGCCGCCGGACGGCTCCGACCTCATCGAGTACGGCACCGCGGTGATGGCCTCCGGCTGTCAGGGGCTGGCCGTCGGTCGCCGGATCTTTTCGGCCCCCTCGCCCGCCTCTCTGGTGGCCGGGCTCGCCGCGGTCGTGCACGGCCGCGGCGCGGACGGCACCACGCCGGGGGACACCGGGCAGGCGACGCATCCAGACGGAATGACAGATGGCATGGGCATGACTCATTACTCGACGATCGTGGCAGGTGTCGCATGAGGTTCGCGTGGATCGATCTCCGTGAAGTCCCACGGCCGCAGCTCCAGGCGGTGGTGGACGCGGCCATCCACACCCGGATGGCCGGGGTGCTGGCCACCGATGCCGAGCTGCTCGGGACGCTGCCCCCGACCATCACCCGGGTGCTGGTCCCCGCGAGTCCGGCCACGGCCGGCTCGAAGAAGCCGGGCGACAAGGAGGTGCAGGGCACCGGGGGCACGAAGGACGCCAAGGGCGCCAAGGAGGCGAAGTCCGCGGTCGACGCCACTTCCTCAGCCGCCGCCACCTCCCCGGCCGGAGCCGGAATCGACATCCTGCTGCGGCAGTTCAGCACCCAGGACGAGCTGGACGCGCTCGCCGCCGACAACCGTGCCGCCGGTGGCACGCCCGCCGTCGGCCTCATCGACGTACGGGACGACCGCACGCTGCAACTGTCGTGCGCGGGCGCCGTGGCGCTGCCGTACACCGTCATCCACTTCGCCGACCCGACCAAGATCCCTCTGGAGATCGTGCTCGCCGCAGCAGACTCCGCCGACGGCAAGCTGGTGACCGTCGTCGACGACCTGGAAGAGGCTGCGATTGTCTTCGACGTCCTTGAGCGCGGCTCGGACGGCATCCTCTACGCGCCCCGCGGCGCCGACGAGGTGTTCGCGCTGGCACGGCTGCTGGAGGCCACTACACCCCAGCTGGAGCTGTCCACGCTGACCGTGGAGAGTATCCGGCACGTCGGGCTCGGCGACCGCGTCTGCGTGGACACTTGCTCGCACTTCGATGAGGACGAGGGCATCCTCGTCGGCTCGTACTCCTCCGGGTTCGTGCTCTGCTGCAGCGAGACCCACCCGCTGCCGTACATGCCGACCAGGCCGTTCCGGGTCAACGCCGGTGCTCTGCACTCGTACACGCTGGGGCCCGACAACCGCACCAGCTACCTGAGTGAGGTCGGCTCCGGCAGCGCCCTGCTGGCGGTCGGCGCCGACGGTCGAACGCGGCGGGTCGTGGTCGGCCGGGCCAAACTCGAATCCCGGCCGCTCCTCGAGATCCGCACCCACGCCGAGGACGGACAGCTGGTCAGCCTGACGGTGCAGGACGACTGGCACGTACGGGTGCTCGGCCCGGGAGGGAAGGTCCTCAACGTCACCGAACTGCAGACCGGTGACGAGCTGCTCGGCTATCTGGCCCAGGACAAGCGCCATGTGGGCCTGCCGATCGGCGAGTTCTGCAAGGAGGTCTGATGGGCGAGCTCGTGGACCTCGTGGATGACGCGGACGACGAGATGGGCCCTTTCATCCAGCGGCTGTTCGACGCGCGGGACGACGGCCTGCCGTACCTGACGCATCAGCAGGAGACCGTCAGCCGGGGCGAGTTGCGGGAACGGGTCGCCAAGCAGGCCGCGGTCTTCGCCGGATACGGCATCGGGCCGGGCAGCACGGTGGGCCTGCGGACGCCGCCCAGCTTCACTCAGGTCGAGGTGCTGCTCGCGCTCTGGCGGCTGGGCGCCCAGGTGCTGCTCTTCGACTTCAGGCTCAAACCGGCCGAGGTGGAGGCGCTCTGCGCGTCCTGCCGGCCGCAGTTCATGGTCAGCGCCGGTGTCAACGTCCGGGCAACGTTCGGTTTCCGGCCCGAGTACGAGGTCGTCACCGAGCGCCGTGGCACCGGCCGGGCCGCCACCACCGGGCACCGGCTGGTCCAGTTCAGCTCGGGCTCCACCGGGCGGCCGAAGGTGATCGGCAGGACCGCCCGCTCGCTCGCCGCCGAGGTGGAGGCGTTCGCCGCGGTTCCCGGCATGCCGGGCGAGGGCGACCGGCTGCTGCTGCTCAGTTCGACGGCGCACAGCTTCGGCCTGGTCGGCGGGCTGCTGCACTCGCTGGCGGCCGGTGTCTCCGTGGTCTTCGCACCCCGGGTCTCGGCCCGCGATCTGCTGCGGACCGCGGTGGACCACCGGATCACCGCCGTCTTCGGGGTGCCGATGCACTACGAACTGCTGGCCGCCGCCGTCGATCCCACCGAACTGCCCGACCTGCGGATCGCGGTGTCGGGCGGCGAGATGATGCCCCCGCAGAGCGCGGCGCGGTTCGCCGAACGCTATGGCGTACCGGTCGGCGAGGCGTACGGGACCACGGAGACCGGCATCGTCGCCATCGACGTCGGCGGCACGCTGCGACGGTCGGTCGGCCGGGCCGCACCGGGTGTGGTGCTGCGGGAGCACGAGGGCGAACTCGACGTCGCCCTCGATGAGTCGCCGTACCTCTTCGACTCGGGCGGCACCCAGTACGCGGACGGCTGGCTGCACACCCGCGACCGGGCCAGGGTGGACGGCACCGGAGCAGTCCGGTTGCACGGCCGTGCCGACTCCCTCGTCGTGATCGGCGGGCTCAAGGTGGACCTCACCGAGGTCGAGAACGTGATCCGCGAGCACCCGGCGGTCGAGCAGGCGGTCCTGGTCCACGAGGGCATGACCGAGGCGTATGTCACGGTGGCCGCCGGGTATGAGCCCCCCTCCGCCGAAGAGCTGCTGCGCTGGTGCCGGGAGCGTCTGGCCGACTACAAGCTGCCACGGGTGGTCCGGCTCCTGGAGTCCCTGCCCCGCACGTCCAACGGAAAGCTGGTCCGCCACGCGGATGCGTTGCGCTCCGCTGGGTGAGCCGGGGGTAGTGCCGGTTGTTTGGTGTCTGCGGGTCCGTTGTGGCTGGTCGCGCCCACGCGGCGGAGCCGCAAATGACACAGCCCCGCGCCCCTGAAGGGGCGCGTCCCTCTGGCGCCGGCATGAAGGGGCGCGCCCACTCGGCGGAGCCGCACTACGTCGCAGCCTCACGCCCCTTCGGGGCGCTCAACCATTCAATGGAGATTCTGATCATGAGTACATCAACCTTGGAAGACGAGATCCGCGAGTTCGTCCTGACCGCGGTCATCGACGAGATGAACATCCTGCCGAGCCGCGAAGGACTCACGGACGAGAGCCCGGTGACCGTCGGCGGGCTGGATGTGGACTCACTGAGCCTCATCGAGCTCACCTTGCGGCTGGAGTCGCGGTTCGGCGTGGAGATCCCGGACACCGACATCGAGCCCCTCGCCTCCCTGACCCTCGGCGGACTCGTCGCCGAGGTCGTCCGACGCGGTGCGAAGGCATGAGCGCGGGAGCCACGGCGAGCGACGCGGACTCCTCGCTGTCCGCCATCACCACCGACACCGTCCGGGAGCTGCTGTCGGACCGCAAGATCTTCCCCGGGCTGCCCGACGACCTCGGCGAGGACGCCGAACTGGTCCTGGACTCCCTCGGGTTGGTGTGGCTGCTGCACGTGGTCGAGGAGCGCTATGGCCTGATCGTGGAGCCCACCGACGAGGACATCGCCGGGCTGACCTCGCTCCGGCGGCTCACCGGGTTTCTGCGCGCCGCCCAGGCGGACCGGGCGGAGGGGGGCGGCCGCGATGACCGGTGAGGTGACGGTGACCGGTTTCGGCGTACGCACCGCGTTCGGTACGGGCACCGAGGCCCTCCGGCGCGGGGTCTTCGCGGGAGTCCCTTTGTTCAGGCCCACCACGAGGTTCGACACCGGCCCGTACCGTACGCCGATGGCGGCCGCCGCCCCGGACGGACCCGACGCGGTCGAGGACTGGGCGCTGCGGCACGCGCTCGCCCAGTGCGGCGCGGAAGCCCTCGACATGGCCGGCCTGAACCCGGGCACGGAGGCGGCGGTCCTGCTCGGCGTCGCCGGGGACCACACCAGCATCACCCGTTACTGGCGAACCGCCGCCGACTCCCCGTCGCCAAAGCCCGTCCCGGACGGCGCAGGCGACCCGGACGGCCCGGACGGCCCGGACGGCGCAACGAGCCGGAACGCCGACGCCGTACCCGCGCACCTCGCCGAGTTGCTGGCCGACGGCCTCGGGCTCACCGGGCCGCGGCTCACCTTCACCAATGCCTGTGTCGCCTCCGCCGCCGCGATCATCCACGCGTGCCGGCTGATCTCCTCCGGCCGGATCGATACGGCGGTCTGCGCGGGCGGATACCTGGTGGAGGAGGAGACCTTCGGCAAGTTCGACTCCGGCCGGGCACTGTCCCGCGACGGCATGGTGCGCCCGTTCAGCGCCGACCGCAGTGGACTGCTGCTGGGCGACGGGGTGGCGGCCGTCGTGCTGGAGTCCGCCGAGCACGCCCGGCGCCGCGGTGCCCGGCCGCTGACGACCATCGCAGGCTGGGGCGCGGCCACGGACGCACACCACATCGCCCAGCCGCACCCGGAAGGTGTCGGCCTCGCACGCGCGGCGCGGCAGGCACTGCGACTCGCAGGGGACCCGGACGGGGCCGCCCTCGGCTATGTCAACGCCCACGGCACCGGCACCAAGTACAACGACGGGGCCGAGACCCGTGGACTGCGGGCCGCCTTTCCGGAGCGGGCCGAGTCGATACCGGTCAGCTCCACCAAGAGCACCACGGGCCACCTCCTGGAGGCGGCGGGCGTCGTGGAGTTCGTGATCACGATGCTGGCCCTGATGGACGGCGTACTGCCGCCGACCGCCGGATACGGCCGGCCGGACCCCGAATGCGACCTGGACTACGTACCGAACCAGCCGCGCCAGGCCGACCCGCGCCGGGCCCTCACCATCAACGCCGCCTTCGGGGGCGCCAACACCGCACTCGTGCTGGAGCGGCCATGACGACCGAGAAGACGGTACTCCGCTCGCCCCTCGGCATCCTCGCGACCGCCACCGCGACCCACGGCACCGGGCGGTCCGAGGACCACGCGGACCACGCTGACAACACAGACATCCCGCTGCCGAGGCTGCCCGGCTTCGTGGAGTCGGCCTTCAGCCCGCTGGCGTACGAGGTCAGCAGGCAGTGCCTGACCGAACGGCCCGGGGACGGCTCACGCACCGCCGTGGCGCTGGCCACTCTGATGGGGGACACCACCACGGCGGACCTGGCCAGCCGGCGCATGGTCTCCGGGCGGGTCCACAACCCGCTGCTGTTCATGCAGGCCACCGCCAATGCTGTACTGGGCTATACGAGCCAGGAGTTCGGGATCACCGGGCAGATGTTCAGCCTCTCCACCCTCGACGACCCGGTGGCCGAACTGCTGGCCATGGCCGATCTGCTGCTGGAGGACCCGGAGCTGGACCGGGTCCTGGTGCTGGGCGTGGAGCTGGGTGGCGGCGAGCGTCTGGCCGCCGCGTACCGGGAACTGGCGGCCGACAGCGGCCGCCCGGTCCCGGACCTGCCCGAAACCGTCGGCCTGGCGGCGGCCGTGCTGCTGGGCCGTCCCGGAGGCGAGGCACCGGTGTCGGTCCGGTCGGCCGAGGCGTACGACGCCGACGACACAGGGGCGGCCGGGCATCCCGGAAGCATCCAGGGTCTGCTCGACCTGGCCGCCGCCCACCGGCGACTGCTGCGGGACGGCGGCAGCCACCTCCTGGTGACCGAGCCCCAGTTGCCCGCCTTCATCCTCACCGCCGGCACCGAAGCAAGGAACGAGACGGAGAACCATGCTCATCAGTAGGCAGGAGCGGGCACGGATCTGCTCCGACACCGAACTCGGCGCCGGCAACGTCCTGGAGCGCCTGAAGGCGTACGGCCGCCCGCTCGACGAGCCCGTGCTGCGGACGGACGGCAGCTGGCAGGCGCCGGACGGCAGCCGTCCCGAGGTGCTGACGCTCGGGCAGCTGCACGAGGTGGTCGAGACGTATGCGGGCTGGTACGCCGGCCAGGGTGTGAGGCCCCGAGACCCGGTCGCCGTGCACAGCCACTCCAGCGCCGAGTTCGCGGTGAACTTCCTGGCGCTGACGGCCCTCGGCGCCATCCCGTCGTTCGTGAACGGCAACCTGGCTCCGGAGATCGCCCGGGAGTACGTGCGCAGACAGGGCGCAGTGGGCGCGTTCACGGACCGGGAGCACCATGAAGTGCTGTCCGGGCCGGGGCTCGGCTTCTGCGTCACAGCTGCCGAAATCCGGCCGGAGCACCGCGAGTTGCTGCCGACGTCCTCCCCGTACCGGCACGACCCGACCGATCCGGTGCTCATCTCGCACTCCTCCGGCACCACCGGTATGCCCAAGGGCGTGCCGCACACTCACCGGACACTGATGTACGCCCAGGTGCACCGGCTCCGCTACTCCACCGGGACCGACATGGAGCGCACCCTGGTGGGACTGCCGGGCGCGCACAACGCCATGGTGGCGACGCTGCTGTACTGCCTGCTGCTGCGCACGGACATCAAGCTGCTCTCCAGCCAGCGCGGCACCGATGTGCTGGACGCCATCGAGGAATTCCGCCCGACGACGGTGCTGGCCTTCGCCGGGACCTTCGGCGAGATGGCCGCGGAGGACCTGGCGGACCGTGACCTGTCCAGCGTGCAGGTGTGGTTCAACACCGGGGACGCGGCGCACGAGGCACACATCCGGGCCCTGGTGCCGTACGGCAGCCACGTGAAGATCGGCAAGGATCTGCGCCGCACGCGGGTCGAGGGCTCGGTCTTCGTGGACGGGCTCGGCTCGTCGGAGGCCGGCTACTCGGTCTTCCACAACCGGCACACCAAGGACACGTCGGCCTACTCGCGCTGTGTCGGCAGGCCGATCAGCTTCGCCGAGGCCGCCGTGCTCGCCGAGGACGGCACCCCGCTGCCGCCCGGGGAGATCGGCCGCCTCGGGCTGAAGTCGCCGACGCTCACACCCGGTTACTGGAACGACTCGCTGACCTGGAACCGGATGCGGCTGGGCGGCTACTGGCTCACCGGGGACCTCGCCCACCAGGACGAGCAGGGCAACTTCTACCACCTCGACCGGGCGCCGGACGCCATCCGGACCCGGAAGGGAATCCTGTTCAGCACCCGTACCGAGGAACTGCTGCTCCGGGAGCTGCCCGAACTGGCCGACTGCACCGTCGTCGGGGTCGCCCCCGAAGGCGTACGAGCCGACTGGGACGGCGACGGAGAAGCCGAGGCGTACGCACTGCTCCAGCTGTCGGAGGAGCACAGCGGTGACGACGGTGGTGATGACGGCGGTGACGGCGACGAGGCGTGGACCGGGCGGGTCAACGCCGCCTTGGCGGGAGCCGGATTCCCCCCGGTGACCCGGGCCCTGCGGATGAAGCCCGACGACGTGGCCAAGGGCGCCACCGGCAAGGTCCTCAAACGAGTGATGCGCGACCGGTTCGCCGCCAAGGAGCAGGCATGAGTACGGAAACGGGTGCCGGCGAAGTCAACCACCGCGCCCGGGCGTCGGAAGCGTACCGGCTGTGGTGGCAGCACGATGCCAACTGGTACCAGGGGGTGGCCGCACGGTTCGGGCAGCAGGCCGCGAACGAGATCAACGCCGAGGCGATGCGCAAGGTCGCCCTCAAGGTCGCGCAGCAGGTCGCACGCCGGAGCGGCGCGCTCCCGGACACCGGTGACAGCGGCAAGGACCTGGAGGAGCTGCGCCGCCGGTACAACGACTGCGGCGACCGCATGTTTCCGCCGGAACTGCGCAACGCCTCCACCGAGGTGGAGGGTGACGACCTGATCGTGCTCACCTTGCGGCGGAACTTCGCCATCACGATGGTGCGGATGTCCGGTTCGCTGGAGGGCTACCGGTGCCCGTGCACCGACATCCACGCGGGCTGGTCCGAGGGACTCGGCGTGACCCTGACGGAGAACCGGGCCGAGAGCTGTCTGCGGGACGGGGACAAGGCGTGCCGCCTGCTGATGCGGGTCGCCACTCCTGTCACTTCCGGTGGGGAGGGCTGAACCGTGCGGGTGCTGGTCGCCGGGGCCACCGGAGTGGTCGGACATCCGCTGGTGGGCGCGCTGCGGGCGCGAGGACACCAGGTGAGCGCGCTGGTACGTCAGGAGTCCCGGGCCGGGGCCCCGGAGGCGGACGCGGTCGTGGTCGCCGACGCCCTGGACCGTCAGACCCTGCTGGCGGCGGTGTCGGCCGCCCGGCCCGAGGTGGTCGTCCACCAGATGTCGGCGTTGCGGCTGCTGCGCGACGACCCCGCGGGGGCCTTCGCGCAGACCGCGCGGCTGCGTACCGAGGGCACCGCCAACCTGGTCGCGGCGGCCCGGGCGGCCGGTGCGCGGCGGCTGGTCGCGCAGTCCATCGCCTTCGCCGCCGCCCCGGCCGGGGATCCGGTCCTCGACGAGGACGCGCAGCTGTACGTGGACGCCCCCGACCCGGGCTGGGCCGCCACCGTACGGGCCGTCGCCGAGCTGGAGCGGCTGGTCCTGGGCGGCGGTCCGGACCTCGCGGGCGCGGTGTTGCGGTACGGCACGCTGTACGGCGCCGGGACCGCGTACGCCCGTGACGGCGGGACCGGGCAGCGGGTGCTGGCCGGGAAGCTTCCGCTGCCCGAGGGCGGCTCCGGGATCATGTCGTTCCTGCATGTGGAGGACGCCGTGGGGGCCGCGGTGGCGGCCGTGGAGTCGGATGCCACCGGGGTCTTCCACGTGACGGACGACGACCCGGCCCCGGCCGCTCAGTGGCTGCCGCTCTACGCCCGCACGCTGGGCGGCCCGCCCCCGCGCACGGTTCCGGCGGCGATGGCGCCCCGGCTGCTCGGCTGGTTCATGGCCCACCAGCTCACCGCGGCGCACGGGGCGGCGAACGACCGGGCCCGTGCGGCGCTGGGCTGGAAGCCGCTGCGGCCGAGCTGGCGCGACGGGCTGGGCGGGGAATGACCGAGCCTGCACAGAGCGGGCCCGGTGACGCCCTCGTCATCTGTGTGATCGGTGCCGGTCCACGCGGGCTCTCGGTCCTGGAGCGGATCTGCGCCAACGCCGACGGCACCGCCGGGACCACCGGTCCGGTCGTGGTCCACCTCGTCGACCCGTACCCGCCCGGCGCGGGCGCGGTGTGGCGTACCGACCAGCCGGGCGAGCTTCTGATGAACACGGTCGCCTCTCAGGTGACCTTGTTCACCGACGACAGCGTGGACTGCGTGGGGCCGTCGGTGCCGGGGCCCAGCCTGTACGAGTGGGCGCGCATGGTCAGCCAGGGAGCGTTCGCCGAGGGCTGCCCGGACCGGGTCCTGGACGAGGCGCGGCGGCTCGGCCCGGACACCTACCCGACCCGGGCATTCCACGGCCACTACCTGAAGTGGGTGTTCCGGCACCTTTTACGCACAGCCACTCCCCGAGTGACGGTCCACACGCACCGGGCGACCGCGGTCGCGCTGGACGACGCCCCGGACGGGCGGCAGACGGTGACACTGGAGGGCGGCGGCCTGCTGTCCCGGGTGGACGCGGTGGTCCTGGCGCTCGGCCACGGGGAGCTGACCCCGAGCCAGGAGGAACGGGAGCTGCGCTCCTTCGCCGACCGGCACGGCCTGGCCTATGTGGGTCCCGCCAACCCGGCCGACGCCGATCTGAGCGGCATCCCGCCGGGCACGCGGGTGGCGCTGCGCGGTCTTGGGCTGAACTTCTTCGACCAACTGGCGCTGCTCACCGAGGGCCGCGGCGGCACGTTCAAGGAGAGCCAGTCCGGACTCGTGTACCTCCCGAGCGGCAACGAGCCGGTCCTGTACGCCGGTTCGCGGCGCGGTGTGCCGTACCACGCCCGGGGCGAGAACGAGAAGGGTGCACTCGGCCGCCACCACCCCCGGTTCCTCACCCCGGAGGTCATCGCCGGGCTGCGGCGGCTGGCGGACGGCGGGCAGCCCGTCACCTTTCGCAGTGACATCTGGCCGCTGATCGACCGGGAGGTCCGCACCGTCTACCACGAGGCGTGGATCCTGGCCGCCCACGGGCCTGGGGCCGCCGACGAGTTCGTACGGTCCTGTCTGGCCGGGGCCGGGGAAGTGGCCCTGCTCGACCGGTACGCGGTGCCGCCCGGTGAGCGGTGGGACTGGCAGCGGATCGAGCGTCCGTACAGCGAGCGGATCTTCGCCGGCCGGGGCGACTTCCGGCACTGGCTGCTGGACCACCTGCGGCGGGATGTCGCCGAGGCCCGGCTGGGCAATGTGAGCGGGCCGCTGAAGGCCGCGCTGGACGCCCTGCGGGATCTGCGCAACGAGATCCGGCTGGTGGTCGACCACGGCGGTGTCTCCGGTGAGTCGTACCGTGCCGAACTGGACGGCTGGTACACGCCGTTGAACGCGTTCACCTCGATCGGTCCGCCCGCTTTCCGGATCGAGCAGCTGATCGCGCTGATCGAGGCCGAGGTGCTGCATATGGTCGGTCCCCGGATGCGGGTGCGGCCCTCGGCACGCGAAGGCGGTTTCCTCGTGGACGCGGAGCTGGTGTCCGCGCCTGAGGTGCTGGTGAGCGCACTGATCGAGGCGCGGTTGCCCGTTGTCGATCTGCGGCGGAGCACGAATCCGCTGCTGCGGGGGCTGCTGACGGCCGGCCAGTGCGGCCCGTACCGGCTGACCGGCTGGGAGACGGGTGGACTCGCGGTGACAGGGAGCCCGCCCCGGCTTGTGGACGCGGCGGGCCGGGCGCATCCGCGCCGGTTCGCCTTCGGGGTGCCGACGGAGGGCGTGCGCTGGGTGACGGCGGTCGGCATCAGGCCGGGCGTCGGCTCGGTGACGCTGGAGGACTCGGACGCGATCGCGCGGGCGGCTCTGCGGGTGACGGGGAATGAAGTGGCCTTGCCCGCCAACATTTTGACCGTACGTCAGATACCAGGCGCAGGGGGCCGAAGAGCGTGAACGGGATGTCCGTGGGCACCGACGCGGGCCTGCTCGCCCCGACCTGGGCGGGCACGCCCGTCGCGGCCGAGGTGACCGACGAGGCATGGCTGCAGGCGATGCTGGACGCCGAAGTGGCGCTGGCCCGGGCCCAGCACGCCGTCGGGCTGACGCCCGCCGCCGCGGTGGAGGCGATCGCCTCCGTGGCCCGCGCGGACCGCCTTGACCTGGTCGCCCTGGCCCATGCGGCCCGGGCCGCGGCCAACCCGGTCGTCGCGCTGGTGAGCGCCTTCACCGAGGTGGTCGTCGCCAGGGACGCGGCAGCCGCCGAGTACGTGCACCGCGGGTCGACCAGCCAGGACATCCTCGACTCGGCGGCCATGCTGGTCGCCCGCCGGGTGCTCGGCCTGATGGCCGCCGACCTGGAACGCACCGGCGCCGCCCTGGCCGCGCTCGCCGACACCCACCGCCACACCGTCCTGGCCGGGCGCACCCTGGCCCAGCACGCGGTGCCCACCACTTTCGGCCTCAAGGCAGCGGGCTGGCTCCAACTCGTCGCCGACGCCCTGGCCCGGGTCCGTACGGTCGCGTCCGCGCTGCCGGCCCAACTCGGCGGCGCGGCAGGCACCCTGGCCGCGTACCGCGAGTACGCGGCCTTGGACGGCGGGGTGGGCGAGGGCGGCGTGGAACTGCTCGCCCCCTTCGCCGAGGCACTGGGGCTGGCGGAGCCGGTGCTGCCGTGGCACACCGTGCGCACTCCGATCGCCGAACTGGGCGCGGTGCTTCAGCTGGTCACCGGAGCGCTCGGGAAGTTCGCGCTCGATGTGCAGACGCTGTCCCGTACCGAGATCGGCGAGGTGTCCGAGCCCGCAGCCGCGGGACGCGGGGCCTCTTCGGCGATGCCACAGAAGCGCAACCCCGCGCTCGCCACGCTGATCGTGGCGGCGGCCCGTCAAGTGCCCGCCCACGCCCTCGTACTGGCCCAGTGCATGCTCGCCGAGGACGAGCGGCCCGCCGGGGCGTGGCACGCGGAGTGGCAGCCGCTGCGGGAGGCGCTGCGGCTGGCGGGCGGGGCCACGCACACGGCCGTCGAACTCGCGGAGGGGCTGATCGTGCACCCCGAACGGATGCTCGCCAATCTTGAACTGACCGGCGGCGCCATCGTCACCGAACGGCTGACGGTGGCGCTCGCCCCGGTGTTCGGCAAGGTACGGGCGAAGAAGCTGCTGACCGCCGCCTCGGCCGAGGCCGCCGACACCGGGCGCACGATCGGCGAGGTGCTGTCCGGCCATCCCGAGGTGGCGGCCCGGCTCACCGCCGACCAGCTGTCCGAGCTGCTCGACCCGGCCCGCTACACGGGTGCCGCCGACGCGCTGGTCGACCGGGCGCTGCGCGGATACGGGCACCTCGGCGACACCACGGACGACGGAGGCATCCGATGAGCACCGTGAGCCCGACGGAAGAGAAGGCCGCGCCGTCCCGGTCGTGGCCCGTCCTGGTGGTCGTGGTCTGCGCCCAGATGCTGATCTGGCTGGACACCTCGGTCCTCAACGTCGCCGTCACGACCCTCGCCGACCCGGACCAGGGCCTGGGCGCGAGCCCCGCCGAACTGGAGTGGGTGGCGAGCGCCTACACCCTGGTCTTCGCCGGCACCCTCTTCGCGGGCGGCGCGCTGGCCGACCGGTTCGGCCCCCGCACCACCCTCATCGCCGGTCTGGCACTGTTCGGCGCGGCCTCCGGCGCCGGGGCGTTCGCCGGGAGCCCGGCCTGGCTGATCGTGGCGCGGGCCTTCATGGGCGCGGGCAGTGCGCTGCTGATGCCCGCGACTCTGTCGGTCATCGTGCAGAGCACTCCGGAGGAGAAACGCACCCGGGCGATAGCGATCTGGAGCTCGTCCAGCGGTCTGGGCGTGGCCGTCGGCCCGGTCGTGGGCGGGGCGTTGCTCAGCCATTTCTGGTGGGGTTCGGTGTTCCTGGTCAACGTGCCGATCGTGGCCCTGTGTCTGGCCGGGGTGGTGGCCGTCGTACCCGAACTGAAAGGTCCCCGGCGCCGGGTGCTCGACCTGCCGGGGATGGGCCTGTCGGTGCTCGGTCTCGGCGGCGTGGTTTACGGGATCATCGAGCTCGGCAACGGACGGACCTGGTACGGCCTGCACGTCCTCCTCCCTCTGCTCCTGGGCGGCGCACTGCTCACCGCCTTCGTGGCCGGTCAGCGCAGGTCCCCGGCGCCCAGCCTGGACCTGCGGCTGTTCCGGCAGCCCGGGTTCACCGCCGGGAGTGTGGTGCTGCTGATCGCGTTCATGGCGCTGGCAGGGCATCTGTTCTACGCGGCCTTCTATCTCCAGGGGCCCCGCGGCCTCTCCCCCGCCGACGCCGGAACCGTGATGATCGCCGCCGCGGTCGGCATCGTCCTGGGCAGCCAGGCCTCCCCGGCGATGAGCCGGCTGCTGTCGGCCCGGCGGACGGTCGCGGCCGGAGTCCTGGCCACGGCCGCCACGTACGTCGGTTATCTGTGGTTCGACGGACGGACCCCCGTCCTGACCGTCGCCGCGCTGCTGTGGGTGCAGGGGTTCGGGATGGGGCTGGTCGGTACGCCGGTCACGGCCGTGATGATGAGCGGGGTGCCGCCGCATCTCGCGGGCGCCGGATCGGCCGTCAACAGCGTCACACGGCAGGTGGGCGGGACGCTCGGGGTGGCGATGGCCGGCTCGGTCCTCTCCGGGGTGTACCGGGCGCGGATGGCGGACGCCGAACTGCCGGGTGACGCACAGGGGTTGACGGCGGGCGCCGAAGAGCAGGCCCGGACCTCGGCCGAGGCGGCGCGCTCGCTGGCCGGCTCGCTGCGTCTGCCGGAACTGGCGGCCACGGCCGACCGTGCCTTCCTCGAGGCGATGTACGCGGCCACGTTCTGGACCGCCGTACTGGCCCTCGTCGGGTTCGCCGTGTCCGTCGTCGGGCTGCGCGCGCGGGACGTCCACAGCGGGAACAGCGGAACAGGCACGTCGGAAGCGGAGAAAGCACAGGGACAGTGGAAGAGGAACGGAGGGGACGATGGGACAGGCACCGGCTCGGTCGGTTCTGGTGACCGGGGGGAACAGGGGGATCGGGCTGGCCACGGCACGCCACTTCGCGAGGGCGGGGGACCGGGTCACGGTGACCTACCGGGGCGCTGAACCCCCAGCCTCCGAGGGACTCCTCGCCGTACGCTGCGATGTGACGGACAGTCAGCAGGTGGACCAGGCCTTCAAGGAGGCCGAGGCCGCCCACGGGCCCGTCACCGTTCTGGTCGCGAACGCGGGCGCCACCCACGACCGTCTGCTGGTGCGGATGAGTGAGGAGGACTTCACCTCCGTCGTCGACACCAACCTCACAGGTGCCTTCCGGGCTGCCCGGCGCGCGATGCGCGGGATGCTCCGCGAAGGCCACGGCCGTATCGTGCTGATCTCCTCCACGGCGGCGCTGCACGGAGCTGCCGGACAGACCAACTATGCGGCGGCGAAGGCGGGGCTGGTCGGTTTCGCCCGGTCGCTGACCCATGAACTCGGCCCCCGGGACATCACCTGCAATGTGGTGGCGCCCGGTCTGACCGAGACGGACATGAGCCGAGCGCTCACCGAGGAGCAGCGCCACGACTTGCTCCGCCAGACCCCGGCCGGACGCCTCGCCCGGCCCGAAGAGGTCGCCGACGTGGTGGCGTTCCTGGCCGGTGCCGGATATGTGCGTGGCGCCGTGATCCCGGTCGACGGAGGCGCCGGGCTCGGCCATTGAGACGGGAGCGACGCACGCCCGGCTCGCCACAGCGGACGGCAAGCCGAAGTGCACCCCCCACTGCCTCCGCCACCTCTTCGCCTCAACAGCGCTCGCCAACGGCATCCCGATCCACGAGGTCTCCCACTGGCTCGGACACTGGTCGATCAAGACAACCGTCGACGTGTATGGACACCTCGCGCCCGGGGCCTGGAGCCGTTGCCGGGAGATCATGCGGGGCGCCCTACGGCTGAGTGCCCCGTCCGGGACGCGGCTGTATGTGTTCGCGGTGATCGAGCACGCTGGTCGGCGGATCCCGATCCCGGGTGCCGCGGGACCCGACCGCATCCCGGCGAAGGATGCGGGAAGCCGGTTACGCAAGACCTCCTTCGCCCCGCAGATATACGCCCGCGCGCGCCGCAGCTGCGGCGGCCTCGGCGGCCCGGTCCGCGGCGGCTTCGTCGAGACTCTCGCCGCTGGTCAGCAGACGGTAGTAGAGGGGGGCGGAGACGGCACGGATCACCTCGTGGACATCGGTGCCCTCAGGCACCTCGGCCCGGTCGATGGCCTGCTGGACGCACGGTGCCCACTCCTTGACGCGGATGTCGTAGAAGCGGTGCAGGGCCTCGGCCGTCTTCGCCTCGCAGGTGGCGGCCGCTATCACTGCCTTGAACAGCGCTCCCTGCCGCGGGTCGGCCAAGGTGCGCTGCACGAGCCGGGCGTTGGCCTTGAGATCACCGAGCAGCGAGCCGGTTTCGGTCCGTGGCAGTGACTGCTCGGCCATGTCCAGCAGCAAGTCGGCCACCAGGCTGGTCACGGTTCCCCAGCGGCGGTAGACGGTGGTCTTGCCCACCTCGGCACGGCGCGCGATGTCGGCGAGGTCCAGGTGGGCAAAGCCCTGTTCCGCCAAGGCGTCCCCAGCCGCTTGCAGCACCGCCGCCCGCACCCGCGCCGTGCGCCCTCCGGGACGGACGGTTCCCGGATCCGCACTCTCAAAGCCCATAACGGGACTCCAGTTTCGTTAATCGCCTACGCCTGCTACGTTGAGCACACGTTAACGGAACTACAGGACCGTTAGCCAGGATGGTCGGCGAGAGAGGAACAGTCATGGAATACAGGCGGCTGGGTGCGTCCGGCCTCAAGGTCCCCGCGCTGAGCTTCGGCGCCGGCACCTTCGGCGGCCAAGGACCGCTGTTCGGCGCCTGGGGCAACACCGATGCGCAAGAAGCGCGCCGCCTTGTGGACATCTGTCTCGATGCCGGGATCACGATGTTCGACACCGCCGACGTCTACTCCGGCGGCGCCTCGGAGGAGGTCCTGGGCGAAGCGATCAAAGGCCGCAGGGACCAGGTGATCGTGTCCACCAAGACCAGCCTGCCGATGGGCGACGGCCCAGGCGATGCGGGCTCCTCCCGTTCGCGCCTGATCACCGCATGCGAGGACGCCCTGCGCCGGCTCGGCACCGACTACATCGACCTGTTCCAGCTGCACGCCTTTGACGCCGGAACGCCGATCGAGGAAGTCCTGTCCACACTCGACACTCTCGTACGAGCAGGAAAGATCCGTTACCTCGGCATCTCCAACTTCTCCGGGTGGCAGGCGATGAAGTCCCTCGCGATCGCGGAGGAGTACGGCCACCCGCGCTATGTCGCACATCAGGTCTACTACTCCCTCATCGGCCGCGACTACGAATGGGAGCTGATGCCCCTCGGGTTGGATCAGGGCCTCGGAGCCCTCGTCTGGAGCCCTCTCGGCTGGGGACGGCTCACCGGCAAAGTCCGCCGCGACCAGCCGCTACCGGTCAACAGTCGACTGCACCGCACCGCGGACTATGGCCCGCCGGTCGAGGATGAACACCTCTACCGCGTGGTCGACGCCCTCGACGAGATCGCGCAGGAGACCGGCAAAACCATTCCGCAAATCGCCATCAACTGGCTGCTGCAGCGTCCGACCGTCTCCTCCGTCATCATCGGCGCCCGCAACGAGAAGCAACTTCGCCAGAACCTCGGCGCCGTCGGCTGGACGCTCACGCCCGACCAGTTGGCGAAACTCGATGCGGCGAGCAGCAAGACTGCGCCCTACCCGTACTTCCCCTACCAGCGCCAGGAAGGCTTCGCCCGTCTCAGCCCAGCAGTTGTCGGGCCTCCGCCTGCTGTATGACAGCGGCATCAAGTAGCTGGAGTGCAGCTCTTCAGCAGCTGGCAGAGGCTGCAGAGGTGAGCGTGAGCATGCTGTCCTCCGTCGAGCGCGGCCAGAAGGCGCCCACGGTCGTCGTCCTTGCCCGCACTGCCGACGGACTCGGCGTCCCCCTCACCGAACTGGTCGCACAGTCCGACGACAGTCGCATCATCGTGCGCCCGCCTCATGGCGATGCCGGGCGGGGGCAGCCCGGCGTCGACGGAGTTCAGCCGATGGCAAGGTCGGGGCGGACGAGCGTTCCCGATCTGCCGTGGACGATCTCGTACGCCGCGTCGAGGGCACCGATCGCGGCCAGGCCGCCGGTACGTTCGACGAACCGGGCCGCGGCCTCCGTCTTGGGTCCCATCGAGCAGTCGGGGAAGCCGGCGCGGCGCAGGTCGTCCGGGGTGGCGTCCAGGACGGGGTGCTGGTCGGAGGTGCCGTAGCCGGTGTAGACGTTCGGCACGTCGGTGAGGATGAGCAGGAAGTCGGCCTTGAGGTCCTCGGCGAGCAGGGCCGCGGTGAGGTCCTTGTCGATGACCGCGTCCACTCCGTGCAGGGCGCCGGTGTCGCTGTCGGCGGTGACGGGGACGCCTCCGCCGCCGGCGCAGATGACCAGCACGCCGCAGGTGAGCAGGTCGTGGATGGTCTCGGTCTCGACGATCCCCACGGGCGCGGGTGACGCGACGACCTGACGCCACCCGGTGGCGTCCTTGGCGATGTGCCAGCCGCCCCTTCGTGCGAGGGAGCGGGCGACGTCCCGGGGGTACACGGGGCCGACGCGCTTCGTAGGCCGTGCGAAGGCCGGATCGTCGGCCCGTACCAGGGTGTGGGTGACGAGTGCGGCGATCTTGTGGCCGGGCAGCGCGTCGTACAGGGCTCGGACAAGCAGTGAGCCGATCAGGCCCTCGGTCTGGGCGCCCAGGAGGTCCAGCGGACAGGGGGTGGTCAGGACCGGGTCGGCCGCGCTCTCCATGGCGAGGAGACCGATCTGCGGCTCGTTGCCATGGGTGATGACGACCTCGTGTTCGAGGGCGAGGCCGGCGACGGCGGTGGCCACCCGGTCGATGTTCGCCTGCTGCACGGCCGCGTCGGGGCGATCACCCCGGCGCAGCAGGGCGTTGCCGCCGAGGGCGATGACGATGCGCACGGTTCGGTCCTCCAGGGTGGCGAGAGCGGTACGGCCTTGAACGGAAGCGTCCGGGGAGCCGGTTCAGGTGTGCGGTACGACGGCGACGGGGCAGCTGACGTGGTGCAACGCCGCGTGCGTCACGGGCCCGATGTGCGTGCCGAGGTGGCTGTCCCGTGTACGGCGCCCCACCACGACGAGGGAAGCTCCGGACGACGCGCGCACCAGTGCCGTGGCCGCCCTGCCTTCGGAGACGGTCTCGGTCACGGAGATCCCGGGGAACTTCTCGCACCACGGCCGCAGCGTCGCGATGACGGCGCGTTCCTGTGCCGCGAGGAACTCCGGCCCGGCCCCTGTGACCGCGTGCAGGTCGGCGCCGTCGGCCGACGGAACGCTGAAGGCGTGGATCACGTGCAGTACGGAGCCGTAGCGGCGGGCGGCCTCGAAGGCGAACTCGATCAGCTCGTCGCAGGGGCGCCGGGTGTCCAGCCCGAGAACGACATCGCGGTACGGGATCTCGGGGATCTCCTCCGGCGAGACACCGTCAGGTGCCGGAAGGTGTTCGTCGGCGGAGGTCTCGCCCGCGCGGACGAGCACGACGGGGCGCGGCGACCTGGCGACGACCCGCTGGGACACCGAGCCGACCAGGAACCCCACGGCACCGCTGAGCCCGCGGGAGCCGAGCACCATCAGCTCCGCCTCCTCGGCCGCCGCGAGCAGGGCGTCGACCGCGGAGTCGGCCACCAGCTGGTCGACGATCTGCAGTCCCGGGTGAGCGGCACGGACGCTGCCGACCGCTCGGTCCAGGGTCTGCTGGGCCCACTCGTGCTCGCTCGTGCCTGCCGGTACGGAGGAGGCCGGGCGGGGGTGCCACTTCCACGCGTGCACCAGCCTCAACGAGGCTCCGCGACGCAGGGCTTCCCGGGCCGCCCAGTGCGCGGCCGCAAGACTCTCGGTGGAACCGTCAACTCCCGCGGTGACGTGCCGAAGCATGCTGTCTACCTCCTCCGTCCGAGCCTGTATTGCTCTTCTGGTACGAGCGTTGTGCAGAAACCGCCTTGTGCGCAGGGGCCGTACAGGCCCTTCCTGGACCCATTCGGCCCCAACCCCAGCCCCACAACGCTGCGCTCCGTACCTCCGTACCTCCGTACCTGTACCTCGGTACCTCCGTACTTGCGTGGCTCAGTGACGGACCAGAGTCCTCTGCGGTCGAGCCGACCCCCCGGTCGTCCCCGTGGCCGTCGGCCGGCGACGGCTGCGGCGCCGTTGCGCCCGTAGCGCCAGCGCGTCGAGCGCGGCGCTGAGCACATAGGTGACCGCCATGGAGATCACCAGGAGGATCGCGAACAGCCTCCAGAACTCCGGTGTCAGTGACGTACCCACGATGCACACCCCCTTCCAGCCGCTCCTCCTCAGGAGCAGTGAGTTCAGTCGTGCGCGACGACGGCGACGGGAACCGTGGCGTGGTGCAGCACGGCGTGCGTGACGGGGCCGATGTGCGCACCGAGCGGGCCGCGGCGGATCCGGCGGCCGACGACGACGAGGGACGCCCCGCGGGAGGCGTCGACCAGCTGGGCGGCGGGACTGCCGGAACGGGATTCCTCAACGACCTGCACGGCCGGGTACTTCTCCTTCCAGCGGTGCAGCACCTCGGCCAGCGTGGCAGCGTCCTGCTTGGCCAGCACGGCGTTGAGCTCGGGGTCGGCGGGCAGGCCGTAGGCGAAGTACGGCGGCAGGTCCCAGGCGTGGACGACCCGCAGGACCGTGACACGGCGGGCAGCCGCCTCGAAGGCGAAGGTGAGCAGCGCGTCATCGGGGTGGTCGGTGTCGAGCCCGAGGACGACGGGCCCGGACAGGTCCTTGGCGAACGGGACTGCGGACGGACCCATCACATGCCCGTCCGCGGCCTGCTCCCCGGCCCGCACGAGGACCACCGGCTGCTCGGCCTGCGCCACGACGGCCTGGCCGACGGAGCCGACGAGGAAGCCTCCGATGCCGCTCAGCCCCCGGGAGCCGAGAGCCAACAGCTCGGCGTCCTTCGCCGCCCGAGTCAGCACCTCGGCGGGCTGACCGGGTACCTGCTCCACGCTTACGTCCAGTCCGGGGTGACGCAGACGGAGCTCTTCGACCACTTCGCGCGGGATCTTTCCCCAGCCTTCGGACTGCGTCTCGGCACCGAGGAGCGGCGCCAGGGCCATGGGCGCGGGGACCGCCTCCCAGACATGGACCAGCTTGAGCGGAAGGAAACGCCGCTTCGCCTCACGGGCCGCCCACTCGGCGGCGGCACGGCTCTCGGCCGAGCCGTCGAGACCTACGACAACAGTGCGGACCATGGCTTCTGCCTCCTCAATGGGGATGTAATTCCAGCGTCGTGGTGCGCGGGCCGGCGGTGCAGGGGCCGCAGGTCCCCGAACGGGGCCGGTGGGCCCTGTTGGCCGGCCGGCACGGGGCCGTGCAACGGCCCTCTTCCCGGGGCCCGTTGGACAGGCGGCAGCCACAGGACGTCCCGGACGGGGCGTGGCGCCGCGCGCTTCCCCGGTGGTGCCGTTCGGCCCCACGGCCGGGGCCGGTCGCCTCGCACCAGAAGTCTGCCCCGGACGGCCTCGTCAGCTGTCCCGGTGCGGGAAGGTGTCCGCTCACCGCCTCGTGCCGGTCTCGCACCGGGGGACGAGGGTGTTGTCACTGGTACGGCCGGCGAAGTGGTCCGCGACGTTGCCCACGGTGGTGGCGGCGATCTGGCCGACGGCGTCCCGGGTGAAGTACGCCTGGTGTGAGGTGACCAGGACGTTGTTGAAGGTCATCAGGCGGGCGAGGCGTTCGTCGGTCATCACCTCAAGGGACTTGTCGAGGAAGAACACGCCGGCCTCCTCCTCGTACACGTCCAGGCCGACACCGCTCAGCCGTCCCGCGCGCAGCGTCTCCAGCAGTGCGTCGGTGTCCACGAGGCCCCCGCGGCTGGAGTTGACCAGGATCGCGTCGTCCTTCATCAGGGCCAGGGATCGGGCGTCGACGAGGTGGTGGGTGTCCGGCAGCAGCGGTACGTGCAGGCTGACCAGGTCCGCCTCGGCGAACAGCCGCTCCCTCTCGACGTACTGCATGCCCAGGGCCAGGCAGCCGGGGTTCTCGGCGACGTCCCAGCCCAGCAGCCGCATCCCGAAGCCGTGCGCGATCCGCGCGAACGCGGCCCCAATTTTCCCGGTGCCCACCACCCCCGCGGTCCGCCCGTGCAGGTCGCGGCCGATCAGCCCGTCGAGCCGGAAGTCGAACTCCCGGGTGCGGTGCGCGGCCCGCACGACCCGCCGGTCGACGGCGAGCGCAAGCGCCCAGGCGAACTCGGCCACCGAGTACGGCGAGTAGTACGACACCCGCGCCACCGTCAGCCCCAACTCCTCGGCGGCCGTCAGGTCGATGTTGTTGTAGCCGGTGGACCGCTGGGCGATCATCCTCGTGCCGCCCTTGGCCAGCGCGCGCAGCACCTCGGCGTCCAGGGTGTCGTTGACGCTGCTGAGCACCACCTCGTGCCCAGCCGCGATGGGGGCGGTGTCCCGGTTCAAGAACAGCCCCAGACAGCGCAGTTCATGCGCGGCGCCGAACTCCCGGTCGAACGCATCCCGCAGCAGCGGCTGTTCGTCCGCGAGGACGCCGTACGCGACGATCTCCACGTGGTTCTCCTCCCAATGGGGACGGCTGATCACCTCTCCACCGTATGGCCGCAGCGATACGGCCAAAGGGCCCGACGGACCTCGAGGGCAAAGCCCGGGCGGGGTCGCAGTGGTACCTGGTCGGCCCGCCGTGCCGTCCACGTCCGTCTATGGGGCCGGGGCGCCGCGATCAGGGCCGGGCGGGCCGTAAGGCGGTGACCATCGGCCCAGTGACGGCGGTCGCGGCGTCAGGAACCGTGGGTGACGTGGTTCCGATCGACGGCCGAGGACGAGGAGCTGTGTGATGGCGAAGGCGTATCTGGTGGGCAGCGGCATCGCGGCGCTGTCCGCGGCCACGTTCCTGATCCGCGACGGCGGTTTCCAGGGACATCCACCTCTTCGAAGGGCAGCGGAACATCGGCGGCAGCCTGGACGCGGGCGGCACGGCGAACACCGGCTACACCATGCGTGGCGGGCGGATGTTCGAGGCCGAGTACCGCTGCACATACGACCTGCTGTCCGGCATCCCCACCCTGGACGACCCGTCGGTGTCGGTGACGCAGGAGATCCTGGCCGGGCACGAGGAGTTCGCCTGGGACGACATCGCCCGCCTCGTCGACGGCGACGGGAAGATCGTCGACACCCGCTCGATGGGGTTCACCGAACACGACCGCCTGGACCTGGTGCGCTGCCTGGCCGCCCCCGAGGGACACCTGGACGGCAAGCGGATCACAGACTGCTTCGGCGAGCACTTCTTCACCACGAACTTCTGGTTCCTGTGGTGCACCACATTCGCCTTCCAGCCCTGGCACAGCGCCATCGATTTCCGCCGCTACCTCAGGCGCTTCATCCACCTCCTCCCCGAGTTCGCCTCCCTGTCCGGCATCCACCGCACCCGCTACAACCAGTACGACTCCATCGTGCGCCCCCTGACCGCCTGGCTGCGCGAACGGGGCGTCACCGTCCACACCGGCTGCCATGTCACCGACCTCGGGCTCGCGCCGGGACGCCGTAGCACCACGGTCACCACCATCTACCTCGCCCGGGGCGGCCGCGACGAGAAGATCGCCGTGTCCCCCGAGGACCTGGTCCTGGTCACCAACGGCTCCATGACGGACGCCTCCAGCCTCGGCTCGCACACCGCCGCGCCCCCGCCGGCTCCCCACCGCTCGGACGCCTGGCTGCTCTGGCACCGCCTGGCCAGGGGACGCGACGACTTCGGTGACCCGGACGCCTTCGACAAGCACGTCAAGGAGTCCCGCTTCGAGTCGTTCACCGTCACCGCCAGGGATCCTGCCTTCCTCGACGCCCTGGAGAAGTTCAGCGGCCGCGAGACCGGCCGGGGCGGCCTGATGACCTTCACCGACTCCAACTGGCTGCTCACCATCGTCGCCAACCGCCAGCCCGTCTACCGCGATCAGCCGGAGGGCGTCTCCGTCTGGTGGGGCTTCGGCCTGCATCCCGGCCGAGCCGGCAACCACACCCCCAAGCCGATGACGATGTGCTCCGGCCGGGAGATCCTCGAAGAGGTCCTGCACCACCTGCCGCTCGGAGAGCCGACGGCAGCCCGGGTCCTGCAGACCTCCACCGTCGTGCCCTGCCTGATGCCGTACGTCACCAGCCAGTTCCTGTCCCGCCGCCGCGACGACCGGCCCAAGGTCGTACCCGAGGGATCGGTCAACCTAGCCTTCATCGGACAGTTCGCCGAGGTGCCGGACGACGTCGTCTTCACCGTCGAGTACTCCGTACGCACCGCCTGGACAGCAGTGGCCCAACTCCTCGGCCTCGACAAGCACCCGCCTGCGGTCTACAAGGGCCACCACGACCCCCACGTCCTGGCCGCCGCCCTGGAGACCATGCATCGCAGGTAACCGCCCGGGCGGTCGACCGACGGGTTCAGGCTGCTGCTGCGAACGGGCCGCCGAAAGCGGAACGGGTCCAGGCCCGTACGCATATCGGCTCCGCAGCCGTCACCGCGAGGGCCACGCCCGCGCCCGATGCCGCCCCGACTCCACCCGCCCGGCGTACTCATTGCTCCGATGCGGGCGAAGAGGGGGCGCGGCCTCAGCGCGTCATTTTCCGGTCGAACCAGATCGTGGCGAACGTCGGCACCAACCCGGCCCAGAAGATCACCTGCGGTACGGAACGGTCCGTCCACGGGATCTCCGCGATCAGCAGGGCGCACAGCATCGCCCAGGCCCCTTGGGCCAGCGTGACCCGGGCCCAGAGGCCGCGGCGTATCAGTGAGAGGACGTTTAGCCGGACGCCGGCGCGTCGGCGGCGGTAGCGCAGGAGGGCGCCGAAGATCCAGATCGCGGTCATGGGGACGAGGAACCACAGGCGTTGGCCCAGTGAGAGCGGCAGATCCCGCTGTACCTCGCCCTCGACGGCGAACAGGTCCAGCATCGTTCCGGCGAGGGCGAGGCAGAGCAGGGCGAGCCATCGGGTGCCGCGCAGCAGGCGGTAGGTGGCGCGGTCGAGTTCGCGCTGCATGGACGGGGAGTCGGGCGCGGCGGCGAGCGCGCCGGCGTACAGGTCAGCGGCTTCGGAGGCGGTGACGCCCTGGGCGCCGGCTGCTTTCCTGGTCTGCCGTGCCAGGGCCTCGGGGTGGTTGGGGTTGATCTGGAGGATGGCGCGTTCGAGCTGGTCGGCGACGGTTTCGTTGCCCGAGTAGCTGGCTATGCGCCAGGCGATCTCGTGGGCGTAGACCTCCTCGGGGCCCAGGCGCAGCGCCTCCATGATCAAGTCGGCCGCCTCGCGGGAGACGCTGTCGACTTCGCGGGTACTCACCTTCGTGGCGCCGGTCGCCTTGGCGTAGCGGACCAGCGACACGCGCCACACGGCGTCGGCGAGCAGTGCGTAGCCGAACCAGTGGTGCGGATCGACGCGGACCGCTTCGCGCAGCACCGGCTCAGCTTCGAGCCATCCCCTGCCCGGTGTGTCGCACAGCGCCCGAGCGCGCAGGATGAGCGCGCCGTAGTCCTCGGGTGCGAGTTCGAGGGCCTCGTCGGCCGCCTCCAGTGCCTGCTGCGGCTGCTCCGTGTTCAGGTGGCAGTAGCCGATCTTGACCCAGGCGCGTACGTCGCCGGGGTCTTCGGCGAGGCGCCGGCCCAACAGCGCCTGGGCCTGTTCGTAGCGTTCGAGGTCGATGAGCGCCTGGGCCTGTTCGACGGCCGGGTGCAACGTGGTCATAGCTTCCGCTTCTTCTTCAGGTAGGCCACCAGGTCGTCGTACATGCCGCCCTCGTTGGCGAACATGGCCACGTTGCGGGCGGAGGCGAACCACGGCTCGGCCGACGGCACAGTCTCCTTGGCGGCGGCCAGCAGGTCCTTCATGCCGATCATGCGCACGCTGCCGGTGCGGGCCGAATCGAGCAGGGCCCGCTCGGCTGCGGCCTCGCACAGGTGGGCCAGGTCGGCGCCGGACAGTCCGTCCGTGGCCTTGACCAGCTTGCCCAGGTCGACGTTCTCGACGGGACGTTCACGCAGGTGATAGCGGAGGATCGCCTCGCGGGCGGGGGCGTCGGGCGGCAGCACGAGCAGGGTGCGGTCCAGGCGGCCGGGGCGGCGCAGGGCGATGTCCACGTCCCAGGGCACGTTGGTGGCCGCCAGCACGAACACCCCGTCATTGGCGGCCGCGTCGATGCCGTCCAGCTCGGTGAGCAGCTGGTTGACGGTGTTGCGCATGCCGCTGTTCTGTGTGCGGCTGCGCTTGCCGCCCAGTGCGTCCAGCTCGTCGAGGAAGACCACGCAGGGGGCTTGGCGGCGGGCGCCGGCGAAGATCTCGTGCATGTTGCGCTCGGAGTTGCCGATCCACATGTCGAGCACGTCATTGACCGACACCGACAGGAAACTCGCCCCGAGTTCCCCGGCGATCGCGCGGGCGATGAAGGTCTTGCCGCAGCCGGGCGGGCCGTACAGCAGCAGTCCGCCGCGCAGGGACTTGCCGTACAGCTTGCGCAGTTCGGGGTTGCGCATCGGTGCGAGGAAGGCCGCCTCGAGACGGTCCTTGACCTCCTTCATGCCACCGACGTCTGCCAGGCGCACGGTGCCCGGCGCTTCCGTGTCCCATGCGGTCGCGTCACCCGGGTCGCCGCTGCCGTCGACTGTGAGCGGGGCCTCGACGAAGCGGGGCGGGACGAGATCGCCGACCTCTTCCTCGGCGGCCCGCCAGTCGTAGCCGTCGCGGGATTCCGGGGCGGGGGCCGGGGGCTGTTCGGACGGGGGGACCCCTGGCGGTGGTACGGCGGCGGAGGCCGGTGCCGGTGGACCAGCGGGCGCCTCGCCCGGTTCGGCTGCGGCTCCGCCCATGGCCCGGACCATGAGCGCACGCGCCTGAGCATCAGCCGGCGCGTGCTGCAGCGCTACTGCCGCCTCCGTGACCGCCGCATCGAAGTGCCCCGCTTTCAGGAGCAGTTCGGCCAAGTGCAGCCGCAGCGGTACGTCATCGGGCGCGGCCGCAACGGCCGAACGCAGGCTCTGTATCAGAGGGGATTCGGCCGACATGGGTCACACCTTACGTATGCGACGGCTGTGACCGTCAGATGCCCTTGGGACTGGCCCCGGTCGGCTGGTGGAACGGCCGCGCCTCGCCCAGGAGATGGCGGCTACGTGGCGCACGTACCGCCGCCCCAAAGAGCAACCGCCACTGTCAGACCCCCATGGAAGGATGGCCCTCATCGCGTCAGACGGCGCAGCAACGGCCTGGGAACAGCGCAATTACGGGGCAGAAAAAGGGGCGGCATGGCACACGGCGAGGGGGCGAACGGCGGCCCCGTGTTCGCGCCCGTGGGGCGGAAGGCGCGCCAGGTGCTGGCGCGAGGGGAGCGGCTGCATCAGGACGCCCGGGCCGTGCTCGACGATCATCGGCGGGCAGTCGATGAGATCCGTGCCGCGCTTGCGCCGATCCAAGCCGAGCTTGTCGTCGAGGAGTTGGCGGGCATTCCCGTTTCGCGGCTGAAGGACGCCACCGAGGGGCGGTTGCGGCTCGCTGCCCTGGAGGCGGCCGGGGTCGGGTCCGTGCGGGAGGTGTATGAGGCGAGCCGGTATGAGTTGCGGCAGATTCCGGGCGTCGGGGCGCAGACCGCCGATCAGGCGCTCGCCGCGGCTCGGCAGATCGCCCGGGCGGTCGAGGAGACGGTGTCCGTACGGATCGATGTCGATCACCCGGAGCCCCGGACCACCGCTCTCGTGATCGCGCTGCGGCGGCTCGTCGAGGCGGGGCCCGAGCTGCGCCGCGCCGTGGACGCCGCCGAGCGGCTGGACCGGAGGCTGAAGGTGCTGCTTCCTGCGGCCCGGCCCGCCGGTGGGCGGCTGCGGATGGCGCTGTCCACGAAGGCCCGGCGGGAGAGCGCGCTCGTCGCGGTCGCGGAACTTCATGAGCTGACGGCCGATTCCGGGGACGTACGACTGCTGCTGGCGCAGGCCTCCACCGATCTGCTGCGCGAGTCCGCCTCCGAGGCCGAGGCGTGGGTCGACTTCGAGCTGCGTTCCACGGAGTACTACAGCCAGCTCGCCGAAGTCGCCGGCAGCGCTCCCGACGTCGCGGCCGCCGAGGGCTTTCTGCCGGCGGAGGTCGCCGAGCGGGTGCATGCGCAGGGGCTCGACGACACCCATCGCCGAGTCTCGCTGCGCGGTTACCAGTCCTTCGGTGCGAGGTTCGCGCTCGCACAGCGGCGGGTGGTGCTCGGTGACGAGATGGGGCTCGGCAAGACGGTCCAGGCCATCGCCGTGCTCGCGCACCTGGCGGCGCAGGGACACAGTCACTTCCTGGTGATCTGCCCGGCGAGCGTGCTGATCAACTGGACCCGCGAGATCCGCTCGCGCAGCACCCTGCGGGCGATGCCCGTGCACGGTCCCGAGCGGCAGCACGCGTACGGGGAGTGGCGTGAGCGCGGCGGAGTCGCCGTCACCACCTTCGACGTGCTGCACAGCCTGCCCGCGCCGGACAGAGCGACCGCGCCCCCGGCCGCACTCGTCGTCGACGAGGCCCACTACGTGAAGAATCCCGACGCGCGCCGCTCCCGCGCCGTCGCCACCTGGACCGACCGGTGCGAGCGGGTCCTGTTCCTGACGGGTACGCCGATGGAGAACCGCGTCCAGGAGTTCCGTACGCTCGTCCGCTACCTCCAGCCCCAGCTGGTGCCCCAGATCCAGGGAGGCGACGCGGTCGCGGGCCCGCACACCTTCCGCAAGTCCGTCGCCCCCGCCTATCTGCGCCGCAACCAGCAGGACGTACTCACCGAACTGCCCGCGCTGCTCCAGGTCGACGAGTGGGAGGAGTTCAGCGCTGCCGACCAGGAGGCGTACCGCGACGCGGTCGCCGCCGGGAACTTCATGGCGATGCGCAGAGCCGCGTATGCGAACGCCGAGCGGTCCGCGAAGCTGCAACGCCTGCGCGAGCTGGTGTCCGAGGCCGCTGAGAACGGGCTCAAGGTGGTCGTCTTCTCGTACTTCCGGGATGTGCTCGGTGTGGTCCGGCAAGCCCTGGGCGATGGCGCGTTGGGGCCCTTGTCCGGTGGTGTGCCGGCCGCTCGGCGGCAGCAGCTGGTCGACGAGTTCACGGCCGCCTCCGGTCACGCCGTCCTGCTCTGCCAGATAGAGGCCGGCGGCATCGGCCTCAACCTCCAGGCGGCGTCCGTCGTGATCCTCTGCGAGCCGCAGGTCAAACCCACCCTGGAGCACCAGGCCGTCGCCCGCGCCCACCGTATGGGCCAGGTCCGCCCGGTCCAGGTGCACCGCCTCCTCGCCACGGACAGCGTGGACGACCGCCTGCTGCGCATCCTGGAGAACAAGACCCGCCTCTTCGACGCGTACGCCCGCCGCAGCGATGTCGCCGAGGCGACCCCGGACGCCGTCGACGTCTCGGACGGCACCCTGGCCCGCCGCATAGTCGAGGAGGAGCAGCAGCGGCTGGCCACCGTCACATGAGCCCCCGGCGCTCGGTTTATGACGTTGTGTCATAACTGGCATATGGCGCCTGTGTTACGTCCGTGCAGGGCTCTTGTGCAATTCCTGTGGAAGCCTCAATCTTTCGGCTGACGCACAGGGTCGTCCCCGAACTTGGCATGACCCTGTCTTCTTTTGTGTGCCCGCACCAGCCCGCACCACCTGCGTGTGCTCCACCGGCACCACCCCCCACAAGCGCGCCACCGATTGAGGAGGATCCCTCAGATGGCAGTGATGCGTCATGCCCGCCGAAGACTTGCCGGAATCGGCACCGGAATCAGCGCGACGGCCCTTGTCGCCGGCCTTGTCACCGCTCTCCCCGCCCAGGCCGCCGCGGCCCCCGTGGGCCCCGTCCGGGCCATCCAGTACGCAGACGCACCCGGGACGATCGCGAACAGCTACATCGTGACCCTCGACGCGGACGCCGCGAAGGCCGGTTCCGCGGAGGGCAGGGCACTCGCCGAGGAGTACGGCGCCACGATCGAGCGTACGTACAAGAAGGCGCTGAACGGTTACGCCGTCGAGGCCACCGAGGCCGAGGCGAAGAGGTTCGCCGCCGACCCGGCCGTCGCCTCCGTCGTCCAGAACCGCACCTTCACGATCACCGCGACCCAGCCCAGTCCGCCCTCCTGGGGCCTGGACCGCATCGATCAGGCGGCCCTCCCGCTCAACCAGAGCTACACCTACGACGACACCGCGGGTGAGGGCGTCACCGCGTACATCATCGACACCGGTGTCCGCATCACCCACACCGACTTCGGCGGCCGGGCGGCCAACGGCTACGACGCCGTCGACAACGACAACACCGCCCAGGACGGCCACGGCCACGGCACGCATGTCGCGGGCACGGTCGCGGGCACCGCGTACGGCGTGGCCAAGAAGGCGAAGATCGTCGGCGTGCGCGTGCTCAACAACTCAGGCCAGGGCACGACCGCGCAGGTCGTCGCGGGCATCGACTGGGTGACGAGCAACGCTGTCAAGCCGGCCGTCGCCAATATGAGCCTCGGCGGCCCCACGGACACGGCGATCGACACCGCCGTACGCAACTCCATCGCCTCCGGTGTCACCTACGCCGTGGCGGCCGGCAACGAGTCGACCAATGCCTCGACCCGTTCACCCGCCCGCGTCACCGAGGCGATCACCGTCGGCGCCACCACCAGCACCGACGCCAGGGCCAGTTACTCCAACTTCGGCACCGTCCTGGACCTCTTCGCCCCGGGCTCCTCCATCACGTCCACCTGGGCCACGAGCGACAGCGCGACGAACACCATCTCCGGTACGTCCATGGCGAGCCCCCATGTCGCCGGAGCCGCCGCCCTCTACCTGGCGGACAACCCCACCGCCACCCCGGCCGCCGTCCAGACCGCACTGGTCAACTCCGCCACCACCGGAGTCGTCACCAGCCCCGGCACCGGCTCGCCCAACCGCCTCCTGCGCGTCGGCAGCGGCGGCGGCACCACCCCGCCGCCCACCGGCTCGCGCTTCGAGAACGGCGGCGACTACACGATCAGCGACAACGCCACGGTCGAGTCACCGCTCGCGGTCACCGGCGTCACGGGCAACGCACCCTCGGCCCTGAGCGTCCCGGTCAGCATCGTCCACACGTACATCGGCGACCTCCAGGTCCAGCTGATCGCCCCCGACGGCACCGCCTACACGCTGAAGGCGTACGGCACGGGCGGCTCCGCCGACAACATCAACACCACGTACACCGTGAACGCCTCGTCAGAGGTCGCGAACGGGACGTGGAAGCTCAGGGTCAGCGACAACGCGGCGCAGGACACGGGACGGATCGACTCCTGGGCGCTCCAGTTCTGAGCCTCGTCAGGAGCCGATCCTCAGTAGCCCGTCGTCAGTAACGCAACATCAGTAACCCTCGTCCTCGCGGTACGGCTTCGGGTCCGTGACCCAGCCCGCCGCGAGGACGAGGCGCGAGCGGCGGTGGACGGCGAGGAAGGCGAAGGGGCGGTCGAAACGGGCGTCGATCGTGGTGGTCACGTAGCGGGGTTCCAACGGTGCGCTGCCGGGGGCAGCCGCGATGGCCGTCACCGCCGCCGCACGGAAGCCCAGCGCGCCGAACCTCGCCATGGTGGACTGCCGCGCCGACCCGACGACCAGCGGAAAGCCGCTGATTCCGGGAAAGTGTCCGCGCGCGGTGTCGCGCGCCGTCGTGAGGCCGAACATCCGGTGCAGCTCCAGCAGATCGTGGTGCGCCGTCATGTCGTACGCCACGGTCGTCACGTCCAGCGTCGGCGGCCGGGGCCGCATACGGCGTACCTTCTCGACGCGCAGCCCGGGTCCCGCGTCCCCGTACGGGAGTTGAGGACCGGATACGACCGGATGCGTGCCCTCGAGGATGCCGATGCCGGTCCCCACCACCTGACCCGGCGTCATCGCCTCTTCCCCGAGCAGCAGATGGACGTCGATGCCGGTGCTGCCCAGCACCTTCAGCTCGGTGACGCACCCCTCCGGAGTCTCGGCCACGCCAACCCGGTCCAACAGGACGCTGCTGCGACGCAGCCCCAGGAGCGTACGCCCGCGCCATGGTCCGTGAGCCGCCCGCACGGGCCGCTCCTTGAAGGGGCGCAGCCACTGCGTACGCATGGCCAGTGCACTCGCCAGGACCAGCTCGGTGTCCGGCGTCAGTACGACCGGCATGCGCTCGACCAGCCCACCGGTCCGCTGCGCCGCCCACGTGTCCAGCGCCGCGCGATCGGTCTCCTCGTCCCCCGTGAGCACCCCGTGTGTCTGTGCCGGCAGTCCTTTCGCCCACTCCTCCCGCAACTCCAGCGTCCGCTTGGTCCACAGCCCGAGGGCCGAGTCAAGGCCCCGCATCCCGCCCAGGGCGCCCATCAGCTCCCGCCCAGCACGAGCCGCTTCCTCGGCCGGCAGCCCTACCGCCACGGCCAGCTCCGCGCGCGCCGCGCCACCCGCGCCGTCCGCCAGAAAGGCGAGCAACGGCCACACCCCGGCGGCAGAGAAGACCGTGCCGTCCGTCGCCGCCCCGGCCCACCGCGCCGTCAGCCCGTTGACCGCGCCGACCGTCGTCCCGGCCGGTGTCATTGACGCGTTCGTCATCCGCGTTCCGCCCCCATCCGCCCCACGCTTACCATGCGCCTGTCGTACGTCAGTTCTTGCAGCGCTCGGACGAGGAGCACGGTACTAGTGGACATACCTCCGCCCTCTGGGCCCCAGCAGCCCCCAGGCGGCCAGTACCCGCCTCCCGGCCCGTACGGCGCGCAACCCGGCTACGGCCAGGCACCGGGCCCCTACGGCTATCAGCCCTGGGGCCAAGGCCACCCCCCGTTCACCCCTCCCCTTCCCCCTCCTCCCGTCAATGGATTCGCCATCGCCGCGCTGGTGCTCGGCATCCTCTGCTTCCTGCCGCTGATCGGGCTGATCCTCGGCTTCATCGCGCTGGCACAGATCAAGAAGAAGGGCGAGCGCGGCAAGGGCATGGCGCTCGCAGGCATGATCCTTTCGGGCCTCGGCACGGCCTTCCTCGTGTTCGCGTTCGCGAGCGGGGGAGCGGCCGAGTTCTGGGAGGGCTTCAAGGAGGGCGCACAGGAGGGCGCGACCTTCTCCGTCGACAAGGGCGAGTGCTTCGATTCGCCGGAGGGCTCGCTGGAGGGCGTGGCGTACGACGTCGACAAGGTGCCGTGCGCGGACAAGCACGACGGCGAGGTCTTCGCGAACTTCCGGATGGACGACGGAAGTTACCCGGGTGACGCGGCCATCACCGAGGCAGCCGACGAAAAGTGCTACACACTTCAGCCCGCGTACGCGATGGACTCCTGGGCCGTACCCGACAATGTCGACATCTACTACTTCACCCCGACCCGCCAGAGCTGGGGCCTGGGCGACCGCGAGATCAGCTGCTTGTTCGGCAACAAGGAACCGTCCGCCGGCCTGACCGGCTCGCTGCGCAACGACGAGACCACTCTCGACGCCGACCAGATCGCGTACCTCAAGGCGGAACAGATCCACAACGAGGCGATGGAGTCGGCACCCGCGGAGGAGTACGTCGAGGACGACCTGCCCGGTCACAAGCAGTGGGCGACACGAGTCTCCGGCGCCCTGACCGAGCAGGTCGGCATGCTCCGCGCCCACGACTGGGGCGCCGAAGCGCAAGGCCCGGTCACCGCGCTGGTCAAGGACCTCGACACGGCCCGGAAGGAGTGGCAGCAGGCCGGCAGGGCCACCGACGCGGACGTCTTCTACGAGCACTACGAGAAGGGCGCGAACCTCACCGACCCCAAGCAGACGATCACCGCACGCAAGGCCTTGGGCCTGGCCACCAACCTGCCGACGTACTACGAGGACGAGAACGGCGAAGGCGGTGGCGGCACCGGGGGCGGCGGCGCCGAAGTATGACCGCCGGCCGGCCCCGATCTCAGCGGCCATAGCCGAGAGAAAGCACCTGGTAAAGACCTGCCCCACCCCATGTCATCACATCGAGTGAATCTCTGGCCCTTACTTGCCCAGGACAACCCTGGGTTGCCACGCTGTTGCTGTCTGTACAACCTGATGGGAGCGGCCAGTGGCATTCGGTGAGCAGCCGGCGTACCTCCGCGTCGCGGGTGATCTCCGCAAGAAGATCGTCGACGGCTCGCTGCCACCCCACACCCGGCTCCCGTCCCAGGCCAGAATCCGACAGGAGTACGGGGTTTCGGACACGGTCGCCCTGGAGGCCCGCAAGGTGCTGATGGCCGAGGGCCTGGTCGAGGGCCGCTCGGGATCCGGTACGTATGTGCGCGCGCGCCCCGTGCCGCGCCGCATCGCCCGCTCCGGGTACCGGCCGGAGACCGGCGCCACCCCGTTCCGCCAGGAGCAGGCCGACGCCGAGGCGCGCGGCACGTGGGAGTCGCACAGCCGGCAGGCCGAGGCGAGCGCCTCGGTCGCCTCGCGGTTGGCCATCGAGCCCGGTGACCGCGTGATGTGCACGCAGTACGTGTTCCGGGACGCGGGCGAGACGATCATGCTCTCCACGTCCTGGGAACCACTGGCCGTCACGGGCCGTACGCCCGTGATGCTCCCCGAGGAGGGCCCTCTCGGCGGCATGGGCGTGGCCGAACGCATGGCGGCGATCGACGTCATCGTCGACAACGTCACGGAGGAAGTCGGCGCGCGGCCTGGTCTCGCCGAGGAACTCGCCGCCCTCGGCGGCGTTCCCGGCCACGTGGTCCTGGTCATCCAGCGCACGTTCTTCGCGTCGGGCCGGCCGGTGGAGACGGCGGATCTGGTGGTACCGGCTGACCGGTACCGGGTGTCGTACCACTTGCCTGTGCGGTAGCCCCCGGCGGCCGGCGGGGCGCCTACGGGGGTGGCGTGTCGGATTCGTGGGCGCGAGCAACCGCAACGAACCCGCTCCTGAAAGCGAACCCAATCTGTAAAAACCCATGCGCGCTGCGTGAAGGTTAGGCGTAGGCTCGGGCATATGCGGATTGCGGTTGCGGTGTCCTTATGGAGCGGGTCGGAGCGCGGAGCGGAACGCGGAGGGGGAGCGCGATGAGCGACAGCACCATCACGCTGCCCTGGCTCGTCGTACGACGCGACGACAACGGCAACCGCTACACCGTCAGCAGGTGCGCGACCAGGGTCGAAGCCGAGAAGATCGCGGGCCGCCTCGAAGGCCACGGCCCGACCCAGCTGTACTTGATCGAGCGCATCGAACAGAACGGCCAGAACGGAAGCCCGTAGTCTCCACCGCATGACGGAACGGATCGTGGTGGTAGGGGCCGCCGTACTGAGCGAGGGGGAGCGCCGCCTACTCGCCGCCCGCCGCAGCGCACCCCCGGACCTGGCCGGCCGCTGGGAACTCCCCGGCGGCAAGGTCGAACCCGGCGAGACCCCCGAGCACGCCCTCGTACGCGAGCTGCGCGAAGAACTCGGCGTCGAGGCGGAGCCACTGGCCCGGATTCCGGGGGAGTGGCCCTTGAAACCCCCGTACACCCTCCACGTCTGGACCGCCCGCCTGCTCCCCGACTCCGCCGACCCGAAACCCCTTGAGGATCACGACGAGTTGCGCTGGCTGACACCGGACGAGATCTGGGACGTCGACTGGCTGGATCAGGACGTACCGGCCGTCATGGAGGTCGCCCGTCACGCCTGGGGAGACCCGGCACCGGAGGCGTGAGCCCTGCGGCGAGGGGTACGCGGACGCCGCCAGTGCTGTGACATACGCAACTCCGTACGCCCATGCGCGCAAGCGTGGGACGTCGTGGCATACGGCCCCCGCCCGGTACGCCGGAGGCGCCCGTACGCCGTTCGTGCCACAGTGAGCCCCGGCGCGCGGTACTCCGCCCCGCATACCGGGTATGTCCCCATTAACCCCATGAAACCGGACTACATCCGCTTCAGGCCCGGGAGTGATCCGCGTGATCCACACCGATGGCAAGGTCGCCGAGTGGACCTTCCCCGCGGATCCCGGTTCCGTACGAACCGCTCGTACCTTCGTCCGGAGCCAGCTGCGCGCCTGGGGCCTCGAATCTCTCGGTGACGTGACCGCGCTGCTGGTCAGCGAGCTGGTCACCAACTCCCTGCAGCACGCCATGGGGCCCATCGACGTACGCCTCGTGCGCCCCACGGAGCCTCTCGACGGCCTGCTCGTGGAAGTTTCCGACCCCCTGCCGGACCTGCCGCACGAGCGCGCCCCACGCCCCGAGGACGAGGGCGGTCGCGGGCTCTACCTCGTGGCGTGCTCCGCACGCCGCTGGGGCACCCGTCCCGGCGCGGCGGGCAAGACGGTGTGGTTCGAACTGGCCCCGCCGGACTGAGCGGTAGAGATTCGCGTGCCGCACGGGGCTGGTCGGTCCTGAGGGCTTGTAGGAGTCTGTGATTCGACGGGGTGCGCCCTGGTTAGAAGACTGGGAGTGTGTGTCGCGGCCGGTCCAAAATGCATCGGGACCGTGCTGTGATCGTGAACACCGTGTTGTGCGGCGCCGTACTGCTGGATACTGCGGGCAGCCGCCCCCGGTGACCGATGCCGGACGCGGTGAGCTGGAGGGGACGGTTCGCGTGAGCGAGATACCAGCGAAGGCCACGGAGACTGCGGAGTCCATGGAGTCCGGGGACCCGGGGGGCGACGCGAGGGCCGGTATGCCGGTCGGTGGCGTCGACGGCGAGGTCGACGGCGTGGTGTGGCAGAGCAGTCCACCCGGCTCGATCTACGACTACATCAAGGTCGCCTCGTTCTCGATCGGCCCCGACGGCCTCGTCGACCAGTGGAGTCTGCGCGCGGAGAAGCTCTTCGGCATCAGTGCCGAGCGGGCCGTGGGCATGGATCCCATCGAGGCCTTCGTCGATCCCGATCTGCGTGAGCTCGGTCAGCGGAAGATGGCCGAGATTCTCGACGGCCGGGAATGGACGGGCGTCGTCCCCTTCCGGGTGCCGGACGACGCGGAGTCCGGTGCGGGCACGGAGGGACTCGCCGAGGTCTACGTCATGCCGACGCGCACGGAGGAGGGCGAGCGAGCCGCCCTGTGCATCGTCGTCGACGTCCGCACCCTGCGCGGAATCGAGACGGATCTGGCTGCCGCGCAGGCGGTTTTCGGCCAATCCCCGTTCGGCTTCCTGCTGATCGACACGGAGTTGAAGATCCGCCGGGCCAACGAGCGGTTCGCCCTGGTCTTCGGTGGCACCGCCAACGACCACCGCGGACGCACCGTCAGGGACTATCTGGTGCCCCACGAGGCAGAGCGGGTCACCGCGACGCTGCGCCGCGTCCTGGAGACCGGCGAATCCGTCACCGACATGCAGGTCACGGGCACCGTGCCCGGCTCGCCCGAGCGCCGGAACTGGTCCGTCAACCTCTATCGCGTGGAGAGCGGTGCGGGCCGGCCGATCGGCGTCGCCTGGCTGGGCACCGACGTCACGGCGCGCCGTGCCGCCGCCCGCGAGGCCGCCGCCGCCCGGCGCAATCTCGCCCTGCTGAACGAGGCCGGGGCGCGCATCGGCAACTCCCTCGACCTGGAGACCACGGCCCGAGAACTCCTCGACGTGGCCGTCCCCGGCTTCTGCGACCTCGCCTCCGTCGACCTCTACCAGGGGCTGCTCGCCGGCGACGAGACGCCGCCCGGGCTCGCCGACGGCAGCGCCGAGCTGCGCCGCGTCGCCTTCGCCAGCGCCGTCTCCGACGCGCCCTTCATCGGCGGCCCCGAGCCGGTGAACGTCGGCGCCGTGCACCACTTCGCGTTCAACTCGGAGTGCGCGGACGCCCTGCGCACCGCCCGCCCGAAGACCGTCCCCGGCGAGGAGGGCGGCCTGATCCAGTCCACGCTCGCCGTTCCGATGGTCGCGCACGACACGGTCGTCGGACTCGTCCAGTTCTCGCGTACGAAGGGCAGCGAGCCGTTCGGGGATCGGGACCGCGGCCTCGCGGTCGAGCTGGCCGCGCGCGCCGCCGTCTGCATCGACAACGCCCGCCTGTACCGCCGCGAGCACCAACGCGCGTTGATACTCCAGCGCTCCCTGCTGCCTCCGGGCGACCCGGAGGCCTCCGGCCTGGACATCGCCTGCCGCTACCTTCCCGGGAACGCGGCGACCGAGGTGGGCGGCGACTGGTTCGACGTCATCGAACTCCCCGGCCACCGCACGGCCTTGGTCGTCGGCGACGTGATGGGCCGCGGTCTGCGCGCCGCCGTCGCCATGGGTGAACTCCGCACGGCCGTACGCACCTTGGCACTGCTCGACCTCGAACCGGCCGAGGTCCTCTCGGCGTTGGACGAGATCGCCCGCGGCCTCGGCACGCCCGGCGGCATCCAGCAGGCCACCCGCACGGCAGGCCGCCAGTCGCAGCGCGACGCCGACCTCTCCGAGGTGTACCTCGCCACCTGTGTGTACGCGGTCTACGACTCCGTCACGCGCCGCTGCACCTTCGCCAACGCGGGCCATCTGCCGCCCGTACTGGTGGAGCCCGGTGAGACCGCGCTGATGCTGGACGTGCCGCCGGGCATGCCGCTCGGTGTGGGCGGAGAGCCGTTCGAGGAGGTGGAGGTCGAACTTCCAGAAGGTTCCCTTTTGGCGCTCTACACGGATGGACTGGTCGAATCGCGCGATCACCCGCTGGACGAGGGCCTGCAGGCCCTCGTGGGCGCCCTGACGGACCCGTCCCACCCGTCACCCGTCCACCACGCCGGGGCGGCGGCGCGGCGCGCCGACACCTCCCGATCGCTGGAGGACGCCTGCGACCACGTCCTCAACACCCTCGACACCCATCACGGCGAGGACGACATCGCGCTTCTGATGGCACGTGTCCAGGGGCTGCCCGCCGAGTCCGTAGGCGACTGGACCCTGCCGCGCGAGCCGCGCAGCGTGGGCCGGGCGCGCGAGTTCGCCCGTGGCCAGCTCCTGAGCTGGGACCTCGAACCGCTCGTCGACACCGCGGAGTTGCTGGTCAGCGAGCTGGTGACCAATGCCCTGCGCTACGGCGAGGGCGACATCAGGCTCCGGCTGCTGCTCGACCGCACATTGGTCTGCGAGGTCTGGGACGCCGGCCTGGTCCAGCCCCGCCGCCGCCGCGCCCGCGATACGGACGAGGGCGGCCGCGGCCTCCAGCTCGTCGGTCTCCTGAGCGCTGCCTGGGGCTCCCGCCGCACCCCGCGCGGCAAGACGGTCTGGTTCGAGCTCCCCCTGCCGAACGGCGACACAGGCCTCACGGACCCGGCGGAAGCCTTGCTGAGCCTGTTCTAGGAGGAGCCAGAGGGGCTCAGGAGTCCAGGAGGATCCAGGAGGATCTAGGAGGTACGCCTCCTGATCTTCGACCCCAGCCACACCAGCGGGTCGTACTTGCGGTCAACTGCCCGTTCCTTCAAGGGGATCAGGGCGTTGTCCGTGATCTTGATGCCCTCGGGGCAGACCTCGGTGCAGCACTTGGTGATGTTGCAGTAGCCGAGGCCGTGTTCGTCCTGGGCGGTGGTCTTGCGGTCCAGTCCGGTCTCGGACGCCGCGTCCAGCGGGTGCATGTCCAGCTCCGCCACCCGCATCAGGAACCGGGGCCCCGCGAACGCCGGCTTGTTCTCCTCATGGTCCCGGACCACATGGCAGGTGTCCTGGCACAGGAAGCACTCGATGCACTTGCGGAACTCCTGCGAGCGGTCCACGTCCTCCTGCATCATCCGGTACTCGCCGGGACCGACACCGGCGGGCGGCACGAAGGACGGCACCTGCCGCGCCTTCGTGTAGTTGAAGCCGACGTCGGTGACGAGATCCCGCACAACGGGAAACGCCCGCAAGGGAGTCACCGTGATCGTTTCCTCGCGCGAGAACACCGACATACGCGTCATGCACATCAGCCGCGGCCGGCCGTTGATCTCCGCCGAACACGAACCGCACTTGCCCGCCTTGCAGTTCCAGCGCACGGCCAGATCCGGGGTCTGGGTCGCCTGGAGCCGGTGGATGATGTCCAGCACCACCTCGCCGTCGTTGACTTCGACCTTGAAGTCCTCCAGGCCACCGCCCTCGGCGTCCCCGCGCCACACCTTGAAGCGGGCCTCATAGCTGCTCACTCGTACAGCTCCTCTTCGGCGAGGTACTTGACCAGCTCTTCCTTGTCGAAGAGGGCGAGCAGGTCCTGGCGGATGGGCTCGGTGGTCTCCCGGAGGAGCTTGATCTGGCCGCGTACCGGATCCGTGGCCGCCAAGCCGCCCGTGGGATCGGTCAGCTGGCAGAGCAGGTTGATCCGCCGCCACTCCCGCTCCATCGTCGGATGGTCCTCACGGGTGTGGCCGCCGCGCGACTCCGTACGCTCCAGGGCGGCGCGCGCCACGCACTCGCTGACCAGCAGCATGTTGCGCAGGTCGAGCGCGAGGTGCCAGCCGGGATTGAACTGCCGGTGCCCCTCGACTCCCGCCCGCCGCGCCCGCACGCGGAGATCTGCCAGCTTCTTCAGCGCCGACTCCATCTCCGCCTCCCGGCGGATGATGCCGACGAGGTCGTTCATCGTCTGCTGGAGCTCCTGATGGAGGGTGTACGGGTTCTCCGGCGGCCGTCCCGCCTCCTCCGCACCCGCCTCGGGACCCTCCGCGGAGAACGGCCGCAGCGCCTCCGCCGCCGCCGCGTCGATCTGGGCGTCGTCCACCGCGGGCCGCTCGCCCGCATCGGTCGCGTACCCAGCCGCGTGCAGCCCGGCCCGGCGGCCGAAGACCAGCAGGTCGGAGAGCGAGTTGCCGCCGAGCCGGTTGGAGCCGTGCATACCGCCCGCGACCTCCCCGGCCGCGAACAGCCCCGGCACCCCGCGCGCCGCCGCCGTGTCCGATTCGACCGCGATCCCGCCCATCACGTAATGGCAGGTCGGCCCGACCTCCATCGCCTCGGCGGTGATGTCGACGTCCGCGAGCTCCTTGAACTGGTGGTACATGGAAGGCAGCCGCCGCTTGATCACCTCGGCCGGCATCCGGGTCGACACATCGAGGAAGACCCCGCCGTGCGGTGAACCACGGCCCGCCTTGACCTCGGCGTTGATGGCCCGTGCCACCTCGTCACGCGGCAGCAGCTCGGGCGGGCGCCGGTTGTTGTCCGGGTCCTCGTACCAGCGGTCGCCCTCCTCCTCGGACTGCGCGTACTTCTCCTTGAACACATCCGGGATGTAGTCGAACATGAACCGCTTGCCCTCGGAGTTCCGCAGCACCCCGCCGTCACCGCGCACCGACTCGGTGACGAGGATGCCCTTCACGGACGGCGGCCAGACCATGCCCGTCGGGTGGAACTGCACGAACTCCATGTTGAGGAGGGGCGCCCCGGCCAGCAGCGCCAGCGCGTGCCCGTCCCCGGTGTACTCCCACGAGTTCGACGTGACCTTGAAGGACTTGCCGATGCCTCCGGTGGCGATCACAACGGAGGGGGCTTCGAGGACGAAGAAACGGCCGGACTCCCGCTCGTAGCAGAAGGCACCGGAGACCCGCTCCCCGTCCTTCAGGATCCGGGTGACCGTGCACTCTTGGTAGACCTTCAGCCGCGACTCGTAGTCGCCGGTCTCCTTGTGGTCCTCCTGCTGCAAGGACACGATCTTCTGCTGGAGCGTGCGGATCAGCTCCAGGCCCGTACGGTCGCCGACGTGCGCGAGCCGCGGGTACTCGTGCCCGCCGAAGTTGCGCTGGGAGATCCGCCCGTCCTTCGTACGGTCGAAGAGGGCGCCCCACGTCTCCAGCTCCCAGACGCGGTCCGGGGCCTCCTGCGCGTGCAGCTCGGCCATCCGCCACTGGTTGAGGAACTTGCCGCCACGCATGGTGTCGCGGAAGTGCACCTGCCAGTTGTCCCCGGCGTTGACGTTGCCCATCGCCGCCGCGATGCCGCCCTCGGCCATCACCGTGTGCGCCTTGCCGAACAGCGACTTGCAGATCACGGCCGTACGCGCGCCCCGCTCACGTGCCTCGATCGCGGCCCGCAGCCCGGCGCCGCCCGCGCCGACCACGACGACGTCCCACTCCTGCCGGTCAACTACGGGCATCAGAACAACCTCGGATCGTCAAAGGCACCGGACGCGACCAGATACACGTAGAAGTCGGCGAGCGCCACGCTCACCAGCGAGGCCCAGGCGAGCAGCATGTGCCGGGCGTTGAGCTTGCCGACCCACTGCCACATCCGGTAGCGCACGGGGTGCTTGGAGAAGTGCTTGAGCTGCCCGCCGACGATGTGCCGGCACGAGTGGCAGGAGAGGGTGTACGCCCAGATCAGCACGATGTTGACCAGGAAGACCAGGGTGCCGAGACCCATGTGGCCCCACTCGTAGTGCTCGTCGCGGAAGGCGAGCACGGTGTCGTACGTGAGGATGCCGGCGACCAGGATCGCGGCGTAGAAGAAGTAGCGGTGGATGTTCTGCAGGACCAGCGGGAAGCGGGTCTCGCCGGTGTACTTCTTGTGCGGTTCGGCGACCGCGCAGGCCGGGGGTGAGGCCCAGAAGCCCCGGTAGTAGGCCTTGCGGTAGTAGTAGCAGGTCAGCCGGAAGCCCAGCGGGAAGATCAGGATGAGCAGGGCGGGGGACAGGCCCCACCAGCCACCGAAGATCTCCCAGTTCGGGCCCGCCCGCATCGGCTCGCAGTTCTCCGCCAGACAGGGCGAGTAGAACGGCGAGACGTATGGCGCCGCGTAGTAGTCGGTGTTCGCGAACGCCCGCCACGTCGAGTAGACGATGAAGGCCAGCAGACCGGCCGCGGTGGTGGCAGGCGCCAGCCACCAGCGGTCCGTCCGCAGATGCGGGGCGGCGATCGCGGCGCGCGTGGGGGTTCTTACGCCGCCGCTGTTCAGTTCGGGTTCCGTACCAGTGGCCAAGGGGTGGACTCCAGTCGGATCAGGGTGCGTGCCGGTCGCGGGCGCCGAGACCCTCGTCGTCCGAGTCCGTCCACAGAGTGCTGTCGTACGGGGTGTCGGGGATGGACACGAGGTCGGGACGCCGCGGTGCCTTGAGGCCGGGGGCGGCCTCGCGCAGCAGCGCCACGCTCTCGCGCAGGTGGTCGGCGTCGGTGCGCACACGGCGCATCTCCAGACCGCCACCGATCTGCTGTTCCAGGCGCCCCACGGACCGGTACAGGTCGTCGAGAGCGCGCTGGACTGTTGTCAGGTCGTCTTGCACGGACATGACTTGCCCTCACTTCCGCGGACCCTGTGGCCCAAGGCGGCAACGTTCATGCGCCTGCGAGTGTCGCGCGTCACATCGGCCCCTGTGAAGGGATCTGCATGGATTAACCGATCGTGTCGCGCATTCACGCCACACGCGCGCCCCCGCTGTCGGCAGTGCGCCCTTTGCTAGGCCGCATGGGTGAGCTTTCGCTTACCCATCGCCGTGGCGCCGCTCCGACTCGGGGGCTTGCCCCTTCAGTAGGGCGATAGATCTGATCAACTCCATAATACGGCCAAACGTGATCTAACTCACCAAACGTGACATTCCGCGTGTTCAGCCCAAGTGATCAGCCCACGTGATCAGAACCGCCCCGGAGGTATCAGTCATGTCCCACCACGGCGTCGGACCGCGCGCATCCATGCGCTCGGTCGCGTTCCTCACGGCGGGCGTGCTCGCGGTGACCTCCCTCGCCGCGTGCAGCGAGGAGGACCCGGCCGCCCGGCCCCTCGCCGGGCAGGACATCGCTCCCGCGGAGCGTGACCGGATCGCCGACGGCGGCTCCGTGCGCTGGGCCGTGGACACCGTCCCGGCGACCCTCAACACCTTCCAGGCCGACGCCGACGCGACCACCTCACGCGTCGCCGGCGCTGTCCTGCCCTCGATGTACCGGATCGACGAGAAGGGCAGGCCCGAGCGCAACCCCGACTACCTGGAGTCCGCGGAGATCGTCGAGCGCGAGCCCAAGCAGGTCGTGCTCTACAAGCTCAACCAGCAGGCCGTCTGGAGCGATGGCCGCGAGATCGGCGCCGCCGACTTCGCCGCCCAGTGGCGCGCCCTGTCCGGCAAGGACACCGCGTACTGGACGGCCCGCAACGCCGGCTACGAACGCATCGAGAAGATCGAGCGCGGCGACGACGACCTCGAGGTGCGGGTCACCTTCAGCAAGCCGTACGCGGACTGGCGGTCGCTGTTCTCGCCGCTGTACCCGAAGAACGTGATGGGCACCCCGGACACCTTCAACGACGGCGCCCGCCGCAAGCTGAAGGTCACCGCCGGTCCCTTCAGGATCGACAAGATCGACCGCAAGGCCGGCGACGTCAGGCTGAAGCGCAATCCGCGCTGGTGGGGCCACCAGCCCAAGCTCTCCGAGCTGGTCCTGCGCGCCGTACCGCGCAACAAACGCGCCGCCGCGCTCGCCGCCGGCCGGCTCGACCTCGCCGAGATCGACGCCTCCGCGGCGCGGCGCATCACAGCCGCTGCCGGCGCCAAGGGATCCGCCGGGGCACCCTTCGCCCACGGCCCCGGCACCGAACTCACGCCCGCCCGGGCGTTGCGCTCCTGGGCGATCGCGAACGGCTCCGACGAGGAGGCGGCCGACGAGGAGGTCACCGCCCGCGAGCAGCGGAGCAAGGAGATCGCGAAGTACCGCGAGGAGCAGTCGGCCCTGCGCCGATTCGCGGTCCGCAAGTCCCTCGAACCCGTCTACACACAGCTCGCCCTCAACGGCGCCGAGGGCCCGCTCTCCGACGAGCGCGTCCGCCGCGCCGTGGCCCGCGCCCTCGACCGCGACGAACTCGCCAGGGTCGTACTCCAGCCCCTCGGCCTGCCCGCCGAACCCGTCGGCAGCCATCTCGCGCTCGCCGGACAGGCCGCGTACGCCGACAGCAGCGGCGCCCTCGGTGAGCAGGACACCGAGGAGGCCCAGGCGCTGCTCTCGGACGCGGGCTGGGAACGGGGCGGGCCACTCAAGGAGAAGAAGGGGGAGAAGGAGAAGGCGGCAAAGGGGGCGGGCAGCGAGGCCTCCGAGAACTCTGGGAAGTCGGACGACGACACGTACGTCGTGGGCGAGGACAACAAACCCGGTGCGGCGTACGACCCGGCCTCCGGCGAGGCGTCGTACGGCGAACGTTCCGGCGACGACAGCAAGCCCGCCGACCACGGCACCTCCGCCGTGCTCGCGCCCGCGCCCATCGCCCAGCTGCGCACGGCGCTCCTCGACCAGGCCGCCGCGCAGAACGAGAAGGCAGACGAGGAGCAGGAGGAGCAGAAGGAGCAGGAGGGGAAGCACAAGCGCGGCGGTGCGCCAGGGGCGTACGCGCCGAAGGGCACCGCCGCCCCCGCGGGTGCCGTGGCCGGTCCGCTCGCAAAGGACGGCGAGGCCCTGTCGCTGCGCTTCGTGCTCCCCTCAGGGCCCGGCACGGAGTCGCTGCGAGCGGTCGGTGAGCGCATCGCGCGGATGCTGGCCGACATCGGCATCCGTACGGAGATCTCCAAGGTCTCCGACGCGAGCTACTTCAAGGACCACATCGCCTCGGGCCAATATGACCTGGCGCTCTACTCCTGGCCCGCGTCCGCCTTCCCCGCCACGGACGCCCGGCCCATCTACGCCAAGCCGGTGCCCGCCGCGGACGGCTCCCTCAACGTCGAGCAGAACTACACCCGCGTCGGCACCGACCAGGTCGACCACCTCTTCGACCAGGCCGTCGCCGAACTGGACGAGAAGGAGTCCCGCTCCCTGGTCCGCAAGGCCGACGCCCGCATCTGGGCCGCCGCCGGCTCGATCCCCCTCTACCAGCGCCCGCAGCTCGTAGCGGCCCGCCCCAACCTGGTCAACGCGGGCGCCTTCGGCTTCGAGACACCGGTGTACGAGGACATGGGCTACTTGAAGAAGGGCATGAGGCGAACGTCCTGACCTTGGCGCGCCCCTAAAGGAGGCCGCAGGCCTTCCTTTAGGGGCGCGGGGAACTGCGCGACCAGCCCCCACCGGCCCGCACGTGAGAACGACCTCACCCAGCCCTGCGGAGCCCCAGCGGCCAGCGGCCCCGTACCATGGGGTAAGGCCGTGGCATGTTCCGCCCGGCAGGGCCCGCGTAACGCAGATGTACGCGTCGGCCGTTCACTCACCCCGGGAGAAGCGCCTCACTATGGCCACGCGCCACGACATTCGTAACGTCGCCATCGTCGCCCACGTCGACCACGGCAAGACCACTCTGGTCGACGCCATGCTCAAGCAGGCCGGTTCCTTCGCCGCGCATGCCGCCGAGTCGCTCGACGACCGCATGATGGACTCGAACGACCTGGAGCGTGAGAAGGGCATCACGATCCTCGCCAAGAACACGGCGGTGAAGTACCACCCGAAGGATGGCGGCGACGTCATCACCATCAACATCATCGACACCCCCGGCCACGCCGACTTCGGCGGTGAGGTCGAGCGCGGTCTGTCGATGGTCGACGCGGTGGTCCTGCTCGTCGACGCCTCCGAGGGCCCGCTCCCGCAGACCCGCTTCGTGCTGCGCAAGGCCCTCCAGGCCCGGCTGCCCGTCATCCTGTGCATCAACAAGACGGACCGCCCGGACTCCCGTATCGACGAGGTGGTGAACGAGGCGTACGACCTCTTCCTGGACCTCGACGCCGACGAGGACCAGATCGAGTTCCCCATCGTCTACGCGTGTGCGCGGGACGGAGTGGCCTCGCTGACCAAGCCGGAGGACGGCACCGTCCCGGCCGACAGCGACAGCCTGGAGCCGTTCTTCTCCACGATCCTGGCGCACGTCCCGGCCCCGACGTACGACGAGGAGGCCCCCCTCCAGGCGCACGTCACCAACCTGGACGCCGACAACTTCCTCGGCCGTATCGCGCTGCTCCGCGTCGAGCAGGGCGAGCTGCGCAAGGGCCAGACGGTTGCCTGGATCAAGCGTGACGGCAGCGTCAGCAGCGTACGGATCAGCGAGCTGATGATGACCGAGGCGCTGACCCGCAAGCCCGCCGAGAAGGCCGGCCCCGGTGACATCTGCGCCGTCGCCGGTATCCCCGACATCATGATCGGCGAGACCCTCGCGGACCCCGAGAACCCCGTCGCGCTGCCGCTCATCACGGTCGACGAGCCCGCGATCTCGATGACGATCGGTACGAACACCTCGCCGCTGGTCGGCCGTGGTGGCACCGGCAAGGGCGCGGACGCCAAGGCGGCCGTCAAGGACCGCAAGGTCACGGCCCGTCAGGTGAAGGACCGTCTGGACCGCGAGCTGGTCGGCAACGTCTCCCTGCGGGTGCTGGACACCGAGCGCCCGGACGCCTGGGAGGTCCAGGGCCGTGGTGAGCTCGCGCTCGCGATCCTCGTCGAGACCATGCGCCGGGAAGGCTACGAACTGACCGTCGGCAAGCCGCAGGTCGTCACCAAGGAGATCGACGGCAAGCTGCACGAGCCGGTCGAGCGCATGACGATCGACGTGCCCGAGGAGCACATGGGCGCGGTCACGCAGCTCATGGGTGTCCGCAAGGGCCGCATGGACAACATGTCCAACCACGGCTCCGGTTGGGTCCGCATGGAGTTCGTGGTGCCGTCCCGCGGCCTCATCGGCTTCCGTACGGAGTTCCTGACGAGCACGCGCGGCACGGGCATCGCCCACTCCATCCACGAGGGCCACGAGCCGTGGTTCGGCGCCCTCCAGACCCGTAACAACGGTTCACTGGTCGCCGACCGCTCCGGCGCCGTCACCGCGTTCGCGATGACGAACCTTCAGGAGCGCGGCGTGCTCTTCGTGGAGCCGGGCACCGAGGTGTACGAGGGCATGATCGTCGGTGAGAACTCGCGTGCCGACGACATGGACGTGAACATCACCAAGGAGAAGAAGCTCACCAACATGCGGTCGTCCTCGGCCGATTCGTTCGAGGCGATCGTCCCGCCGCGCAAGCTCTCCCTGGAGCAGTCCCTGGAGTTCTGCCGCGACGACGAGTGCGTCGAGGTGACCCCGGAGGCCGCCCGCATCCGCAAGGTGAAGCTGGACGGCCGCGAGCGCGCCCGCGCCGCGAGCCGCGCCAAGCACGGCTGACGCCTCCTCAGCGAGGGTCTGAAAAGCCGGTTGACCCGGTTCTCCGCCGAGAGGAGAGCCGGGTTTTCGGTGTGCCTTCAGGCCCTGTGCGGGGTGACGCCGGGGGGACGCGTTGGCGGGATCTGATGGATTCGCTGTCCCCTGCGCTGTCAGCGACGTTCGTATATCGGAGTGGGAGCGATCGAGTTTCGGACATGTAAACAGAAAACGCTCCCTGTATGTCCGTTACGCGAAGATTCCGTCTCACCTGTCAAGCGCGATCAGGTGTCAGTCTTTGCAATTTTTGCTCAAAATATGGACGGTAGGGAGATCCCTATGTCTTCCGCCCTTGACGCGCGTTGATTCCCTTGGCGAAAGTTCCCCTCAAACCACGGAACGCGCCAATATCTGAGCTGTGCTCATATCTGAGTTCGGCTCAGCTCTCCATCCCCCGGGGGAAGAACACACATGACCAGTCCAACCAAGGCCGAGGGCTCCGGCCCGTCGGTCGCCTTGGACCCTGAGCTGGCGGCGACCACCGAGGTCGTCGTGCCCAAGAAGCTTGAGGGCCGTTCCCCCGGCCAACTGATGTGGCAGCGGTTCAAGCGTGACCGTACAGGCATGATCTCCGCGGGCGTAGTGATTTTCTTCTTCGTCGTCTCCGCGCTGGCGCCGGTGATCTCCAAGCTGTACGGCAAGGACCCGTACACGCTGTACGCGCAGGAGCCGGAGTACCCGTTCCTGCTCGACGACTTCGCGATGCCCAGCGGGTCGTTCGGCGGTGTCTCGGGCGACTTCTGGTTCGGTGTCCAACCCCAGCTGGGCCGCGACGTGTTCACGATGCTGCTGTACGGCATCCGCAACTCGCTCTACATGGCCCTGGTGCTGACGATGCTGTGTGTCGTCACCGGTGTCCTCATCGGGCTGGTCGGCGGCTACTTCGGCGGCAAGGTCGACTACTGGCTGGGCCGGGTCACGGACTTCTTCCTGTCGTTCCCGAACCAGTTGTTCTTCATCGCCTTCATGCCCGTCGTCACCGCGATGTTCGTGTCCCCGACGGATGAGACCCCCACCTACCTGCGGGCGGTCGCGATCATCCTGGTGATGTGGTTCCTCGGCTGGATGCCCATGGCCCGCCTCGTCCGAGGCTCTGTGGTCTCCCTGCGTGAGCGAGAGTTCATTGAGGCGGCCAAGGTCTCCGGCGCCTCGCGGTGGCGGATCGTGCGCAAGGAGGTCCTGCCGAACGTCGTCACTCCGATTCTGGTGCAGGCCACGTACACGCTGCCCAGCAACATCCTGACGATCGCGTTCCTCTCATTCGTCGGGGTCGGCTTCGTCGAGCCGACCCCCGACTGGGGCCGGATGTTCCGCATCGGTGCCGAGATCTACGAACAGGACCCGGCGTTCCTGCTCTTCCCGGGTGCGGCACTGGTGATCTTTGTTCTGGCCTTCAACCTCCTCGGTGACTCCGTCCGCGACGCGTTCGATCCGAAGACCGGACGGTGAAGACGTCCACGAGCAGGGGGGTGGCTGCCGCCCCCGACGCCGGGCAACCGGATGGTCAGGCAGCACTTCTGGATAACGACCGACAGGTAGGTGCACAAGCATCATGAAGCCCATCCGATCGCGCTCTGTGAGAGCCATTGCCGCCATTGCGGTGGCCGGCTCGCTCGCGCTCACCGGCTGTTCCAGCGACAGCGGCGACAAGGCCAAGGACCAGTCGAAGTCCAAGGACGACGCGGCAGCGCAGCAGAAGCCCGTCCAGTACGCCGACGCCGCGGCCTCCAATGGTCCCGCGGCGCCGGTGGCGGGCGCCAAGTCCGGCGGCACGATCAACGTCTACATGCAGTCGGACCTGTCCCACATGGACCCGGGCCAGATCTACGTCAGTGACGCGGGCCAGTTCGCCAACCTCGTGCACCGCGGTCTGACGAACTTCCAGGAGGACAAGAACGGCAACCTGACGGTCGTCGGTGACATCGCCACCGACTCCGGTCAGTCGTCCGACGGCGGCAAGACCTGGACGTACAAGCTCAAGTCGGGCGTCAAGGACGAGGACGGCAACGTCATCACGTCCAAGGACGTCCGTCACACCATCGAGCGCCAGTACTCGAAGGTCATCTTCGACGGCCCGACGTACGTCCAGACCTGGCTCTCCGGTGCCGACTACCGCAAGGACCTGCCGGACGGCCCGTACAAGGGCAAGCACCTGCCGGACTCCGTCCTGGAGACCCCGGACGACGAGACGGTGATCTTCCACTTCAACCAGGCGCGTCCCGACCTGCCGCAGGCGCTCGCCATGGCCGGCTACGCCATCGTGCCCGAGAAGCAGGACACGAAGGAGAAGTACGACAAGGCTCCGGCCGCGCTCGGCCCGTACAAGATCTCCGAGTACAAGGCCGGCAAGTCCCTGAAGCTGGTCAAGAACACCAACTGGGACCCGAAGACCGACTCGGTCCGGCACCAGTACGTCGACGGCTACAACTTCACCACGACGATCGACCAGGCCAGCCAGACCAAGCGTCTGATCGCCGACCAGGGCGAGGCCAAGAACGCGATCCAGTGGACCGACCCCGTCGACACGGCGCAGATCCAGGACGTCGTCACCAAACCGGCGGTCAACAAGCGCACCATCAAGGGCTACCAGCCCTACGTCTGGCAGATGAGCTTCAACCTTGACAAGATCAAGGACAAGAAGATCCGCGACGCCATCACGTACGCGATCCCGGCCCAGGCCATGGTCCAGGCCGACGGCGGCCGGTACGGCGGTGAGATCGCCGGTGGTCTGTTCGCCCCGACCCTGCCGGGCTTCGACGCGAAGTACGACCCGTACGGCAAGCTCAAGAAGCCCAACGGCGACCTCGCGAAGGCCAAGGAGCTGATCAAGGAGGCGGGCGTCAAGGAGGGCACCAAGCTCACCTACGCGTACTCCAACAGCCCGCGCGGCCAGGCTCAGCAGGTCATCATCAAGGACGCGCTGGGGAAGATCGGCTTCGACGTCCAGGTCAAGGAGATCGACCGCGCCACCTTCTACGAGCAGATCGGCAAGCTCAAGAACCCGTACGACCTCTACATGACCGGCTGGGGCCAGGACTGGCCGTCCCAGTCCACGGTCGTGACCCCGGTCTACGACGGCACGCAGATCGCTGATGGTGCGCCGAACTACTCGCACATCAACGACCCGCAGGTCAACAAGCTGATCGAAGAGGCTCTGAAGCTGGAGCCGGCCCAGGCCGCCGTGAAGTGGGAGGAGGCGCACAAGCGCATCCTCGAGGAGATCAACCCGGCTGCCCCGGTGTACTACTCGAAGCAGATCCAGCTGTTCGGGTCGAACATCGGCGGTGCCACCTACAGCACCGAATCGAGCTACATCGACATCAACAACGTGTTCCTGAAGCAGCCGTAACCAAGCGCCACGGCTGATCCGTGGGGGTGCGCGCCAGGCGGAGCGCACCCCCACGGGCACCCATCCCCCTCACCGCACCGCCGCTTCCGAAGAGAGCAGCCGCCCGCCATGCTTCAGTTCCTCATCCGCAGGTCGATCGGCGCGGTCGTGATCATGTTCCTGATCGCCGCGTTCACGTTCTTCCTGTTCTACGCAGTCCCCCAGGACTTCGCCGCCCTCTCCTGCGGCAAGAACTGCTCGCCGGAGAACCTCGCCGTCATCCGGGAGAACCTCGGTCTGGACAAGCCCATCACCGCGCAGTTCTGGGACTTCATGGTCGGCATCGTGGCCGGCCGCGACTTCGCCGTCGGGCACTGCTCAGCCCCATGCCTGGGCGTCTCCTTCAAGACGGGCGACTTCGTCTGGGACTCGCTCATGGACCGGTTCCCGCTGACGCTGTCGCTGACCATCGGCGGGCTCGTCATCTTCCTGCTCTTCGGCCTCGGCACCGGCATGCTCGCCGCCTGGAAGCGCGGCACCGTGGTCGACAAGCTCGCCAGCGGCGCGTCCATCGTGCTCAGCTCATTCCAGATCTACCTGCTCGGCCCGATCGTGCTCGGCATCCTCGTCTACTCGTCGGGCTGGATGGAGAACCCCAAGTACGTGCCGTTCACCGACGATCCAGGTGCCTGGTTCATCGGACTGCTCATCCCCTGGGTCGTGATGGCCACGATCTTCACCGCCCAGTACACGCGTATGGCCCGCTCGACCATGATCGAGCAACTGCAGGAGGAGCATGTCCGCACCGCGAGAGCGAAGGGCATGTCGCAGAAGTACGTGTTCTTCCGCTACGCCTGGCGCGGTGCACTGATCCCGATCGTCACGATCCTCGGCCTGGACCTCAGCTCGCTGCTCGCGGGCGGTGTGGTCACCGAGTTCACCTTCGACCTGGCGGGCATCGGACGGCTCGCGGTGGAGTCGTCGTTGACCAAGGATCTGCCGCTGACGATGGGGGCCATGCTGTTCGGAGCCTTCTTCATCCTGATCCTGAACATCCTCGTGGACATCGCCTACGCGTTCATCGACCCGCGCGTGCGCCTCAGCTAGGAGAACGACCGTGAGCACACTGACCAAGGTCGAAGACGCCCCGAACCCGACGGGTTCGGACGCCTTCCTCTCGGTCCGGGATCTGCGGGTGCAGTTCTCCACCGAGGACGGCGTCGTCAAGGCGGTCGACGGCCTCTCCTTCGACGTCGAGCGCGGCAAGACCCTGGGCATCGTCGGTGAGTCGGGCTCCGGCAAGTCCGTCACCAACCTGACGATCCTCGGGCTGCACAGCCCCAAGACCACCACCGTCGAGGGCGAGATCGTCCTGGACGGCAAGGAGCTGATCACCGCCTCCGAGAAGGAGATGGAGAAGCTCCGCGGCAACAAGGCCGCGATGATCTTCCAGGACCCGCTGACCGCGCTCTCGCCGTACTACACGGTGGGTCGCCAGCTGTCCGAGCCGTTCATGAAGCACACCGGAGCCTCCAAGAAGGAGGCGAAGGCACGGGCGATCGAGATGCTCGACAAGGTCGGCATCCCGCAGCCCCAGACGCGCTTCCACGACTACCCGCACCAGTTCTCCGGCGGTATGCGCCAGCGCGCGATGATCGCCATGGCGCTGATGTGCGACCCCGACCTGCTGATCGCCGACGAGCCGACCACCGCGCTCGATGTGACCGTCCAGGCGCAGATCCTGGACCTGCTGAGGGACCTCCAGCAGGAGTTCGGCTCCGCGATCATCTTCATCACCCATGACCTGGGCGTCATTTCGCACATGGCCGACGACCTGCTGGTGATGTACGCGGGCCGGGCCGTGGAGCGGGGCAGCACCCGCGAGGTGCTCCGCACGCCCCAGCATCCGTACACCTGGGGCCTGTTGAGCTCGATGCCGAGGCTCGGCGGCGACCTCAACGAGGCGCTCACCCCGATCCCGGGAACGCCGCCCTCCCTGCTCAACCCGCCGTCCGGCTGCCCCTTCCACCCGCGATGCGCCTTCCAGGAGAAGGTCGGCAACCGCTGTGTGGACGAGCGGCCGCCGCTGGCCGAGGGCCGCGCAGCCGCCTGCCACCTCACGGCCGAGCAGAAGCAGACCATCTTCATCGACCAGATCCAGCCCCGGCTGCGCTAGGGAGAACCGAGACATGAGCGACAACCTCACCCTCCCCGCACCGAAGGACTCGACCGGCACCTCGGCCGAGACGCTCCTCAGCGTCGAGGGCCTGACCAAGCACTTCCCGATCTACGGCGGCTTCCCGATCAAACGAAAAGTCGGCGCCGTCCAGGCCGTCGACAGCATCGACCTGAGCGTCGGGGTCGGCGAAAGCGTCGGCCTGGTCGGCGAGTCGGGCTGCGGCAAGTCGACGACGGGCCGGCTGATCACGCGGCTTCTGGAGCCCACCGGCGGCACAATCACGTACGCAGGCCAGGACATCACGCACGCGTCCCGCAAGCAGCTCGCCCCCGTGCGGTCCGAGATCCAGATGATCTTCCAGGACCCGTACTCCTCGCTGAACCCGCGTCAGACCGTCGGCACGATCATCAAGTCGCCGATGGAGGTCAACGGCATCAACCCGGAGGGCGGCCGGGAGAAGCGTGTACGCGAACTCCTGGAGCTGGTCGGCCTCAACCCCGAGCACTACAACCGCTTCCCGCACGAGTTCTCCGGCGGTCAGCGTCAGCGCATCGGGGTGGCCCGCGCCCTGGCGCTGAACCCGAAGCTGATCGTGGCGGACGAGCCGGTCTCCGCGCTGGACGTGTCGATCCAGGCGCAGGTGGTGAACCTTCTCAAGAAGGTCCAGCAGGAGCTGGGCATCGCCTTCCTCTTCATCGCCCACGACCTCGCCATCGTGCGCCACTTCTCGCAGCGCGTGGCGGTGATGTACCTCGGCAAGGTGGTGGAGGTCGGCGACCGCGACTCGATCTACAACCGGCCCCGGCACCCCTACACCCACGCTCTCCTCTCGGCAGTCCCCGAGGTAGCCACCGAGGACTCCGAGGACCGCGAGCGCATCCGCCTCGCCGGCGACGTGCCCTCGCCGATCCACCCCCCGTCCGGGTGCCGCTTCCGCACACGCTGCTGGAAGGCGCAGGACAAGTGCGCCAGCGAGGAGCCCCCGCTGATCCAGCTCTCCGGCAACCGCGGCGGCCACCTGACGGCCTGCCACTTCCCGGAGGAGCCGACCACGGAGGCGCGGGACGAGGACGTGGTGATGGACCCGGCGCTGAAGGCGCTGGAGCAGGACGCGGCTGAGGTGGACGCGAAGGTCACGAAGGCCTGAGGCGCACGGAGCGCTCCCAGAGCCCAGCCCGTCGTGCGACGGTGATGACCTCGGGGGCCGGGGGCGGGGTCGAAGGGACCCCGCCCCCGGCCCCCGAATCGCCGTGGCACGACGAACCCGGCGTCGACGAGAAACCGGTCGAGCACGTCGGCGCGGAGGAACCGTGACGTGCTCTTCCCGACCACGTCGTGATGACCGGGCACGGCACGGTGGTCGTCGCCCCCGCACATCCCGACGGCAGCCGGATCAATCGCGCCCCTCGGATGATCCAGGGGCGTCAAACTGGCGCGATGGACCATCACTTCGTTGGCATCCCAGAGTTGACCGGCGTTCCCCGTGTTGCAGTCGTCATCGACGTCATGCGCGCCTTCACCGTGGCTGCCTGGGCCTTCTCGCGTGGCGTCGAGAGGATCGTCCTGGCCTCAACGGAGAGTGAGGCACTTGCCTTGAAGGAGAGCCGCTCGGGTTGGCTGGCTTTGAAGGACGGAGCTCCAGCAGCGGGCTTCGACGCGGTGAACTCACCTGGCTTGCTCAGGTCATGCGATTTCGCTGGTCGAACGCTGGTGCAGAAGACGACCGCAGGAACCGTGGGCGCGCTGGCCGTCGCGAACGCGCCGCTGGTCCTGTGCGCGAGCTTCGTGGTGGCCGGCCCGACCGCGCGGTTCCTGCAGACCAAGGATTCCGGTCCGGTGACGTTCGTTGTCACCGGCGAGGGAGGCCGGGCCGACGAGGACCTGGCCTGCGCTGAATACATTGGTCAATGTATGGCCGGAAATGATGTTGAGGCGGCCCCGTATCTCCACCGCGCGAGGACTTCTCGTGCCGCGGCAGACCTCGCCGGTGGGCTGCGGAGCGGATACCACCCGGACGATGTCGATCTCTGCTTGGAAATCGACAGGTTCTCCTTTGCGATGATGGCTCGCCAGGAGGAGTCTCTAACGGTGCTCCGTCCCGTTGCGGTGCCTGACATCCCGTCCAATATCCACTGACCTGCTGGAACTTTGGACTTTCAGGCGGCATGGCCCACCCGATCAGGGCGGGCTATGCCGCCTGCGCCAGTCGCTAGGAGCCGATGTCGGTGTCGATGGCATCAGGTAGGCGTCCATGGCGGCACCGTCCCCCGGGGGCGGCGTCGGGCGGGATGTCGGGCGTGCTCTCCTCGGCGGCGCGGCTGACCGCGTCCACCTCCGCGAACCGGCCCTGGGCGCGCCGGACCCGTGCCGCCTCGGCGAGTGCCGCGATGCGCAGGAACGCGGAGAGATCGAGACCGTAGTCGGCCACGGCCTCGTGGTTCGCAGCGTTCTCGCCGGGATCGAACGTGGGGGTGATGCGGTTCTTCACCATGCCTCTCCGTAGGACGCTCCCCGTCGCGTATGACCCGTCGGGCAGGACCGTTCCGCGCAGGTGAAGGGGCACGTGTCCATTTAATCGTTCGACACGGGAACAGCGACCGGGAAATGTTCCCCACGGCCACAACAAGCCCCCTGAAGGAGCCAGTTGAACATCGACAAGATCACCTTCGACTGCACCGGAGACCCATACGACCTCGGCCTGTTCTGGAGCCGCCTCCTGGAACGCCCGCTGGCCGACGACGACAAGCCCGGCGATCCGGAAGCCCTCATCGCGGACCCCGCCGGCGGGCCCACGCTGCTCTTCGTACGGGTCGAGGAGGGCAAGACGGCGAAGAACCGGATCCACCTCGATCTGAAGCCGAAGGGGCGGACCCGCGCCGAGGAGGTCGAGCGGGCACTCGCGCTCGGCGCGCGGCTGCTCCACGACCGCACCCGGCCCGACGGCGGGGGGTGGGTCACCCTGGCCGATCCAGAGGGCAACGAATTCTGTGTGGAGCGCGAGGTGTCCACGGACTAGTCGGCATAGCCGCACAAATGCACATCAACTGCGTTAACACGCAAGCAACTTCGCTGACCCGATACCGATATACGGACGCGTCAAGCTCGACAGCGTACGGCCGTGCGGGTGCCGTAGACCGGCCGGGGCGCGCCATGTCTCCCCGGCCGGTCGCATGCTCAGGGCACGTTCAGGGTGCGCTTCAGGAAGTCGACCTGGAGCAGCAGCAAGTTCTCGGCCACCTGTTCCTGCGGGGTCATGTGTGTGACTCCGGAGAGGGGCAGCACCTCGTGGGGGCGGCCTGCGGCCAGTAGGGCGGAGGACAGGCGCAGGCTGTGGGCCACCACTACGTTGTCGTCGGCCAGGCCGTGGATGATCATCATGGGGCGGGTCGGCTCGGTGGCGTTCACCAGGCCGTTGTCGTCGATCAGGGAGTTCGCGGCGTAGACCTCGGGCTGCCGGTTCGGGTCGCCCAGGTAGCGCTCCGTGTAGTGGGTGTCGTACAGGCGCTGATCGGTGACGGGGGCGCCCACGACGGCCGTGTGGAAGACGTCGGGGCGGCGCAGCACCGCGAGGCCCGCCAGATAGCCGCCGAACGACCACCCGCGGATGGCGACCCGGTTCAGGTCCAGTGGGAAGCGCTCGGCGAGCGCCTGGAGCGCGTGGATCTGGTCGTCCACGACGATCGCGGCCATGTCGTCCTTGATCGCCTTCTCCCAGGCGGGCGAGCGCCCCGGCATCCCGTGCCCGTCCGCGACGATCACGGCGAAGCCCTGGTCGGCGAACCACTGCGAGGTGAGGTACGGGTTGTGCGCCGCCAGCACCCGCTGTCCGTGCGGGCCGCCGTACGGGTCCATCAGGACCGGCAGCGGACCGCCGGTGTGACCCGTGGGGAGCACGACGGCGCACGGCACACGGCGCTCGCCCGCCTCCATGAGCGTCACGCGCGGGCTCAGTCCGGGGTCTTCGGCGTACGAGGCCACAGTCGCCGCCGCCTTGCCCTCGCGCAGCACCCGCACCTGGGCGCCCGGCCGGTCGGGGACGGCCGAGACGAGCACCGTCACAGGGCCGGAGCGCACCGCCGAGTGCACCCCGGGCTCCTGCGAAAGCCGTTCCACGCCAAGGTCGTTGACCCGGTAGACGTGGACCTCACCGGTCTCGGGAGTGGCCGCCGCCTCGCCCGCCGACGCGGACACCAGTACATCGTCGTCCGAGACGTCGAGCACCGCGCGTACGTGCAACTGCGGTCCCGTCAGAGGGCGTTCACCCACCGCGAGCACCCGCGCCCCGCCCTCGTCGGCTACCCGCACGAGCTGTCCACTGGGGCTCCAGCACGGCACGCCGGGGAAAAGATCCAGCCATTGCGGATCTTCGTCCGCGTGCACCATCCGGGTCGCCCCGGTGTCGGGATCCACGGCCAGATAGAGCTGGCTCCTCTGGTCCCGCGCCTGTACGAGCAGGAGCGGCGCTCCGGCCGCCGACCAGTGCACGCGTGCCAGATAGGGGTAGCGCGCCCGGTCCCACACGACCTCCGTGCGCGCCCCGTCGAGCCCGAACACGAAGAGGCGTACGTCCGCGTTGTCGCTTCCGGCCGCCGGGTAGGCGACCTGCTGCGGAGCCCGATCCGGCCGCGCGGGGTCGGCGATCCACCAGCGGCGTACGGGCGCGTCGTCGGCCCGCGCGACCAGCAGCCGGTCCGAGTCGGGCGACCACCAGAAGCCGCGCGAACGGCCCATCTCCTCCGCCGCGATGAACTCGGCCAGGCCGTACGTCACCGTCTCCGATTCGGGTTCCGCGAGCGCCCGGTCGCCCTCGCCCTCGGCGCCGGTCACCCGCAGGGCGCCCCCGGTGACGTACGCCACGAGCCGTCCGTCGGGGGACGGACGCGGGTCCAGCACGGGGCCGGGAACAAGCAGTTCACGTGCCGTACCGGCCCGCAGCTCGGCTGTGAAAAGCCGCCCGGACAGCGCGAAGGACGCCAGCTCCACCGCCCCGTCGGTGGCATAGCCGACGATGCCCGCGCCGCCCTCCCGGCTGCGCTCCCGGCGCGCCCTCTCCTCGGCCGACAGCCGCTCGACGGCGCCGCCGAGCAGCGCCTGCGGGTCGGCGGCGACGCGTTCCTCATCTTCCTCGAGATCGAGGACCCACAGCAGATTCGCCCGGTCCGTACCCGAGCGGGACCGCAGGAACACGACCCGGGAACCGTCGGGCGCCACGGTGAAGGCGCGGGGCGCGCCGAGCGTGAAGCGCAGGGTGCGTGCCTGCCGGCGCGGAAAGGAGAGAGGCTCGGTGGTCATGCCCCGACCATATTGGCCATGCGCCCCCTTGTGCGGCCGTGCGCCGATCGATGCGCGCGGATGGATAGTTATGATCAATGGCGCTGCCTGGGTATGAACCTGCTGGCTGCCGTACTGACCAAACGCGTCCCTGGGAACCTTGGAGGTGAACCGCCGTGGCACTCTCGATTTCGGCGGTGGTGCTGCTGGCGATCATCGTCTTCCTGCTGGTCAAGAAATCAGGACTGAAGGCCGGGCACGCGGTGGTCTGCGTCCTGTTCGGCTTCTATCTGGCCAGTTCGACGATCGCGCCCACGATCAGCGAGGTGACGTCGAACATCGCGGGCATGATCGGGGACATCAAGTTCTGAGGCGTGCCTCATGAGCCGCGCCTCATAGGCATGGGCCGCGGTCCGTCGGGGGGTGGGGCCGGGGGAGCCCCGTACGGACTGACGCCCGGGGAGCGTCGTACGGACGGGGCTCAGGGAGCCGCGTACCGCCGGGGCTCATAGGGTGGGCCCATGACGGAACTGCCCGGCCGCCGACTGCTCCTGGTGCACGCGCACCCGGACGACGAGTCGATCAACAACGGCGCGACCATGGCCCGGTACGCGGCCGAGGGCGCCCATGTCACCCTGGTGACCTGCACCCTGGGCGAGCGGGGCGAGGTCATCCCGCCCGAGCTCGCCCATCTGACGGGCGAGGCCCTCGGCAGCCACCGCCGCACGGAACTCGCGGCGGCGATGGACGCGCTCGGCGTGCACGACTTCCGCTCCCTCGGCGGCCCCGGCCGCCACCAGGACTCCGGGATGATGGGCCTGGCCGACAACGACGACCCCCGCTGCTTCTGGCAGGCGAGCCTCGACGAGGCCGCCGCGGAACTCGTCGGGGTGATCCGCGAAGTGCGCCCCCAGGTGCTGGTCACCTACGACCCTGACGGGGGTTACGGCCACCCCGACCACATCCAGGCCCACCGGGTCGCGATGCGCGCCGCGGACCTGGCCGCCGAGCGGGACTTCCGCCCGGACCTGGGCACACCGTGGACGATCGCGAAGATCTACTGGAACCGCGTACCGCGCTCCGTGGCCGAAGAGGCCTTCGCGCGTCTCAAGGACGTACTGGACGAACTGCCCTTCCCCGCCTCCGCCGCCGTCGACGACGTGCCGGGCGTGGTGGCCGACAACCTGATCACGACGGAGATCGACGGCACGGCACACGCCGCCGCCAAGGCCGCGGCGATGCGGGCGCACGCCACGCAGATCGAGGTCGTCGAGCCGTGGTTCGCGCTGTCGAACCAGCTCGTGCAGCCGATTTTTCTCGTGGAGTACTACGAGTTGGTGCGCGGTGAACGGGGTGGGGCGCGTTCCGGGGCGCCGGAGACAGACCTGTTTGCGGGGATTCCGGGGACTTCTGAGGTGAGTGCGTGATGAGTACGGCGAACAGATCAAGTGCGCGCAGCGCCGGTACGGGGAGCATGCTCGCCCAGCCGTTCGGGCCGCCGTCGGGAAGGCGGATCGCCGCCTGTCTGGGGCTGTTTGTGCTGGGTGCCGTGGTCGGGGCGGCCGGGGGACTGGTCCAGTCCGGCTGGTTCCCGGGCGGGTTGCTGCTCGCGCTCGCGGGTGCGGCCGGGCTCTTCCTGGGCGGGGCGCGGGCGCTCGGCAGCCGGGCCGGGGCGGTGGCGCCCGCGGCCGGGTGGATGGTCGCCGTTATCTTGCTCACCGCCAGCCGCCCGGAAGGCGACTTCCTCTTCGCTGCGGGAGCCGGCTCCTACCTCTTCCTGCTCGGTGGGATGGCTGTGGCTGTGATGTGCGCCACCCTTGGCGCGGGGCGGCAACCACCTGCCTCTGCCGCCCGACTTGGCAAGTGACGTACTACTTCGCCGCGGAACGCGCGTGGGGGTCCGGTGTGGGTTTCCTCAGCGGTCGCCGGATAAGCACCAGAGGTGGCCAGTATGGTGGTGCGCGCCGCCGAGCCGCCCGAAACGAGGTTGAGGTCGAGTACACGGGCGGCGGAGCCAATCGGGAGAACCTGCCTTGAGTCGTGAAACTGACAGTTCGTCCTCCGGGCCCAACGGGCGCGGCGGAACCGCCTACCCGTCGGGTACGCCGCCGTACGGGACCCCCACGGGTTCCGAAGACGGTGCTGACGCGGGGCGTTCCGCTGGTGAACGGCCGGAGGAAATCAAGACCGAGACCACGCTGACGACGCGGATCCGGATCAACATCCCTGGATCGAGGCCCATTCCGCCGGTCGTCGTGCGGACGCCCGTCGGGGACTCGGAGAGTTCCGGCAGCGGTTCGAACAGCGCGACCGGTGCCAACGGGTCGGCCGGCTCGGCCAGACCGGCGTCGGCCGCGGCCGAGCCGGGGCCGAGCGCTTCCTCGGGTGCGCCCAAGTCCCCGGATCCCGCGCCCTCTTCCAGCTCCGGGGCCGCCGCCGCCGAGGAGAAGACGAGCGACTGGTTCGCTCCTCGTAAGGCCGGTGCGCCCAAGGGCGGTCAGGGCGGTGGCTCGACCAACGGGGCGGGTACCTCCGGCGGTTCGGCTGGTACGGGCTCGGGTGCCGCCGCAGGCACGGGTACTGGCGGTTCTCGTCCCGGGGGCGCCGGTGCGCGTCCTGGTGGAGCGCCTCGGCCCGGTTCCGGTGGTGCCGGCGCGAACGGTACGAATGGTGCCGGGCTGCCCGGTGCGGGCGGCACCAGTGCCGTGGCGCCGGGGCATGGTGGCGGCACCGGGTCCTTCGACGTTTCCGGTGTGCTGGCGGCGGGGCCGCTGGGGGCCGGTAACGGGAGTGGTCCCGGGAACGCGAACGGGGCCACCGGTGGCAGTGCCGGTGACGATGCGTCGCGGCGCGATGATCTTCCGTTCTTCTCCGAAGGGGGCCGGGGTGCCCAGGGCGGTCCTGGTGGTCCGGGCGGTCCGGGCGGTCCCTCGGGGCCGACCGGTGGACCGGTCACGGGAGACGGGCCCATGGCGGCGCCTGGCGGTACCGGGCGGCCGGGGGGCCAGGGAGGCCCTGAGAGTTTCGGGGGTCCTGGTGGGGTCGGTGGGCCGGGAGGCCTCGGCATCCATGGTGCTCCCGGCGGACCGGGTGCTCCTGGCGGATCCGGCGCTCCGGCCGGTGGCCCGGGTGGTCCTGGTTCCCTGAGCGGTCCGAACGGTGCGGGCGGCCCGAATGCTCCGGGCCGTCCCGGCGGATCCGCTGCCCCGGTCGCTGATCCCGGTCGTCCCGGGGGTCCGAATGGTCCTGGAGGCGCCGGTGGATCCGGAGCCCCGGCCGGTGGCCCTGGTCGTCCCGGAGGTCCGGGTGGCCCTGGTTCCCTGAGTGGTCCGAACGGGCCGGGCGGCCCTCCCGGATCCGGCGCCTCGGTCGGTGGGCCGGGCGGCCCCGGTTCCCCGAGTGGTCCGAACGGACCTGGCGGATCCGGCGCCCCAGCCGGTGGCCCCGGCGGCCCAGGTCGTCCCGGCGGTGGGATGAGTGACGACACCGCGATCCTCACCCCGCAGAAGCCCGCGCCCGAACCGCCCGGTTACGGCGGCGGGCCCGGGGAGAACGTCTCCGGGCACACCGTGACCAGCGGCATTCCGGTCGTACCGTCGCACCAGAACCCCTTCGGGCCCGGTGCGCCCTCCGACGGCCCGATGCCGCACCAGCCCCCGAAGCTGCCCGAGCCGGTCTCGCCGACCGTGCCCGCGGCCTCGAAGCCGAAGAAGAAGGGGCGCAACAAGCTGGTGCTCCTGGGGGCCGGCGTGGTGGGCGTTGCCGGTATCGCGTACGGCGCCGGGCTGCTCATGAACCACTCCGACGTGCCCAAGAACACCACCGTGCTCGGCGTCGACATCGGCGGCGGCACCCGTGACGAGGCCGTCAACAAGCTCGAAGACGCCTTCGGTAAAAGTACGGACGCGCCGTTGAAGCTTTCCGTCGACGGCGAGACGGTGTCGCTCCAGCCGGAACAGGCGGGCCTCCAGTTCGACACCCAGTCCACGGTGCGTGCCGCGGCGGGCAGTGACTACAACCCCGTGTCGGTGATCGGTTCGCTGTTCGGCGGCGAGCGCGTCGTCGAACCCGAGATGCCCGTCGACGAGGAGAAGCTGCGGGCCGCCCTGGAGCGCGCCGCGGGCGGCGCCGGAACGGCGACCGAGGGCACGATCAAGTTCGAGTCGGGCAAGGCCGTCCCCGTGTACGGCAAGCTGGGCAAGTCCATCGCCATCGGCCAGTCGATGAAGGCCGTCGAGGAGGCGTACCGCAAGCAGGTGGCGACCGGCGATCCGGGCGCCGTTCAGGTTCCGACCACGACGAAGGAGCCGACGGTCACGAAGGCCGAAGTCGACCGGAAGATGAAGGAGTTCGCGGAGCCGGCGATGTCCGAGCTCGTCACCGTTCAGACCGACGCGGCAAACAGCATCCAGTTCGGACCCGTTTCGCTGCCGAAGATTCTCGGTTTCAAGGCCGTCAAGGGCAAGCTCGTGGAGACGTACGACCTCGAGGCGCTCAAGGAGGCGTACGGCACCACCTTCGACGGCGTGCAGATCGAGGGCGCGAGTGGGAAGCGTGACGTCCTGCCGCAGGACGTCGCCTCCGCGCTGGGCAAGGCTCTGCGCGGCAAGACGCCCGAGGAGCGCATCGGAGTCATCGAGACCAACCCGAGCTGACCGCTTCAGTTGAGCATCGCGCGGGCCGCGCGCGCCTGTTGGCGTACGCGGTCCGCTGCGGGTTCGTCGACCGGGGCCACGATGTCGGCGTACGCGTCGAGTTCCGTGGCGCCTGCCAGGAAGTCGCCGTGCTGGACGAGGAGTTGGGCACGGTCGTAGCGGAGGCGGGCGGGGTGGGACGGGAGCAGTAGGGAGAGGTCCACGGCCCACAGGGCGACGTCGCCGCGTTCGGGGCGGGCGGCGGCCCAGGCGCGGATGTTGTTGAGGATGCGCAGGACGACGTCGAGCGGGTCGGCGGGCGTGAGCATCGACGGGTCGAGGGGCGCACCGGTGGCGCCCGCCACGAGCAGCTCCGCGTCGGGGCCGGTCATCACGCGGCCGCCGTCAAAGGGGTCGGCCAGCACTTGTTCCTCGAATTCAGTACTGCGCCGAGCTTCTTGAGGGGCGGTGGTCGGGTGACGGGTGGGAGGTCCGAAGCCGACCACGAAGTGCCCGGGGAGGGCGACCCCGTACACGTGTGCCCCCGCCCTGCGCGCGACCTCCATCCACACGACCGAGAGCAGGATGGGCAGCCCGCGTCGCCGCCGCAGCACCTCGTGCAGGAGCGAGGACTCCAGCCGCTGGTAGTCACCGGCGCTGCCGCGGAACCCGCAGCGCCCGCCGAGATGTTCGGCCAGCGCCGTGGCCCAGGCCTGGGGCCCGCCCGGCCGGAACGGCAACTCCCCGGCCAGCCGGTCCAGTTCGATCTGCGCGGCGTCCATCCCCGCCTCGTCCAGCGCTCCGTCCGCCTCGGCCCCGATGAGCAGGCACAGCGTCGCAAGATCGGGCCGCTCGGCCCGCGCCTCATCAGCGAACCACCGCCGCCATGCGGCGCTCCGCTCCGGCCCTGGAGGATGAGGTGGACCCATAACTGCCTCGTGCCCTTTCACACCGATCGCTACCGCCGCGCGGCTCCAACCACCAGTCTCACCGCACCACCGGCCTCCGTCGCGCTACGGCTCCCGGTAGTGGTGGTACGCATGATGCGCCGCGAACCCCATCCCCCCGTACAGCGCCCGCGCCCCTTCGTTGTCCGTCTCCACCTGCAACCAAGCTGCCGAGGCGCCCTCCGACAGGGCCTGGCGGGCCAGCGCGCCCATCACCATCGTGGCCAGACCCTGACGGCGAAGGGACGGATCCACCTCGAGCGCGGCGAAACCGGCCCAGCGGCCGTCCACCACGCAGCGGCCGATCGCCGCCGGGGAAGCCGGATCGGTGCCGGGCACCGTCGCGAACCACACCGAAGGCCCTCCCCCACTCTCGGCTTCTCCCCCACTCTCGGCTTCGCTCGAGCGGGGGGACCCCCAGGAGCGGGGGGACAGCACCTTCAGGGCCACCTCGCTCATGCCCTTGCGCTGGTAGCGGCTGAGCCATGCCTCGTCCGCCGTGCGGGAGAGGAGCACCGGACGCGGGGGGTCCGGAAGATCGCCGAGCGGCGCCAGCGCGCCCGTCCACAGCTCGGCGCTCACCTCACGCGTCCACCCGCGCCCCTCCAGCTCCGCACACAGCAACTCCTGCGTGCCCTCGGCGCCGGTCGCGGTCTGGACGTACGCGGGCAGACCACGGGCCGCGTACCAGTCCCGTACGAAAGCCAGCGCCTCGTCGAGCGGCAGGCCGGGATCGCCGAGCGGCAGCACCGAGTTCGCCCGCCGGGTAAATCCGGCGGCGGCCCGCAGCTCCCAGTCGCCGAGACGTTCCCGCTCCACCGGCTGCCAGCCCCGCGCCGCGACCCGCGCCAGCTCCTCGTACGACGCCGAAGGGCCCCGGCGACGGGCAGGTGCCGACGGCACCACCTTCCCCGCGACAAGCGACGCTTCCGGGATGCGGACACGTTCCCCGGACCGCCGTGTGATCAGCAGCACATCGTCGTCCCATGATGTGAGAACGCCAACCGTGTCGGTGAACCTCTCACCCTTCGGAGCGTCTTCGTCCAGCTGCCGTACCGAGACACGTTTGCCCACGTCAGCAGGGGTGACACGGACTTCGAGCCGTATATGCGAGGAGAAATCCACAGCTCAGTACAACCCTCCTGTTCGGATCACGCCCGGGAACGGAGATACTAGATGCGGGCATCGACGACGCCGCGCTCCCGCGCGCCAGGCGGCGGAGCCTGAGGAGGCCCGCCAGCGCCCTATCGAGGAGGAACGACAGCGTGACCTACGTCATCGCGCAGCCTTGTGTCGACGTCAAGGACAAGGCGTGCATCGAGGAGTGCCCGGTCGACTGCATCTACGAGGGCTCCAGGTCCTTGTACATCCACCCGGACGAATGCGTCGACTGCGGAGCCTGTGAGCCGGTCTGCCCGGTCGAGGCGATTTTCTACGAGGACGACACTCCGGAAGAGTGGAAGGACTACTACAAGGCGAACGTCGAATTCTTCGACGAACTCGGCTCGCCCGGCGGCGCCAGCAAGCTCGGCCTGATCGAGCGCGACCACCCCTTCATCGCAGCGCTGCCGCCGCAGAACCAGTAAGCGGCGCCCGCATCCGCGTCGCCTCGGTCCCGTACGCCCTGATCGCCTTGATCGCCGTACGGGACCGAGGCGTTTGCCGAGCGTGCCCGGCGCCCCGCCGCCCAAGCAGAAAGTGAACCCCGTGTCCGCAGTCTCCGACCGGCTTCCCACCTTTCCCTGGGACAAGCTGGAGCCCTTCAAGGCGACGGCCCGCGCTCATCCGGAGGGCATCGTCGACCTGTCCGTCGGCACCCCGGTCGACCCGGTTCCCGAGCTGATCCAGAAAGCTCTGGTGGCCGCGGCCGACTCGCCCGGCTATCCCACGGTGTGGGGTACGCCGGAACTGCGGGACGTGCTCACGGGCTGGTGCGAGCGGAGACTGGGCGCGCGAGGCCTCACCCACCGCAACGTCCTGCCGGTCGTCGGCTCGAAGGAGCTGGTGGCCTGGCTGCCGACCCAGCTGGGCCTCGGCCCCGGGACTGCGACATCTAAAGACGTGGTGGCCTATCCGCGCCTCGCCTACCCGACGTACGAGGTCGGGGCCAGGCTGGCTCGCGCGGATCACGTCTCGTACGAGGACCCGACAGAGCTGGACCCGACCGGTCTGAAGCTCCTCTGGCTCAACTCCCCGTCGAATCCCACCGGCCGCGTCCTCTCACAGGACGATCTGACCCGGATCGTCGCCTGGGCGCGCGAGCACGGCATCCTCGTCTTCTCCGACGAGTGCTACATCGAGCTCGGCTGGGAGGCCGACCCGGTCTCGGTGCTGCACCCGGACGTGTGCGGCGGCTCGTACGAGGGTCTTGTGTCGGTCCACTCGCTCTCGAAGCGGTCGAACCTCGCGGGCTACCGGGCAGCGTTCCTGGCCGGTGACGAGGCCGTCCTCGGCGACCTCCTCCAGATCCGCAAGCACGGCGGCATGATGACGCCCGCGCCGACGCAGGCCGCGGTGGTAGCCGCCCTCGGCGACGACACCCACGTACGCGAACAGCGCGAGCGTTACGCGGCCCGCCGTACGGCCCTGCGAGAGGCTCTGCTGCGGCACGGTTTCCGCATCGAGCACAGCGAGGCGAGCCTGTACCTCTGGGCGACCCGGGACGAGTCCTGCTGGGACACGGTGGCCCACCTTGCGGAGCTGGGCATCCTGGTCGCACCGGGCGACTTCTACGGGCCGGCGGGCGAACGGTTCGTCCGCGTGGCACTGACGGCGACGGATGAGCGGGTACAGGCAGCCGTGGGGCGCCTGTAGGTCTCGTACGTACGGCGAAGGGGTCCAGGTGGTGTGCACCTGGACCCCTTCGCCGTACGAGCGTGGTGTCAGCCGAGCGGCAGGGTCTTCGCCGGCAGCGTGTCCGTGCCGGGGAGGCCCCCCTTGGTGAGGCCGTCCGTCGGCAGGGGCGCCCCGCCCGGCTTGGCGGTGTCACCGGCCACGTCACTCGCGGAACCGGCGACATCCCCGGCGACGCGCTGCGCGACGGGCGCCGTCTGCTTGACGGCCTTGCCCGTGGTCTTGACGGCCTTGCCACCCGTCTTGCTCGCGGCCGGCACGGCCTGCTTGACGGCCTTGTTGTTGCCGGCGTCGCTCGCGACGTCGGTGGTGGTCTGCGTGGCACCGTCGACGGTGGTGCCCGTGTTGTCCAGTGCGGACATCCCGCCGAGGTCGGGGGCAGCGGGCAGCTGGGGCGCCGCGCTGGCGGAGCCGGCCGCACCGACCCCGGCAGCCGCTCCCGCTGCTACGAGCAGCGCGGTACGGGCGATCCGGCGGGTCAGGGGGAGGGACATAATGCTCCTTAGACGGGGAGAAAACGGTGAAGTGTGCGACCGGGCCCGGGAGTTGGCGGTGGTCGACTGGATGTCGGCCAACTGGCTGCGGTTGATCGTTCCGGGCTCGGACACAGTGACTACCGCTCGAAGTCCGCGAAGGTTGCGGTGGCCCGACGTAAAGAGTTGGCAATGCGTCGCATTATCGGCTGTGGAGGAAACCGGGCAAAGAACGCCCGGTGCGCAAGTCTGCCGAATCCTTACGGCCCTTGATTCCCAAGGGTTCGGTCGCTTCGTGAGTGGCCGGACGAAATCCTGTGCGTGCCGTGGACATGGCGCCCACGGGGTCCCTCCAACGGGTGAGGAGCCGTACTACTGCCCCGTGACGATTCGGACTTCGCCTGTGGACTTCCGGGAACTCGAGGCATCCGCGCGCCATTCGCTGCGGGTGTTCCCGGCCGTCCAGGCCCGACCCGCGTACGAGACCCGCTTGATGTGCAGCGCGGAGGCGTTGGCCACCGCCCAGTGCGCCAGCCCCCAGCCCCGCTGCCGCTCGCCGCTCCTGGCGGCCGGGGCGTCGGGGACGGGGATGGTCACGGTGCGGGGGCTCACGGGACCGCCCGCACCGGTGGACGCATCCGACGGCGTGGCGCCCGCGTCCGGCTTCAGCTTCCGCTCGGCACCCGCCTCTTGGAACATGTCCTGCCCGAAGTCCCGTACCAGCGCGGCGCGCACCGCGTCCGGTCCGCCGGGCCGCATCTCCGGGCGCCCCTCACAGGTGAGCGTGCCCGCCGCGCGCCCCGTCAGTGCCGCGGCCAGCAGGGTGGCGTCCGTTTCATGCTTCGCATACGCGTCCGGGAAGCCGCTGCGCTGCACGCGCTGGGCGGCGACGGTGAGCGGCAGCTCCGAGTAGTCCGGCACCTTGGCCAGGTGCTCGTAGAACTCGCCCGCCGCGTATGCCGGGTCCATGACCTGCGTCCGTGTGCCCCAGCCCTGCGAGGGCCGCTGCTGGAACAGGCCAAGCGAGTCGCGGTCGCCGTGGTCGATGTTGCGCAGGCCGGACTCCTGGAGTGCCGTCGCGAGGGCGATTGTGACGGCCCTGTCGGGCATGCCGCGGTTGGTGCCGACCACCGAGATCGTCGCCGCGTTCACCGCCTGCTCCGCCGTGAACTCGTATGACGCGCCGTCGCCTCTGTCCGAGACGACCGTGCACCGCGGAGCACCCGTGCCCCCGGAGACGTACTGGAAGGTGAGATACGCCGCGAGGGCGAGCAGCATCGCGAGGGCCGTGCCGAAACGGGGGAGGCGGCGGCGACGACGGTTACTGATGGGTTCACGCACGCCCATCAAGGTAGCGAAGGGAAAGGGGCCGGATGACCGGACTATGGACATTTGGTCAACAAGGCTGTGGGGGATGTCTCAAAGCTGACGAAGGGCCCGCGCTAGGGTCGACGGCATGGCCGACACCCCGCTTGACCTCAGCCTTGACGCCGCCCGGCTCACCGCGCAGCTCGTCGACTTCCCCTCGGAGAGCGGCAGCGAGAAGCCTCTCGCGGACGCCGTCGAGACCGCACTGCGTGCCCTGCCGCATCTGACGGTCGACCGGTACGGCAACAACGTCGTCGCCCGTACGCATCTGGGGCGGGCCGAGCGCGTGATCCTCGCCGGTCACATCGACACGGTGCCGATCGCCGGCAACGTGCCCTCGCGCCTGGACGAGGACGGCGTGCTGTGGGGCTGCGGTACCTGCGACATGAAGGCGGGTGTCGCCGTGCAGTTGCGTATCGCGGCCACTGTGCCCGAGCCCAATCGAGACCTCACATTCGTCTTCTACGACAACGAAGAGGTGGCCGCTCACCTCAACGGTCTGAAGCATGTGGCCGAGGCCCATCCGGACTGGCTGGAGGGCGACTTCGCGGTTCTGCTGGAGCCCTCGGACGGGCAGGTGGAGGGCGGCTGCCAGGGGACGCTCCGGGTGCTGCTGAAGACGCGGGGCGAGCGCGCCCACTCGGCGCGGAGCTGGATGGGCTCGAACGCGATCCACGCGGCCGCCCCGATCCTTGCGCGCCTGGCCTCCTACGAGCCGCGGTATCCGGTCATCGACGGGCTGGAGTACCGCGAGGGGCTCAATGCCGTCCGGATCGAGGGCGGAGTGGCGGGCAACGTCATCCCCGACGAGTGCGTGGTGGCCGTCAACTTCCGTTATGCGCCCGACCGTAGCGAGGAGGAGGCGCTGGCCCATGTGCACGAGGTGTTCGCGGACTGCGGGGTTGAGGAGTTCGTGGTCGACGACCACAGCGGGGCCGCGCTTCCCGGTCTGTCCCACCCGGCGGCCGTCGCGTTCATCGAGGCGGTCGGTGGCACTCCGCAGCCCAAGTACGGCTGGACGGACGTCTCCCGCTTCAGCGCGCTCGGCGTCCCCGCCGTCAACTACGGTCCAGGGAACCCGCACTTGGCACACAAGCGGGATGAACGGGTCGAAACGGGGAAGATCCTGGCAGGGGAGGAACGCCTGCGGTCCTGGCTGACGTCCTGACCCGTACGCGAGGTCCTGCCCCGTACCTGAGGGCGGTTCATGGCGGACATGCCGGCGTCCCCCCTCCGTAACCCGCGTAGATCTACGCTGGGGTGGAACGACCTGCAAGCGGAGGGAGCGGACATGGCTACTGGCGACCCGGAGGGCAAGAAGCGGCCACCGGACGAGCAGCAGCTCGGCCCCGTGCTGCGCAGGCGCGGCCAGGTGCAGGCGAGCACGACGGACCAGCGGCTGCTGGACGCGGGCGGGCCCTCGGACTGGGTGCACACCGACCCCTGGCGGGTGCTGCGCATCCAGTCGGAGTTCATCGAGGGCTTCGGCACGCTGGCCGAACTCCCGCCCGCGATCAGTGTGTTCGGCTCGGCCCGTACGCCCGCGGGGTCGCCGGAGTACGAGGCCGGGGTCGCGCTCGGCCGGGGGCTGGTGGAGGCCGGGTTCGCGGTCATCACGGGTGGTGGGCCGGGTGCCATGGAGGCCGCCAACAAGGGCGCGTGCGAGGCGAGGGGCATCTCGGTCGGGCTCGGCATCGAGCTGCCCTTCGAGCAGGGGCTGAACCCGTACGTCGACATCGGGCTGAACTTCCGCTACTTCTTCGTGCGCAAGATGATGTTCGTCAAGTACGCGCAGGGGTTCGTGGTCCTGCCCGGTGGCCTCGGCACGCTGGACGAGCTGTTCGAGGCGCTGACTCTGGTTCAGACCCAGAAGGTCACGCGCTTCCCCATCGTTCTCTTCGGCACGGAGTACTGGGGCGGGCTGGTCGACTGGCTCAAGAACACCCTCATCGCCCAGGGCAAGGCCTCGGAACAGGACTTGCTGTTGTTCCACCTGACGGATGACGTGGATGAGGCGGTGGCGTTGGTGTCCAAGGAGGCGGGGAGGTAGGGGGAGGGGTTGTTCGCCCCCGCCGCCCCTTCCCATTCCCGTCCCCTGGGCTTCGCCCCGGACCCCACCAGGGCCTGCGCCCCCTGGACCCCCATCGGCCTGACGGCCTCGTCCTCAAGTGCCGGACGGGCTGATCGATGCCGGCCTGGGCTGCAGAGTTCCGCCTGAGCGGCGGAATCTCAGTGCAGGGCCCGGAGACGGAGGCCCGAAGCCGGTCTGGGCGCAGCCACCAGCGGGGCTCTGGAACTGGCCCCAGGGAGGGGACGGGTAGGGGCGGCGGGGGCGAAGAGCCCTCCCCGGCGGCACCCCAGCAGGACTACGCCAGCCCTCGACGGGCCACCGCCGGCGGCCGATGGCCGGCGATCGACGCCACCATGTCCAGGATCTGGCGGGTCTCCGCGACCTCGTGGACGCGGTACACCCGCGCCCCCAGCCATGCCGAGACGGCCGTCGTGGCGAGGGTCCCGAGGACCCGTTCCTTGACCGGCTTGTCCAAGGTCTCGCCGACGAAGTCCTTGTTGGAGAGGGAGACCAGCACGGGCCACCCCGTCGAAACCATCTCGCCCAGCCGACGCGTGGCCTCCAGACTGTGCCGCGTGTTCTTGCCGAAGTCGTGCCCGGGATCGATGAGCACGGACTCCCGCGGCACCCCGAGCGAGACCGCCCGCTCGGCCAGCCCACGGGTGACCGACACGATGTCGGCCATGACATCGTCGTACGCGACCCGATGCGGCCGAGTACGAGGCCGCGCACCCCCCGCGTGCGTACACACCAGCCCCACCCCGAACCGCCCGGCGACCTCCGCGAGCCGCGGATCGACCCCGCCCCACGCGTCGTTCAGCAGATCCGCGCCCGCCTCGCAGACCGCCTCACCGACCTCGTGCCGCCAGGTGTCGACGCTGATGATCACGTCGGGGAACCGACGCCGCACCTCGGCGACGAAACCCACCGTGCGTCGCGCCTCCTCCTCGGCCGTCACCTCCTCCCCGGGACCGGCCTTGACCCCACCGATGTCGATGATGGCCGCACCCTCTGACACCGCCTCCGCCACGCGTGCGAGCGCCGGCTCGTCGCGGAAGGTGGACCCCTGGTCGTAGAAGGAGTCGGGGGTCCGGTTCACGATCGCCATGATCACCGGCTCATGCGCGTCGAACTCGCGCCTGCCCAGCCTGAGCATCCCCTGTGACCTCTCCCAGTCGTTCGCAGTGGTCGCCGTTCCGCCGCCCGGATCGGCCGCCTGCGACCCTAACTGGCAGAGTCGCATGGCACGATCGGAGCCTGACACTTTCCGCGTCGACGTGTACCGCGTCGGCAACAGCCGGCGGCAGCCGGCGGCAGAGCGTGGGGGACCGCAGCGATGTTCATGTTCTTGTTCCTGGTCGTCGCCCTCGTCGTGGTCGTCGGCGCGGTGACCCTCTCCGTGGTGGGCGGCGGCGACAGCACCGCCCTCCCCGAGGCCCCGCCCGAGCGCTTCGTGGACCCCCTGCCCCTGGACCGCCCGGTGCACCGCGGCGACGTGGAACTGCTGCGCTTCCCGGTGACCGTCCGCGGCTACCGCATGACGGACGTCGACGACGCCCTGGGCCGCCTCGCCGCCGAACTGGCCGAGCGCGACGCCCGGATCGCCGACCTGGAGGCCGCGCTGGCCGGAGCCAGGGCGGACCTGGACGTCTCCCTGGACAAGCACAGGGAGGACGACCAGCGGTGAGCGAGGCACTGAAGGGACCCGACGGAGCGCTGCGCTGCCCCTGGGCCCTGTCGACCGAGGACTACGTGACGTACCACGACCAGGAGTGGGGCCGCCCGGTCCACGGCGACGACGCGCTGTACGAGCGGCTGTGCCTGGAGGCCTTCCAGTCGGGCCTGTCCTGGATCACGATCCTGCGCCGCCGCGAGGGCTTCCGCGCGGCCTTCGCCGACTTCAAGATCGCCGAGGTCGCCATCTTCACGGACGCCGACAAGGAGCGGCTCCTCGCCGACGCCGGGATCATCCGCAACAGGGCCAAGATCGAGGCGACCGTAGCCAATGCGCGCGCGCTGGCGGACTGGGCACCGGGCGAGCTGGACGAGCTGATCTGGTCGTACGCGCCGGACCCGACAACCCGCCCCGCGCCGAAGACCCTCGCCGACGTCCCGGCGGTGACCGACGAGTCCACGGCCCTCTCCAAGGCTCTGAAGAAGCGCGGCATCCGCTTCGTAGGCCCGACGACGGCGTACGCGCTGATGCAAGCGTGCGGCCTGGTGGACGACCACCTGGCAGATTGCGTGGCCAGGAGCGCCCCTTAAGGGGCGCGGGGCTGTATCAATGTGCGTCTGAGCCGCGTGGGCGCGATCAGCTACGACGAACCCGCAGCTTCCAACAGAGCGTCACCGCCCCAGGTACTTCGGCTTCTCCTTGTTGACGAACGCCTGCACCGCGATCGTGTGGTCCTCGGAAGCACCCGCCCGCGTCTGCAACTCGTCCTCCTTCTCCAGGGCCTCGTCCAGGGAGTGGGACAGGGCGAAGGAGAGAGACTCCTTGAGGGCGGCGTACGCCAGGGTTGGCCCTTCGGCGAGCGTGCGGGCCACCTTCACGGCCTCGGCGGCCAGCTCTCCCGCGGGGACAACACGGTTCGCGATCCCCAGCTCATACGCCTCCTGCGCGCTGATGCTCCGCGGAAAGAGCAGCAGATCGGCGGCGCGAGAGGGCCCGACAACCCGCGGCAGCGTCCAGGAGAGGCCCGAGTCGGCAGTCAGCGCGACCCCGGCGAACGAGGTGTTGAAGGACGCCGTATCGGCGACGATGCGATAGTCCGCGGCGAGCGCGAAGCCGAAACCTGCCCCGGCAGCGACACCGTTGACGGCCGCCACCACGGGCTTCGCCGCGCCGGTCAGGGCCCGCAGGGTCGGGTTGTAGTGCTCCCGCACCGTGCTCATGACGCCCCCGCCGTCCTGCTCGGCGCCCGACTCGCGCAGGGCGAGCAGCCCGCCGACGTGCTCTTTCAGGTCCTGGCCCACGCAGAAGGCCCGGTCACCGGCGGCGGTGAGCAGCACGGCCCGTACGGAGTCGTCCGCCGCTGCCGCCTGCGCCGCGTCCCGGAAGGCGACCTTGGTCTCGGTGTTCAACGCGTTCATCGCCTCGGGGCGGTTCAGCGTGATCGTCGCGAGTCCGTCGCTCACCTCGTAGAGCACGGTGTCGGCCATGGTGGGTCCCCTCCGGTGTCACGGCTTCGTCGTCGTCTTCGTAGTCGTTTGCGTGGTCGTCCCAGGACAGCATGGCGTAGATCACGAGGAGTGGCTGTGTTCAGACATGTGACCTGCGTCAAAGAATTCCGGCGCCCGAAAGTCGATGCGGCGGCGCAGTATCGCAGTCACATCGCCGAATTGAGTGGTTTTGCTCAAGCGCGTTGCGCAAGCGATGCCGACTGATGTTGGTCATCGGGTCCTGAGATGCGGGATAATGGCTTGGAAGCAATGTGTTCGATGCCGGTGACGCGTGTCCTGCAAGAGGACGTGTGCCCTCGAAGGGGCCGTCGGCGACGATGAGCTGGTTTCAGGAAGGGGAACGAGCATGGCGGCCATGAAGCCGCGAACGGGTGATGGCCCGCTCGAGGTGACCAAGGAGGGGCGGGGCATCGTCATGCGCGTTCCGCTCGAAGGCGGCGGTCGACTCGTCGTCGAGCTGACCCCTGACGAGGCCGACGCGCTCGGCGACGCCCTCAAGAAGGTCGTCGGCTGACGCGGGAGCGACGAAAAGGTTGTTGAGTCGCCCCGGCACCGCGGTTGGTGCCGGGGCGCTGTCGTTCCAGGGTTACGGGACTGACGTGCGCCCAGGGTGTTCGTGCAGGTCCTTGGTGAAGGCGGGAAGGCGGCGCGACGGCTCAGCGCTTGACCGCACACAGCAGGCCGTCGCCGACCGGCAGTAGCGAAGGCACCAGGTCCTGGTTCTCGCGAACCGTGCGGAGCAGCTCGCGCTGGCGCAGTACCTCCGTCGGCTGCGGGCCCGAGTCCACTGTCCGGCCGTTGGAGAAGACGCCTTCGAAACAGACAAGGCCGCCGGGGCGCAGCAGGCGCAACGATTCAGCGAGATAGTCCAGATATTCCAGGCGGTCGCCGTCGCAGAAGACGAGGTCGTATCCGGAGTCTGCCAGCCGGGGCAGAACATCCAGGGCGCGGCCCGGAATGATGCGCGCGCGATTACTGGCGAAGCCGGCGGCTCGGAAGGCCTGCCGGGCGAACTGCTGGCGCTCCGGCTCCGTGTCGACGGTGGTCAGTACACCGTCCGGCCGCATGCCGTGCAGCAAATGAATTCCGGAGACTCCGGTTCCGGTTCCGATCTCCGCCACCGCCTTCGCAGCCACGGTGGCGGCGAGCAACCGCAGCGCGGCGCCGGTGCCGGGCGACACCGAGCGCAGCCCTGCCTCCCGGGCCCGGTCCCGGGCCCAGCGCAGCGCGTCCTCCTCGGCGACAAAGGCGTCGGCGAACGCCCAGCTCGTCTGCCGGTTGCCGCTAATGGCCCTCTCCCGTCCCCGTGGTTGCCTGGGCGTGACTGTATCCGTTGGCGTCGGGAACCCGCAGATGGGACCGGGCGTTTAGAGGGGTGCGGAACGACGCGGGGGTAGCCGATGGACAAGGACACCGAGCAAGTGCTGACGCAATCGCGGAAGCGCGTATCAATTTCTCGTAAAACCGCTTATCCGGAGCTAACGGGCGAGGTGGCTATGGTAGGGGCTCCACTGGACACCACCAGAGCCGACAGGGGAGGTGCGGCTGCGCCTGGGGATCGAGGAGGGGTGCTGAGGCGCCTGCTCAGATCTGCGGGTGAGCCGAAATCCGTGACCGACACCGCTGACAAGTACCGCGCTGCCGATTCCGCTCAGACCGCGACCTTCACGTCCGACGCGGACTCGCAGGCGTGGACTCCGCCCACCTGGGAGGAGATCGTCAGCATGCACAGTGGCCGGGTCTACCGGCTCGCATATCGCCTGACGGGCAACCAGCACGATGCCGAGGACCTGACCCAGGAAGTCTTCGTCCGGGTCTTCCGCTCCCTGTCGACCTACACGCCCGGCACCTTCGAGGGCTGGCTGCACCGCATCACCACCAACCTCTTCCTGGACATGGTGCGCCGCAAGCAGCGCATCCGGTTCGACGCGCTCGGCGACGACGCGGCCGAGCGGCTGCCCAGCCGTGAGCCATCACCGCAGCAGGTCTTCAACGACACGCATTTCGACGCGGACGTCCAGCAGGCACTCGACACCCTCGCGCCCGAATTCCGTGCCGCGGTCGTCCTGTGTGACATCGAAGGGCTTTCGTACGAGGAGATCGCCGCGACCCTGGGCGTCAAGCTCGGCACGGTCCGCAGCCGGATCCACCGCGGCCGCTCGCAGCTCCGCAAGGCCCTTGCCCACCGGTCGCCCGAGGCCCGCGCCGAGCGCCGTGGCCTGGTCGTCACCGGAGTGCCCGCTCTGGGAGGAGGGGGCGCGACCGCGTGAGTGGATCACGTCCTACGCCGGCAGAGCAGCACCTGGGAGACCGACTCTCCGCCCTGGTGGACGGAGAGCTCGGTCACGAGGCGCGTGAGCGCGTCCTGGCCCACCTCGCGACCTGTGCGAAGTGCAAGGCCGAGGCCGATGAGCAACGACGACTGAAGAACGTATTCGCGGAAGCGGCTCCACCCCCGCCGTCCGAGAGCTTCCTGGCCCGCCTCCAGGGGCTGCCCGGGGGAAGTGACGGGGACGGGGGTGGCTCCCGGCTGAGCGGAGGACGCTTCGGCTCGTCCGGTGCCTTCGGCGTGAAGCAGGACCCGGGCTTCGGTGTGCGGCACGACCCGTTCGAGTTCGTGCCGAGCGGCCCGCACGCCGCCGTGCTGCCCTCGGAGCAGCGCGGGTTCCGTATCCATGACATCAGCAGACGGGAAGCGGACCGCTCGGCCTCACGCGGGCTGCGCTTCGCGTTCGTGGCGGCCGGGGCCGTATCGCTGGCCGCGGTCGCGCTCGGCGGGGTGTCGACCGGTGTGCCCGACAGCGTGGACGCACGGGGCGGGTCCGGCTCGGGCAGCAATGTGACCCCGGCGCGTACGCAGGGCACGGGAGCGTCGACGACACCCGAGCAGCGCCGCCGTGGCTTTGCGCCGCTGCTCGCACAAGGACAGCGTTCATTCACCGCGGAGCAGGTCGCGCCGACCGCGGTGTCCGCGCCGCTGCTGCCCGGAGCGCCCCCGCCGCTCGGGCAGCAGGACTCGCGTCCGCCGCATGCGCTGACCGCGCCCATGGTGGCCGGCGCCGCCGCGATGTCCCCGCTCATACGTCCCCTCGACACGCCCCCGCCGGTCACGCTGACCTCGTGGTCGACGGCGTCTCAGTTCTCGACGCCCGGGCTGTCGGCCATCGTGCCGCTGCCCGAGTCGTCTGCCTCGCCCTCGCCTCCCTCCGCCCGCTGAACCGGCCCTCTGCGCGGCGGCTGGTGAACCTGGTTGAATCCAGGGATGGGCCGCGCCCGCCGGAGGGACCCGGGGCGCGGAGTCGACAATCCGCGGCGCCCGCCGACGTGCCGGGTCGCGGGCCAGGTGTGGGGAGAGCATGGACGAGGGGAAGCACTCCGCTTCCGCGGAGGACGGGACGAATCCATCCACGCCTGATGGCGCCCCGACCCCGATCGGGCACACGGAGAACGCCGCGAGCGGGCTCCGCCGTGAGAACGCCGAGGGCGACTTCGAACTGGAGCGGCCTGCGAGCGCCGCGCCGGTCGCGTCGGACGAGGTCCGCGGCGGCGTAAGCACGTCTGCCGGCCGCGCGCCCGTTGACCGCACGCGTGCTGACCATGTGCCCGCGGACCGCGCGCCCGGTGGGCGGGCCAAGCCTCTGCACGATCCGGATCCGTACAGCACGCCTCCGTACGGGGAGCCTGGGCCCTACGCGCCCGCGCCGCCGGTGCAGCATCCGGGGACGACTCCCGCGCAGGGTACGGCCGTTCCGGCGGCGACACCGGGGCACGGCACCGGCACGCCCCGGGCGACCGCCGGCCATGGTGCGCCCGGACAGGCCGTGACTCCGCCGCATCAGAACGGCTCTGGCGGAGCCGCGGTTCCGACGCACGGCACTGCCGCGCCCGGAGCGGGCTCGACTGCCCACGGCACCGGCTTGCCTGCAGCGGGCCCTGCCCAGGGCAGCGGCTTGCTTGGAACGGACCCCGCCCACGGCACCCACGTGCCCGCCCCCGCCCCCGCAGCGCCCGTTCTGCCCGGCCCTCGCCCGGCCCAGGTCCAAGCTCACCACACGAGCCCGGCCCCGGATCCCCAAGCCCAAGTCCAACACCCTCAAGCCCCAGCCCAAGTCCCGCAGTTCCCTCAAGTCCCCCAAGCCCCCCAAGCACCCCAACCCTCCAATCCCTGGCAGCACTACGACCCCTGGGCCGCCCCCCTCCAGCAGAACGGGGCCGTCGTCGACAGCAAGAGCAGCCGGCGTAGACGGGTCAGGCGGTTGCTGGTTCTCGGAGCCGTGCTCATCGCTCTGGTGTCCGGAGGCCTCGGCGGCGCCGTAGGGGCGTATCTCGAGCGGAACGGGATCGAGGACATAGAGCTGCCGCAGGCCGGGACGGAGGCCAAGGGGCGGGCTCCGGACAGCGTGGCCGGGATCGCGGCCAGCGCGCTGCCCAGCGTGGTGACCCTGCATGTGAGCGGGTCCGAGGCGCAGGGAACGGGCACCGGCTTCGTGCTCGACGAGCGCGGACACATCCTCACCAACCACCACGTCGTGGAGCCCGCCGGAGCGGGCGGCGACATCTCCGTGACCTTCAGCGGAGGCGAGAGCGCCAAGGCCAAGCTGGTCGGGGGCGACACCGGTTACGACCTCGCCGTGGTGAAGGTGAGCGGGGTCAGCGGCCTCAAGCCCCTGCCGCTCGGCAACTCCGACAACGTCCAGGTCGGCGACCCGGTGGTGGCCATAGGCGCGCCGTTCGACCTCGAGAACACCGTGACCTCCGGGATCATCAGCGCCAAGGAGCGGCCTATCACCGCGGGCGGAGAGTCGGGCGACGGCAGCGACGTCTCGTATGTCGACGCCCTGCAGACCGACGCCCCGATCAACCCCGGCAACTCCGGCGGCCCTCTCGTGGACTCCAAGGCCCGCGTCATCGGCATCAACAGCGCCATCCGCTCCGCCGGCAGCGGCTCCGATCTGGAGGGCGGCCAGTCCGGATCGATCGGCCTGGGCTTCGCCATCCCCATCAACCAGGGCAAGCGCGTGGCCGAGGAGCTGATCAACACCGGCAAGGCCACGCACCCGGTGATCGGTGTCAGGCTCGACATGGACTACACGGGCGACGGCGCCCGCGTCGGCACCAAGGGTGGCGACGACCCGCCGGTCACCAAGGGCGGCCCCGGCGACCGGGCCGGCATCAAGGCGGGCGACGTCATCACCGAGGTCGACGGCCGGCCCGTCCGCTCCGGTGAGGAGCTCATCGTCAAGACCCGCGCCCACCGCCCCGGCGACCGTCTGGAGCTGACCGTGGAGCGCGACGGCAAGGAGCGGAAGGTCACCCTCGTCCTCGGCTCCGCCGACGGCGACTGACAGGCACAGAGGGGACAACAAGCGACGGGAACCAACAGGAACCCATCACGAACTGACAGCAACGGCACGAGTAAGACGCCGGGACAGTACCGGACAGACAGGAACGCCGGGTACCGTGGATCCGGCCCGGACCACGGAAGAATCCCGCCGAGGCCGAGGACATCCCAAGGAGCTGCAAGGTGTTCAATGACATAGGAGCCCTCGAGCTGGTGGCGCTCGTTGTCCTTGCCGTGCTCGTCTTCGGCCCGGAGAAGCTCCCGAAGATGATCCAGGACGTCACGCGCACCATTCGGAAGATCCGCGAGTTCTCGGAGAGCGCCAAGGCGGACATCCGTGAGGAGCTGGGCCCCGAGTTCAAGGACTTCGAGTTCGAGGACCTCAACCCCAAGACGTTCATCCGCAAGCAGCTGGACAACGACGACCTGGGGCTCAAGGAGATCCGTAACGGCTTCGACCTGAAGAAGGAGATGGCCGAGGTCACGGACGCGGTGCACGGCCGCGAGGCGGAGTCCGCGTCATCCTCCTCCAGCACCTCCTCGGCCTCCGGCGGCACCGTCGACATGACGAAGAAGCGCGAGCAGCTCGAGCCGGCCGAGCGCCCCCCGTTCGACGCGGACGCGACCTGAGGCATACGCCGACCTGAGGCGTACGCCCCCCGAGCCGTTTGCCGCCGAGCTCCAAGACCCCCGCGCCACCGAGTTCTGCCTGCTCACAGCGGCGCAAGCTGACGGGTACCCGACCCACCCGCCGACCGGTTTCACAGCTACCTCTCGACGTGTGGCTATCCTGCCTAGTTGTTGTGCGGACTGGAGGGACGCCCGATGGGGGGTGGGCCGTTTCGGTCCGACGAGAGCGAGGAGGCGTCCGGGCAATGGAGACGACAAGTCGGGCAGGCGCGCAGGCGTCGGACGCGGAGGGCGGACAACCGGTCCCCTCCGCCCGGGGCACGGTCGACGGCTACCTGCTGGCGCCCTTCCCGTGGTACGGCCTCGACGAGGCCTTCACGGGACCGCGCTGGCTGATGCAGGTCGGCACCGCGGCCGATGGTGCCGTCGAGCACGGCTCGATCGGGCACGGCGACGAGCCGACCGTACGCAGCGAGTCGACGACGGACGACAAGGAGCGCTTCGCGGTCGTGGTGACCATCGCGGCCAACCCCGTGCGGCGCAGCGCCGACGGCACCGGGCTCCTGGAGGCCACCTCGGTGTCCTCCGCGGCCTGGCTCGCGGGGGTGGGACTGCTGAACTGCACCTGGCCCGGCCAGATGGACCACACCCTGCGCGACGACTGGCTGGACCAGCAGACCGAGACGGCGTGGGTTCTCGCGGACGACCTGACCGGTCCGGACTGGTCCCGCCTCTCGCTCCCTGTGGACGGGACTCCGGCGTCCTTCCATTACCGCGAGTCCGAGTTCGGCTGGGTCCTCGCGGGCTCCACGCCGCAGGGCGTGCACCTGGGCGCGTACGGGCGGGGGATGAGCGCGTACGGCTTGGGTTTCTCCGTGGTCAAGGACATCACCGCGTACGTCTAGCGGATACGCGGTTCGATCAGTCGGTACGAGGGTGGGGGCGCCGTTTCGCGAAACGGCGCCCCCACCCTCGTACCGGCCTCAGAACTTGTTCCTCGGTGTGATCCCCAGTGACATGCCCGACAGCCCCCGCTGCCGGCCGCCCAGCTTGCCCGCGATCGAGCGCAGGGCCGAGCCCGCCGGGGAGTCGGGATCGGTCAGGACGACAGGCTTGCCCTCGTCGCCGCCCTCGCGGAGGCGGACGTCGATCGGGATGCTCCCCAGGACCGGGACCGTCGCGCCGGTCGTCCGCGTCAGGCCGTCGGCGACGGTCTGGCCGCCGCCGGTGCCGAAGACGTCGACCATCTCGCCGCAGTGCGGGCAGGGCAGACCGGACATGTTCTCCACCACGCCCACGATCTTCTGATGGGTCTGGACGGCGATGGAACCGGCCCGCTCGGCGACCTCCGCGGCGGCCTGCTGGGGCGTCGTCACAATCAGGATCTCGGCGTTCGGCACCAGCTGCGCGACCGAGATCGCGATGTCGCCCGTGCCCGGAGGGAGGTCCATCAGGAGGACGTCCAGGTCACCCCAGTACACGTCCGCCAGGAACTGCTGAAGCGCGCGGTGGAGCATCGGGCCGCGCCAGACGACCGGTGCGTTGCCCGGGGTGAACATGCCGATCGAGATGACCTTCACGCCGTTCGCGGACGGCGGCATGATCATGTTCTCGACCTGGGTCGGACGACCGTCGGCGCCCAGCATGCGGGGCACGGAGTGGCCGTAGATGTCGGCGTCCACGACACCGACCTTCAGTCCGTCCGCCGCCATCGCCGCCGCCAGGTTCACGGTCACGGACGACTTGCCGACGCCTCCCTTGCCGGAGGCGACCGCGTACACGCGCGTGAGGGAGCCGGGCTTGGCGAACGGGACCTCGCGCTCGGCCTGCCCGCCGCGCAGCGCGGACGCCAGCTCGCGGCGCTGCTCGTCGCTCATGACGTCGAGCGTGACGTCGACGCGGGTGACACCGTCGACCGCCTCGACCGCCTTCGTCACGTTCTCCGTGATCGTCTGGCGCATGGGGCAGCCGGAGACCGTCAGGTACACGGTGACCGCGACCGCGCCATCCGCCCCGATGTTCACCGATTTGACCATCCCCAGCTCGGTGATGGGTCGCTGGATCTCGGGGTCGTTCACTGTCGCCAGCGCTGCGCGCACCGCGTCTTCCGTAGCCATAAGGACGATGGTACGGCGCTTCCACCCACCCCCGAAAAGCCTGTCAGCGGTCGCCTACGTCACGTCCCCGCGGGTGTTCTGCCGGGAATACGACCCGTCCGTCGGGCCGTCGCTCCTCCAGCCCCCTGACCAGGTCCTCGAGTTCCGAGCGGATCCAGTCGCGGGTGGCGACCTCGCCGAGACCGGCACGCAGGGCCGCGATCTCACGGGTCAGATACTCGGTGTCCGCGATCGACCGCTCGTTCTGCTTGCGGTCCTGTTCGAGATTGACCCGGTCGCGGTCGTCCTGCCGGTTCTGCGCGAGCAGGATGAGGGGGGCGGCGTACGAGGCCTGGAGCGAGAGCATCAGGGTCAGGAAGATGAACGGGAACTCGTCGAAACGCAGGCCGCTGGGCGCGGCGACGTTCCACAGCACCCACAGGATGATGACGGCCGTCATCCAGACGATGAACCGCCCGGTTCCCAGGAGCCGCGCGATCCGCTCCGACAGCCGTCCGAAGGCCTCCGGGTCCCACTCGGGCATCAGCCTGCGGCGCGGCGGCAGCGGCTGGTCGAGCCGGATGCGCGGGCGCCCGGTGACGCCCACGGGGACCCGCTCGCGGGTGTCGCGCTCAGGAACCATGAGCGGCCCCCTCGGTCTCCGCGTCCAGATGGAACTCCGTCTCGCGCCAGTCCTCGGGCAGCATGTGGTCGAGTACGTCGTCCACGGTCACCGCGCCGAGCAGCGACCCGCTCTCATCGACCACGGGCGCCGCGACCATGTCGTACGCGGCGAAGAAGCCGGCCACCACCGGCAGCGGGGCCTCCGGTTCGAGCGGCTGGAGAACGTCGTCGAGGAGCGCGCTGACCAGCGTGTACGGGGGGTCGCGCAGAAGCCGCTGGAAGTGCACCGTGCCGAGGTACTTGCCGGTCGGCGTCTCGTCGGGCGGACGGCACACGTACACCTGGGCTGCCAGCGCGGGGGAGAGGTCGGGGTTGCGAACCTGGGCCAGCGCATCGGCGACCGTCGCGTCCGGCTGCAGCACGATCGGCTCGGTCGTCATCAGACCGCCGGCGGTCCGCTCCTCGTACGCCATCAGCCGCCGTACGTCCGCCGCCTCGTCCGGGCGCATCAGCGTGAGCAGTCTCTCCTTGTCCTCCTCGGGCAGCTCGGCCAGCAGGTCGGCCGCGTCGTCGGGGTCCATCGCCTCCAGGACGTCGGCGGCACGCTCCTCCTTGAGCTTGCCGAGGATCTCGATCTGGTCGTCCTCGGGCAGCTCTTCGAGCACGTCGGCGAGCCGGTCGTCGTCCAGGGCCGCGGCCACCTCCGCGCGCCGCTTGGACGAGAGGTGATGCAGTACGTTCGCGAGGTCGGCCGGGCGCAACTGCTCGAAGGTCGCCAGAAGACTCTCGGCGCCCTGCCCCTGCTCCTCGAGCGAGAACCCGGTCACGGCTGACCACTCGACGGTCAGCTTCTCCCCCTTGGACCGCCGGAAGGTGCTCCCCTTCCCCTTGCGTACGAAGACCCGGTCGATCTCCCAGTCGCGGCGGGCCGGCAACTGCTGGACCGACACATCCAGTACCGTCACCTCCTCGCCGGTCTCGACGAGTTGTACGCGCCGGTCGAGCAGTTCACCGATGACGAGCCGTTCGGTGGGCCGCTGCTCGAAGCGCCGTACGTTCAGAACGCCGGTGGTGATGACCTGGCCCGACTCGATGCCGGTCACCCGCGTCATGGGCAGGAAGATGCGGCGGCGCGTGGACAGCTCGACGACGAGGCCGAGCAGCCGGGGCGGGCGCCTTCCCACCCGCAGCATGGCGACGAGATCGCGCACCCGGCCCACCTGGTCGCCGTTCGGGTCGAAGACGGCGACGCCGGTCAGATGCGAGACGTAGATCCGGGGAGCGCCTGCGGCCATGCCGCACACCTCCTCCCTCCTTACGGATCTCTTATCGATATATCCGCTTTTGCGGGCTTCAGGCTAGCCCGTCCCGACTGGACACGCCCCGGCGGTGAGCCCGGACGGACTGCCTCCGGAGTGCGGAGACGGCACAGGTACGCTGCCGTACGCCGTTGAGGACTCCCGAACGAGAGGCGCCCCCACCCGTGACCGCAATTCCCCAGGGCCGTACCCACCGGGCCGCACTCATCAGCGCGATGTGCGCACTGGTCGTGACGGGGACTGGACTGACGGGGTGCGGCGGTGAGGACCCGAACGCGGGCACCAACGGGGTCGGCAAGCTCTCCGCCGAAGAGATCCAGGACAGGACGAACCGTGCGGCCCGGGGAGCGGACGCGGTCCACCTCTCCGGCTCGGTCGTCAGCAACGGGCGTACGTACAAGCTCGACATGCGCCTCAAGGCCGACGGCGGCACCGGTTCCGTCACCACGCAGGACACGACCTTCCGGCTGCTGCGAGTCGGCGAGCACCTGTTCCTGAAGGCAGACGCGGACTTCTGGGCCGACGACAAGGACGGCAAGGGCGACGCGGACGTACAGGCCGCCGAAAAGCTCGACGGCCTGTTCGTGAAGGTCCCGCAGGGCGACCCCGCCTACCAGCGCTTCAGCGGCTTCACCGACAAGGACGTACTCCTGGACGGCCTTCTCACCCTCCACGGCACCCTGGCCACAGACGGCCACCACGAACGCTCCGGCATCCGCACGATCCGCATCACCGGAGACAAGGGCTCCGGCGGCACCCTGGACGTCTCCCTGGAGGGCAAGCCCTACCCCCTGCTCCTGGCCCGAGCAGGCGGCGCGGGAACGATCCGCTTGACCGACTGGGGCAAGGACTTCCCCCTGGAAGAACCGGCAAAGAACGAGATGGTGGACTACGGGCAGCAACTGCCGGAGTCGTAAGGGCTCACGCACCCGCAGCGTGGAACCGATCTGCCGGCGCGGCTAACGGCGCTTTCGCCCGCGGAACAGCAGCCGATGCACCCCCGCAGGGATCGGCTCCCGCGTAGTCGCGGACGTCGGCCGCGGCGAGGCCGCGAGTGAGCCGTCGGGCAACGCGGCCAGCTCCCCCGTCGGCTTCAGACGAAGCACTCGACACTCCCGAGCCCACCGCTCCGGCATGGCCTCGCCATCCGGAGCGTTCAACCGCTTGCCCTTCAGCTCGGCGACCGCGGCGTCCCACTCGGGGGACCCGGGAGCCAGCTCCACGACCTTCGCCGCCCAGGAAACAAGCCGCCCGCCCTTGTCCTTGCTGCGTACGGTGACCACCGCCTCGCCCCCGTCGGCCAGCCCCGGCAGCGGCTGCTCACCGGGCCCGTCGCCGACCAGGCACACGGCACCCTCGAACCACACATGCCACAGCGCGCGGTCCGGCACCGGTGCGCCACCGCCTCGCACCCACACGAGCGCGGACTTCTTGGTGGCCTCCTCGACGAGGGCCTGGTCGAGCAGCTCATCCGTCATGGCAGCAAGGGTATCCAGCCCGCTCACATCGAGCCGCGCCCGCTCACCGCAGTCCCGGGCCGGCTCACAGCCATCCGTTGCGCTTCAGCGTGCGGTGGATCGCGAAGCAGATCCCCACCGTGACGCTCAGCACCAGCGGGTATCCGAACTTCCAGCGCAGCTCCGGCATGTAGTCGAAGTTCATGCCGTAGACGCCACACATCATCGTGGGTACGGCGATGATCGCCGCCCAGGACGTGATCTTGCGCATGTCCTCGTTCTGCGCGACCGATGCCTGGGCGAGATTGGCCTGGAGGATCGAATTGAGCAGCTCGTCGAACCCGAGGACCTGCTCCTGGACCCGGGCGAGGTGGTCGGCGACATCGCGGAAGTACTTCTGGATGTCGGGGTCCACGAGCCGCATCGGCCGCTCGCTCAGCAACTGCATGGGCCGCAGCAGCGGGGACACCGCCCGCTTGAACTCCAGGACCTCACGCTTGAGCTGGTAGATCCGCGCAGAGTCGACACCGCGCGAGGTGCCTCCCTTGCGCCCCGGCGAGAACACCGCCGTCTCGACTTCGTCGATGTCGTCCTGCACGGCGTCCGCGACCGCGATGTACCCGTCGACGACATGGTCGGCGATGGCGTGCAGCACGGCCGACGGCCCTTTGGCGAGCAGCTCGGGGTCGTCCTGCAGCCGGTGCCGCAGCGCCCGCAGCGAGCCCTGCCCGCCGTGCCGAACGGTGATGAAGAAGTCCCGTCCGGTGAAGCACATCACCTCGCCGGTCTCCACGATCTCGCTGGTGGCGGTGAGTTCGTCGTGTTCGACGTAGTGGATGGTCTTGAAGACGGTGAACAGCGTCTCGTCGTAGCGCTCCAGCTTGGGCCGCTGGTGGGCGTGCACCGCGTCCTCGACGGCGAGCGGGTGAAGCCCGAACTCGCTGGCGATGACGGCGAATTCGTCCTCCGTCGGCTCATGCAGCCCGATCCAGGCGAAGCCGCCGTCACGGCGCACCTGGAGCATCGCCTCATGGGGCGTGAGGGTCGTGGGGAACGCGACACGGGCGCCGTCGCGGTAGATGGCGCAGTCCACGACAGCCGAGTTCGTCCCGGCCTCGCGGGTGCTGTCGTACGTGCCGCTGTCCTTGTGCAGCGAGGGGCGGACCGCTGCGCGCAGGTCTCGGATCATCGACATGGCAGGCTCCTTCGCGTACGAGCCGCCCGGCAACGGTTGGAACTGCCCGGAATGGGGACGTCCTGACTGAGGATGTTTGGCGCGTCCGCAAAGCGGGGAGCACCGCACCGTCGCGGTGGCAGCTTCGCTACTGATACAGATCAGACAGATCAGGCAAAAACGAAGTGCTCTTCCGTCGTGCACCGACACGCATGACGCGAGTACGGGAGGCGGCAGCCAGTAGAGCTCGGATTGTGAGGAACTCAGCAGCCGGAAGAGCGGGTAGTACTACACGGTCGACTTCGATCCATGGAGCCCCACCTCCTCCGGCCGGTCCCCCGTAGGGGAGATCCATCCCCCGTAGGGGAGTGTCGCGCGTCGGGACTGGAGAGCGACGCTTCTGCGTGCTGCCCCGACCAGCGGCCAAGACTATCAGCCGACTGGCCTGTCAAGCCGCCTCTTTGGCCTTGCCGCTCCCGGGAACCGGGCAGAACCCCCCCGAAAAGACGCAGCATATGCTCGCCATATGGCTGATGTTCTTCCTTTGGTGGAGGCCCGGTTGCGTACCGCGCTGGGCGAACCGGACGCGCGCGCCGCGGTCACCTTCCTCGGCACGGACCGCATCGAGGTGCTCCGCTTCAGCGGCGGAGCCGCCGGGGAAGAGATCGTCCGCTACGCCACGCTCGGCATGTCCGCGCAGCCGATGACGGACCCCACGGCGGCCCTCGCCGACCCGATCGAGGGCCCGCGCGCCGAGCTGGTCCTCTCCGTACGCGCGGGCGTCGCCGACACCGACAAGGTGCTCCGCCCACTCGCCGTACTGGCAGCGTCTCCGCAGGTCGAGGGCCTGGTCGTGGCCCCCGGAGCCTCGCTGGACGTCGGCGAACCCCTGTGGCCGGGCGCCCCGTTCACCTCCGTACTGGTCGCCGAGCCGGGCGGCCTCGTCGAGGACCTGGACCTGGACGAGCCCCTCGATCCCGTACGTTTTCTGCCGCTGCTCCCGATGACGCCGAACGAGGCGGCGTGGAAGCGGGTGCACGGCGCGCAGGCCCTCCGGGAGCGCTGGCTCACCGGCGGAACCGACCTGCGCGATCCGCTGCGCAAATCCGTATCTCTCGACTGAACCCAACCGTCCGCTGGATTCGTCCAGTTGGGAATGTCACACTCGTTCAGTCGGCGGCGACGTGGCTCGCCGGACGGGTGATCGTCCTTGACGCGGCGACAGCCGGGGAGGACCGTTGGGGCCTATGAGGGGCGAACCCAGTTGCCCGAAGTGTGGTGGCCGGGTCAGGGCTCCCGGACTCTTTGCCGACTCCTGGCAGTGTGATGTGCACGGCCCTGTGCACCCGCTGCAGCCCGTGATCCCGCCCAGCGTCGAGGCCCTCAGCGTCGTGGTGCACCGTGCGCGCGTGCCGGTGTGGATGCCCTGGCCGCTGCCCGTCGGCTGGCTCTTCACGGGTGCGGCCTTCGCGGGCGACGACCGCAGCGGCGGCCGTGCCACCGCCGTGGCCTGCTCGGGCCCGGGCCCGCTCGGCGGTGTAGGAGAGCTGGTGCTCGTTGCCGAGGAGCTCGGCGTGGGCCTCGGTGCGCGGTACGCGGGAGTCGCGGGCCCGGACCCGGGCCCGTACATGAACGTCGAGAAGCCGGCCCAGGCGAAGGTCCTCGCGGCGGGCCGCCCGACCCCCCTCTGGCTGGTCTCCGGCACCCCCGACGACCGCGCCGTCTTCGCCGGAGAGGCGCGCGGCCTGTGGCTGTGGGCGGTCGTCTGGCCCGAGCAGTCGGGCCTGCTGATGTACGACGAGCTGGTACTGACCGACCTGCGGGACGCGGGCGCGGAGGTGGACCTGCTGCCGTGCGGGGCGCTGTCGCCGCGGATCCTGGAGCCCTAGGGGGCTCAGGGCGGGGGCGGGTGCGGCTCCCGTTACTCTGGAGTGTCCCCTTCCGCCCGGTCAGAGCCTGGAGTCCTCGTACGTGCGCATCGATCTGCACACCCACTCCACGGCTTCCGACGGTACGGACACCCCCGCCGAGCTGGTGCGCAATGCCGCCGCGGCCGGTCTGGACGTCGTCGCGCTGACCGACCACGACACCACCCGGGGATACGCCGAGGCCATCGCCGCGGTTCCGGAAGGCCTCACTCTCGTCACCGGAGCCGAGCTCTCCTGCCGTCTCGACGGCGTGGGCCTGCACATGCTGGCGTACCTCTTCGATCCCGAGGAGCCCGATCTGCTGCGCGAGCGCGAGCTCGTACGCGACGACCGGGTGCCGCGGGCCCACGGCATGATCCGTAAGCTCCAGGAGCTGGGCGTGCCGGTGACCTGGGAGCAGGTGGCGCGGATCGCGGGCGACGGGTCCGTGGGGCGGCCGCACATCGCGACCGCGCTGGTCGAGCTGGGCGTCGTGCCCAGCGTCTCCGACGCCTTCACGCCCGACTGGCTCGCCGACGGCGGCCGGGCCTACGTCGAGAAGCACGAGTCGGACCCCTTCGAGGCGATCCGGCTGGTCAAGGCCGCGGGCGGCGTGACCGTCTTCGCGCATCCCGCCGCGGCCAAGCGGGGCCAGGTCGTGCCGGAGTCCGCGATCGCCGAGCTCGCGGCGGCCGGACTCGACGGGATCGAGGTCGACCACATGGACCACGACCCGGCGGCCCGGGCCCGACTCCGGGACCTGGCGGCCGAGTTGGGGCTGCTGGCGACCGGGTCCAGCGACTATCACGGCAGCCGCAAGACGTGTGTGCTCGGGGAGTTCACCACGGATCCCGAGATCTACGGGGAGATCACGCGGCGGGCTACCGGGGCGTTCCCGGTACCGGGTGCGGGCGGGGCCGCGGGCCTCTGACCCTCTCCTGTCCCAGAGGCTCTGCCCCTCCCTGTCGCACCCCTTCCCACACCAAGGCTCACCGTGTTCGACCTCGCCGTCTTCGGCTCACTCTTCCTCACCCTCTTCGTCATCATGGATCCCCCGGGGATCACCCCGATCTTTCTCGCGCTGACGTCCGGACGGCCGGCGCGGGTGCAGAAGCGGATGGCGTTCCAGGCCGTTTGCGTGGCCGGCGCTGTGATCACCGTGTTCGGGCTGCTCGGGCACCAGATCCTGAACTACCTGCATGTGTCCGTGCCCGCGCTGATGATCGCCGGCGGTCTGCTGCTCCTGCTGATCGCCCTCGATCTGCTCACCGGGAAGACAGACGAGCCCAAGCAGACCAAGGACGTCAACGTCGCCCTCGTACCCCTGGGCATGCCGCTGCTCGCGGGACCGGGCGCGATCGTGTCCGTCATCCTCGCGGTGCAGAAGGCCGACGGCGTCGCGCCTCAGGTGGCGGTGTGGACCGCGATCCTCGCCATCCACGTCGTGCTGTGGCTGGTGATGCGGTACTCGCTGCTGATCATCCGCGTCATCAAGGACGGCGGGGTCGTCCTGGTGACCCGGCTCGCCGGCATGATGCTCTCCGCGATCGCCGTGCAGCAGATCATCAACGGGGTCACGCAGGTGATCCAGTCGAGCTGAGCGGAGCCGAACACGCAGAACCCCGTACGGCATCGATGCCGTACGGGGTTCTGAAGTGTGCTCTCGGGCGTCCGCGCGTTACGAGGCCGGGGCTTCGGCCGGGCGGATCAGGATGCGCTGGCCGATGGCGGCGGCCTGCTGCACGATCCGGTTGACGGAGGCGGCGTCCACGACGGTCGTGTCCACGGCGGTGCCGTCGACGTCGTCGAGGCGCATGATTTCGAAGCGCATAGGGCTTCTCCCTTCGTCTGGTCATCCTCCTGAAGGAGAACTACTGGAGGGCGGAACATGGGGCGTCTGTGCCCTGGGTTCCCCAACGAGTCAACGGGATGCCAGTTACAAACATTCCCTACGCTAAATAAATTTTTCGAACGCCTAATTACTTGCCGGTAGTGGACCGCTTGTGTTCACACAGTGACGTGCTGCGACAATGAGGCGCATATGAATGACGACTTCGCGGGAAGCGACGCACTGGCCGCCCTCGGTGCGCGTATGGACCGCACGAACGAGCTGCTCCTGCGCATGCTCGCCGAGGTGGCGAAGACGCCGTCGACCCATGCGATCTTCGTCGACGCAGGCTATCTGTACGCCGCCGCGGGGCGGCTCGTCGCCGGTACGGAGGACCGCCGGGCCTTCGATCTGGACGCCGAGGGCCTCATCGAGGCGCTCATCGACAGGGCTCGCACGATCTTCGCGGACAGCAGGCTGCTGCGTGTCTACTGGTACGACGGGGCGCGCCGCCGCATCCATACGGCGGAGCAGCAGTCCATCGCCGAGCTGCCCGACGTCAAGGTCCGGCTGGGCAACCTCAACGCCAACAACCAGCAGAAGGGCGTCGACTCCCTGATCCGCAGCGACCTGGAGTCACTGGCCAGGCACCGCGCCATCAGTGACGCCGCACTCATCGGCGGCGACGAGGACCTGGTCTCCGCGGTAGAGGCGGCGCAGGGGTACGGGGCCCGGGTCCACCTCTGGGGCATCGAGGCGCCGGAGGGGCGCAACCAGGCGGAGCCGCTGCTCTGGGAGGTCGACAGCCAGCGGACCTTCGATCTGGAGTTCTTCAAGCCGTACGTCTCCCGTCGGACCGCCGCCTCGTACGAAGCCTCGGCGGGGGCGCGGCCCACGCGAGAGGACGTGCGGTTCGTGGGAGCACAGATCGCCGCACAGTGGCTGGGGGCGCGAGGGCGGGAGGCGCTGGCGGACCTGCTGCCCGGGCATCCGTATCTGCCCGGGCCTGTCGACCAGGATCTGCTGGTGGAGGCGGAGGGCTTGCTGCAGTACTCGCTACGGGGACAGGCGGATCTGCGGCGGGCGTTGCGGGACGGGTTCTGGGGGCACTTGCAGGCTCAGTACTGAGCCTCTACTCGGTCTGGTCGGTGCGCTGCCAGAAGGTGGCCAGGGCTTCGGCCGTTTCCACGGGGCAATCCGTGTTGGGGGAGTGCTCGGCTCCGCATACGACCGTGCGGTGGGCCTTGAGGCGTACGGCCATGTCGTCGAGGAGAGGCACCGGCCAGGTGCCGTCCTCTTCGCCCGACAGGACGTGCAAGGGGATCCGTACGGCTGCCAGTTCGGCGACACGGTCGGGTTCCGTACACAACTGGCGGCCCGCGGCGATGAGTTGAGCGGGGCTGTTGCCGAGCCAGCGTTGTCTGAGCACTTCGAGGTCGTCGAGTCCGGCGTCCAGGTCCTGCTGGTCGGCCGCGTCTTCCGGAGGCTCCAGTGCCTGGATCGCGTCCCAGACCTGCGCCATGTCCATCACGGCGAGCGCGTCCCGCAGCAGCTTGACGCGCAGCTGCTGTGAGGCGGAGATCTCGGCCGGCCCTGAGGCGATGAGGGTGAGCGAGCGGAAGCGGGTGGAGTCCAGCAGTACGGCGGCCCGGGCGACCTGTCCGCCGAACGAGTGGCCGACGAGGTGGACCCGTTCGTGCTGTGTGTCGGTGAGCGTGTCGACCTGGGCGAGTACGTCCCGCGCCAACTCGCCCTGCGCGTACGGGGCTTCGTCGTCTCTCGGGCCAGGCGTCTCGTACTGGCCCCGTCCGTCCACGGCGACGGTCCGGTATCCGGCCGCGGCCAGGGGTTCGTGCAGGGAGATGAAGTCCTCCTTGCTGCCGGTGAACCCTGGCAGCAGAAGCGCGGTTCCCTTCGCTTCGACGCCGGTTGCCACGGGGGCGTCGATCACGGCGAACTCACCGCGCGCGGTGCCGAGCCGGTACGCACGGGCGCCGGGCGGCGGGACAAAGGTGGCGGGCCTGCTCATGAGGAGGAGGCTATCTGGGGAAGCTGTCGGGCGGGTTGCGGGGCGGGCGGTCTTTGCGCGCTACGGCAACGGCAACGGCCCGGCCCCAAGTGCTGGGGCCGGGCCGTCGGAGAGAGGCTCAGCTTTCGGTTGCCTCGGTGGCTGCCGCCTTCTTGCGCGTGCGACGGCGGGGCGTCGCCTCCGGCGCTTCGGCGTCGGCGGGCGCGGCCGCCGCCTTGCGGGTACGCCGGGGCTTGGCCGGGGCCTCGTCCGTGACAGGCTCGGCCGCCTGAGCCGGGATGTCGGCTTCCGCCGCCTTACGGGTGCGGCGGCGCGGCTTCGCCTCGGTGGCCTCGGCGGTGTCCACGGCGGCCTCAGCAGCGGCCGCGGTCTTGCGGGTCCGGCGCGGCTTGGTCTCCGCCGCCTCGACCGCTGTGCCTTCGGCCGTGTCGAGCGCGGCCTGTGCTGCCTTGCGCGTACGGCGGCGCGGTGTGGTCGCGGGCTCCTCCGTCGCGGTCGCCTGGGCCGGAATGTCGGCCTCGGCGGCTTCGGCAACCTTGCGCGTACGGCGACGGGGCTTGGCCTCGGTGGCCTCGGCGGTGTCCACCGCTGCCTCGGCCGTTGCCTTGCGGGTCCGGCGCGGCTTGGTCTCCACCGCCTCGACCACGGTGCCGTCCGCCGTCTCCACAGCCGTTTCGGCGGCCTTGCGGGTCCGGCGACGGGGCCTGGTCGCGGTCGCCTCGGCGGCTACCTCCGTGGCTTCCTCGACGACGGTGGCCGCTGACTCAGCGACCTCCGCGGTCTCCGCCGTCTTGCGCGTACGACGCCGGCGTGGCTTCGGCTCGGCCGACTCCACAAGCTCAGCCGTCGGCTCGGTGGTCTCCGGCGTGGTGCCCTCGGCCGTGGCGACGGCCGTCTCGGCCGACTCCCCGGCACGCGTCCGGCGACGGCGACGTGGGGTGCGCGACTCGGCTGCCGGGCTCTCAGCGGTGGCCGCCGGGTCCGTGGCATCGATCGGCGCACCGTTGCGCGTACGGCGGCGTCGACGCGGCGTACGCGCCGGACGCTCGCGCTCGCTGTCACGCTCCCGCTCCGGGGCCGAGGAACGGCCACTGCGACCGCGCGCACCACGCCCGCCGGTCTCACCGAGGTCCTCGACCTCCTCGGCTGCGAGCCCGGCGCGGGTGCGGTCGGCGCGGGGCAGGACGCCCTTCGTGCCCGCCGGAATGCTCAGCTCCTCGAAGAGGTGCGGGGACGTGGAGTACGTCTCCGGCGGATCGTTGAAGCCAAGTGCCAGCGCCTTGTTGATGAGCTGCCAGCGCGGGATGTCGTCCCAGTCGACGAGCGTGATCGCGATGCCCTTGGCGCCCGCGCGGCCCGTACGGCCGATGCGGTGCAGGTACGTTTTCTCGTCCTCGGGCGACTGGTAGTTGATGACGTGCGTCACGCCTTCGACGTCGATGCCGCGCGCGGCCACGTCGGTGCAGACGAGCACATCCACCTTGCCGTTGCGGAACGCCCGCAGCGCCTGCTCACGCGCGCCCTGGCCGAGGTCGCCGTGGACCGCGCCGGAGGCGAAGCCGCGCTGCTGCAGCTGGTCGGCGAGGTCCGCCGCCGTCCGCTTCGTACGGCAGAAGACCATCGCGAGCCCGCGGCCGTCGGCCTGGAGTATGCGCGAGACCAGCTCGGGCTTGTCCATGTTGTGCGCGCGGTAGACGAACTGCGCGGTGTTCCGGACCGTCTGGCCCTCGTCGTCCGGCGCCGTGGCGCGGATGTGCGTGGGCTGCGACATATAGCGGCGCGCGAGACCGATGACGGCGCCCGGCATGGTCGCCGAGAACAGCATCGTCTGGCGGCGGGCCGGGAGCATGTTGATGATCTTCTCGACGTCGGGCAGGAAGCCCAGGTCGAGCATCTCGTCGGCCTCGTCGAGGACGAGCGCGCGCACGTGCTTGAGGTTGAGCTTCTTCTGTCCCGCGAGGTCAAGGAGCCGGCCCGGGGTGCCGACGACCACGTCGATACCCTTCTTGAGGGCCTCGACCTGCGGCTCGTACGCCCGGCCGCCGTAGATGGCGAGAACGCGTACGTTACGGACCTTGCCCGCGGTGAGCAGGTCATTCGTGACCTGCGTGCACAGCTCGCGGGTGGGGACCACGACGAGTGCCTGCGGGGCGTCGGTGAGCTGCTCGGGCTGGGCCCGGCCGGCCTCGACGTCCGCGGGGACGGTGACGCGCTCGAGGAGCGGGAGGCCGAAGCCCAGCGTCTTGCCGGTGCCGGTCTTGGCCTGGCCGATGACGTCGGTGCCCGAAAGGGCGACGGGGAGCGTCATCTCCTGGATGGGAAAGGGGTTGATGATGCCGACGGCTTCGAGGGCCTCGGCTGTCTCGGTAAGGATCCCGAGATCTCGGAAGGTTGTAGTCAGGGTGCTGCCTCTTCTGTGTGTGCGACACGAGGCGAGCGCGGGGGTCGTTGAACCGTGCCGGGGACGTCGGCCGCTTGAAAGGCGGGCCTTGGTGGCACGGGACCACTGCCGACGCTCGAGCGCTCTTGCCGCTGAGGGTCTCTCCGGACTCCGTACGCACTGTGCCTTACGGACGAGGAGAGCTGTCGGGTCGGAGCCGATCGGGCCACCGACCGGGCATCCTCATTCATATGGCCCGTTGAGATACGTAGATCAGCTCAGCGGGCTCATTACCACCATACCCCGGAATCGCGCATATGCGTTGGTCGATTTGGTCACGTAGTGGTCGTCACACTGGCTGACCAGGGGCTTACGCCTTGCTGTGAGCGGGCTATTGTGCGCTTCATGACGACGCCCGACAACACCGCCGACACTGCCGCCGACACCTCCGCCGAAAACACCGGAGTCGCCGCCCAGGACTGGACGAAGGCCTCCGTCGATCCTCAGTACCGCGCCGCGGTCGTCGACCTGCTCGGAGCTCTCGCGTACGGGGAGTTGGCGGCGTTCGAGCGGCTCGCCGAGGACGCCAAGCTGGCACCGACGCTCGCCGACAAGGCGGAACTCGCGAAGATGGCCTCGGCGGAGTTCCACCACTTCGAGCAGTTGCGTGACCGGCTCGCGGCGATCGGGGCGGAGCCGACGGGGGCGATGGAACCGTTCGTCGCGGCGCTCGACGGCTTCCACCGGCAGACGGCGCCGTCGGACTGGCTGGAGGGTCTCGTCAAGGCGTACGTCGGCGACTCGATCGCCAGCGACTTCTACCGCGAGGTCGCGGCGCGGCTGGACTCCGATACGCGGGCTCTGGTCCTCTCCGTACTCGACGACACGGGGCACGCGAGCTTCGCCGTCGAGAAGGTGCGCGCCGCGATCGACGCGGACCCGCGCGTGGGCGGACGGCTCGCGCTGTGGGCGCGACGGCTGATGGGCGAGGCTCTGTCCCAGTCCCAGCGCGTGGTCGCCGACCGGGACGCGCTGTCGACGATGCTCGTCGGCGGGGTCGCGGACGGCTTCGACCTCGCGGAGGTCGGCCGGATGTTCTCCCGCATCACGGAGGCGCACACGAAGCGGATGGCTGCGCTCGGCCTCGCTGCCTGAGCCAAGTTCGGGCGCTTCAGGGCTCCTCGTCAGAATCCTTGCTCACACCGTCGCCGAGTGGCGGCGCAGTCTTCCCGCCGGGCGGAGGAGCAGCGACACGGACGCCGTGGCAACGGCCACCGCGCCGGTGAGGACCAGCAGTAGGTTTCCGCCCAGCGCGCTGTGCGTGAGGAACGCGCCGAACAGGCCTCCGGCTGCGCCCGTCGACAGGACCAGGCGGGGGGCGGGGAGGCGGTGCGGCAGGCGGTACATCGCCAGCCAGGCCACTGCCAGACCGAGGATCACGGAGCCGAGCGCTTCCAAGAACATTGGGTGGGGTCCCTCCCGCACGGCCGTGTGCACTTCGGTCGTAGCCCGTCTTACCCGTGGCCTGCGGAACGCAATCATCCCCTGTGGGGGGTCTGTGCTCCGTCTATGGAAAGCGCGGGCAAGAAAGTGAGGGGGCATCCGCAATGGTCGGCATGACAAGGGCCCCGAGGCTTGAAGCCTCGGGGCCCTTGTCGCGACGTAACTACAGCGCGCCGAAGCCCACCTTGCGGGGGGCCGGCTCGCCGATCTCCACGTACGCCAGACGGTCGGCCGGGACCAGGACCTTGCGGCCGTGGTCGTCCACGAGGCTCAGCAGCTGCGACTTGCCGGCCAGCGCTTCGGACACCGCCCGCTCGACCTCCTCGGCGGTCTGACCGCTCTCCAGAACGATCTCGCGAGGCGCGTGCTGCACGCCGATCTTGACCTCCACGGCTATGTCCCTCCGACGGTCACTGATGTGCGCGTTCGTCCGCGCCGTACGCAGCACACATTAGCCCGGTGAGGGGACGTACACGCTGCGTCCAAGAACGCCAGGAGCGAACAGCGGGCGGGAACAAGGACGCCCTCAGTGGTGCTCGCTGCCGTGCAACGGGAAGCCGGCGATGCCGCGCCAGGCCAGCGAGGTCAGCAACTGCACCGCCTGGTCACGCGGCACGCTGCGGTCGCTGTGCAGCCAGGAACGCGCCACCACTTGCGCGAGCCCGCCCAGACCCGAGGCGAGCAGCATCGACTCGGCCCTGGACAGGCCGGTGTCCTCCGCGATGACATCGCAGATCGCCTCCGCGCACTCGAAAGTGACCTTGTCCACGCGCTCCCGCACCGCGGGCTCGTTCGTCAGGTCCGATTCGAAGACCAGCCGGAATGCGCCGCCGTCGTCCTCGACGTACACGAAGTACGCGTCCATCGTGGCCCGTACGCGCTGCTTGTTGTCGGTCGTCGAGGCCAGCGCGCCCCTGACCGCCTGGAGCAGTGACTCGCAGTGCTGGTCCAGCAGGGCCAGGTAGAGATCGAGTTTGCCCGGGAAGTGCTGGTAGAGCACCGGCTTGCTGACTCCCGCGCGCTCGGCGATGTCGTCCATCGCGGCCGCGTGATATCCCTGCGCGACGAACACTTCCTGGGCTGCGCCGAGGAGCTGGTTGCGTCGGGCACGGCGCGGCAGGCGTGTGCCCCGCGGGCGTGCGGCCTCTGTCTGCTCGATGGCTGTCACGCCGCCTCCCAAAATCGTCCAGTGCGGTGTGCGCCGCGCCGCCATCGTACTTTTCGGTAACCGTGCTGTGCGCGGTGCGAGCGCAGAATTTCACGGACCGGACGCCGGTGAAAATCGCACAGATCACACCAAAAACGAGCATGCCGGGCAGGCTGGCCGCCCGGATGCGCGCCTCGGAGCGGTCACCGGTAGTCGTCCTCGTCGAGTTCGATGATCCTTGCCTGCTCCGCGCGGTCCGCCTCGTTCGCGTTGTCCAGGTTGGCGCGGTCCGAGCCGCTCAGTGGCTCGTCCCGGTGGGGTGCGAGCTCCGCGTGCTGTTCGGCGGCGTCGGCCTCGGGAGCCTCCACGTCGAATTCGGTGGAAGTTGAATCGGCTTCGACGAGAGTCTCGGGGTCGGTGGGGTCGACGGTCATGGAGTCCTCTTCCCGAGTGGTGCGAGTACCTGCTTGCACAAGTACGAGTGCCCTCGTTCACGAAGCGTATGAGAGGGCAGATCGAGTCGCTACGCGATCCCGTGGCGATCCGACGCCGATTCGGCGGGGCTGCGGCGGGGGCCTGTGACGGTGGTCCGGGCGGGCTTGTCGCCGTCGCTTGTCACGGAATTCGATGGGGACTTGTGATGGCGAACACACGATCCACCACGTGATCGTCTCGTAACATTGCTCCATGTCTTCGACCGATCTGCCGTCCGTCCTGGCCACCTCTGTCGCGCCGAAAGTCGGTGCCGTCAGGGTGGCGGCGGGGGAGCGGCTGCGCAAGGTCGGGCTGCCCGGGATCACGCTGACGATCCGGTCGAGACCGCCGGCCCGTGAGGGGCTGCCGCCCGCGTTGTATGTGCATGGGCTGGGGGGTTCCTCGCAGAACTGGTCGGCGCTCATGCCGCTCCTGGACGGCCTCGTGGACAGCGAGGCCGTTGATCTGCCGGGCTTCGGCGACTCACCGCCGCCGGACGACGGCGACTATTCGGTTACCGGGCACGCGCGCGCGGTCATTCGCTATCTAGACTCGGCCGACCGCGGTCCGGTGCACCTCATCGGGAACTCGATGGGCGGCGCGGTCACGACGCGCGTCGCGGCCGTACGTCCCGATCTCGTGCGGACGCTCGCGCTGGTGTCGCCCGCGCTGCCGGAAGTCCTGGTGCAGCGCTCGGCTGTGCCGACGGCGCTGCTGGCGCTGCCCGGGGTCGCGAGCGCATTCACCCGCTTCACCAAGGACTGGTCCGCCGAGCAGCGCGTACGAGGCGTCATGGCGCTCTGTTACGGGGATCCGACCATCGTGACCCCCGAAGCGTTCCGCAACGCGGTCGAGGAGATGGAGCGGCGGCTCGCCCTCCCGTACTTCTGGGACGCCATGGCGCGCTCGGCCCGCGGCATCGTGAACGCGTACACGCTGGGCGGCCAGCACCGGCTGTGGCGTCAGGCCGAGCGGGTGCTCGCCCCGACGCTGCTCATCTACGGTGGCCGTGACCAGCTCGTCTCCTACCGCATGGCCCAGCGAGCGGCCCGGGCCTTCCGCGATTCCCGGCTGCTCACGCTCCCGGACGCGGGGCATGTGGCGATGATGGAGTACCCCGAGACCGTGGCCACCTCTGTCCGTGAACTTCTCGCGGAAACCGGCGAGTTGGCCGACGCCGGCACAACGAACAGTGCGGGGAGCTGAGGCGGCGCGTGGGACGTCACAGCCGACGCGGGCCGGCCCGCAAGGGCGACACCGCCGACATCCCCGTGGTTCCGGGAGGCCGTCCGGAGCCGGACACCGGACGACGCCGGATTCCCTCCGGACCGCAACCCCAGCCGCAGCCGCCACCGATGGGCGGCGGCCCCGGCACACCGGCGGGCGGGGTACCGCGGCTGCCCGAGGGGTGGGTACCGCGTCCGGACGCGCAGGGGGTTCCGAGGTTCCCCGACGGGACGCCCGCGGGCGGGGTCCCGCGGTACGCCGACGGCACTCCGGCTCATGGGGTTCCGCGACTGCCGGACGGTACGCCCGCGGGCGGGGTCCCGCGGTACGCCGACGGCACTCCGGCTCATGGGGTTCCGCGACTGCCGGACGGTACGCCCGCGGGCGGCGTTCCGCGGTACGCCGACGGCACTCCGGCTCATGGGGTTCCGCGACTGCCGGACGGCACGCCCGCGCGTGGGGTTCCGCGGTTTTCTGACGGTACGTCGGCTCATGGCGTCCCGCGCTTCCCCGACGGCACGCCTGCCCACGGTGTCCCCCAGGTCCGTGGTGCGCATCCCGAGCAGCGGGAACCCGGCGGTGGCTGGGGGGTGTTCAGCGGGGCGCCCGGGTATGGCGCGCCCCAGGGGCCGTACACGGGGAGTCCCGGCGCATCGCAGGCTGCCGGTCCTGGGCCCGCCATACCGCAGCAGCGGCAAGTGCCGCCGCGTCCGACGGGTCCCCGTCAGGCCTACGTCGACGCCTTCGAGGAGGGCGACGACGTCTTCGCGCGGCGCTCCGCGAACCAGGCACTCCACTCGGGCCCGTACGACTCCGCCACCGAAGCCGCCGACCGGTACCTCGACCCCGGGGAAACCCAGCACAAAGCGCCCCCAGAGCCCGACGAGATGGAGAAGGCCAAGGGCGGCAAGGGCTGGACGTTCACGGGGATCGCGGCCGCCGCCGTCACCACCGTGCTCGCCGTCGTCGTGGCCGGACAGGTCACCGACGGGCGCGAGGACACCTCCGCGCGCCCGTCGGCTTCGGGCGGCGCGGAACGGGAAGTCAAGGACTCCGCGGCGCGCGGCAACACCAGGCCGACGCCCCCGCCAGTCGAGGGCGCGACTGTGCCGACGTACGGGCAGTTGATGGCGAAGAAGTATCCGCTGGACGCGAACCTCAAGGGCGGCGGGGAATTCGAGGCGGTCCGCGGATTCGACCAGGCACCCGGCACGGGACAGAAGTTCACCTATCGCGTCGACGTCGAGAAGGACCTCGGCCTCGACGGCGGACTCTTCGCGCAGGCCGTGCACAAGACCCTGAACGACGAACGGAGTTGGGCCCACGACGGTGCCCGTACCTTCGAGCGGATCTCCACCGGGCAGCCCGACTTCGTCATCACGCTGGCCAGCCCCGGCACCACCGCGTTCTGGTGCGCCAAGTCGGGCCTGGACACCACCGTGGACAACGTCTCCTGCGACTCCGCGGCCACCGACCGCGTGATGATCAACGCGTATCGCTGGGCCCAGGGCGCCCAGACGTACGGCGACAAGATGCATGCGTACCGGCAGATGCTGATCAACCACGAGATCGGCCACCGGCTCGGCAACGGCCATGAGACCTGCGACAAGGACGGCGAACTCGCGCCCGTCATGCAACAGCAGAGCAAGTTCCTCGACCACGACGGAATCCAGTGCCGGGCCAACCCCTGGCCGTTTCCCGGAGCTTGAGACGCTTGCGGTACGTACTCGATTGATCTCTTAGCGCGACGAAACGCGGTCCGCACGGGAAAGTTACGACCGTTCACCCCTTTTGGTGGCGCGATGGACAACCGTCCATCGCGCCACCGTCATGTCCGCGTACGTTCGTTCCGCTGTGAGTCGCCGGGCAACGGCGGCTCCCCATACGGAAGATCAGGGGTGCACTCGTGCGCATCGGACTGCTTACGGAGGGTGGCTATCCATATGTGAGCGGTGACGCCAGGCTCTGGTGCGACCGGCTCGTACGCGGGCTCGGGCAGCACGACTTCGACGTCTACGCGCTCAGTAGGAGCGAACGACAGCAGGGCGAGGGCTTCATCGAGCTGCCGCCCCAGGTCGGCCGCGTACGCACGGCGCCGTTATGGACCGAGGGCGAGGACGGCGTCGCGTTTGGGCGCCGGGCGCGGCGGCGGTTCGCCGAGTGCTACGGGGAGTTGGCGGCGGCTGTTTGTGCGGGGGATGCCGTTGCGCAGGACGCCGCCGGGGCGGCCTCCGGGGATGGCGCATCGGGTGTGGCGGACCGTTTCGGCAACGCGTTGTACGGGCTTGCTGAACTCGTCCGGGAGGAGGGCGGCGGCCTGATCGGGGCCCTGCGTTCCGAAAGCGCCGTGCGCGCTCTGGAGAGCGCCTGCCGCGCGCCCGGCGCACTGCCCGCTGCGCGCGGTGCGCGTGTCCCGGATGTGCTCACCGTCGCCGACCGGATCGAGCGCACCCTGCGGCCGCTGTCGCTCGACTGGTACGACGAGAGGGACGGACTCGGCTCCGTCGACCTGTGCCACGCCACCTCCGGGGGCGCCGCGGCCCTGCCCGGGCTGCTCGCACGGCACTTCTGGGGCGTGCCGCTGCTGGTCACGGAGTACGGCGTGCAGTTGCGGGCGCACTACTTGGGCTCGCGCGAGGAGTCCGGCCCGGCGCGGGCGCTGCTCGCGGCGTTCCAGGGGCGGCTCGCGGCCGAGATGTACCGGCAGGCCGCGCTCATCACGCCCGGCAATACGCACGCCCGCCGCTGGCAGGAGCGCTGCGGCGCCGACCGCGCCAAGCTCCGTACGGTCTATCCGGGCATGGAGGCGTCCCCCTTCTGGGAGGTGGGAGAGCGAGCGGAGTGCGCCGATCCGGACACGCTGGTCTGGGTCGGGCGGATCGAGCCCGGCAAGGATCTCGTCTCGCTGCTGCACGCCTTCGCCCAGGTCCGCAAGGCGCGGCCGAAGACCCGGTTGCGGATCGTGGGCGCGCCTGCCGAGGGACCGGTTGGGGCCGCGTATCTGTCCGACTGCAAGGCGCTGGCCGCGCGGCTCTTCCCCAATGGGGTGGAAGGCGTAGGCGGGACCGGTGGCCGCCCGGTGTCGTTCGAGAAGATCGGCGGGCCGGACCTGCCGAGCCTCGCGAAGGCGTACGCGGCAGGGGCCGTGGTCGTTCTGTCGAGCGTCGTCGAGGGTTTCCCGATCAGCCTTGTCGAGGCGATGTTCTGCGGGCGCGCCACGGTGTCCACGGACGTCGGCGCGGTCGTGGAGGTCATCGGCGGTACGGGTCTGGTGGTGCCGCCGCGCAATCCGCGGGCGCTGGCCGAGGCGTGCGTCGCTCTGCTGCGCGACCCCGAGCGCCGTGCACTCCTCGGTGCGGCGGCACGCGCGCGTGCCCTCGAACTGTTCACCGTCGAGCAGAACATCGCGGCGTTTCACGGCATTTACCTGGAGATCGTCTCGCACTGCCCGGTCCGCCGAGCCGACGCCACCGGCGAACCGCTGCCCTTCGCCGTACCGGCCGAGGCCCATGTGCGGGGTCCCTGGGCCGAGTCCGGAACCCGGCCATCGTCGGCGAGCGGTCCGCGGTGGGCTGCGGGATCCGGGGCGGCGGGCGCTGTTTCCGGCTCGGTGCAGGAGCCGGTGCCCGCCGGGGAGGGGGCGCGATGAGCGGGTGGCAGCGCGACGTGGGCCTGCCGGAGGCGCCGGGCGGTGTCACAGCGTGGGATGCGGCCGCCTCCGACGAGGAGTGGCTGGTGACTGCTGGAGCTCCGGGTGCCATGGACGCTCCAGGGGGGCGGGCTTCGTCGGACGAGTCCGACAGCCGGGTCGCCGTGGACCCCGTAAAAGCCCTGATGCACCGTCACCGCGAGCTGTGGGAGCGGGCCGTGGATCCGTTGGAGATCGCGGCGGGGCTGGAGGCGCACGGGGTGACCGACCGGACCGTGGCCCGCTTCCGGCACCGCGACGTGTTCTCGCTGGCTGAGGAGATCTACGCGCGTGTGCCCCGCGACGACGAGACGGGCCCAGGGGCAGCTGCGGTCAATTTCCCAAAGGTGCGCGCCGATTGGGCCCTGCTCGCCCTGCTGCCGGGCGCCGTGTGTGCGGCGGCGGTGACCGGGCTGCGCCTGACCGAGACCCGACCGCGCCTGGCCGTCGTGGTCGCCGTCCTGGGCGTACTTGCCATCGCCCTGAGCCTGCGCCTGGCTCTGGGGCGCGGCCCCCTGCACACCCCGCGCACGTGGCGCACGACGAAGGGCACGCGCGCGTGGACCTGTTGGCTCCTCGCATACGCCCTCCTCGGCAACGGCGTGCTCGGCGCCGCCCTCGCGGGTGGCCCGGACAGCTGGTTGAACAGTGACCTCCACAACCCTTGGCCAGTGCCTCTCGCGTCGGTGACGGCCCTGGCCCTGGCCTGTGTCCCGGCGGCCGGGTGCGCCCACCTCTTCGCCGCACGCGCCCGGCGCAGGCTGGCCGCCAGCCGAGCTCTGGAGGAATTCGCCACATCCCTACGGCCCCTGCTCCTGGGCGTGTTCGGGTTGTTCCTCTGCGTCCTGGGCGGACTGATCGCGCTGTGCGGGACGCTGCTGGACGAGCCCGCCGGTCCCGCCGCGTACGCCGGGACCGGCGCCCTCGGAGCGCTCCTCCTGCTCGCCCGGCTGCTCACCGTGCACGGCTTCACGCATGCCCCGGCCGTCGTACTGGCTGCCGCGGGCGCGACCGAGGCGACGGCTGTGGCGAGCGTCTTCGCGGGCCGCCTGCCCGGCTGCTCGTTCCTCGCCGTTCCCGTCGAGACCGTGGTCGACGCATGGGGCCCCGGTGCCGTGCCGGCCCTCGTGTGCGGGGCCGCGGCGCTCGTACTCCTGGCCCACGCGACCAGGACCCTCACCCGGGCCTCGGCCCACGCGGACCACGGTGGGAGGCCGTGAACCGCATCCCCAGCCCGGCACTCGGCCTCTGTGCCGAGCGCAACCCTCCCGCGGGGCCGACACCGCGGGCCTCCCTGACGAACCAGGGAAACACCTTCGAAGGAGACAAGAAATGATCACCCTCCGTATCGGAGAATCCACCCCGGGAGTCGCCCGATGAGGGTGCTGCTGATCGGAGCCAACGGATTTCTGGGCCGGTACGTCGCCGACCGACTCCTCGCCGACCCGGCCGTGCAGCTCACCGCGCTCGGCCGGGGCGACGACGCGGATGTACGGTTCGACCTCTCCAGCGGCAGCCCGGGCGCACTGACCCGCTTCCTGGACGCGGTGCACCCCGGCGTCGTCATCAACTGCGCCGGTGCCACCCGCGGTGGCGCCCGCGAACTGACCCGGCACAACACCGTCGCCGTCGCCACCGTCTGCGAGGCCCTGCGCCGCAGCAGCTGCGGGGCACGCCTCGTGCAGATCGGCTGCGGCGCGGAGTACGGCCCCAGCCAGCCCGGTTCCTGCACGGCCGAGGACGCCACGCCGCGCCCCGGCGGCCCGTACGGCGTCAGCAAGCTTGCCGGCACAGAACTCGTCCTGGGCTCCGGCCTGGACGCCGTTGTCCTGCGGGTCTTCTCGCCCGCCGGACCCGGCACCCCCGCCGGCTCGCCCCTCGGCCGCCTCGCCGAGGCCATGCGCCGGGCCATGCAGTCCGGCGACGGCGAACTGAAGGTGGGTGGACTCGGCATCCAGCGCGACTTCATCGACGTACGCGATGTCGCGCGCGCCGTCCACGCCGCCTCCCTCTCCGCCGCACAGGGCGTCATCAACATCGGCTCCGGACGTGCCGTACGGCTCAGGGACGCCGCAGCCGTCCTGGCGCGCGTGGCCGGCTACGGCGGCGCACTGCACGAACTCGACGCCCCGCCCGGAATCGTCAGGCCCTCCATCGGTCACCCCCGCTCCGAACCCGAGCACACGGCTCCGGCCGCGCACCCCTATCCCGACGGCTGCGGCAGCTGGCAGCAGGCCGATGTGCGCACCGCACGCGACCGGCTCGGCTGGCGGCCCCGCATCCACCTCGAAGAGTCCCTCGCCGATATCTGGATGGAGGCGGCATGCCGCATCTGACCAGCCCCGCGGTGGGCACCGCGAGCACCGACATACGTTTCGGCTTCGGCGTCCCCGGCTATGCACACCCCCTCGTTGCCCCTCGCGAATGGGGCGAACTCACCCGCCCCGGCACCCCCTTGCACTGGGTCGTCCTCAACGTCGCCGACGGTCCCGGCATCCGGCCCGACCCGCACTGCCTCGCCGCAGCGGGGCGGCTGCGCAACGCGGGCGTCCGGGTCCTGGGGCACCTGGACGTGAGATACGGCGCACGCACCTTCGGTGAGCTGATCTCGGACGCGCACCGGTATCTCGACTGGTACCGGGTCGACGGCTTCTATCTGGACCGCTGTCCCACGAATCGGACAACGCTCCCTGAGGTGATCCGTACGGCCACCACCCTGCGCGCGTTCCTCGGCGAGGGCCATATCGTCCTGGGACACGGCTCCCACCCGCACCCCGGATATGCCGAAACCGCCGACCAGTTGGTGACTTTCTGCGGCCCTTGGAGCGAATACCGCTGGTCGCAGGTGGCGGAGTGGACCGCCGACCACTCGCCCGAGCGCTTCTGCCACTTCGTGCACAGCGTGCCCCGGGGTCATCTCGAGGAGGCGCTGCGCATAGCCCGCTGGCAGGGTGCCTCGACGATCTACTTCACCGACCGCACGGACCGCGGCGGTTGCGTAGTCCCCTGGGAGACCATGCCCGGCTACTGGGACGAAATCGTCTCGCGGGTCGGAACGGGTGTCTCGGAATGAAGAGGGGCGTGGCAGTGTTACGGCAAGAACAACTGTAGTGATTGACCGACCAACGGAGTCCCCGTGTCGCTGCCACCCCTGGTCGAGCCAGCTTCTGAGCTCACCGTAGACGAGGTCCGCAGGTACTCCCGCCACCTGATCATCCCAGACGTAGGGATGGACGGGCAGAAGCGGCTGAAGAACGCCAAGGTGCTCTGCGTGGGCGCCGGCGGCCTGGGCTCGCCTGCCCTCATGTACCTGGCCGCGGCGGGCGTCGGCACGCTCGGCATCGTGGAGTTCGACGAGGTCGACGAGTCGAACCTGCAGCGCCAGATCATCCACAGCCAGGCGGACATCGGCCGTTCCAAGGCCGAGTCGGCCCGCGACAGCGTGCTCGGCATCAACCCGTACGTGAACGTGATCCTTCACGAAGAGCGGCTCGAGGCCGACAACGTGATGGACATCTTCAGCCAGTACGACCTGATCGTCGACGGCACCGACAACTTCGCGACCCGCTACCTGGTCAACGACGCGTGCGTGCTCCTCAACAAGCCGTACGTCTGGGGCTCGATCTACCGCTTCGACGGCCAGGCCTCCGTCTTCTGGTCCGAGCACGGCCCCTGCTACCGCTGCCTCTACCCGGAGCCCCCGCCGCCGGGCATGGTCCCCTCCTGCGCCGAGGGCGGCGTCCTGGGCGTGCTGTGCGCGTCCATCGGCTCCATCCAGGTCAACGAGGCGATCAAGCTGCTCGCGGGCATCGGCGAGCCGCTCGTCGGCCGTCTGATGATCTACGACGCCCTGGAGATGCAGTACCGCCAGGTCAAGGTCCGCAAGGACCCGGACTGCGCCGTCTGCGGCGAGAACCCCACCGTCACCGAGCTCATCGACTACGAGGCCTTCTGCGGCGTCGTCTCCGAGGAGGCCCAGGAGGCGGCCGCCGGCTCGACGATCACTCCCAAGCAGCTCAAGGAGTGGATCGACAATGACGAGAAGATCGAGATCATCGACGTCCGCGAGATCAACGAGTACGAGATCGTCTCGATCCCCGGCGCCAAGCTGATCCCGAAGAACGAGTTCCTCATGGGCACCGCCCTGGAGACCCTGCCGCAGGACAAGAAGATCGTCCTGCATTGCAAGACGGGTGTCCGCAGTGCGGAAGTCCTCGCCGTGCTCAAGTCCGCTGGTTTCGCGGACGCGGTGCACGTCGGTGGCGGCGTGATCGGCTGGGTCAACCAGATCGAGCCCGAGAAGCCGGTGTACTAGACGCAGGCTCAGGCTTTGCGGAGTGGGGCCCGGCACCGGGTGTGCCGGGCCCCTTCCTGTTGTGCGAGCTCCTGTTGCCCAGTGGGCTACGACTCGCAGACCTTTCCGTCCTCCGGCACCTTCCCGTCCAGCAGATACGCGTTCACCGTGTCGTCCACGCAGGAACTGCTCCCGTACGCCCCATGTCCCTCGCCCTTCCAGGTGAGCTCGACACCGACGTCCTTGCCCAGCTCGTCCGCCATCTTGCGTGCACCCTCGTACGGTGTCGCCGGGTCGCCGGTGTTGCCCACGACCAGGACGGGATCCGCTCCGGGCGCGCTGACCTCCGGGGTCTCGTGCTGACCGGCCACCGGCCAGTTGTGGCACCAGCCCGCCGTGTCCCAGCCCATGAACTCGCCGAAGACGGGCGAGATCTTCCGGAACTGAGGGAGCAGCTTCTTCGTCTCCTCGATCGTCGGCCGCTCCTTGTCGTCCAGGCACGATATGACCCGTTGTGAATGCGTCGTCGTGCCGTAACGGCCCGTTGAGTCACGCTCGTTGTAACTGTCGGCGAGGGCCAGCAGCTCCGAACCGTCGCCCTGCTCCGCCGCATCCAGCGCGCTGGTCAGGCCGGCCCAGGTCTGCTCGCTGTAGAGCGGCAGGACGATGCCGGTGAGCGCCAGCGACTGTGTGAGCTTGCGGCCGCTCGATGTCGGCAGCGGCTCGGCGTCGATCTTCTTCAGCAGGTCCGCGATCTTCTGAGAGCCCTCTTTCGGGTTCTCCCCGGTGGACTTGAGGTAGTTGTCCAGGGCGCGCTGGAAGCCGCGCGTCTGGTTCTTCGCGTGGCCGACCGTGCCCGCGCTCGGGTCGACGACCGCGTCCAGCACCAGTCGGCCCACGTTCTGGGGGAACAAGTGGGCGTAGACACCGCCTAGTTCGGTGCCGTACGAGATGCCGAAGTAGTGCAGCTTCTGGTCGCCGAGTACATGGCGCATCAGGTCCATGTCGCGGGCTGTGTCGGTCGTCGAGACGTGTGCCATGAGCGGGCCCGCCGACTCCTGGCAGCCCTTGCCGAAGTCGGCGGAGTCCTTGAGGTAGGAGGTCTCCTCGGCCGCTGTGTCAGGCGTGGAGTCGACCGACTCGGCGGCCTGGATCTCCTTGTCGCTGCGGCAGCGCACGCCCTCGCTGGCCGCGACTCCGCGCGGGTCGAAGCTCACCAGGTCGTACCGCTCCTGCAGTTGGGACGTCAGCGCCGCGTACGACGGCATCATGGAGATGCCCGAGCCGCCCGGGCCGCCGAAGTTGAACAGCAGCGAGCCGATGCGTGAGTCCTCGTCGGTGGCCTTGCCGCGGATCAGAGCTATGCCGATCGTCTCGCCCGTCGGTTTCTTCCAGTCCAGCGGAACCTTGAGCGACGCGCACTGCCAGTCGTCGCCCGGCGCGGGTCCGTCCGAGGTGGCCCCGCAGCGGCCCCAGTCCAGCTTCTGTGAGGTGAGCGAGGCCGGAAGCTTCGCCGTCGGACCGGACGGCGCCGCGGTCGGCGGGGCGCTGGCCTTTCCGTCGTCGTTGCCCTCGTCGGACGAGCCGCCACCGCAAGCCGCCGCAAGCCCGGTGACCAGCACCGCGGCCGCGGCCAGCGCCGTGGATCGTACGAAACGCGCCATGTGCCCCTTACCCCCTCGCAAGTCATCCGCACGAGCCGCGAATGACGGTCAGGCCATAGTAAGCAGACCACGAGTGAAGCCGTGTCAACCTGTGGATAACGCTGTGACCTGCGCTTTTATGGGCAAACCTGGCCCGTCGGCGGGACCCTGCCGTCCAGCAGATAGCCGTCCACCGCATCACGCACGCACTTGTTTCCGCTGCCGTACGCGCCATGCCCCTGGCCCCGGTACGTCAACTCGATGCCCACGCCCTTGCCCAGCTCGTCCGCCATCTTGCGGGCGCCCTCGTACGGCGTGGCCGGGTCGCCGGTGTTGCCGATCACCAGGATCGGTGCCGCCCCGGGGGCGCTCACGTCTGGGTCGTCGGCGGCTCCTGGCACGGGCCAGTCCGTGCAGCCGAGCAGACTCCACGCCACATAGTCGCCGAACAGGGGAGAGGCCGTGCGGAACTGCGGAAGCTTCGCCTCCACATCGGCGGTGGTGTAACGCGCCTTGTTGTCCGCGCAGTTGATGGAGACGTTGGCGGGGACGCTGTTGCTGTATTCGCCGCTCTCATTCCGTCCGTTCATCGCGTCGGACAGCAACATCAGAACCGTGCCGTCGCCGGCGTACGCCTGCTGGAGCCCTTCGGTGAGGTACTCCCAGTAATCCTGTGAGTAGAGCGCCTGCAGGATGCCACTGGCGGCGACAGTCTGGGTCAGCTCGCGCGGGAAGACGCCCGGGACCGGCAGGCTGTCGAGGTCCTCGAGCAGTCGGGCGATCCGGTCCTTGACGTTCTGCGCGGTGTCGCCGAGCGGGCATGCCTCCTGCTTCGAGGTGCAGTCCTCGGCGAAGTTGTCCAGCGCGAGCTGGAAGCCCTTGGCCTGCCCGAGCGAACCCTGCTCCGGATTTCGCGTCGGGTCCACAACAGCGTCGAAGACGGCCCGCCCCACCTTCTTGGGGAACAAATGGGCGTACACACCGCCTAGTTCGGTGCCGTACGAGATGCCGAAGTAATGCAGCCTGTCGTCGTCGAGGACCTGCCGCACCAGGTCCAGATCGCGGGCCGCGTCGGTGGTGCGCACGTGCGGGAGGAACTTCCCGGAGTTCTTCTCGCAGGCCGAGTTAAACGCTTTCGTGTCCTCCAGGAGCGTTCTCCGCTCTGCGGCGTTGTCGGGGGTGGCGTCCTGCTGGAAGTACTCGTCGAGCTGTTCATCGCTCTGGCACTCCACGCCCGCGCTGCGGCCGACCCCGCGCGGGTCGAAGCTGACCAGGTCGTAGCGGGTGCGCAGGTGCGCGAACTCCGTGGCGAACGCGGGCAGTGTGGCCACTCCCGAGGATCCGGGGCCGCCGAAGTTGAAGATCAGTGACCCGATCCGCCTTTCCTCGGCGCCGCTCGCCTCCGCCCGGATCAGCGCGAGCCCGATCGTGTCTCCCTCGGGCTCGTCCCAGTCGAGGGGCACCTTCAGCGTCGCGCACTGCCACCTGTCGCCGTTCGGCAGGGCCGACGGGGCCTCTCCGCCTCCCTGGGCCTCGGACGGTGGCGGGCAGTCCTCCCAGCTCAGTTCCTGCGCCGCCAGGTCCTCGTCGTCCTTGTCGCCGGCGTCACTGCCGCACCCGGCGACGGTCACGGACAGCACAAGGATGGCGGCCAGGGCAGCGGCTCGCAGCCGGGAAGGATTCGGCATGGTCCCATCCTGCGGTCGCGGGGGACGGGACGCTCGGGGCGCGGGCTGTGCGGGTGAGGGTCAGATGTGTTGCCGGGGACGTCGGGGACCTCGATACGCCTAGAGCGCGCCCTTGCGTGTCAGATGGTTGAAGAACAGCCAGCCGGGCAGCACCGGCAGCCACAGCGTGAGCAGACGGTAGAGCAGCACCGCGGGCGCCGCGACCTCCTTGGGCAGACCCACGGCGATCAGGCCGACCGTGAGGGTCGCCTCGACCGCGCCCACGCCGCCGGGCGTCGGAGCGGCCGAGCCCAGCGCGTTGCCGGCGAGGAAGACGACGGCGACGCTGGCGAGGCTGAGCGCGGGCATGTCGTCGCCGCCGAATGCCCGGATCGACGCGTCCAGGCACATCACGAAGCAGGCCGTCAGCAGCACCATGCCGCCGATACCGGTGATGAGCTTCTGCGGTCGCTGGAGCACGTCGAGCATGCGGGGCACGACACCCGCGAAAAGCGACCGCACACGTGTGACGACGAATTTCCGCAGGAACGGGATCGAGGTCATCACGAGCACCAGAACCGCGACCGTCAGCAGACCCGCGATCACCGTACGGGACGGCGACAGCGACGGCGTCTTCTCCGTTCCGGTCAGATAACCGAAGGCGAGCAGCAGCAGGATGTGGCTGCCCAGACCGAACAACTGTGAGGCACCGACGCTCGCCACCGCCAGGCCCGGCCGCACTCCGGCGCGCTGCAGGAAGCGCGTGTTGAGGGCGACGCCGCCCACCGCCGCGGGTGCCACGATCTTCACGAAGGACCCGGCGACCTGCGCCGCCACGGCCCGCAGGAAGGGCACTCGCTCGGGCACGAAGCCCAGCAGGCTCATGGCCGCCGCGAAGTAGCTCAGCGCCGAGAAGAGCACGGCCGCGGCGACCCAGCCCCACTCGGCGTTGTCGAAGAGTGTGCCGAACTCGATGTGCGTGAGCTGCGAGAGCAGGAAGTACGCGCCGATGGCACCGGCGATGAAGCTGATCAGCGTGCGCGGCCGGATGCGCTCCAGGCGGGCCGGTTCGACCGGCGCCTGCGGCCTGATCAGCAGTACCTGGTGACGGATCTGGGTGAGCAGATCCTCCTCGCGTGCTTCCTCCAGGGCCTCGTCGATCGCCCGCTTCTCGGAGCGCTTCTCGGCCCGTACGGCCTTCTTGTCGGGCTTTTCGAGTACGACGGGCCCGGTGGTTTCCTCGGCCTCCTGCTGGGTGCGCCCCGGCCTGGCATGCCGAGAGGCCTCCAGCACGGCCTCCCGCTCCCGCTGCGCCCGCTCGCGGGCCAGTTTTCGCAGCGTCGCGCGCGTGGCGCGGGTCAGCGCGATGGGCTGCAGCATCGGCAGGCAGTCGGCGACGGTGTCGGGGCCGAGCACCTCGACCGCCGAGGCCACCGCACGTTCCGCGCCGACCCGCAGGGCCAGCGTGGTCACCAACTGGGCGATGTCCATACGCAGCAGCAGCTCACCGGCCGCGATCTCACCGCCGCGCAGATCGGTGAGGATCACCGTGCCGGAACGATCCACCAGAATCGCGTCGCCGGCCAGCCTGCGGTGCGCGATGCGCCGCGACTGCAGCGCCTGCACCTGATGCCAGGTGTCGCGCAGCAGCTCGTCGGTGATCTCCTCGTCCGGCAGGGAGTCCAGGGTGTGCCCGCCGGTGTGCTCGTAGACGAGCATCACTGCGTCCGGGCCCAGTTCCGAGGTGGCGATCAGCTTGGGCGCGTTGGCTCCGGCCGCGATGGCCGCGTACGCGAGAAGCGCCTCCTGCTCCAGCGCCTGGCGCAGCGACTGGAGGCTGCGGCGTGTGGTGATGCCCCGCAGCGTCAGACGCCGCCACACGCGGTAGAAGAAGCCCTGCGCCTGCTGCTCACGGTCGACCACCGTGACGTCCAGCGGCCGGCCGTCCTCCAGCGTCACGAAATACCGGCGCCCGCGGTCGCCGCTCTCGGTGGACTCCGGTGTCTCCTCACGGGAGGCACTCACGGGATGGAAGCCGACATGCCGCAGGCCCGCCATCAGCGTCCGGCCCGTGGGCCGCACGTTCGGTGAGCCGACCGCGTACAGCGTCCCGTACGCCACGCTCCAGCCGATCAGCACCGTCAGGATGATCGAGAAGGGTGTCGTGTAGCCGGTGACCAGCATGGAGAAGGCGTCGAGCAGCAGCACCACCCACAGCACCGCACGCCATCGTGGCCGCCGTGCCATGCCGACGGCCGTCATGTACGCGATGACGGGCGCGAGATAGCCGTGCACCGGGTCGGTGAGGGCGTGGATGTCTTGCGGCAAAGGCTGCGTGAGCGCCTTCTGGATCGAGTCCGGGGCGGCCTTGGCGACCCACAGATCGGTGGCGAGCGTCACTCCGTGGGCCAGAACGGCGGCCAGGACGCCGTCGGCGATACGCAGTCCGTCCCGCTTGATCAGCCGCTCGATGGCGAAGGCGACCGGCACCAGCAGGATCGCGATGCTCGACGCGAGCCCCGCGATCTCGCTCAGCAGGTCGGGCGCCTCGTCGGTGCCCTTGTTGATGTCCTGGGCGAGTCCCGACGTCGTGCCGTGCGCGAACGCGGCGATCCCCAGCAGTACCGCGACCGCGAGGATGCCCACCAGGAGGCGCATCAGATCGGAGGGACGGTGCACGCGCGCGGGGAGCAGCGGTTCGTCGCCCTCGACCGCTTCGGAGTGGACGTCGTCGGCTTCGGAGTCCGCGGCCGGGACGCCCTTCTTCATGTTCGCGTTGTTGGCGTCCGAGGTGCGTCCGCCCTTCTTGTGCGCGTCCGAGGTGCGCTCGTCCGAGTCGTCGCCGGTGTCCGGGCGCGACGAGACCTCAGAGGTGCCCTCCGCCTCTTCGGGGTGCACACCCTGCTGTTTCATCGTCTCTTCTTGATCTCGTATCACCAGTCACCGCCCGCATGATGGTGGCATGCCTCGCCGACACGGAGGGGCATCAGGGGGCAATGCGGGGGCGCACAGTCTGCCCGAAGCACCGCTCCCGAGCGAGGTATACGCCTGGTCACCGCCCCGTCACGTTGTCGGTGGGGTGGGGCAGGATGGGGCGGATGAGCGAGGAGAGCCTTCCGGCGGACGCCCTGCCGGAGTATGCGGAGCGAGTCCTTGAGGTCGCCGAGCTGATCCCGCCCGGCCGCGTCATGACATACGGGGACGTCGCCGAGTGGCTCGGGGAAGGAGGGCCGCGTCAGGTCGGCCGTGTGATGGCTCTTTACGGCGGAGCCGTTCCGTGGTGGCGCGTCATACGCGCGGACGGCGTACTGCTCCCGGGTCACGAACTGAAAGCCCTCGGCCACTACCAGGCGGAAGGCACGCCCCTGAAGGAGGCGAGCAGGGCCTCCGAGGGCCACCTGCCGCGCGTCGACATGAAGCGAGCGCGGTGGGACGGCGAGCAGCGCGCGGAACGTCACACTTGACAGCTTCCGCCATCGGAGACCCGAAAGGGGGATCAAGGGCCCGTACGGGGGAAACTGGGCACGTCCGTGGCATGGCGTACGTTCGTGATGCAGGGGACACAAGCGTCCTGAGGGATGAGAGGGAAGAAGCGGAAGCCCTCCTTCCGCTGTCCTTGCGGGCGTAGCGTCAACGGCGCGCATCCCCCTCACCACGCGGCCACCGCCGCCCACGCGCGACAGTAAGCCAACCAGCACACCCACCAGGACCGGCGAACCACGTGAGCTCCTCTTCCTCCACCAGGCGCCTGTCGCACCACCAGGGGCGGCAGGGGAACCGTGGCGCTTACCGACTGGTGCGTACCCCACCGGTCCGGGTGGATCCCCCTCTCCTGGACGCAGCGCAGCGGGCGGTGGTTGACCACAAGGGCGGCCCGCTGCTCGTTCTCGCAGGTCCGGGCACCGGGAAGACGACGACACTCGTGGAGTCGGTGGCGGCCCGGATCGGGCGCGGCACGGACCCCGAGCGGGTCCTGGTGCTGACGTTCAGCCGCAAGGCCGCCGTGGAGCTGCGCGACCGCATGGCGCTGCGCATTGGGGCGGCCCGCGCGCCCCGGGCGACCACGTTCCACTCCTTCTGCTACGCCCTGGTCCGCGCCCACCAGGACAGCAACCTGTTCGTGGAGCCGCTGCGGCTGCTCTCCGGCCCCGAACAGGACGTGGCCGTGCGTGAACTCCTGGCGGGTCAGCCCGACCTGGAGCGGCTCGGCCTCGCCCATGTGCGCTGGCCGGACGAGCTGCGCGCCTGCCTGACGACGCGGGGCTTCGCCGACGAGGTCCGCGCGGTGCTCGCCCGCAGCCGCGAACTGGGGCTCGGCCCGGACGCGTTGGACTCGTTCGCCTCCCGCATCGGGCGCCCCGACTGGCGCGCCGCAGCCACCTTCCTCGCCGAGTACCTCGACGTTCTCGATATGCAAGGAGTGCTCGATTACGCGGAACTGGTGCACCGCGCGGTGCTGCTCACCCACCGTCCCGAAGTCGCAGCACGGCTCGCCGCGCAGTACGACGCGGTCTTCGTCGACGAGTACCAGGACACCGATCCGGCGCAGGTACGGCTCCTGCACGGGCTCGCGGGCGGCGGAAACACCCTTGTAGCCTTCGGCGACCCCGACCAGTCGATCTACGCGTTCCGGGGCGCCGACGTGAACGGCATCCTGGAGTTCCCGGAGGCCTTCCCGCGCCCGGACGGCACTCCGGCGCCGGTCGAGGTTCTGAGGACATCACGCCGTTCGGGTGCCGGGCTGCTGGCCGCCACCCGCCTCCTGACCCGGCGCATGCCGCTGACCCGTCTCCCGGCGGAGAAGGTCCGCGCCCACAGGGAGCTGACTCCTGTACGGGACGGTGGCCGCGTCGAGGTCTACACGTACCCGACCTCCGGCACGGAGCTGGACAACATCGCGGACATCCTTCGCCGCGCCCACCTGGAGGACGGCGTGCCCTGGGGCGAGATGGCCGTCCTGGTACGCGCCGGGCACCGCACCGTCCCGACCGTCCGCCGTACCCTCACCGCGGCCGGCGTCCCCCTCGACATAGACGGCGACGACCTTCCCCTGCGCCATGAACCAGCCGTGGCGCCCCTGTTGACGGCTCTCAAAGCGGTCGCCGGGGCGGCACTTCGGGACCGAGCGGGGGCAGCCGGGCGGGCCGGACCTGAGGCCGAGGCGGGTGCCGACGGAGAGGGGGCGGCTGAGAGAAATGACACCCCCACGCGCGCGGACACCGTCACTGCCGTTCCCACCGACGATGCTTCCGAGCCCGAGCCCGAGCCCGAGCCCGAGCCCGAGCCCGAGCCCGAGCCCGGCGTCGCTCCGGAAGCCCCCTGGCTCGACACCGAGACCGCGCTCACCCTCCTCGCCTCCCCGCTGGCCGGCATGGACGCCGCCGATCTGCGCCGCCTGGGCCGTGCTCTGCGCGAGGAGGAGCGCGCCGGGGGCAACCTCGTCCCGCCGCCCTCGGACGAGTTGCTGGCACGGGCGCTGGCCGAGCCGGAGCGACTGGTCGCACACGACCCCTCGTACGCGCGCGGAGCCCAGCGTCTGGGCGCCCTCCTGCGCAAGGCCCGTGAGCGCCTCGCCGGCGGCGGCACGGCCGAGGAGGCCCTCTGGGAGCTGTGGGACGGCACACCGTGGCCTCAGCGCCTGGAGCGGGCCGCCCGGCGTGGCGGCGCGGCCGGGCGCAACGCGGACCGCGACCTCGACGCCGTGTGCGCGCTGTTCGCGACGGCGGCCCGCGCCGAGGAACGCACAGGTGGCCGCGGCGCCCTCAACTTCCTGGAGGAGATCGAGGCCGAGGACATCGCCGCCGACACGCTCACCCGCAGGGCCGTACGCCCCGAGGCCGTACGCCTGATGACGGCACACCGCTCCAAGGGCCTTGAGTGGCGCCTGGTCGTCGTCGCGGGCGTGCAGGAGGGACTGTGGCCGGACCTGCGCCGCAGAGGCTCCCTCCTGGAGGCCGACCGCATCGGACGCGACGGCCTCGCCGAACCGCTCACCCCCGGTGCACTGCTCTCCGAAGAACGCCGTTTGTTCTACGTGGCCGCTACGCGCGCGCGTGAACGTCTCGTCGTCACCGCCGTGAAGGCCCCCGCCGACGACGGAGACCAGCCGTCCCGCTTCCTCACCGAACTCGGCGTCGAACCCAAGGACGTCACCGGCCGCCCCCGCCGCCCCCTGTCCGTCGCCGCCCTCGTCGCCGAACTGCGCGCCACGATCGTCGACCCCCGCATCTCGGACACCCTCAGGGAGGCCGCCGCCCGCCGCCTGGCCCGGCTCGCCGCGCTCGGCGACGAGGACGGCCGCCCTCTCGTGCCGTCCGCGCACCCCTACCGCTGGTGGGGCATGTACGAGCCGACCGAGAGCAAGGTCCCCCTGCGCGACCGTGACCAGCCCGTCGTGCTCTCCGGGAGTGCCCTCGACCAACTCGCCAACACCTGTGCGCTCCAGTGGTTCCTCGGCCGCGAGGTGAAGGCCGACGCCCCTGCGACAGCCGCCCAGGGCTTCGGCAATGTGGTGCACGTCCTGGCCGACGAGGTCGCCTCCGGACGCAGTCCCGCCGACCTCGCCGTCCTCATGGAGCGCCTCGACTCCGTGTGGAACGCGCTCGCCTTCGACGCGCCCTGGAAGTCGGCGCAGGAGAAGGAACACGCGCGCGTGGCACTCGAACGCTTCCTGAAGTGGCATGTGCTGGACCGAGCGGGCCGTACGCCGGTGGCCAGCGAGCACGACTTCGACGTCACCCTCGAAGCGGGCTCCTACGAAGTACGCATCCGCGGCTCCATGGACCGCGTCGAGCGGGACACCGAAGGCCGCGCCTACGTAGTCGACTTCAAGACAGGCAAACAGGCACCGACCGCCGCCGACGTGGCCCACCACCCCCAACTCGCCGTCTACCAGCTCGCCGTACGCGAGGGAGCCGTCGACGAGGCCTTCCAAGGCGAGCGCCCCGACCCTGGCGGCGCCGAACTCGTCCAGCTCCGACAGGGCGCCCCCAGGAAGGAAGGCGGCGAGACCCTGCCCAAGGTGCAGGCCCAAGAGCCCCTCACCGGGGAGTGGATCGGCGACCTCCTCGCCACTGCCGCGGGCAAGGTCCTCGACGAGCGGTTCACACCGACCACAGGACAGCACTGCACACACTGCGCATTCCGGGCGTCGTGCAGCGCACGGCCCGAGGGACGCCACGTGGTCGAGTAAGCCCGCCCCCCGGGGGCGCCGCGTCGTCAAGCGATGCCGGAAGTGACAAAGCGCACCACGCGTGCTGACCAGCGCATCCTCCGGCCCGGCGGCCGATGCGGCCCCCGCTGTCAGTGACCGCGGCTAGCCTCTCTGAGGTGCCCGCCCGTATCACCGATCCCGAACAGCTCAAGGAGCTCCTCGGCATCCCGTTCACCCCGGAGCAGACGGTCTGCATCACCGCACCGCCCGCCCCGCAGGTGATCGTGGCCGGAGCCGGCTCCGGCAAGACCACGGTGATGGCCGCGCGCGTGGTGTGGCTGGTCGGCACCGGGCAGGTAGCCCCTGAACAGGTCCTCGGCCTGACGTTCACCAACAAGGCGGCCGGCGAGCTCGCGGAGCGCGTACGGAAAGCGCTCATCAGGGCAGGCGTCACCGACCCCGACGTGATCGACCCCGACAACCCCCCCGGCGAGCCCGTCATCTCCACGTACCACGCCTTCGCGGGCCGCCTCTTGACCGACCACGGCCTGCGCATCGGGCTCGAACCCACCACACGCCTCCTTGCCGACGCCACCCGCTACCAGCTCGCCGCCCGCGTCCTGCGCGAGGCCCCAGGGCCCTACCCGGCGCTCACCCGCTCCTTCCCCGACCTGGTCAGCGACCTCCTCGCGCTCGACTCCGAACTCGCCGAACACCTCGTACGGCCTGAGCAGCTGCGCGCGTACGACGCCGCGTTGCTGCGCGATCTGGAGAGCGCCAAACTCACCAACGCCGACCTGCGCAAGGTCCCGGAGACGGCCGCCGCGCGCCGTGAACTGGCCGAACTGGTGGGCCGCTACAGGACGGCCAAGCGTGAGCGCGACCTCCTCGACTTCGGAGACCAGATCGCCCTCTCCGCGACGCTTGCCCGCACCCGGCCCGAGGTCGGCGACATCCTGCGCGACGAGTTCCGGGTGGTCCTGCTCGACGAGTACCAGGACACGTCGGTCGCCCAACGCATCCTCTTGGCGGGCCTGTTCGGTGGCGGCACCGGCCACCCCGTGACCGCCGTCGGCGACCCCTGCCAGGCGATCTACGGCTGGCGGGGCGCCTCCGTCGCCAACCTCGACGACTTCCCCGAGCACTTCGCGCACCCAGACGGCCGCCCCGCGACCCGCCAGGCGCTCAGCGAGAACCGCCGCAGCGGCGGCCGGCTCCTCGACCTGGCCAACGGCCTCGCGGAGCCCCTACGCGCCCGGCACGCGGGCGTGGAGGCCCTTCGTCCCGCCTCCGGTGCCGAACGCGACGGCATGGTGCGCTGCGCGCTGCTGAGCACCCACGCCGAGGAGCTGGGCTGGATCGCCGACTCCATCGCCCATCTCGTGCGCACCGGAAAGGCGCCCGGCGAGATCGCCGTCCTGTGCCGCACCGCAACCGACTTCGCCGAAATCCAGGGCGCGCTCGTCGCCCGCGACATCCCCGTCGAAGTCGTCGGCCTCTCCGGACTGCTGCACCTCCCGGAAGTCGCCGACCTCGTCGCCGTCTGCGAGGTCCTCCAGGACCCGGGCGCCAACGCCTCCCTGGTCCGCCTGCTCACCGGCCCGCGCTGGCGCATCGGCGCCCGCGACCTCGCCCTCCTGGGGCGCCGCGCCCGGCTTCTCGTGTCGCACGCGCGCGTGGGTGCCGACGACGACCCGGACCGCCGGCTCGCCGCGGCCGTCGAGGGCGTCGATCCGGCCGAGGTGATCTCACTCGCAGACGCCCTCGACACCTTCCTGGAGACGCCTCTGGGGGGCGACGGGGACGACGACGGGCTGCCCTTCTCGCCGGACGCGCGCGTGCGGTTCGCCCGGCTCGCCGCCGAACTGCGCGACCTGCGCCGCTCGCTGTCCGACCCGCTGATGGACGTCCTGCACCGAGTCCTCGCCACCACCGGCCTGGAGGTGGAACTCTCCGCGTCCCCGCACGCCCTGGCCGCCCGCCGCCGCGAGACCCTGTCCAACTTCCTCGACATCGCCGCGTCCTTCGCCGCCAACGACGACGAGGCCACCCTCCTGGCCTTCCTCGGCTTCCTGCGCACAGCCGCCCAGTACGAGAAGGGCCTCGACAACGCCCTGCCGGGCGGCGAGAACACCGTCAAGGTGCTCACCGCCCACAAGGCCAAGGGCCTCGAGTGGGACGTCGTCGCGGTCCCCGGACTGGTCACCGGCACGTTCCCCAGCACCCAGGGACGCGAGAAATGGACCGCCCAGGGCAAGGTCCTGCCCCACGAGCTGCGCGGCGACGCCGACACGCTGCCCGACATCGACGCCTGGGACTCCAAGAACATGAAGGCCTTCCACGAGGCCATGAAGGACCACCAGCACACCGAGGAACTCCGCCTCGGCTACGTCACGTTCACCCGGCCCCGCTCCCTGCTCCTCGGCTCCGGCCACTGGTGGGGCCCCTCCCAGAAGAAGCCACGCGGACCGTCCGACTTCCTGCAGGCCCTGTACGAGCACTGCGCGGCTGGGCACGGCGAGATCGAAGCCTGGGCGGACGAACCCGAGGAGGGCGAGGAGAACCCGGCGCTTCACGAGGCCACCGGCGACCACGCGTGGCCCCTCCCGCTGGACGACGCGGCGCTGGCCCGCCGACGAGCAGCCGCGGCAACGGTGCTGGCCCACCTGGAGTCCGAGCACTCCCACGAGGCGGCCCACCCGTCGGCTCACGACACCCAAACCCTGTACGACGATCCGGACTGGCCTCCTCCGCCCGAGGAGGACGAACCCCCTTACGGGGACGGTGACTTCGCTGACGAAGCTCCGTACGCCGATGAAGCCCTGTACACGGACGAGGCTCCGTACGCTGACGAGGCACTCCATGAAGAGACCACATTCGCGGACGGGCTCTACGGAGAAGCCGAATTCGCGGACGCGCCCCCGGGCACTGCGCAGTCATGGCCCCGGAGCCGGCCGAGGATCCCGCACCCCACTCCCGCCCCGGACGCCCGCCCGCACCCACCTGAGACCGCGCCCCTCACAACCGAAGAAGCCCGCACCATCGCCTCCTGGGACCGCGACCTTGACGCCCTCACCGGAGAGCTCCTGCGCGCCCGCCAGAGCGTCACGGAAGTACCCCTGCCGATCTCCCTGACCGCATCCCAGATGCTGCGCCTGGCCGCCGCCCCGGACGCTTTCGCGCAAGAGCTCGCACGCCCCATGCCACGCGCCCCGCAGCCCGCCGCACGCCGTGGCACCCGCTTCCACGCCTGGGTGGAATCCCGCTTCGAAGAGCTACGGCTGCCCATGCTGGAGCCGGAGGAACTGCCCGGAAGCGAGGCCGAGATCGCGGACGAACGCGACCTGGAGGCACTCAAGGACGCCTTCGAACGCACCCCGTACGCCCACCGCACGCCCTACCGCGTAGAAGCCCCCTTCCAGCTCGAGATCGCCGGACGAGTCGTACGAGGCCGCATCGACGCCGTCTACAAGGAAGGCGACGGCGACGAGATGACGTACGAGATCGTCGACTGGAAGACCAACCGCAGCCGCACCGCAGACCCCCTCCAGCTCGCCCTCTACCGGCTCGCCTGGGCCGAGCAGCACGGCGTACCCCTGGAGTCCGTCAAGGCCGCTTTCCTCTACGTGCGTGGCGGCGAGATCGTACGGCCCGAGAATCTCCCGGACCGGGCCGCACTGGAGCGGCTGCTCCTGGAGGAGCTGTCCTCGGACGAACCGCCGGACCAGCATGTCAGTGCGGGCGGATAGGCTCGTGAACATGAGCACGACTTCGGACAGCGCCGTCCGCCCGTACATCGAGAACCACCGCGCCGCCTTCCTGGACGCCCCCACCGAGTGGCCGCGCATCCCGTCCGTGCCGGCCCGGCCCGAGCGCACGGAGGACATACGGCGCAGCGCCGACCGGCTTGCCGCGAAACTCCGGGAGACCGGCTTCCCGACCGCCGAGGGCGGTGCGGGCCCCGCCGCGGACGGAGCGACCTAGCGGACAACGGGCGCGATGCACACTGAAAGAGCCCGCCGAACGCCGCCGAGTCCTGCCGCACGTCCCGCTGAAATACCCGTTCCACCGGGGGAGTTGGAAGCACCCGTGACCACCTGGACCGATCACACCGCCGACCGTCCCATTTCGCTCACCGCCCCGAGCGGCATCGATCGGGCCGCCCACCACCGGCTCGACGAGGCCTGGCTCGCCGCGGCGTGGAGCCACCCCACAACCCGTGTGTTCGTGGTCTCCGGCGGCCAGGTCCTCATCGACGAGACGGAGGACGGCACCACCGAACTCGTCATGACCCCCTCCTTCGAAGCCCCCCTCACCGAGGCACACCGCTACTTCCTGGGCACCGACGACGACGGCGTCAGCTACTTCGCACTCCAGAAGGACGCGCTCCCCGGCCGCATGGACCAGTCCGCACGCGCCGCGGGACTGCGCGAGGCAGGCCTGCTCCTGTCACCCCGCGACACGGGACTCATGGTGCACGCCGTCGCTCTGGAGAACTGGCAGCGCCTGCACCGCTTCTGCTCCCGCTGCGGGGAGCGCACCGTGATCGCCGCGGCCGGCCACATCCGCCGCTGCCCCGCCTGCGGCGCCGAGCACTACCCACGCACCGACCCGGCCGTGATCATGGCCGTCACGGACGACGACGACCGCATCCTGCTCGGCCGCCAAGTGCACTGGCCCGAGGGACGGTTCTCCACCCTCGCCGGCTTCGTCGAGCCCGGCGAGTCCATCGAGCAGTCGGTACGCCGCGAGGTCCTGGAGGAGGCCGGCGTCACCGTCGGCGAGGTCGAGTACATCGCCAGCCAGCCCTGGCCCTTCCCCTCCAGCCTCATGCTGGGCTTCATGGCCCGCGCCACCTCGGCGGACATCGACGTCGACGGCGACGAGATCCACGAAGCCCGCTGGTTCTCCCGCGAAGAGCTACGGGCCGCCTTCGAGTCCGGCGAGGTGCTGCCGCCCTACGGCATCTCGATTGCGGCCCGCCTGATCGAGCTCTGGTACGGCAAGCCCCTGCCGAAACCGGGCACGGCCCTCTAACGGGGGCTCAGCTCCCTATCTTCTGCTTGACCTGCGCCAGAGAAGGGTTCGTGAGGGTCGAACCGTCCGGGAAGAGGACGGTAGGCACCGTCTGATTACCGCCGTTCGCCTTCTCCACGAACGCCGCGGACGCCGGGTCCTGCTCGATGTTGATCTCCTCGTACGTGATGCCCTCGCGGTCCATCTGGCTCTTCAGCCGACGGCAGTAGCCGCACCACGTGGTGCTGTACATCGTCACAGTGCCCGGCATGTGTCTCGCGCTCCTTTGCTGCTGGGGTACGTATTCGCAGTGAGTGGAACGTACGTGACGGGTCCACCATTCCCGTACGCGGGCGGTGTGGGGCCCGGAGGCCGGGGCCGCGCCTGCCGCATTAGTACGACTGCGACCGTCCGCCTGTGGACAACCGGCGCACCCGTCACCGCCGAACTGGCAGCATGGCGGGGTGACAGCAGCAACGCACTCCACCCTCTTCCCGCAGGGCTCCGGCAGCTCGCAGTACGCGGCTCGGCCGGGCGGGGCCGACGCGGTGCTCGAAGGCCTCGACCCCGAGCAGCGCGAGGTCGCCACCGCCCTGCACGGGCCCGTGTGCGTACTGGCAGGAGCCGGCACGGGCAAAACCCGGGCCATCACCCACCGCATCGCCTACGGAGTGCGCGCCGGGATTCTCCAGCCCGCCAGCGTGCTGGCCGTCACCTTCACCAACCGTGCCGCCGGCGAGATGCGCGGCCGGCTCCGCCAGCTCGGCGCCTCCGGAGTCCAGGCACGCACGTTCCACTCCGCCGCCCTGCGCCAGCTCCAGTACTTCTGGCCCAAGGCCGTCGGCGGGAGCCTGCCGCGGCTCGCCGACCGGAAGATCCAGCTCGTCGCCGACGCCGCAGCCGCCTGCGGCGTCCGCCTCGACCGGGGCGAACTGCGCGATGTCACAGCCGAGATCGAATGGTGCAAGGTCACCCGGACCGTCCCCGCCGACTATGCGGCGAAGGCCGCCAAGACCGGCCGAGAAGCCCCCCGCCACCCGGGCGAGATCGCCCAGCTCTACGCCGCATACGAGGACGTCAAACGCGACCGCGGTGTCATCGACTTCGAAGACGTCCTGCTACTGACCGTCGGCATCCTCCAGGACCGGCACGACATCGCCGACGAGGTCCGCGCCCAGTACCAGCACTTCGTGGTCGACGAGTACCAGGACGTCAGCCCCCTCCAGCAGCGCCTCCTGGAACTGTGGCTCGGCGAGCGCGACAGCCTCTGCGTCGTCGGTGACGCCAGCCAGACGATCTACTCGTTCACCGGTGCAACCCCAGACCACCTCCTCGACTTCCGCACCCGCCACCCCGGCGCCACGGTCGTCAAGCTGGTCCGCGACTACCGCTCCTCACCCCAGGTGGTCCACCTCGCCAACGGCCTGCTCGCCCAGGCCCGCGGTCGCGCCGCCGAACACCGTCTGGAGCTGATCTCCCAGCGCGACCCGGGCCCCGAGCCGGTCTACACCGAGTACACCGACGAGCCCGCCGAAGCCGAGGGGGCCGCCCGCCGCATCCGCGACCTCATCGCCTCGGGCGTCCCCGCGAGCGAGATCGCCATCCTCTTCCGTACGAACGCCCAGTCCGAGATCTATGAACAGGCCCTCGCCGACGCCGGGGTGCCCTACCAACTGCGCGGTGCCGAGCGGTTCTTCGACCGACTGGAGGTGAAGAGGGCCATCCACGGCTTGCGTGCGGCAGGCCGCTTCGGGGGCAACGACGCCCTCCTGGACGACGCCGGGGACCTGCCTGGGCAGGTACGAGCCGTGCTGTCGAGCGAGGGCTGGACCAGCGAGCCCCCCGCCGGATCAGGCGCCGTCCGCGAGCGCTGGGAGTCACTGGCCGCCCTGGTGCACCTCGCCCAGGACTTCGCTGCCGCCAAGCCCGCCGCCACGCTCGGCGACCTCGTCGCGGAACTCGACGAGCGTGCCGCCGCCCAGCACGCCCCGACCGTCCAGGGCGTCACTCTCGCCTCCCTCCACTCCTCCAAAGGCCTGGAGTGGGACGTCGTCCTTCTCGTCGGTGTCGCCGAAGGCATGATGCCGATCTCCTACGCAAAGACCGAGGAACAGATCGAGGAGGAGCGCCGCCTTCTCTACGTCGGCGTCACCCGCGCCAGACGACACCTCTCCGTCTCCTGGGCACAGTCCCGCTCGCCCGGAAGCCGTCCCAACCGCCGCCCCAGCCACTTCCTCGACGGACTGCGCCCCGGCTCCACCGCAGCCCCGACCCGAGGCGGCGCAGGCGGCCCCGGCGGCATCGAGCGCGGTGTCGCCGGTGGTGTCGAGGGCGTAGTGCGGCGGGTGAACCGTCAGCCCGCCCGCTGCCGGGTCTGCGGTCGCACCCTCACCGACGCCGGTGAGATGAAACTGATGCGCTGTGACGACTGCCCCTCCGACATGGACGAGGGGCTGTACGAGCGGCTGCGCGACTGGCGAGCGGCCCAGGCGCAGCGCAGCGGACAACCGGACTTCTGCGTCTTCACGGACAAGACACTGATGGCCATCGCCGAAGCGGTACCGGCCACTCCGGCCGAACTGGCCCGCATCCCAGGGGTGCTCACCCGCAAGCTCAACCGCTACGGAACCGAAGTTCTGGCCATCTGTGCAGGTCAGGAGCTTGAAGGGGGAGACGATGAGGACTGACGCAAACTCGTCGAGAAAATAGTTTGCGCATGCCCCAGGAATCCCCATAGGTTCTTAAGCACGGAAGCGGCGGCCTTCTCCAAGGCCCTGGTTCCGTGCTGTACTTAATAACCGTCGGACCGGCTCACCCCGGTCCCCTAAGACGCCGAGAGGAGGCGATTCCAGTGATCAGCATCAACACCAGCTCCATCAGCACCGTCAAAATGACCGATCGCTCGGTCGTCTCCACGTGCCTGCTCGGCGTCTCGAACCTGGGCACCGGTCTGTCCGGCATTCCTGCTGTCCGGCCGACGTCCGCCGTGTCTCTCGCGGTCCTTCCCGTCCGTGAGCGCAATGAGCGACCGATGAAGGCACTGGAAGCAGTAGAGGCGCAGGCACAGGCCTATGCCTTTGCGGCCGCCGGTGCCGGATCCCGCAAGCAGACGCAGCACCACACGATGTGGGCCTTCCGTGGGCCTGAACCCTGGAGTGATCCAGCCTGATCGGCGATCAGGCCGGCGCCTTCAGGGCCGCGGAACCCCACCAGGGATCCGCGGCCCTTCTGTTTGTCCCCGACCAGGGACGACAGAGCGAAGGGGCCTCGGGACAAGAAAAGAACCCGGTACCAGCCGCCAACCGGCCAACCCGGCCGGCACGACCAGACGAGGAAGACGAACCGTGCAACTCGAAGCGCACGCCCCGTCCGTACCGCCTTCCGAAACGATCCCCCCGCCCGGCCTCACGGAGGACTCCACCTTGACCCCGCTCACTGCGCTCACCGCGCTCGACGACGCCATCGAGAACCTCGGCGTGCCCGTCCCCTGCCGCTCCAACGACCCGGAGGTCTTCTTCGCCGAGTCGCCGGCAGATGTCGAGTACGCCAAGTCCCTCTGCCGCACCTGCCCGCTGATCGAGGCCTGCCTCGCCGGCGCCAAGGAGCGGCGTGAGCCCTGGGGCGTCTGGGGTGGCGAGCTCTTCGTCCAGGGTGTCGTTGTCGCCCGCAAGCGGCCGCGTGGCCGCCCGCGCAAGAACCCGGTCGCGGCATGACCACCACAGGAACGATCGATCGCCCCCTGACGCACGACCCCAAGGATCAGGCCCCGATGAAGCCGTCCAACAGCGAGCCCGCCGGCTCCGCGATTCCAGAGTTCACCACCACCGGCGCGAACGACTCGCGTCAGAACAGGACCCGTGAGATGCAACTCATCCAAGAAGCCCTGGCTCGTGCGCATATGCACGAGCGGCAGCGCGCCGCTGAGGCCGAGCGCCGGGCGATCCGCGTGGCGACGGCCCGCCGGATGCAGCGCCGCGCCGAGCGCGCGTCGCTGCGCGCTCGGCGCGCCCTGGCCATGGCGGTCATGCAGTAAGGCCGCGTTGACGCAACAGCCGCAAGCCGCAACAGCCGCTAGCCGCAGCAGCCGCAATGGCTTTGGCGTCGGCAACGGCAGTGGAGCAAACTGCTGATCGCGGGGGCCGGTCCGAATGGGCCGGCCCCCGCGATGCGTTGTGTCCCCGGGGGCCCCGCCCCCGCCCCCGCCCCGTCCCCCCCGCCATCCGTCGGACCCCGCTCACACACGCACGCGCTCAAGCCCCCGCCCGAGCCTCACGCCTCGGCCGCCGACTCCCCCTCCTCCAGGACTGCTTCGTCCTCGGGCATGAAGCCCGGCAGCCACTCCTCGAGTTCCTCTCGGAGCCGCACCGTGGCACCCAGTTGGCACAGCACGCCGATGGTGCTCAAGGTCACACGGTGTATCAGCAGGTACGCCGGGGGGAGGTTGAGCTGCTTGCCGAGCTGGTACGCGGGGGAGCGGGGGTCGCCGATGCGCGCCGCCTGGCTGCGCATCCAGCCTCGGGTGAAGGTGAACTCGTCGACCTTGGCCGGCTCGATGATGGGGAGCAGGTAATCCAGGACGGCGTCCGGGTCGAGCTCTATCGACTCCTTGACGAAGCCCTCCTCGCAGAGCAGTTCGTAGACCGCTTCTGCTTCGCCGTCGAGGGTCATTCGCAGCGAGTCGCCGATGGTCGGCGGCAGGCCGCCGGGGAGTCGGTCCACCGTGCCGAAGTCCAGTACGCCCAGGCGCCAGCCATCCATACCGTCCTTGCCGTGGGGGTCGCCGGACTTGTCGGGCAGGAGGCGGAAGTTGCCAGGGTGCGGGTCGGCGTGCAGCAGGCCGGTGCGGGCCGGGCCGGAGAAGAGGAAGCGGGCGAGGAGCTGTCCTGCCCGGTCCCGCTGTTCCTGCGTACCGTCGGTGATCACCTCTGACAGGGGGATCCCGTCGATCCACTCGGTGACCAGCACCTGCTCGCACTGGTGGACCACAGCCGGCACCAGTACGTCCGGGTCGTCCGCGAACTCCTCCGCATGAGCCTGCTGAGCCTGTGCCTCCAGGCCGTAGTCGAGCTCCTCGGACACCCGGTCGCGCAGCTCTGCAATGAGCGGCTTGACGTCCATCCCCGGAATGAGCGGCCCGAGGAGCCGGGCGAAACGGCTGAGTTGGTTCAGGTCGGAGAGCAGCGCCTCGCCCGCCCCCGGGTACTGCACCTTGACTGCGACCTCCCGGCCGTCGTGCCACACCGCGCGGTGTACCTGTCCGATGGAGGCCGCCGCGGACGGCTTGTCCTCGAATTCCACGAACAGGTCGTGCCAGTCCTTGCCCAGCCGTTCCTCGAGCACGGTGTGCACCGTGCGAGTCGGCATCGGCGGTGCAGCCTCCTGAAGCTTCGTCAGTGCCGCGCGATACGGACCCGCGACCTCCTCGGGCAGCGCCGACTCGAAAACGGACAGCGCCTGCCCGAACTTCATCGCGCCGCCCTTGAGCTCGCCGAGCACCTTGAACAGTTGCTCCGCCGTGCGCTGTTGCAGCTCGCGGCCCACGATCTCCGCCGACTTCCCGCCGATCCGTTTGCCGATGCCCCATGTGGCCCGCCCGGCGAAGCCGAGCGGTAGGGCGGCGAGCTTGGCGGTCCGGGTGACCGCCTTCCGGGGAAGATCAGACATGCGCCCTCCAAGTACCGGACAGCCGAGCCGCTTGCGGCTGTCGCCCGTCCATTGTCTCGTGCGGCCTCTCGTCTTCCGAGGTCTGCTCCCCCTTAGCTTTCTCCGCAGTCCCGCACGAGCATGCGGGATGCGGCCACACGGGGCGTGTCTGCCAGTCGAAACCGGGCACCGACGCCTCCCAGCGAGCACCCGCGCTGGACGGCAACTCCCCGTCAAGGAAAGCGAGTGCGTGCCCTGCGGCCAGCCCGGCGACCGTGGCCGACAGTGTCAGATCGCACGCCTGCACCTGACGGGGCTGCCCGGAGCGCCACTGTGCGACCAGGCGCGGCCAGCTCGGGTCGCGGTCGGTGCGGCCCCGGTCCAGGCAGCCCGCGCAGGGCGTGTCGCCGGGCAGGACCAGCGGGCCGACGACTCCTGTGCCCTCCACGACCCCGGCGTACAGATGCGGTGTCCCGGATGCGATCAGCGGCTCGGCGGTGACCGGGTCGGGAGCGTGGGCGGAAAGACCGTCCCGTGGCGCGAGGATCACCAGGGAGAGTCCCGGCTCCTGTTCGTCGGGCGGCGACTGTGCGCCGCCGCGCCGTGGTGGGCGGCTGGGCGCCGCCCGGCGCACCGCCCGCCGTGCCGCCTCCTCCCTGCGCTCGCCGATGGAGTCGACGGGCAGACCGCCCGGTGCGACGTCCCAAGGCTTGACGCAGCCGCCGTCGCGTACATCGACCTGGCCCACGCCCGCGCCTGACAGCGTGCAGCCCAGAGCCACACCGACCCGGCCCGCGCCCCACACCTGCACGCGCAGGGAACGGCGGGCCGCCAGCCGGCGCATGCCCTCGCCCGGTCCGGGCGCGACCAGGGAAAGGGAGGCGAGGTCGGCCCGCAGCCGGTCCAAAGCCGCTTTCTTCTCGCGCAGGGTGTCCGCGTCCGGGCCGCCGCCCGTCGCATCGTCCAGCAGACCTGCTCCGGCCAGCCGCTCCACGAGCCCGTCGACATGGCCGTCGGGCAGACCCATGCGGTGGCCTTCGTCGCGTAGGAGAGGAAGCCCGCGTGTTCCGTCGAGCAAGGTCAGAAAGCTGCTCGTCGCCGTGTCCATCGGGCCGAGCACCATCGCATGTGCCGGTGCCATCCCGAACTGCACGGTGTTCAGATCCCGCCAGGCGCGCCGAAGCGCGGGTTTCACCATCGGATGCATGACAGACCCCCGTACGTCCCCGTTGTGCCGGTGGGGCTCGTCCTGCTCCGCCGGTCGATTGCCAGCATGCACGCATCGGTCGGCGGAGGCCCAAAGTTATCCACAGGCTGGGGGTATTCGTCGTACAAATCAGGCGTACGGAGTAGGGATAAACCGGGCGCGTAGAGCGCGGATCGGCATCGAACCGTCCCGGAGGCGGGACTTCCACCATGCCCAACAGGTACCGTCGGGGCGTGTCCGCCGACCCACTGAACCGCGGAAAACCACAGCGCAGCACGACGAGCGAGCCGCCGACCGGCTCGGGGACGAGCGCGATCGAGGTCCGACGGAGCACTCGCCGGCGCAGAACGGTCTCCGCGTACCGCGAGGGCGATCGTACCGTCGTGCTGATCCCCGCCCGGATGTCCGAGGCGGAGGAGCAGCGCTGGGTGGGCGTCATGCTCGACAAGCTCGCCGCCCAGGAGAACAAGCGGGTACTCGGCGACGAGGAACTCTCCGAACGTGCCGCCCGGCTCTCCGACCTGTACTTCGACGGCCTCGCCCTGCCCTCCTCGGTCCGCTGGGTCACCAACCAGAACACCCGCTGGGGCTCATGCACCCCGGCAGAGGGCAGCATCCGCCTTTCGCACCGCTTGCAGGGAATGCCCGAGTACGTCGTCGACTACGTCCTCGTCCACGAACTCGCGCATCTGCTCGTGCCCGGCCACGGGCCTCGTTTCTGGCAACTCCTCGAGGCCTATCCGCGTACCGAGCGGGCCCGCGGCTACCTCGAAGGGGTGGTCGCCGCCGACCGGCTGCCCCACCTGCCCGCCGCGCGCGACGAGTGACAGGTTCCGGCGGCGCGACTGCGCTGGTACGGGCCGGAAGCAGGGATTGTGTACCGGGTCTGTACCGGCTTCGTCCGCGGCCGGATTTTGCGGTTAGCCTGACGCGCGACGCACTCGTATCGGGATGGGGGACGGTCGTTACGCATGGCCAGGGAATTCCAACGCGGCCACAAGGCCAAGATCAGTGACCTCACCGCGGGCACCGATCTGTACGTAGGTGTGCAGATCACCGGCCCCGGACTGACCTTCGACATCAGCTGCTTCGGTCTGGACGCCGACGAACGGCTTTCGGACGACAGGTACTTCGTCTTCTTCAACCAGCCGAAGACTCCTGAGGAGTCCATTCAGCTCCTGGGAGCGCAGGCGGGCGACACGGAGTCCTTCCGCGTGACGCTCGACAAGATCCCTCCGCAGATCCAGAGGCTGTCGTTCACGGCGACGCTCGACGGCGCCGGGCAGCTGTCGCAGATCGCCCCCGGATACCTCCGTGTCGTCGCGGGTGGCGAGGAGGTGGCCCGGTACTCCTTCAACGGCAGCGAGTTCTCCACCGAACGAGCCGTGATGCTGGGCGACTTCTACCTCAAGGACGTATGGCGGTTCGCGGCGGTAGGGCAGGGCTTCGACGGCGGACTCGACGCGCTGCTGAAGAACTTCGGTGGCGAGGTCGCAGAGGAGGAGCCCGCCCCTGCACCGCAGCCGCAGGCGAATGCACCGTCCTTCGCGCCGCCCGCCCAGGCCACCGCGCCGCCCGCGTTCGGCGCCCCGTCAGGTCCCGCCACGCCGGCTCCTGCCCCCGCGCCGCAGCCCGCCCAGGGGTTCGCGCCGCCGTCGGCAGCCACCCCGCCGCAGGCACCCGCACCTCCGGAGCCCACGCCCCCGGTGCACGCCGCACCGACCATCGCCGCGCCCATGACTCCGCCCGGCGGCGCTCCCGTACCGCCTCCGGCGCCCGCTCCCGCGCCCTACGGGCAGCCGCCGAACCAGCAGCAGTCTCCCTACGGCCAGCCCCCAGCCCCGAGCGCCCCTCTGCCGCCCGGCTACGGACAGCCCCAGGCACCTCAAGCCCCGGCCCCGCCGCCCGGCTATGGTCAGCCGAGCCCGCCTCCGGGGTACGGTCAGCAGCCGCCGTTCGGCCAGGTCCCGGGCCAGCCCGGTGCTCCGGGTGCGCCTGCCGGGTACGCGGTACCGCAGGGTGCTCCCCAGGGCGGTGCCGGTGTCGCCGCGGCGCTCCAGCCGTACAAGGAGGCGCCCACCGGCCAGCGCTGGACCCAGCAGAACAAGAAGATGGTCCGGGTCGACCTCGGCATGGGCGGTGACCAGGCTGTGCTCGCCCGCCAGGGCAGCATGGTGCTCTACCAGGGCAAGGTCGACTTCAGCTACAAGAGCGCCGGATTCTCCGGCCGGATCGTGGGCAACGCGACCGGCCAGGAGATGCAGCTGATGCGCTGTTCGGGCAAGGGCCAGGTGTTCCTCGCCGAGAAGTCCGCCATGCTGCACCCCATCGAACTGCAAGGGGACGCCATCTGCGTCTCCGCGGAGAACGTCCTCGCGTTCGACGAGACACTCCAGCACGAGGTCCGCCGCATCGAAGGGCACGGCATCCCCGGAGGGGCGCTGTTCACGATGCAGTTCCAGGGGACAGGCACGATCATCGTCAAGACGCAGGGAGCGCCCGTGGTGCTGCCGGTCACGCCGACGACGTTCGCCGACTGCAATGCCGTCGTCGCCTGGTCCGCCGCCTCCCAGGTGATCGTCTCCAGCCAGGTGCGCATGCGCCGCAACGCCTACCCGGGCGACACCGGAGAGAGCGTGAACCTCCAGTTCCGCGGCGCACCCGGCAATTTCATCGTCGTCCAGCCGTACGAGGTCTGAGGGAGCCCGTCATATGAACCAGCAGCTCGCGGGCTTCGCCCCGGCACCCGTTGCCGCACGCATGGAGAACCACGGCAACCACATGCTCAAGGTCGCCATGCAGAGCGGAAGCGACCTCCTCGCGCGCGTGGGGTCGATGGTCGCCTACGAAGGCTTCGTCCAGTACGAGCCCAATCCGCCCGCCGTGCGCCAGATCGCACGCGACTGGGCCACCGGCGAGGGCGCACCCCTCATGAAGTGTTCCGGAGACGGCCTGCTCTACCTGGCCGACTACGGAGCGAACGTGGTCGTCATCAACCTCAACGGCGACGGAATCTCCGTCAACGCCACCAACCTGCTCGCCTTCGACGCACACCTCCAGTGGGGCGTCGAACGCGTCAAGGGACTGGCGAAATTCGCCGGACAGGGCCTGTGGAACACCAAGATCTCCGGGCAGGGCTGGGTCGCGCTGACCTCCCGGGGCAAGCCCATCGTCGTCGACTGCGGCGGCGGAGAGGACGAGACGTACGTCGACCCGGACGCGCTCGTCGCCTGGTCCCCGAACCTCAAGGTGAAGGGCAAGCGCACCTTCAAGGCGGGGTCGCTGATCGGGAGGGGCAGCGGAGAGGCGTTCCAGATGGGCTTCTCCGGGCAGGGCATCGTCGTCGTCCAGCCCAGCGAGGACAGCACCGACCGCCTCCGAGTCCGGGGCTGAGGGGGAGCCAGACATCATGCAGAGCCCGCTTTTCGCCTACAACGAGCAGCAGTCCCAGGAGCGCTACAGCCTGCAGAACAAGCAGATGCTGCGAGTCGCCCTGGAGGGCCACGACGACGTGCTCGCCCGCAAGGGCACCATGGTCGCCTACCAGGGGCTGGTGGAGTTCGACGCCGAGTTCCAGAGTTCCGGTCAGCGGCGCTCCCGCGCACAGACGGGAGAGGGCCTCGACCTGATGCGCTGCCATGGGCAGGGCACCGTCTATCTGGCCAACCTCGCCCAGCACATCCATGTGGTGGACGTGGACCAGGACGGCCTCACCGTGGACAGCAGCTACGTCCTTGCCATGGACTCCTCGCTGCACCACGAGGTGATCGCCGTGGACAGCCAGTACGGCATCTCCGGTTCCGGCAAGTACCAGCTCAACATCTCCGGGCGGGGCAAGGCCGCCCTGATGACCTCGGGGATGCCGCTGATGATGCAAGTCACCCCCGACCGCTTCGTCAACTGCGACGCCGACGCGATCGTCGCCTGGTCGACGAGTCTGCGTGTACAGATGCAGGCCCAGACGCACTCCTCCGGAGTGTTCCGACGCCGCGGCAACACCGGTGAGGGCTGGGAGCTCAGCTTCATGGGCCAGGGCTACGTGCTCGTCCAGCCCAGCGAGCTGCTGCCGCCGCAGAACGCGACGATCGGCTCCGGCGTCGCCGCCCAGTACGGGGTGGGCCAGCAGGGGGCCCGGGGGCAGAACCAGGGCAACGTCTGGAGTTGAGCCTCCCAGGAGGCATGTGTAAGGGGCGGCCGCCACTGCGGCCGCCCCTTACCGGTTCAGAGTCTGGCCCGCGTGGCATCCAGCAGTCGCACCACGGAGTCGTCCGCCACGTCCGCCACCTCGTCATACGCGAACCAGCGCAGGTCGAGGGACTCGTCGCTGATCTCCTGGACCGCGCCGGCCGGCGCCAGCACTGCGTACTGCACGTCGAAGTGGCAGTGGCACGGCGGCGGGATCGGGTGCCGGTCGAGCCGTACGGGCCCGCCCGGGAGCAGCGTCAGACCAGTGATGCCCGACTCCTCCGTGGCCTCACGCAGGGCCGCAGCCTCCAGAGTGGCGTCCTGAGGCTCGCAATGGCCGCCCATCTGAAGCCACATGCGCAGCTTCTTGTGAAGCGTCAGCAGCACGCGGCCGTGCCCGGGGTCGATGACCAGGGCACTCGCCGTGATGTGCCCGGCCTCGCAGGCCTTCCACATGCCGTCCGGGTGCGCCTGAAGATGGTCCAGATATGCCTGGCACAGCACTTCCTGGTCCTCGTAGCTCTTCAGTACGAGGACCGCGTCGTCATGGAGGCTCACTCGGCGCTGTCGCCCTTGTCGTCGTCCTTCTTGTCCTCATCCTTCGTGAGGTTCGGCTTCTCGGCGGAGCCGCCCGCGGCCTCCCCGAGCATCTTGTCCAGCTCGGAGAAGTCCATTTGCTCGCGGTGCACGAAGCCGTCCGGGTCGTCCAGGTCGGAGGCGGTCGGCAGCATGTCCGGGTGCGCCCACAGAGCGTCCCGGCCGTCGACGCCGCGCGCGTCCGTGAGCGAGGCCCACAGCCGCGAGGCGTCCCGCAGCCGGCGCGGGCGCAGCTCCAGGCCGATCAGCGTGGCGAAGGTCTGCTCGGCGGGACCGCCCGACGCACGGCGGCGGCGCAGCGTCTCACGCAGCGCGTCCGCCGACGACAGGCGCGGCTTCGCCGCCGCGTGCACGACCGCGTCCACCCAGCCCTCGACGAGCGCCAGCGCCGTCTCCAAGCGGGCCAGCGCAGCCTTCTGGGCCGGTGTGTCCTCCGGCTGGAACATGCCCTGCTGGAGTGCGTCCTGAAGCTGCTCCGGGTTCGACGGGTCGAGCTGGCCGACCACGTCCTCCAGCTTGGCCGTGTCGACCTTGATCCCGCGCGCGTAGCCCTCGACCGCCCCGAACAGGTGCGAGCGCAGCCACGGCACATGCGCGAACAGACGCTGGTGGGCGGCCTCACGCAGGGCGAGGTACAGCCGCACCTCCTCCTTCGGCACACCGAGGTCCTTGCCGAACGCCTCGATGTTCACGGGAAGCAGCGCGGCCCGGCCCGCCGGGCCGAGCGGCAGACCGATGTCGGTCGAACCGAAGACCTCGCCCGCGAGCACGCCCACGGCCTGCCCGATCTGCGTACCGAACATGGCGCCGCCCATGGAGCGCATCATCCCGATGAGCGGGCCCGCCATGGCCTGCATCTCCTCGGGAAGGACATCGCCCATGGCCGCGCCGACACGCTCGGCGACCGGGTCGACGAGCTCCTTCCACACCGGAAGGGTCGCCTCGACCCACTCCGCGCGGCTCCACGCCACCGCGGAGCCGGCGCCGGAGGGCAGGGACGTCGCGTCGTCCAGCCACAGGTCGGACAGGCGCACGGCCTCCTCGACCCCGGAGCGCTCGGCGGGGCCGACACTGGAGTCCTTGCTGCCGTCAGGGGCGCCCTGGGACACCGTCTGACGGGCGATCTGCTTGGCCATGTCCCAGTTCACCGGGCCGCCCTCGTACGAGAGCATCTGGCCCAGCTGCTGGAACGCGGCCCCCAGATCGTTGGGGTTCATGGAACCGAACATCGCGGCGAGCGGGTTGTCGGCGCCGGGCCCGCCGGCTCCGGGGAACCCGAAACCGAACGGGTTGGCCGGTCCCTGGCCACCACCGCTCTGCTGGTCCTTCTTCTTGCCCTCGTCGCCGTCGTCCGGCTCCTCCGGCGGAAGGCCGAATCCGAATGGGGTGTCACTCACGGGATTCCTCGGCTGGTAAGGCCGCCGGTTCTCTCCGACGGCACGGCTGCCCGACAACACCACCCAGCGTAGACACAGTGGCCGGTTCCGGCCTCGATGCTTCGCCGACTCTTGGGCTGCGGCAGGATGGATGCCACCTGGTACGTACGCGTCACGCGCGTCCTTACTGAAGACAACCGCTGGAGACGCCCGGTGAGTTCCCCAGATCCACAGGTTCGCGCAGCGCGAAACCCCTCAACCAGTCCGGCCCTACGCGGCCCCGTAGTCGCGGTCACCGGCGCCGCCGACGGCATCGGTGCGCTGCTCACCGAGCGGCTCGCCGCCAGCGACGAGATCAAGCAGGTCATCGCCATCGACGAGCGGCGCGGTGAGTGCGCGGACGCCCAGTGGCACATCCTCGACGTACGAGACCCGGTGATCGCCGAGAAACTGCGCGGCGCCGACGTCGTGGTCCATCTGGCGCTGGACCTCGACCTGGAGACCGATCCGGCGGCGCGCACCGCCTACAACGTGCGAGGCACCCAGACCGTCCTCACCGCCGCGGCAGCCGCCGGGGTGCACCGGGTGGTGCTGTGCACCTCGGCGATGGTCTACGGAGCGCTGCCCGACAACGAACTGCCCCTCTCCGAAGACGCCGAGCTGCGCGCCACCGCGGAGGCCACGGGCGTCGGCGATCTCCTGGAGGTCGAGCGGCTCGCGAAGCGGGCGCCCCGCGCGCATCCCGGGCTCAACGTCACCGTCGTACGGCCCGCCGTGCTGGTCGGAGGCACCGACACGGCCCTCACGCGCTACTTCGAGTCGCCCCGGCTGCTGGTCGTGGCCGGGTCCCGGCCCGCCTGGCAGTTCTGCCACGTCGAGGACCTGTGCAGTGCCCTGGAGTACGCCGTCCTGGAGAAGGTCGACGGGGAGCTGGCCGTGGGCTGCGACGGGTGGCTGGAACAGGAGGAGGTCGAGGAGCTCAGCGGGATCCGGCGGATGGAACTGCCCTCGGCCGTCGCTCTGGGGGCCGCGGCCCGGCTCCACCGGATCGGGCTCACACCGTCGCCCGCCGGAGACCTCGCCTACACGATGTACCCCTGGGTGGTCAGCGGGAGCCGGCTCCATGACGCCGGATGGCGCCCGCAGTGGACCAACGAGGAGGTCCTCGCCGAGCTCCTGGAGGAGGTCGCCGGGCGGCACACGGTGGCCGGTCGCCGCCTCGGCCGCAAGGATGCCACCGCCGCCGGCGCCGCGGGCGCGACGGTCGCACTGCTGGGTACGGCCGCGTTGGTCCGCCGGGCACGGAAGGCCCGACGGCGCATCTGACGCACGTGAACGCCCCGCGGTCGCGTGCCCGGAGAGAACTGCATTCCCCGTTGTCAGTGGCGTAGTGCACGATGGGCGTATGGCAACTACGAGTGATCACCCCGGTGAGCAGGGGGCGCAGGATCCCGTCAAGCTGTTGGCGATTCGGGAGACCGCCCTCTCCGTGGACGAGGTCTTCCGAGCCGTCGGGGACGATGCCTCCGGAGGGACCGCGCTGTTCGTCGGGACCGTCAGGAATCACGACGGGGGAGCGGACGTCGACGCGCTCGGGTACTCCTGCCATCCCAGTGCCGAGGCGGAGATGCGGCGCATAGCCGAGAAGGTTGTCGCCGAGTATCCGGTGCGGGCGCTGGCAGCCGTTCACCGGGTGGGGGATCTCAGGGTCGGGGATCTTGCTGTCGTGGTCGCCGTGTCCTGCCCCCACCGTGGCGAGGCTTTCGAAGCCTGCCGCAAGCTGATCGACGACCTGAAGCACGAAGTGCCCATCTGGAAGCACCAGAAGTTCTCGGACGGGACAGAAGAGTGGGTCGGCGCGTAGCGCCGTCGTTGAGGGGTGGTGGTCGGGCGACGGGAGGGCGGGTGGGCGCCTGCCAAGTGCATGCGCGCGTTCCGGTTGCGTAACCCGACCCCTGCCATGAGCGTTGGACACGAGCATGGTTAATCTGCTGATCAGTCAGTTGCGGTTGCTTCACGGGGTTGGGAGGTCGGCATGGCGGCGCTCGCCTGGTTGCTGATTCCGCTTTTGGCTGCGATCGGTGCCGGACTGTGGGGCACATGGGTCGGCCGGAACCGCAGGTCCATCGGGGACGGCACCGAGCTCGCGGGCTACAGGCGCTTCCGCGAGGCCATGGAGAAGCCCCACCTGGCGAAGCAGCCGGTGGAGGAAAAGCACATGGAGCCGGTGGAGGAACAGCACATGGAGAAGTCGCCCACGGACGCCTGACCACCGGCACCGAAGGCGCCCGAGACGCTCTGCGCCCCGGCCCCCGGGGGTCCCGTACGGGCGGCCCCGACGGTGCACTGACAGGGTGGTCCCGTACTGTCGTTCCATGCCACGCCGCACCGCGACGATGCTCGCCTCCACCCTGATGCTGATCGCGCTCCTGTGCGCAGGGGTCTTCATCAATGTGCCGTACTCGGAGATGTCACCCGGTCCGACGGTGAACACGCTCGGCGAGCACGACGGTGAGCCGGTGCTGCAGATCTCCGGCCGCAAGACCTACCAGGCGGACGGCCATCTCAACATGACGACGGTCCGCGTCACGAGCGCCGACTACAAGATGAACCTCGTCGAGGCCGTGTACGGCTGGCTGGCGCACGACAACAAGGTGGTCCCGCACGACACGCTCTATCCCGACGGCAAGACGGAGGAGCAGTCGACGCAGGAGAACGCCGAGGAGTTCAGCCAGTCCCAGGAGAGCGCCAAGGTCGCCGCCCTCAAGGAGCGGAACATCCCGGTGAAGTCCTGGACCATCGTCTCCTCCGTGCTCAAGGACAGCCCGGCCGAGGGCAAGCTGCACGCGGGCGATGTGATCAAGGCTGTGGACGGTACGCAGGTCAAGGCGTACGACGAGGTGGCGAAGCTGGTCACCAAGCACAAGCCCGGCGAGAAGGTCGTCTTCACCGTCGTGCCCGCCAAGGAGCAGACCGCCGCCGAGAAGGAGAAGCGGACGGCGACGAAGACCGAGGACATCACCATCACCACGACGAAGTCGGACGATGATCGCGAGGAGCGCGCGATCGTCGGCATCGCGGCCGGGACCGATCACACGTTCCCGTTCACGATCGACATCAAGCTCGCCGACGTCGGTGGTCCGAGCGCCGGCCTGATGTTCGCCCTCGGGATCGTCGACAAGATCACCCCGGGCGACCTCACCGGCGGCAAGTTCGTGGCCGGCACCGGCACCATCGACGACAACGGCAAGGTCGGCCCCATCGGCGGCATCGAGATGAAGACGGTCGGCGCCCGCGACCAGGGCGCCCAGTACTTCCTGACGCCCAAGGACAACTGCGCGGCAGCCGCCCGGGACATCCCCGACGGGCTCACCCTCGTCAAGGTCGACACCCTTGACGACGCGATGAAGGCCCTCGGGGACATCCGCGGCGGCAACACCGACGACCTGCCCCAGTGCACGAAGAGCTGAGCCGGCTCATGAAGTACTACGTCACGTACTGCAAGTGCTACTCGGCGAATGTCGCAGCCAGCGCCTCCGCCAGCCCCGGCACCAGGTCGGAGCCGGTGAGAACGTCGGTCGCCGCATCTTTCTCACGCAGCCGCAGTGCCGACTCGCGCTTCCCGCCGCGCAGCACGCCGACGGTCATCCGGACCTCCTGGCGCTCGGGATGCTCGGCGACCCACTTCGCCAGACGTTTCTCGTCGAGACCGTCCGGAACGGACGCCTCCGCGGACGGCGGCAGCATCAGCCGCTCCACGGACAGCGCGCAGCCGACCACCGCGTCCGGCCAGGCGATGGTGCCGAGAAACTCGTCCAGCGGGCTGCCCGCGGGGAGTTCCTCCTGTTCGATGGGGGTAAGAGCGCCGTCGGGAGCGTCGTCGGCGAGACCGAGACGCGCCGCGAGACCCGGCTCCTCGGAGCGCAGCTGAGCGGTGTCGACCAGCGCGAAGAGCCGTGCGGGCTGGTCCCAGCCGAGCCCTGAGACGTACTCGTCGATTTCGAGGACGGCACGGGTCAGGGGACCGGCCGCCATGGGGGTGCCTGTGGAGGCGGTGTTGGACATAGTCACAATCCTGCCTCGTTGGGACCCGGAACCGGGAACCGAGTAAAGCATCAGTAAGTTGCATAGATGTGGCCCTGCGTTCGCCGGGCCCGAAGACCAAGACCGAACTTCGAGGTGCACACCTTGGCTTTCCAGATGCCGGACCGCGGCGGAGGCCCGACGGGGCCACGGATCAGAGTGGGCCGACCGTCCCGGCGCGTCCGGACGCTGCTCATGACACTGGGCGTACTGGCCGTGCTGGCCATGGCGTTCGTCATGTTCGCGGGGTTCTGGACGGACTGGCTCTGGTATCGATCGGTCAACTACTCCTCAGTCTTCACCACCACCCTGTGGACCAAGATCGGGCTGTTCTTCGTCTTCGGGCTGCTGATGGCCCTGGCCGTCGGCGTGAACATCTGGCTGGCCCACCGGCTCAGGCCACCCCTGAGCGCCATGTCGATGGAGCAGCAGAGCCTCGACCGCTACCGCATGGGCGTGGCCCCGTACAAGAAGTGGATCCTGCTCGGGATCACCGCCCTTGTCGGGCTGATCGCGGGCGCCTCCGCGGCAGGCCAATGGCGTACGTGGCTGATGTGGGTGAACGGAGTGTCCTTCAACCAGAAGGACCCCCAATTCCACCTCGACGTCTCCTTCTACGCCTTCGACCTGCCCTGGTACCGCTTCCTGCTGGGCTTCGGCTTCGCCGCCACGGTCCTCGGTGTGATCGCCGCCGCACTGACCCACTACCTGTATGGCGGACTGCGGATCACCAGTCCCGGCGCACGTGCCACGGCCGCGGCCACCGGTCATCTCTCCGTGCTGCTCGGCCTGTTCGTCGCCCTGAAGGCGGTCGCGTACTGGCTCGACCGGTACGGACTCGCCGTGAAATCCAGTGACTTCAAGGCCACGGACAACTGGACGGGCCTCAGGTACGTCGACGCGAACGCGTATCTGCCCGCCAAGACCATCCTGTTCTGCATCGCCGTCATCTGCGCCCTGCTGTTCTTCGCGACCCTGTGGCGGCGCACCTGGCAGCTGCCCGTCATCGGCTTCGGTCTGTTGGTTCTCTCGGCACTGCTGATCGGCGGGCTGTACCCGGCGATCGTGCAGCAGTTCCAGGTCAAGCCGAACGAGCAGGCCAAGGAGACCGCGTACATCGAGAAGAACATCGAGGCCACGCGCAAGGCGTACGGCATCGACGGCGTGAAGATCGACGAGATCTCGGGCACAGGCAACGGCAACGACGCCAAGCAGCAGCGCGATCAAGCCGATTCGGTCGCGAGCTACCGGCTGAACGACCCGAACGTGGTCTCGCCGACGTTCCAACAGCTGGAACAGGAGCGGAAGTACTACCAGTTCCCGAAAACGCTGGACATCGACCGGTACAAAGGTCAGGACACGATCATCGGTCTGCGTGAGCTGAACCTCGACCGCGTCGACAAGAAGAACTGGATCAACCAGCACTTCATCTACACGCACGGGTACGGCGCGATCGCGGCCAAGGGCACAGAGATCCAGCCGGGTTCCGAGGGTTCCCCGGCCTTCACCGAGCAGGGCCTGCCCACCACTGGCGCCTTCAACAAGGGCTACGAGCAGCGCATCTACTTCGGCGAGAAGACCACCCAGTACTCGATCGTCGGCGGCCCCCAGAAGGAGCTGGACTACGAGGAGGCGGGCGGCCAGAAGACGTACCAGTACAAGGGCGACGGCGGTATCGCCTTGTCGAACCCGCTGAACCGCGCCGCGTACGCGGCCGCCTTCAGCGAGCCACAGATGCTGTACTCAGGCGCCATCGGTGAGGGGTCGCAGATCCTCTACAACCGCACGCCGAAGGAGCGCGTCGAGGCGGTCGCGCCTTGGCTGACCATCGACGGTGACGCCTATCCGACCGTCATCGGCAAGCGGGTCGTGTGGGTCGTCGACGCGTACACCACCACGAACGGTTATCCGTACGCGTCGCGCACGACCCTCGGCGACACCACCACGGATGCGCTCACGGACGAGGACAGCCAGCGCACGGTGGTCGCCCAGCAGAACCAGGTCAACTACATCCGCAACTCGGTGAAGGCGACCGTCGACGCGTACGACGGCAGCGTCAACCTCTACACGTGGGACGAGAAGGACCCGGTCCTGAAGACGTGGAAGAAGGCGTTCCCCGACACGGTCAAGGCGAAGAGCGACATCCCGGCCGAGCTCAAGGAGCATCTGCGCTACCCGCAGGACCTGTTCAAGGTGCAGCGCGAGCAACTGGGCATCTACCACGTCACCAACGCCGACCAGTTCTACAACGCGAGTGACGTGTGGCAGGTGCCGAACGACCCGACGAGCCGCAAAGACAGCATCGCCGTACCGCCGTATTACCTGTCGCTGAAGATGCCCGGCGACGACCAGCAGCGGTTCTCGCTGACGACCACGTTCACCCCGAGCGGACGGCCGAACCTGTCCGCGTACATGGCGGTGGACGCCGATGCGAGCAGCGACGGGTACGGCACGATGCGGCTGCTCAGAGTCACCGGCGAGTCCGAGGTGGACGGACCGGTGCAGTGGCAGAGCAAGTTGAGTTCGATGCCGGCGGTCCAGGAGTTCACGCGGAACGCGGAGACGTCGAAGTCGAACATGATCTTCGGAAATCTGCTCGCGGTGCCCATGGACGCCGGATTCCTGTACGTCGAACCGATCTATGTACAGGGCAGCAACGCCGAGTATCCGCTGCTGAAGAAGGTCGCGGTGTCGTACGGAGGCACCACCGCCTTCGAGGACACGCTCGCCGAGGCGCTCGACAAGGTCTTTGCGACGGAGGGCACGCCTCCGCCACCGGACGAGGGCGATGACACCACCGAGCCACCACCGGCGACGGGTGACACGACGGTCCAACAGGCGCTCGACGACGCCCAGGAGGCCTACGAGGCCGGCCAGGAAGCCCTGAAGAAGGGCGACTGGGAGGCGTACGGCCGGGCGCAGCAGGACCTCCAGGAAGCGCTGCAGCGGGCCGAGGAAGCCCAGGCCCAGCCCGACAACACCGGTGGTGAGGGCGCGGGCAACGGCGACGGCAACACCGAAGGGAGCGGCGGAAGCGGCTGACCAGCGGCTGTCAGTGACTGAGTGAAAGGTCCGTCCCGCGCCGTGATACGGTTGCCGAACAACGGCGCGGGGTGGAGCAGCTCGGTAGCTCGCTGGGCTCATAACCCAGAGGTCGCAGGTTCAAATCCTGTCCCCGCTACTGAAGACGAAGGGCCCGGATCCTCAAAGGATTCGGGCCCTTCGGCGTGTGTGGGTCGTGTGTGCGTTCGCCCATCCGACCAGGGTTGCCCCAATTAAGGCCGCTCCATGCGTGGAGAGTTGAGAAATCTGTGTTTGACTTGTCTCTCTGTGGGCATGTCGACAAAACGCTGAAGTGACCTCACTGGCTGCGGTATACCAGGTGTACCCAGGTTGCAGGTGGTGCGACGATGGACTTTATGGGGGACAAGGCAACTCTGTTGGAGACAGGGCGGATTGTGCAGCCCTCCGACCGGGACGAGACCGGCGAGGCTGCGGAGGAGGCACGCCATCGGCTCGCCGCCGAAGCCGGCGACGTCGAGGCGATGAGCGTCCTCGGAAGCCTGCTGCTGCGCCGCGGCGATCTCGACGGAGCCGAGCCTCAGCTGCGTGCTGCCACCGCCGCCGGTGACCGTGCCGCCGCCAACAACCTGGGTGTCCTCCTGCACCAGCGCGGATACGCCGACGAGGCCGCGGGCTGGTGGCGGATCGCCGCCGTCGCCGGATCGGCCGCCGCCGCGCACGCGCTCGGCCGCCACCACCGTGAGCGCGGGGACGAGCCCGCCGCCGAGTACTGGCTGCGCCAGTCCGCCGAGCAGGGCCACACCCTCGGTGCGTACGCGCTCGCCGACCTCCTCGAGCACCGCGGTGACGCCGCCGCCGAGGCATGGATGCGGGCCGCCGCCGACCGGGGCCACCGCGAGGCGGCGTACCGGCTCGCCCGCGCGCTGGACCGGCGGGCCGCCGCCGGTGAGCCCGCGGTGCCCGCACAGTCCACGGAGCAGGGGGGCGCCGACCAAGCCGACAAGAGTGCCGGGCTGTCCGTGATGGCCGAGGCCGAGCAGTGGTACCGGCAGGCCGCCGCACGCGGACACCGCAGGGCCGCGCTGCACCTCGGCGTCATCCTGGAGAAGCGCGGGAAGCTCAAGGAGGCCGGTCGCTGGTATCTGACGTCCGCCAAGGACGGCGAGGCACGCGCCGCCTGCGCGCTCGGGTTCCTGCTGCGGGACGCGGGCGACACCGAGAGCGCAGCCGTGTGGTGGCTGCGCGCCGCCCAGGACGGCGACGGGAACGCCGCCAACGCCCTGGGCGCGCTGCACGCCGAGCGCGGCGAGACACAGACCGCCGAGCGCTGGTACCGCGCCGCGATGGACGCCGGTGATGTGAACGGCGCCTACAACCTCGCGCTGCTCTGCGCCGAGCAGGGGCGGACCGGGCAGGCCGAGCAGTGGTACCGGCGTGCGGCCTACGCGGGACACCGCGAGGCGGCCAACGCGCTGGCGATCCTGCTGCTCCAGGTCGGCGACGCGGCCGGGGCCGAGCCCTGGTTCTCCAAGGCCGCGGAGGCCGGCAGCGTCGACGCCGCGTTCAACCTCGGGATCCTGCACGCGGGCCGGGGCGAGGACGCCGCGGCGCTCAGGTGGTATGAGCAGGCCGCTGCCGCCGGGCACACCGAGGCCGCGCTCCAGGTCGGGATCGCGCGGCTGCGGGACGGCGACGAGCGGGAGGCCGAGAGGCATCTGCGCTGTGCCGCCGGCGGAGGGAGCGCGGAGGCGGCGTACCGGCTGGCTGCCGTGCTCGACGCCCGGCGCCCGCCCTCGTCCGCGCATGAGCTTGGGGAGCCGGCGACCGAGAAGAGCGAGTGCGAGGAGTGGTACGAGCGGGCTGCCTCTCAGGGGCACCGGCGTGCCCAGGTGCGGGTCGGGATGCTGGCGTCCGCTCGTGGGGACGTGGTCGAGGCGGCCCGGTGGTATCGGGAGGCTGCGGAGGCGGGGTCTCGGAACGGCGCGTTCAACCTCGGTCTGCTGCTCGCCCGGGAGGGCAGTGAGCCGGAGGCCGCCCTGTGGTGGGCCCGGGCCGCTGATGCGGGACATGGGCGGGCGGCTTTGAGGCTTGCCCTCGTCTACGCGCGTCGGGGAGAGCTTGCGGAGGGCCAGCGGTGGGCGGACCGGGCGGTCGTCCTGGGGCCCGATGAGGTTTCCGAGCGGGCGGCCCGACTGCGGGACGCGTTGAAGGACGAACTGTCCGCTTGAGGGGCCTCTCAGGGGCGCCGGGTCTGGAGGTATCGCCTGCCCACAGGCCCGGCGAACCAGCCGCCCACAGGCCCCCCGCAAAGGGATTTGCGCTGGTCGACGCTGTTGACGTAGTGTTCAGTTCATCGCCGCGGGGTGGAGCAGCTCGGTAGCTCGCTGGGCTCATAACCCAGAGGTCGCAGGTTCAAATCCTGTCCCCGCTACTGAAGGCCGGAGGGCCGGAATCCGAAAGGTTTCCGGCCCTCCGGTCTGTTTACGAGCGGGCGCATCTACGGCCGGTGGCCCACCGCCTCCCCGTACATCGCGCGGTCGACCAGCCGGGACTCCGGAAGCGGATCGCCCTCCGAGACGCCCGCCGCGCGGTACGCGGACTGGAGGCGGTTCGTCGTCCCCGCGCGGATCTCCCAGTCCATGCGGAGGGAGGGCGTGGACTCCAGGACCGTACGATCCGTCTTCATGAGCTTGGCCAGCTCGGCCACGAAGGCCGGGTCCTTCTTGTAGTCGCCGGCGAAGTAGGTGTTGACGGTGCGGATGTACGCCCGCAGCAGCGCGACCCCCGCGTCCACGTCGTCCGTCAGCAGGTTGGGGCCGAACAGCATGCCGCCCAGGGGCTCGCCGGCCGGCTGGCCGCCGAGGAAGGCGTAGCGGTCGTCGCCGTCGACCTTGCGCCAGACCGGGTCGAGCAGCCAGGCGGAGTCCACGCCTCCGTTCTGCAGGGCGGTGAGGACGTCGGCCGAGCCGAGCGCCTGGAACTGGACCTTGTCGAGGCCGCCGCCGTGCTTCTTCAGTGCCTGGTTCATCGGGTACGCGATGACCGACCCCTTGCCGATCATCGTGCCGAGCTTGCGGTCGGCCATGGGGACGTGCGACGCGCTCTCGCCGTCCTTCAGCCGCACCCACAGGCCGCTCCTCGACTCCGGGTCGGGTGAGAAGTTCCCGGCTACCCACCTGATGTCGAAGCCGCTGTTGACGCCGTTGATCACGGCGGCCTCGGGAGCGGCCCACTGGGCGTCGATGTCGCCCTTCGCGAGCAGCGGCAGTGCGTCCGGCGTCGGAAGCACCTTCAGCGTGACGTCGAGGCCCTCCTTCTTGAACTCGCCCTTCGCCACGGCCACTTGAAGCGGAGCCACATACTCCGCACTGAGCGTGCCGGTCGCGATCGTCAGCTTCCGCCGCTCCGGCAGGGGCTGCGGGGCCGGGGTGCCCTTGGCACAGCGCGCGGGGGCACGGTCCGCCGCCAGGTCGGCCGGATCCGTCCAGCTCCCCTCCCCGCAGCCGGACACCGCTTTGATGGTGCGCGGTTCGGAGGCCCCCGTACCCTTCCCGGAGTCCTGGGCGGCGCATCCCGCCGAAACCAGCAGCGCACCTGCCACCAGGGCACCTTGCAGCGAACGCCTCATGACTGCCCCCGTCCCCGGTCGCGGGGCGCCCACGGAGTGAGCAACCGCCCCAGAATCCGTACCAGTTCGGAAAAGACGACGCCGAGTACGGCGACGCAGACGATCCCGACGAACATCACGTCGTTCTGGAAGAGCGCCCGTGAGTCGAAGATCAGATGGCCCAGCCCGTTCGCCGCGGCGATCTGCTCCGAGGCGACGATGACCAGCACCGCCACCCCCGCCGCGATCCGCGCTCCCACCAGGACCGCGGGCAGTGAGGCCGGCAGCAGCACATGCAGGAACATCTGCCAGGACGAAGCCCCGAAGACCTGTCCCGCGTCGCGATACCCGGCTGGGATCGACATCACGGCCGACATCGTGGAGATCCACACGAAGAAGAAGACGGTGGCCGCCACCAGCGCCACCTGCGGGCCCTCGCCGAGCCCGAACATGTTCAGGAAGACCGGCAGCAGGGCCAGCTTCGGTACGACGTACAGCGCGTCCAGCAGCGGCTCGAGTGCCGCGCGTACGAGGGAGAGCGAGCCCATCAGCAGGCCCAGCGCATAGCCCGAGGCCGTGCCGATCGCGTACCCGGCCAGTACGCGCTTGAGGGTGGCCCACACGTCCGGCCACAGGTCGCCGGCCACCGCGCGGTCCCAGCCGTCGGCCAGGATCGTGGTGGGCGCCGGGTAGACGCGGTCGTCGATCCAGGCCTGGGCGGCGGCCAGTTGCCACAGCAGGACCAGCACCAGGGGCACGGCGAGAGCGAGGGACAGCTCCAGGGTGCGGCGCCTGCGGTGGGTGCGTACGGGATGCAGCTCCCGTGGGCCCGGGCGGCGGACCAGTACGGCTGACGGATCGGTACGTTCCTTGCGTACGGCCGTGTTCATGCCGGCACCGCCTCCGGGCGCAGCAGCTGCCACAACTCGCCCTTCAGGGCGGTGAATTCGGGAGTCGAGCGGACCTCGCCGGAGCGCGGACGCGGGAACGGCGGGCGGCGTTCGGCGATGAAGCGGCCCGGGCGTGCGGACATCACCAGGACCCGGTCGCCGAGGACGATCGCCTCCTCCAGGCTGTGCGTGATGAAGAGGGTGGTCGTGCGGGTCGTCTGGGTGAGCTCCAGGAGCTCGTCCTGGAGGATCATGCGCAGCTGGGCGTCGAGCGCAGCGAATGGCTCGTCCATCAGCAGGATTTCGGGCTCCACGGCCAGCGCGCGGGCGATCGCCACACGCTGGCGCATGCCGCCGGAGAGCGTGGCGGGGTACGCGGAGGCGAAGTCCGCGAGGCCGAGGCGGGTGAGCCAGTCACGGGCCCGGGCGTTCGCCTCGCGGCGCGGGACGCGCTGGATGTCCAGGCCGAAGCGGACGTTCGCGAGGACGGTCTTCCAGTCGTAGATGCCGTAGTCCTGGAAGATCATGGCGGCCGGGCGGGAGCTGGTGGTGCGGATCGCCAACTCGCCCGTGGTGGGGCGCAACAGGCCTGAGGCGATCCTCAGGAGCGTGGATTTTCCGCAGCCGGACGGGCCGACGATGCAGACGAACTCGCCAGGAGCGACGGTCAGGTCCAGCGGACCCAGGGCATCCACGGCCGAGGGGCCCCGGCCGAAGGTCCGGCTCAGATCAGTGGCTTGGAGTTTCGGGTGCGGCTCTCCCACGGTGTCTCCTCGCGGAGTGCGGTACGGACTGGTGGGCGCCGTCGACGATATGACGACCCGTCAGATTCGGGAAGTCCGCGCGCAGCAGAAAGCCCCGGCTCCCATGGGGTGCCGGGGCTTCGAGGAGTCGTGTCTGCGGATCAGGCCGCCGCGCAGTTCGGGCACACGCCCCGGTATGTCACCTCGACGGCCGAGACCGAGAAGCCGAAGCGCTCGGAGTCGGGGAGGTCGGCGAGGGGATTGCCGCTCGGGTGGACGTCGCGGATCGCGCCGCACTGGGCGCAGACCAGGTGGTGGTGCGGACGGTGCGCGTTCGGGTCGTACCGCTTGGCGCGCTTGTCCGTGGCGACTTCCATCACCTCGCCGAGTGAGACCAGCTCACCCAGCGTGTTGTAGACGGTCGCGCGGGAGATCTCGGGCAGCTTGGTGACGGCGCGCGCATGGACCTCGTCGGCCGTCAGGTGGACGTGGTCGCCGTCGAGGACCTCGGCCACGACGCGGCGCTGCGCGGTCATGCGCCAGCCACGTCCGCGCAGTCGTTCCAACAGGTCACTCATAAAGCGCAGTCTACCAGCAGTTGACGCCAATCCCGAACATGTGTGGTTTTGGAGTTCTACTCGACTTGGACTTTATCCAGGGTAGTGGCGGTAGCGGGCCGGATCGCCTTCCGCGGGTCCGGCCCGCCCTGTCGCTCAGGCCGGTGCGTGCTGCCGTAGCGGAGCCCAGCAGCGGATGATGTCGCGGACCGAGACGATGCCGATGGGCTCGCCGTGGTCGAGGACGATCAGGTGCCGGAAGCCGCCGTGCGCCATGGCTTGCGCCGCCTCCTCCAGCGTCCAGGACGGCGTGGCGAACACGACGTCGGTGGTGGTGTGGGCGTGTGCCCGTTCGGCGTCCGGGCTCTGGCCCAGGCCGACGGAGTTGAGGATGTCGCGCTCGGTGAGAATGCCGAGCCCGCTGTCGTCGGGGTTGAGGACCACGGCTGCGCCGATGCGTCGTGCGGACATCAGCGCGGCGGCCTGCCGGAGGGTGTGATCGGGTCCGATGGTGAGGACCACCGTGCTCATGGCATCGCGGACGAGCATGGATGGAGCCACCTCCTACGAATCCGCTTGAGAGCGAATTCACATGTTCACAAGTGGGGGGACTCTCAGAGTCGCAGTTAAAGGGGGAGTCAACAAGAGGGCGGGTACGAGCGCTTTGGGGTGCGCTGTCCTGCGGTCGGCGCCGGTGGTCTCAGCCGGCCTCAGTAGCGGTGGTTGAGATAGCCCAGCAGCTCGTCGTGGAGGAGGCCGTTCGACGCGGCGGCGTTCCCGCTGTGCGGGCCCGGGCGGCCGTCGAGGCCGGTGAAGCTGCCGCCCGCCTCGGTCACGATGATTGCGTTCGCCGCCATGTCCCACAGCGACAGCTCGGGCTCCGCGCAGATGTCGACGGAGCCCTCGGCGACCATCATGTACGGCCAGAAGTCGCCGTACGCGCGCGTGCGCCACACCTCGCGGGTCAGGTCCAGGAAGCCGTCCAGCAGGCTCCGCTCCTCCCAGCCGCCCAGCGAGGAGTACGCGAAGGAGGCGTCCGACATGCGCGAGACCCGCGAGACATGCAACCGGGTCGCCGAGGTCAGGCTGCGCCCGCTGTACGCGCCGTGTCCCTTCGCAGCCCACCAACGGCGGCCCAGCGCGGGCGCGGAGACCACGCCGACGACGGGCTGGTAGCCTCCCTCGCTCGCCTCCATCAGGGCGATCAGGGTGGCCCAGACCGGCACCCCTCGTACGTAGTTCTTGGTGCCGTCGATCGGGTCGATCACCCAGCGGCGCGGGCCCGTGCCCTCGACGCCGTACTCCTCGCCGAGGACCGCGTCCCGCGGGCGGGCCCGCTGGAGGTGGCCGCGGATCAGCTCCTCGGCGGACTTGTCGGCCTCGCTCACCGGCGTCAGGTCCGGCTTGGTCTCGACCTTGAGGTCGAGCGCCTTGAAGCGGTCCATGGTCGCGGCGTCGGCGGCGTCCGCCAGGACGTGGGCGAGGCGCAGGTCATCGCGGTAGTCGGGCATGGCTGCACCGTATCTGCCCCGTTCGGCCCGGGGCCATACCGTCCGGGTGGTCCCTACAGGACCTTCCTCGCCGGACCGGTGATCACTTCCTCCGCGCACGGCGGCGACTACGCCCCACTTGATGCCGCCGCGAACCCTTGACAGTGACCCCATGCGCGTCAACTCTGAGCGGCAGAGCCGATCGCCCAGGGAGGCGACGATGCCTGCAGCACGGGAATCCCTCCTCGACGCCGCCTATACGTCGCTCGCGCGCCGTCCGTGGTCCGCGGTGCGGATGGTCGATGTGGCCGCCGTGGCCGGAGTCTCCCGGCAGACCCTCTACAACGAGTTCGGCAGCAAGGAAGGGCTCGCACGGGCCCTCGTCCGGCGGGAGGCCGACGCCTATCTCGCGGGCGTGGAGCGGGCTCTGGTCAGCCATGGCGAGCCGCGCGAGCGGTTGGCGGCGATCGCGGACTGGACCGCTTCGGCGGCTCGTGGGAACCCCCTGTTACGGGCCGTGCTCACCGGGTGCTGGAGCGAGCGGCTGCCATCGCCGACGCTGTCCGCGGTGCCGTCCTCCTCCGCCGTGCCTGCGCAGCGGCGGGCCGACGGGCCGCTGCCGTTGCCGGGGGACTTCGTGCAGGTGGTGCGCGACCGGGCCGTTACGGCGCTTACGGCGGTGGGGGCTACGAAGTCGGAGACGGCGGAGTTGGCGCGGGCCTGTGAGCTGGTGGTGCGGCTGGGGTTGTCGTGCGTGGTGGCTCCCGCCGGGGAGGGCGGAACTGCGGGCTTGGTCCGGGACGCCCTCGCAACTGTGCGGGTGGTGAGTTGAAGGGGCTCTGAGCTGCGGGTTCGTTGTGGCTGGTCGCTCCCACGCCATTCAGCCCCGGGTCCCTACGGGGCGCTCAGTGGGCCGAGCCCGACAGCTGTAGTCCGATCACTCCCACGATCACCAGTGTGATCGAGACGATCTTCAAGGTGGAGACCAGGTCGCCCAGGAAGATCATGCCGTAGATCGCCGTGCCGGCCGCGCCGATGCCGGTCCATACCGCGTATGCGGGGCCGACGTCGAGCTTCTTCAGAGCGAGGGTGAGGAGACCGAAGCTGCCCAGGGCGAAGATGCAGAAGGCGATCGTCGGCCAGAGTCTGGTGAAGCCGTGCGAGAGCTTCAGACAGACGGCGAAGCCGGTCTCCAAGAGTCCGGCGACGACAACCAGCAGCCACGCCATGTGATGCCCTCCCACGCTCCGTGACCGCTTCGCCTGGCTTGGGTCCCGCTTGGTGCGATTATGCCTTTACCGTCGTGGCGGCGATGCAAACAAAACTGAGGTCACCGGTGATCAGTTGCCATCAGTCGCCCTCGCGCCGCTCACGCGTGGCGAGCAGCCTGCGCAGCGAGTAGAGCCGGGCCGGATCCGCGTGGCCGTCGGCCACCCACTCGTCCAGCGCGCAGTCCGGCTCGTCGTGGCTGCAGGCGCGCGGGCAGCCCTCGGTGCCCGGTTCCAGGTCGGGGAACGCGTGGATGACCCGGGACGGGTCCACGTGATGCAGCCCGAAGGACCGTACGCCGGGAGTGTCGATCAACCAGCCGTCATCGTCGGGCAACGGCAGCGCGAGCGCCGATGTCGTCGTGTGCCGCCCGCGGCCCGTCACCGCGTTGACCACCCCCGTCGAACGCCGCCGCTCCTTGGCCACGAGCGCGTTGACCAGCGTCGTCTTGCCGACGCCCGAGTGCCCGACGAACGCCGTGATCTTGCCGTCCAACTGCTTGCGCACCCGGTCCACCGCCTCCCCGCTCTCCAGTTCCGCACGGCTGGTCACGACATACGGAACACCCAATGCCCCGTACAGCTCAAGGAGTTCGTCCGGCGGGGCGAGGTCCGACTTGGTGAGCACGAGCAGCGGGTCGAGTCCGCCGTCGTACGCGGCGACCAGGCAGCGGTCGATCAGCCGCGGCCGCGGCTCCGGGTCGGCGAGGGCGGTGACGATCGCCAGCTGGTCGGCGTTGGCGACGACCACGCGCTCGTACGGATCGTCGTCGTCGGCCGTGCGCCGCAGGACGGAGGTACGCGGCTCGATGCGGACGATGCGGGCCAGCGTGTCCTTCTTGCCGGTGAGGTCGCCGACGATGGCCACCCGGTCGCCGACGACCGCGGCCTTGCGGCCCAGTTCGCGGGCCTTCATGGCGTACAAGACCCGGTCCTCGACGAGACACGTCAGCCGACCCCGGTCGACCGTGAGGACCATGCCCTCGGCGGCGTCCTCGTGCTTGGGCCGGATGTTCGTACGCGGCCTGCTGCCCTTGCGGCCCGGGCGGGTGCGGATGTCGTCCTCGTCGGTGTGCTTGCCGTAGCGGCGCATGTTCCGTGTCCGCCCGTCAGTTCCCGAGCATTCCGGTCCACAGGTCGGGGAAGTCCGGCAGGGTCTTCGCCGTCGTCGCCACGTTCTCGATCTGTACGTCCGGCACGGCGAGACCGATGACCGCGCCCGCGGTGGCCATGCGGTGGTCGTCGTAGGTGTGGAAGACCCCGCCGTGCAGTGGACGCGGGCGGATGTGCAGTCCGTCGGCGGTCTCGGTGATGTCGCCGCCCAGCTCGTTGATCTCCTTGGTGAGCGCGGCCAGGCGGTCCGTCTCGTGCAGGCGCAGATGGGCCACGCCCCGGAGGGTGGAGGGCGAGTCGGCGAGGGCGGCCACCGCCGCGATGCCGGGGGTCAGCTCGCCGACCTCGCCGAGGTCCACCTCGATGCCGTGGATCGCGCCGGAGCCGGTGAACTCCAGGCCCCGGTCGGTCAGTTCGCAGGAACCGCCCATCTCGGTGAAGATCTCCCTCAGCCTGTCACCGGGCTGGGTGGTGTGCACGGGCCAGTCCGGGACGACGACCCGGCCGCCGGTGACCAGGGCCGCCGCCAGGAACGGCTGGGCGTTCGACAGGTCGGGCTCGACCGTCAGATCGCGGCCGAGCAGCGCGCCGGGCGTGACCCGCCAGACGTTCGGCTCGCCGCCCGATTCCGGGGTGTCCACCTGGGCGCCGACCGACCGCAGCATGTCGACGGTCATCCGGATGTGCGGCATGGAGGGCAGCGTCGAGCCGGTGTGCCGTACCTCGACGCCTTGGTTGAAGCGCGGACCGGACAGCAGCAGCGCGCTCACGAACTGGCTGGACGAGGACGCGTCGATCTCCACCGGCCCGCCCTCCAGGGCCCCGCCGCCGTGCACGGTCAGCGGCAGCGCGCCGCGCCCGTCGTCGTCGATACGGGCACCGAGGGCGCGCAGGGCGTCGATCACGCCGTGCAGGGGACGCTCGTACGAACGCGGGTCGCCGTCGAAGCGAATGGGGCCGTCGGCGAGCGTGGCGACCGGCGGCAGGAAGCGCATCACCGTGCCGGCGTTGCCGACGTCGACCGTGGCCGGGCCGTGCAGGCCCGAGGGGATGACACGCCAGGCCTCGCCGGAGCCGTCCGGGCCCACGCCCTCCTCGATGCCGACGCCCATGGCACGCAGGGCGTCGGCCATCAGCACGGTGTCGCGGGAGCGCAGGGGGCGGCGCAGCCAGCCGGGCTCGGCCGCGAGGGCGGCAAGCACGAGGGCCCGGTTGGTGACCGACTTGGACCCGGGCACGTGGACCGTCGCGTCGACGGCTCCGCTCGCGTGCGGGGCGGGCCAGAGGGCGGTGTTCGCGGGGTTCGGGGCCATGGGCCCCACTCTAGTAGTCGGCCGTGGTTCGAGTGCGGGAGCGTTGTGGCTGGTCGCGCCCCATGGGAGGGCGCGCCGTGCTTCAGACCTGCAGAAGCCACCTGCCCCCGCCTATCAGCGAGCACAGGCTCACCGCGTGGAACAGGAACAGCCACATTCCGGCCGGGACATGGGTCAGCCGGGACAGCTGGTCCGCGTCCGAGTCGCCCGCGCCGCCTCGGCTTCGCTTCGCCTGCAGCTCGAAGGCCGGGCGTACGCCGCCAAGCAGCAGGAACCAGACCACCGCGTACGCGAACGCCGCCTGCACCTGAGGGCCCGTCAACCAGGACACCACCACGAACGTGCCACCGGTGAGGAGCACCGTGAGGGCGCCGTACGCGTTGCGGATCATCACCAGCATCGCCACGAGGAGCAGCGTGGCCAGCCACAGGAGCGCGGTGATGTGGCCCGCGGCGAGGAACGCGGCGCCGCCGAGGCCCAGCAGCGGGGGAGCGGTGTAGCCGGCAGCCGCGGTGAGGATCATGCCGAGACCGGTCGGCTTGCCGCGGCTGACCGTGAGGCCGCTGGTGTCGGAGTGCAGCCGTATACCGCTGAGGCTGCGGCCGGTGAGCAGGGCGATCAGGCCGTGGCCGCCCTCGTGGGCGATGGTGATGGCGTTGCGCGAGAGCCGCCACAGGCCGTGCGGGACGATCACGGCGAGAGCGGCGACCATGGTGGCGACGACCACCCAGATGTCGGGGTCGGGCTGGCTGCCGAAAACCTCGTCCCAGAGGGTGGCCAGCGAGGTGGCTGCGGTGGCTTCCATTGTCTGCGGAGGTCTCCTCGTCTTCGCGCCAAGTCTGGCAGTGTGGCACGTATGTGCGGACGTTATGCGTCGAGTCGTAGGCCCGAGGATCTCGCAGGAATCTTTGAAGTCGAGAAGTGGGAGCCGGAGGAACAGTTCGAAGCCGACTACAACGTGGCTCCCACCAAGGACGTCTACGCGGTACTCGACCGTCCTCTTAAGGACGTCGAGGACCCCAAGCCGGTTCGCCAGCTGCGCCGGCTCAAGTGGGGCCTGGTGCCGTCCTGGTCGAAGACGCCCGAAGGCGGCGCCCGGATGATCAACGCCCGCGCGGAGACCGTCCACGAGAAGCCCTCGTACCGGCGGGCCTTCTCCTCCCGGCGCTGCATCATCCCCGCCGACGGCTACTACGAGTGGGTGACCGGCAAGGCCGAGCGCGATCTGGAGGCCGAGGGCAAGAAGAAACGGCCGCGCAAGCAGCCGTACTTCGTGCTGCCCGCCGACGGTTCCGTCTTCGCGATGGCCGGGCTGTACGAGTTCTGGCGGGACAAGACGCTGCCCGACGACCATCCGCAGTCGTGGTGGGTGACCTGCTCCGTCATCACGACCGAGGCGGAGAAGTCGCCCCTCGCGGTGGCCCCGGCCGACGGCCCGCACGTTCTGGCCGACATCCACCCCCGTATGCCCTTGATGCTCACCCCCGACCGCTGGGACTCCTGGCTCGACCCCACCCGTACGGACGTCGAGGACCTGCGCTCCCTGCTCGAGCCGCCTCCGCCGGGGCTGATGCGCGCGTACCCCGTCTCCACGGCGGTCAGCAACGTACGCAACAACGGCCCGGAGCTGCTGAAGGAGCTGGAGGCGCCCGAAGAGGGCACACTCTTCTGATGTGACGCAGAGCAACGAACTCGTAGAGCTTGTGGAGACGGACGCGGGTACGGCCCGCGTCACCTGGCACAGGGCGAAGCAGGCGCGGCTGGTGCTCGCCGTGAGCCACGGCGCCGGCGGCGGCATCGAGGCACGGGATCTGCGCGCCCTCGCCGCCGAGCTGCCCGCGCACGGCGTGACCGTCGCCCTGGTCGAGCAGCCCTGGCGGGTGGCGGGCAAGAAGCTGGCGCCCGCGCCGAAGACGCTCGACGTCGGCTGGCGCGGGATCTGGCCGACGCTCGCCGGACCCGGTCTGCCGGTCGTGGCGGGCGGTCGCAGCGCGGGCGCCCGCGTGGCCTGTCGTACGGCGCAGGAACTGGGCGCCGCCGCCGTCCTCGCACTCAGCTTCCCGCTCCACCCGCCGGGCAAGCCGGAGAAGTCGCGCGCCGACGAGCTGCTCGGGGCCGGTGTGTCCACGCTCGTCGTCCAGGGTGGCAACGACCCGTTCGGGAAGCCGGAGGAGTTCCCGGAAGGTGCTTACGACCTCGTGGAGGTGCCGTACGGAGATCACGGTTTCGCCGTGCCCAAGCGTGCCGAGATCGGTCAGGAGCAGGCGCTGGGGATCCTCACCGAGGGAGTGGTGAAGTGGCTTGCGTCACTCGCGTAAGCCCGCGCAAGGTGGCGGGAATGATGCGGTAGCGGCCTCTGTTGAGAGCGGCAGAAGTACTCACTCCGAGTACTTACCGTTCGTCCGAGAGGAAGTCCGCCGCATGGGTTCGACCATCTGCCCGAACCGCAGCAGTGCAACTGACCTGGACTGGTCCGTCCTGCATGCGGCAAAGACCGTCCCCGTACGGGCGGCGGGCGGACCGAATCGGCGTGCCGCTCCGACCTCCGGGCCCTCCGCCCCGACCGCAGGTCGTCTATTCTCCGATTCGAGTGGGACCGGTTTCGGTTCTACGACATCGTTTGAGGAGGTGGGTCCGGTCGCTGGGACCGACGCAGGGACCGAAAACGGCCAGGCGGAGCAGCCCGAGGGCCAGGGCAGCGGTACGGAGTCGACCGCCGAGCGCAACGCGCGCTTCGAGCGGGACGCCATGGAGTTCCTCGACCAGATGTACTCGGCCGCGCTGCGTATGACGCGTAACCCGGCCGATGCCGAGGACCTGGTGCAGGAGACGTACGCGAAGGCGTACGCGTCCTTCCACCAGTTCCGCGAGGGCACCAACCTGAAGGCGTGGCTGTACCGGATCCTCACGAACACGTTCATCAACTCGTACCGCAAGAAGCAGCGCGAACCTCAGCGCAGTGCGGCCGAGGAGATCGAGGACTGGCAGCTGGCGCGCGCCGAGTCGCACATGTCGACCGGTCTGCGCTCCGCCGAGTCGCAGGCGCTCGACCACCTGCCCGACTCGGACGTCAAGGAAGCGCTCCAGGCGATCCCCGAGGAGTTCCGCATCGCCGTCTATCTGGCGGACGTTGAGGGCTTTGCGTACAAGGAGATCGCGGACATCATGGGGACACCCATCGGTACGGTGATGTCCCGCCTGCACCGGGGCCGCCGTCAACTGCGCGGCATGCTGGAGGACTACGCCCGTGAGCGCGGGCTGGTCCCGGCCGGTGCTGGAGAGTCGAACGAAGCGAAAGGCTCGGGCTCATGAGCTGCGGAGACCCGCACGAGACGGACTGCAGTGAGGTACTCGATCATCTCTACGAGTTCCTCGACAGTGAGATGCCGGACGCCGATCGCGTCAAGTACAAGCAGCACTTCCGGGAGTGCTCGCCGTGCCTGGAGAAGTACGGGCTCGAAGAGGCCGTGAAGAAGCTGGTCAAGCGGTGCTGCGGCCATGATGACGTGCCGACCGATCTGCGGTCGAAGGTCCTGGGCCGTATCGACATGATCCGCTCCGGCGAGACCGTGCCCGAGCACGACGTGACGGCCTATCCCCAGGCGACGCCGCAGGAGTCCTGATCTCCTCCAGACGTGCCGTACATGAGTGACGTACATACACGTGGACCGTGATCCCACCAGGATCACGGTCCACGTGTATGTACGTCAGCGGGTTCGGTCGAGGGCCTGTTCAGACCTCCAGGCCGCTCTCGATCCGCTTCAGGCTGTGCCGGGCCAGCGCCAGGTTGCTGCGGGTCCGGTCGAGTGCCATATAGAGGAAGAGCGTCCCCTTGCTGCTGGTGAGCGGCCGGATCAGGTGGTACTGCCTGCCCAGCGTGATCAGGATGTCCTCGATCACGTCGTCCATGGCCAGCGAGGCCAGGGTGCGCATCTTGGCCCGTACGACTTCGGTGTTGCCGGCCGCCGCGAGTTCCAGGTCGAGGCCCTGGCCGCCGCCGAGCGTGCCGAGCGACATGCCGCTTTCGTAGTCGACGAGAGCCGCGCCGAGGGCGCCCTCCAGCGTCATGGCTTCCTTGAGCGCGGTGTCGATGTTCATGCTCTTGCCCCAATTCCTCGGTGCTGCTGACCGGTCGATGTCCGGCCATCTACGATCGGATGCAAGCGATTGTGGGTCGCAAGCGGTCAACTTTTTGGCTGGTTATGAAGTTGACGTTCAAAGTACTGTGTGACCCAGGGAGGTGGGGGGGAATGGAGGAAATGAGTACGGCGCTTCAGGCTTCCCTGGACCGGCTCCTCGATTCCCCGGGGGTCACCGGCGTCGCTCTCGTCGACGCGGTCACCGGCCTGACCTACGGCGCCGCGGGAGACATCGCCGAGGCGGGGGACGGGCCCGAGGTCTGCGAACTCGCCGCCCTCATCGCCGAACGGCTGAGCGCCGCAGGCGCCGAGGGGGAGTTGGAGAGCGTCGTCACCACCACCACAAAACGCCATCACGTGCTGTTCTCCGTGGCGCGACCGGTGGGCGATCCGCTGATACTGGCGGCCGGCCTCGACCGGGACCGGGCCAATATGGCACTGGCCCTGCGCAGTCTGGGCGACCGGGCCGCAGAGGTACTGGCGTGATGGCGCCCCCGGCACGCAATGTGCCCGCACTGCTGCTGCGGCTCCGCGAAGAGGACTTCAGCGGAACGGTGCGCGTGTCCGGCCTGCCAGGAGGATCGATTCACCTGCGGAACGGGTTGGTGGGCGCGATCGAGACGCCCGGGGCGCCGACCGTCACATCGGCGCTGCTGACCTCTGGGCGGATCGGTGACGAGGTCTGGCTGGCCGCATGCGCCGCCGAGCCCGACGCGGACCGGCTGGGCGGACACCTCGTGGCCGAGGGCCTGATCAGCGCCGCCGAACTCGAAGTTGTCTGCACCGCGGCCGTGTTCGACGCGGCGTTCGCCATGGCGCTGAGCCCACCGGGAAGTTGGGAGCTGAGCGACCGGGAGCCCGCGCTCGTCGCGGAGCCGGGCGTCGAGCCACGGCAGCTGACCGAGGAGACCTCCCGGCGCATGGCACTGCTGTCACGTCTGTGGGGACCGCCGGGCGAGCTGACACGTGTCCGGCCCGCTCCGGCAGCCGGGGCCGGACCCCGTGGCTCCGACGGATGGCTCGCGCGTCGGCACCGGGACGTCCTGGACAGCGTCAACGGACGTCGTACGCCACGGGACATCGCCTTCACGCTCGGCCGCGGACTGTACGCGGTCATGCTGGACCTGATCCGCCTGGAGGCCCTGGACCTCATCCAGTGGGGCGCCGGGACCACCGCCGACGGCAGGCCGAGCACAGCTCCTCGTGTGCCGCAGGCCGACACGACCACCGCCGTACGGGCACCCGAGGCCGCACCGCTGCCGAAGCGCAGACCCGGCGGTGCGTCCCCCGCACAGGACGTCGGACAGAAGAAGAAGGGAGGGTAGTGAGCACCGACGACGACCGAGCGGCGCAGCCCCGGGAACGCGACGAAGCCGCGCCCCCACAGAAGCACGAACACGAGCAAGCCCGCGAGCACGTACAAGAGCAAGAACAAAAGCAAGATCAGGAAAGCGCCGCGACGGACGCCCGTCTTCCGCCGGATGCCGAACCCGGTTCTCCACCCGTGCGCACACCGTTGCCCGTACGCCGGCCGCTGCCCCGACGCGATGCCGCACCGGTCGCGCTCGCACTCCCGCCCGCTCTCCTGTCGATGATCTCGGCCGAGGAACTGGCCGCCGAGGCGCCCTCGATCGAAACCCTGCGGCGCGTCCGCCGGTCGCTGCGGGATCTTCCGGATGCCAACTGACTTCACCGGCTGATTCCACCGGCTGATTCCTGCGACTGACTCCTCCGGCCGGCTCCGTCGAGCCCGCATCGAACATATCGGCACCGCACATGCCAGCACCCAAGGAGCGCGATCCATGACCGAAAACCCATCGCCCGATTCCCTGACCGGCATTCTGACCTCGCTGCGTGAACGGGTGATGGGGGTCTCCGAGAGCGTCCTGTCCACCGTGGACGGCCTCCTCGTCGTCGCGGACACCGACACCGTTCACCCCGAGTCCGTCTCCGCCCTCGCCGCCGCGACCCTCGGTGTGGGACGTCGCATGGCCGACACCGCCGGTGTCGGTGCGCTCCGCGAGGTGGTGGCCCGCTGCGGTTCGGGGCATGTCATCGTCCTCGCCGTGGGCGACCGCGCCCTGCTCACGGTCAAGGGCGACGACGGCCTCGATCTCGCCGCGTTCCAGCGCGAGTCACCGGCCACAGTTGAACAGCTGACCAAGGCGCTCGCCTCCGACGTGGCGCATTGAGCGGTCTGACCCCGGTCCAGGCTGGGTAACCCCTGGGTAATGAGCGCCCGTCCGGCCGTACGTGGTTGGATGCGAGGAAGAGGACAACAGGGGGCACAGTCCAGCCCGAGGCTGCACGCTCTTCGACGAACTGGCAGGCGGGAATCGTGAGGATCTTCGGCAAGGGACGGCACCGGCCCTCCGCCTCATGGCGGCAGGCCACCGACCGCGCGTTCACGCTGATCGGCGACGGCCGGTACGAGGACGCGGGGGCGCTTCTCACGCGTGCGGCGGACCTGGAGCCCTGGCTGTCCGAGTCCTGGTTCAACCTCGCCCTGCTGCACAAGTTCCGGCACGACTGGGAGCAGGCGCGGGCCGCCGGCCTGAGGGCCGTGGCGCTGCTCGACCGGGCGACCGGGGCGCCTGATTGGTGGAACGTGGGCATCGCGGCCACCGCCCTGCAGGACTGGCCCCTGGCACGGCGGGCCTGGCAGGCGTACGGGCTGAAGGTGCCCGGCGGCGCCACCGCCTCCGGAGAGCCCGTCGGGATGGAGCTGGGCAGCGCTGCCGTACGGCTGTCGCCCGAGGGCGAGGCCGAGGTCGTATGGGGGCGCCGGCTGGACCCGGCCCGGATCGAGGTGCTGTCCATTCCGCTGCCGTCCTCCGGGCGGCGCTGGGGCGAGGTCGTGCTGCACGACGGCGTACCGCACGGCGAGCGGACCACGGCCGCCGGGCACGCGTATCCCGTGTTCGACGAGATCGAGCTGTGGGCGCCTTCACCGGTCCCCACCTGGGTCGTACTCCTGGAAGCGGAGACCGAGGACGACCGGGACGCCCTGGAGCGGCTCGCGGCCGACGCCGGCTTCGCCGCCGAGGACTGGTCGTCCTCCGTGCGGCTGCTGTGCCGAATGTGCTCGGAGTCCCGTATGCCGTCCGACGAGGGCGACGGCGAGCATCTCGACCCGCACGACCACAGCGAGCCGGGGCATCCGGGTCCGCTCGGCCATCGCACCGACGGGCAGCTGTGGATGCCCGAGCGCGAGTGCGGCCTCGCGGCGCCCGCCTCGCTGGTGCGGGGCCTGCTCGACGGGTGGGTTGCCGACAGCCCGGACACCCGGGACTGGCGGGATCTCGAAGAGGTCTGTTAGGGGTTGCGAGGACGGTTGCCGGCTGTGGGCCGTCGGGGTGGCTGGTCGCGCCCCTCCGGGGCACGGATGGGCGCCGTAGGCTGTACCCGCAACTTTTTCTTGAGGATCCCAGGAAGGCATACGTCGGTCATGGCGCAGCAGGACACCGATCAGCAGCACGCGGGCGTGCTCCCCGTGGACGACGACGGCTTCGTCATCGACACCGAGGACTGCGAGGAGCGCGAGGCGGCGTACCGCGAGCGCGGCACCTCACGGCCCATCACGGTCGTCGGGAACCCCGTGCTGCACAAGGAGTGCAAGGACGTCACCGACTTCGGAGACGAGCTGGCCCAGCTGGTCGACGACATGTTCGCCAGCCAGCGCACCGCCGAGGGTGTGGGCCTGGCCGCCAACCAGATCGGCGTCGACCTCAAGGTCTTCGTCTACGACTGCGGGGACGACGAGGGCAAGCGCCACGTCGGTGTGGTCTGCAACCCGAAGCTGGTGGACCTGCCCGCCGACAAGCGCAGCCTGGACGACAGCAGCGAAGGCTGCCTGTCCGTGCCGACCGCGTACGCGCCGCTCGCCCGTCCCGACTACGCCGAGGTCACCGGGCAGGACGAGAAGGGCAACCCGATCAAGGTGCGCGGCACGGGCTACTTCGCACGCTGCCTCCAGCACGAGACGGACCACCTGTACGGCTACCTCTACATCGACCGGCTCTCCAAGCGCGAACGCAAGGAGGCGCTTCGGCAGATGGCCGAGAACGAACCGCGCTACCCGGTCGTGGCCAACGACTGACCCCCCCCCGGCGCCCGCTGCCGATCCAGTGCCGACCGTCTTACGAAGGGCGGCTGAACGGCGGCTGAACTGCCGGGACGGAAAACGAGAGTTGGGGCCCACGGGTCACCCATACGTCCCCTGCGAACCACGCCTGGTCGGAAACCCCTCCCGACCAGGCGTCGTTCGTGTGTCCGTCGGACGTTCGATCCCTTTTGTTCTTCATAGAACCAAAATGAGTCACGCAAGAGGGCGTTCTCGGCACCATGGGGTAGTGCGGGGAGCAGATCTGTTCCCTAACAGTCGATTGTGGTGCTTCATGGAAGGGCGGGGATAGGCAAACGACACATGCCCAGGAGAGCGAGAGGGGCATATGTCAACAGGCGGCTGAGAGGGGTTTGTTCGTGCCTGCTTTCTCACAGAGCACCGCAACAACGCACACCCGGGTCGCGGTTCCACCGGCGCTCACTCTCCCGGTGATCGAGACGGAGTTTCCCCGGCAACTCCACCCGTATTGGCCCAGGCTTCAGGAGAACACCCGGGCCTGGCTACTGGAAAAGCGCCTGATGTCGCCCGACAAGGTCGCGGCTTACGCAGATGAGCTGTGCTACACGGACCTGATGGCCGGCTACTACATCGGTGCGCCGGACGACGTCCTCCAGGCGATCGCGGACTACAGCGCGTGGTTCTTCGTCTGGGACGACCGGCACGACCGTGACGTGATCCATAAAAGGCCGGTGGCCTGGCGGCGCCTCAAGCACCAATTGCACGCGGCTCTCGACTCCCCCCAGGACCATCTGCACCACCGGGACCCCCTGGTCGCGGGGTTCGCGGACAGCATGGTGCGGTTGTACTCGTTCCTGAGCAGGAGGTGGAACGTCCGCTTCGCGCGGCATTTCCACGCCGTCATCGAGGCGTACGACCGGGAATTCCACAACCGTACTTCGGGTATCGTCCCCACCGTCGAGGAATATCTCGCACTGCGGCGGCTGACCTTCGCGCACTGGATCTGGCTCGATCTGCTGGAACCGAGCGCGGAGTACGAACTCCCGAACGCCGTACTGAAGAATCCGACATACCGGCGGGCGGCCCTTCTGTGCCAGGATTTCGCCGCTTGGTACAACGATCTGTGCTCACTCCCCAAAGAAATAGCGGGAGATGAGGTCCACAATCTCGGAATCAGTCTCATTCACCATGAAGGGCTGACATTGACAGAGGCTGTCACGGAAGTGCGGCAGCGGGTCCAGGGCGCCATCACCGAATTTCTCCGCGTGGAAAAGGAGGTATTGCTGTACGCCAACCGGCTCGACACCGGATCCGCGCGCGGCGCCGCATTAGCGGCTGCCGTACGGGTGTGTCTGTTCAATATGCGGAACTGGTTCAGCTCCGTCTACTGGTTCCACCACGAGTCCGGCCGGTACCGGGTCGACAGCTGGGACGACCGCTCCACACCCCCCTACGTCAACAATGAAGCGGCAGGTGAGAAATGACCGTCGAGTCCGCACAACCCGAGGCGACCGAGGCCGCCTCGAAGCCGCTCGAACCCGAATTCGCCGCGGGCGCACTGCCCGTCCTCGGCCACAGCTGGAAGATGGTGCGCGACCCGGTGGGCTTCCTCACCCGGCTGCGCGACCACGGTGACGTCGTCCGGATCAGGCTGGGACCGAAGACGGTGTACGCCATCAACAGTCCGGAACACACCGGAGCCCTGGGCCTGAGCCCCGACTTCGGGATCGGCGGACCGCTGTGGGACACCGTGGAGGTGCTCCTCGGCAAGGGAGTCGTGACCAGCAACGGCGCCACGCACCGGCGCCAGCGGCGGACGATCCAGCCCCCGCTGCGCATGGACGCGATCCAGCGGTACGAATCGGTGATGGTCGAGGAGGCGCGTGCCCTCGCCGACCGCTGGCGGCCCGGTGACACGGTCGACGTCACGGCGGAGGCCTTCCGTATCGCCATCCGCGTCATGGCCCGCTGCCTCTTGCGGACCGAGAACATCGACGAGCTCTCCGACCGGCTGAACGCCGCACTCCACATCGTGATCACGCGGCTGTTCCGGCGGATGTGCCTGTCGTTCGGGCCGTTCTACCGGCTGCCGCTCCCCTCCCACCGCGAATTCGACCGCGCGCTGGCCGAAATGCACCGACTGACCGACGAACTCATCGCCGAGCGCCGCCGCGTCCCCATGGACGGCCCGGACGATTTGCTGTCGGTCCTGTTCGAGGCGAAGGACAAGAATGGCGAGCCGATCAGCGAGCAGGAGTTGCACGACCAAGTCATTTCGTTTCTGACGGCGAGCAGTGAAACGACCGGGGTTCAGTTGATGTGGATCTTGGACCTGCTCACCGAGCACCCCGAACACGCGGAGCGGCTGTGCGAAGAAGTCGAATCCGTCGTAGGTGACCGGACCATCACACTCGGCGACGTCAGGAAGCTCACGCACACCAACAATGTCATCACCGAGGCGCTCCGGCTGCGCCCGGCGGTGTGGATACTGACCCGGCGGGCATTCGCCGAAACCGAACTCGGCGGGTATCGCATTCCGGCCGGTGCGGATGTCGTCTACAGCCCTATGGCCGTCCAGCGCGATCCGAGGTCGTACGAGAGGCATCTGGAGTTCGACCCCGACCGCTGGCTTCCGGAGCGCGCCAAGGACGTCCCGAAGTACGCGATGGTTCCGTTCAGCGTGGGCAATCGCAAGTGCCCCGGCGACCACTTCTCGATGGCCGAACTGGCCATCATTCTGGCGACGGTGATCCCGAAGTGGCGCTTCGAGTTCGTGCCCGAGGCAGACCGCTCGACCCATGTCGGCCTGACGCTCCAGCCCACCCGGCTCCTGCTGAAGGCCATACCGCGCTGAACCGCGTACCGCACCGCGGGCGCACGTTCAGGCGACCTCGGGCTCGTCCCGCGGACCCCTGAACGTGCGCCGGTACGCCTGCGGGGTCGTCCCCAGCGACCGTACGAACTGATGGCGCAGCGCGGCCGCGGTCCCGAACCCCGTACGGCCCGCGATCGCGTCCATCGTCTCGTCCGTCGCCTCCAGCAACTGCTGGGCCAGCAGCACCCGTTGACGCAGCAGCCAGCGGTACGGCGTGGTGCCGGTCTCCTGCTGGAAACGGCGCGCGAAGGTGCGCGGGGACATGTGCGCACGGGCGGCGAGCTGCTCGACGGTCATCTCCTCGTCGAGGTGACGCTCCATCCACACCAGCACCTCGCCGACCGTGTCGCACCGGGACAACGGCAGCGGGCGCTCGACGAACTGGGCCTGACCGCCGTCACGGTGCGGCGGCACGACCATCCGGCGGGCGATCTTGTTCGCCACCTCCGGCCCCTGCTCCTTACGGACGATATGCAGACAGGCGTCGATACCGGCGGCGGTGCCGGCCGAGGTGATCACCGGGTCCTCGTCGACGTACAGCACATCGGGTTCGACGGTCGCCCGCGGATAGCGGCGAGAGAGCTCGTCCGCGTGCCGCCAGTGCACCGTGCAGCGCCGCCCGTCGAGCAGTCCGGCCGCGCCCAGCACGAAGACGCCGGAGCAGACGCTGAGCACGCGCGCCCCGCGGTCGGTGGCCCGGCGCAGCGAGTCGAGCAGCCCGGGCGGGTACTCGCGACCGATGAAGTCGCTTCCGGCCGGTACGGCGATCAGGTCGGCCACTTCGAGCCGGTCGAGCCCGTACGGAGTGGAGACCGTGAACCCGGGGACATGGGTGCGCAGCGACGGGCCCTCCGCCGTGACGACCGCGAAGTCGTACACGGGCAGGCCCTCGTCGCTGCGGTCGAGGCCGAACACCTCGCAGACGACACCGAGTTCAAAGGGATGCACACCGTCGAGCAGGACCGCGGCCACGTTGTTGAGCATGCTGCCAGTATGTCTGAAGCGTGGCAGGAAATCGAGGGTGTGCGGCAGTCCTGCCACTGACGGTAAGGAGTAATCGGCGCGACAGTGGTGTCCATGGATACGACACGCATGGAAGCACTCATCGGAATGGTCACCGTCCTCGGGATCCTGGCCCTGCTCGTCCTCCCCGCCGTGATCGGAATCGTGCGCGACCGGCGCATCGACCGTCAGCTCAGGGAGGCCGAGCAGGCTTCAGCCGGGGATCAGAAGTCCTCGTCGAAGTCGACGGTGCCCTCCACCGCCACCTGGTACGCCGAAGGCCGCCGTTCGAAGAAGTTGGTCAGCTCCTGAACGCCCTGCAACTCCATGAAGGAGAAGGGGTTTTCGGAGCCGTACACCGGAGCGAAGCCGAGCCGCGTCAGCCGCTGGTCGGCCACGCACTCCAGGTACTGCCGCATCGAGTCGGTGTTCATCCCCGGGAGGCCGTCACCGCACAGGTCGCGCGCGAACAGCAGCTCGGCCTCGACGGCTTCCCGGAGCATGTCGGTGACCTGCTGCTGAAGCGCGTCGTCGAAGAGCTCCGGCTCCTCCTTGCGGACGGTGTCGACCACGTCGAAGGCGAAGTTCATGTGCATCGTTTCGTCTCGGAACACCCAGTTGGTGCCGGTGGCCAGGCCGTGCAGCAGGCCGCGGTTGCGGAACCAGTAGACGTACGCGAAGGCACCGTAGAAGAAGAGCCCTTCGATGCACGCGGCGAAGCAGGTGAGATTGAGCAGGAAACGGCGGCGGTCGGCCTGGGACTCCAGCCGGTCGATCTGCTCCACCGAGTCCATCCACTTGAAGCAGAACTCGGCCTTCTCGCGGATGGACGGGATGTTCTCGACCGCGTCGAAGGCGGCTGCGCGGTCCTCCGGGTCGGGGAGGTAGGTGTCGAGCAGCGTCAAGTAGAACTGGACGTGCACGGCCTCCTCGAAGAGCTGACGGCTCAAGTAGAGCCGCGCCTCGGGGGAGTTGATGTGCTTGTAGAGCGTGAGCACCAGGTTGTTCGCGACGATCGAGTCGCCGGTCGCGAAGAACGCGACCAGGCGGCCGATGAGGTGCTGCTCGCCGGGTGACAGTTTCGCGAGATCCGTCACATCCGAGTGCAGGTCCACCTCCTCCACGGTCCAGGTGTTCTTGATCGCGTCCCGGTAGCGCTCGTAGAAGTCGGGGTAGCGCATGGGGCGCAGGGTCAGCTCGAAGCCCGGGTCGAGGAGATTCTGGGTTCGGGTGGTGCTGGTCACTGGCAGGCCTCGCAGGACTCGGGGTTTTCCAGGGAGCAGGCGACGGCGTCTTCGTCGGGCGCCTGTACGGGGACGGTCCGCGCGTGTGCCTGCGCCGCGCGGGCAATGCGGGTTGCCGGGCGGGAACGCAGGTAGTACGTCGTCTTCAGGCCCGACTTCCAGGCGTACGCGTACATCGACGAGAGCTTGCCGATGGTCGGTGTCTCCATGAAGAGGTTCACGGACTGGGACTGGTCCAGGAACGGGGTCCGGGCGGCGGCCATGTCGATCAGGCCGCGCTGCGGGATCTCCCACGCCGTGCGGTAGAGCCGTCGTACGTCCTCGGGGATCCAGGCGAAGTCCTGCACCGAGCCGTTCGCCTCGCGCAGCGCCTCGCGGCTGCGGGCGTCCCAAACTCCCAGGTCCTTCAGTTCGTTCACCAGGTACGAGTTGACCTGGAGGAACTCGCCCGACAGGGTCTCGCGCTTGAAGAGGTTGGAGACCTGCGGCTCGATGCACTCGTAGACGCCGGCGATCGAGGCGATCGTGGCGGTGGGCGCGATGGCGAGGAGGAGGGAGTTGCGCAGGCCGGTGGCGGCGATGCGCTGCCGGAGGGCCGACCAGCGCTCGGGCCAGGTGAGTTCGACGTCGTAGTGGTCGGGGTGCAGAACGCCCCGGGCCGTACGGGTCTTCTCCCAGGCCGGGAGCGGGCCGCTGCGCTCGGCGAGGTCGGCGGAGGCCTCGTACGCGGCGAGCATGATGCGCTCGGCGATCTTTGTGGAGAGCTGCTTGGCTTCCGGTGAGTCGAAGGGCAGGCGCAGCTTGAAGAAGACGTCCTGGAGCCCCATCGCGCCGAGGCCCACCGGCCGCCACTTCGCGTTCGACCCGCCCGCCTGCCGGGTCGGATAGAAGTTGATGTCGACGACGCGGTCGAGGAAGGTGACGGCGGTACGGACGGTGGAGTCGAGCCGTTCCCAGTCGATATCACCGGCCGATGCGTCCACAAAGGAACCCAGATTGACGGACCCCAGGTTGCAGACCGCGGTCTCCCCGTCGTCCGTCACCTCCAGGATCTCCGTGCAGAGGTTGGAGGAGTGGACCGTGTGGCCGGGCAGCGCGGTCTGGTTGGCGGTGCGGTTGGCGGTGTCCTTGAACGTCATCCAGCCGTTGCCGGTCTGGGCGAGCGTGCGCATCATGCGGCCGTACAGATCGCGGGCCGGGATGGTCTTCTTGGCGAGACCGTCCGCCTCCGCTTTGCGGTAGGCCGCGTCGAAGTCCTCGCCCCACAGGTCGACCAGTTCGGGCACGTCGGAGGGGGAGAAGAGGGACCACACGCCGTCCTCGTCGACCCGGCGCATGAACTCGTCCGGGATCCAGTGCGCGAGGTTGAGGTTGTGCGTACGGCGAGCGTCCTCGCCGGTGTTGTCGCGCAGTTCCAGGAACTCCTCGATGTCGGAGTGCCAGGTCTCCAGGTAGACGGCTGCGGCACCCTTGCGCCGGCCGCCCTGGTTCACGGCGGCGACGGAGGCGTCGAGGGTCTTCAGGAACGGGACGATGCCGTTGGAGTGCCCGTTCGTACCGCGGATCAGCGCACCGCGGGAACGGATCCGGGAGTACGCGATGCCGATGCCGCCCGCGTGCTTCGAGAGCCGGGCGACTTGGTGGTAGCGCTCGTAGATGGAGTCCAGCTCGTCCTTCGGAGAGTCGAGGAGGTAGCAGGACGACATCTGGGGGTGCCGCGTACCGGAGTTGAACAGGGTGGGGGAGGAGGGCAGGTAGTCGAGGCGGCTCATCAGGCGGTAGAGCGCGGCGACTTCGTCCACGGAACGGGTGGTGTCGTCATCGGCCAGCCCGCTCGCCACGCGCAGCATGAAGTGCTGGGGCGTCTCGATGACGTACCGGGTGATCGGGTGCCGCAGCAGGTACCGGCTGTGGAGCGTACGCAGCCCGAAGTACCCGAAGCGGTCGTCGCCTTCGGGGTCGATGAGGCTGTCGAGGCGAGCCGCATGGATCCGTACGAACTCGGCGGTGCGGTCGGCGATCAGGCCCTCGCGGTGCCCCGCCGCGACCGACTCGGAGAATGACCGCACGTCCTGCGAGGCGGCCTCGGCCGCGATGCTGATGGTCAGCAGCCGGGCGGCCAGCTTCGAATAGGCGGGGTCCTCGGAGATCAGACCCGCGGCCGCCTCGGTGGCCAGCTCGCGCAGCTCCGCTGTGATCACCGGCACGCTCGCCCCGTGCGCGGACCGGCCGCGCAAGGCCGCGGCGGCGACCCTGCCCGGGTCGGTGTCGGGGAGATCGGCGGTGAGGTCGATCAGGGTCCGCAGCAACGCGGTCCCTGGTCCGTCGGCCTCGGCCCTGTCCTGCTGGTCCTGTGTCGCTTTCGCTGAGACCGGATCGGCTGGCGCGATGGTCACGTGGGGCTCTCCCTCGCTCGGCAAGGGGCCTGCGGGGAGAGGGTGGTTCGGGGCACACGGACGTACGCGCTCTGCGCAGCGGGACGCCGCGTCCACCGGCCCACTCCGCGAGGCCCGGACGTCATGGTCGCCCGGGCCGGATCGGCCTGGGCGCGCTGTCGGCAGGTCCTCGGACTGACGCTCGCGCACGTCCGTCCCGGGGACGGACATGCACAAGTACACCGTTGCGGGACAGTTCCGGATTCGCACCGGATTCCCCTGCGGCGACAGCGAGCATGAGCATACATCTTGTGCTGGGCTTGGGAAGTGCACCCCACATGTTGTGTTGCGTGGCGGGCTCAGGCTGAAGAGCCGCGTGAACAGTGACGGCCTCTACAGCTCCAACTCGTAGGTCAGCAGTCTGATGTCGTCGAGGTGCGGGATCGGATTCCAGTCGCGTTCCGGAGTGCGGGTGAAGCCGAGACGTTCGTAGATACGATGGGCTGAGTGCATGGTGCGCTGGGTCGACAGGACGATGCGTACGCAGCCTTCGGTGGCCCGTGCGCGATCTGTGCAGGCGCGTACGAGCGCCTCTCCGACACCCCGGCCGCGGGCCTCGGGGGCGACGGCCAGCATCCGTATCTCGGCCTCACCGGGTTCCGCGATGTCGGCCATCGGTCCGCCGGAGGGTACGAACGTCACGCCGCCCAGCACGCGGTCGTGCTCGACGGCGACCAGCACCTCGGCCGCTGCGGCCCGCTTGGCGACGTCCCGCAGCTCGCCCAGGTACTCGTCGCTCTCTCCGAAGTCGAGCAGGCCGTCCCCGAGATAGGCCTGTGCGGTGATCTCGCCGAGGGTCTCGTACTCCTCCGGGGCTGCCCGCCTGATCACGATGTCCATGCGGTGCAGTGTGCATCAGCGGTACGACAACGGCCCTGCGGTTTTCCCCGTACTGGATCTCAGCACGGGGGACTCAGCCCACCCCCGGCCATTGCGGCAGCGTAGCCACGAAGTCCTTCACGAAGTCGCGGGGGCCCGGGCCGAGGGCGACGCGGCCAGTGACGGCCGTGCGGGAGGTGAGGACGGGGGAGTCCGCGTAGTAGACCTGCTGTGCGGCTGAGGGGATGAACACGGTCTTGCCGCGGGTCAGTTCGCTCGCGGACTCGACGATGACCGCGCCCTCCGCGACGGTGATGAACGACTCGTCCGCGCACACGCCCACCGCGAGCGGATCGTGCAGCGGGCAGGCGTCACCCCCGCCGTGGCGGCGGTAGGCGTCCATGTAGACCCGCAGCAGGCGGGCCGCCAGCGCCGTGCCCGCGCCCGCCGCTTCCACGGCGGCGAGGTCGGCGGGCCGGAAGAGCCAGCGCAGCGAGGCGTCCAGGTCGACCATCGTGAACGGGATGCCGGAGGACATGACGACCTCGGCGGCGTCCGGATCGGCCCAGATGTTGAACTCGGCGACCGGGGTGACGTTCCCGGGCACCTGCGCGGCGCCGCCCATGAACACGAGCTTCTTGACGCGGTGGGCGAACGCCGGGTCCTCCAGGAGTGCGATCGCCACGTTCGTGAGCGGGCCCGTGGCGCACACGGTGAGTTCACCCTCGTACTCCCGGGAGAGCCGGATGAGGGCCTGCGCCGAGGACTCCGGCAGGTGGGCGGCCGTGGAGTCGGGCAGCGTCTCGTTGCCGAGGCCCGCCTTGCCGTGGAAGGCGGACGCGGACGTGTACGGGAGGCGGGTCAGGGGGCGGCCCGTGCCGCGGTGCACGGGTACGTCGGCGTCGATGCGCAGGGCGCGGGTCAGGGCCCGGGCGTTGAGGTAGGTCTGCTCGGCGGGGAGGTTGCCTCCCACAGAGGTGTAGGCCTTCAGGTCCCACAGCCCCGTACCGAGGAGGTACTGCAGGGCCAGGGCGTCGTCTATGCCGGGGTCACTGTCGAGGACGATCGGTGAACGAAGGGTCACGGTGACCAGCGTAGCCGCGGGCGGTCGTGCCGCCAGGGGGAGTTCGCCCCCGCCGCCCCTACCCGTTCCCGTTCCCCAGGGGCTCCGCCCCCGGACCCCCGGTCCTCAATCGCCGGACGGCTGATTGTCAGCCCGTCCGGCGATTGAGGACGAGGCCGTTCAGGCCGATGGGGGTCTGGGGGCGCAGCCCCCAGCGGGGTGCGGGGCTGGCCCCGGGATGGGACGGGTAGGGGCGGCGGGGGCGAAACACCCCCGCCCCAGCCCCCTAGTGCCCCGCCCCAGCCGTAGCTGTAGCCGGCGGCAACTCCACTTGCACCCCCGCATCACCCGCATCCGCCGTGTAGTCCCCCGGAGACGTCTCGTCGATACCCTCCGGCGCCTTCGCCGCGCGCAGCACGAAGGTCAGGACCACCGTCACCACCACGTTCAGTACGAACGCCGTCAGGCCGATGTAGCCCATCTCCCCGAGCCCCGGAATCTCCGCGTTGGAGCCCCCGAAGTGCTTCTGCGTCGGCGAGGCGACCCCGTACGCGGCCACCGTGCCGTACACCATGCCGACCGCCCAGCCGGCGAGCAGCGCCCAGCGGTGGAACCAGCGGGTGAACAGGCCGCCGACCAGGGCCGGGAAGGTCTGGAGGATCCAGATGCCGCCCAGAAGCTGGAAGTTGATCGCTACCGTCTTGTCCATCGTCAGGACGAAGGCCAGCGCGCCGACCTTCACCAGCAGCGAGACCAGCTTGGAGACCTTCGTCTCCTGGGCCGGGGTCGCGTCCGGCTTGATGAAGTCCTTGTAGATGTTGCGGGTGAAGAGGTTCGCCGCAGCGATGGACATGATCGCCGCCGGGACCAGCGCACCGATGCCGATCGCCGCGAAGGCGACACCCGCGAACCAGTCGGGGAACATCGTCTCGAAGAGCTGCGGGATCGCCAACTGCCCGTTCTCCACCTTGATTCCGGCCGCGATCGCCATGAAACCCAGCAGCGCGAGCAGGCCCAGCATCAGGGAGTACAGCGGCAGGATCGTGGTGTTGCGGCGGATCACCTCACGGCTGCGCGAGGACAGCGTCGCCGTGATCGAGTGCGGGTACATGAACAGCGCGAGCGCGGAGCCCAACGCCAGCGTGGCGTACGTCCATTGGCCGGCCTCGGCCGGGACCAGCGCACCGCGCGGTGCTCCCGTCGCCTCGTTGGTCTGGCTGAACGCGTCGCCCGCCGCGGCGAAGATGTCGTCGAAGCCGCCCAGCTTGATCGGGATGTAGATGATGGCCACCGCGATCACGATGTAGATCAGGGTGTCCTTCACGAACGCGATGAGGGCCGGGGCGCGAAGACCCGACGAGTACGTGTACGCGGCCAGTACGCCGAAGGCGATGAGCAGCGGCAGGTCCTTGATGAACCAGTTCGTGTTCTCGCCGCCGCCGACGCCCATCACGTCCAGCACGGCCTGGATGCCGACCAGTTGGAGCGCGATGTACGGCATGGTGGCGAGGATGCCGGTCACGGCCACCGCCAGCGACAGGCTCTTCGAGCCGAACCGCCCGCGTACGAAGTCCGAGGTCGTCACGTAGCCGTGTTTGTGCGACACCGACCAGAGCCGCGGCAGGAAGGTGAAGATCAGGGGGTAGATGAGGATGGTGTACGGCACGGCGAAGAAGCCGGCCGCGCCCGCCGCGTAGATCGCCGCCGGTACCGCCACGAACGTATAGGCGGTGTAGAGGTCGCCGCCGAGCAGGAACCAGGTGACCCAGGTGCCGAACGACCGCCCGCCCAGGCCCCATTCGTCGAGGCTGTGCTCGTTCTCGGCCCTGCGCCAGCGCGAGGCCAGGAAGCCCATGACCGTGACGGCCAGGAAGAAGAAGATGAAGACGGCGAGTGCGACGCCGTTCACGCCGTCCTTCATGCCGACGCACCCCCGTTCCGGGAGGCCTTGGACCGGTCGGCCTTGCGGGCGCGCTGGTCACGCTGCCACAGCTGGTACGCGATCATCGTGAGCGCCGTGGAGATGAGCACCCAGAGCATCTGGTACCAGTAGAAGAACGGGATGCCGATGAAGGCCGGGTCGACCTTCGCGTACGTGCCCACCCAGAGCATCGCCACGAACGGCGCGAAGAGGCAGAGGGCGATCACCACACGTACCGGTGTGACCACCGGTGGCTTCACCTCAGGCGCTCTTGGCGCATCCGGCGCATCTGTCGCTTCTGACATAGGGCGGCTCCGTCCCCTCACTGATCACCTGTGCAAGCGCAGGAAATCTAAAGGACAGTTCCGCCTTATGGAACCCCCGTCCGGAATGCGGAAGTAATTGTGCGCATTCAGTGGCGACCGTGTGTGATCGGCAGTCGCGCGTGATCAGCAGCAGCGGAACCCCCGCCTGGGGTCAGCCTCCTGACGTTCCGTCCGCTCCCGCTCGAACTCGCGACGGGACGGTACGAGCGCGTCCGGATGCGTCGTACGAACATGGGTGACATAGCGGTCGTACGCGGATTCGTCGGTCAACTCCCGTACGTACCACCGCACGGACCTAAGAATCCGGAGCAGCCCCGACAGCATCGCGCTCCTCCTCCTTCTCCTGACGGGTCGGGATCAGCCCGGCCGGGGCGACGATCTTCGATTCCACGTACGGCGCCTCGCTGAGCGTGGACAGCGCGGGGCGGCGTACATGCCTGATGCATACCCTGGCCGCGTCCACGATCACGATCACGATGAGCAGCGCGAGGACCGCCGAAAGGACGCCGTCCACGGTGGAGTTGGTGACCACGGTGCGCATGTCGTCCATGTTCTTGGCGGGCGCGAGCACCTCACCCCGGTCGATGGCGTCCTGGTAGACCGAGCGCTGCTTGAAGAAGCCGACGCGCGGATCGCTGGAGAACACCTTCTGCCAGCTCGCCGTCAGCGTCACCGTGGCGTCCCAGGCGAGCGGAATCCCGGTGACCCAGGCCCACTTGAGGCGCCCGGACTTCACCAGCAGCGTCGTACAGACGGCCAGTGCGACCGCCGCGAGCAGCTGGTTGGAGATGCCGAAGATCGGGAACAGCTGGTTGATGCCGCCGAGCGGTTCATGGACGCCCACCCACAGGAAATAGCCCCACAGACCGCAGACGATGCCGCTGGTGATGACGAGGCCGGGCTTCCAGCTCACGTTCTTGAAGGGCTTGTAGAGATTTCCGAGCGTGTCCTGGAGCATGAAGCGGCCCACACGCGTGCCGGCGTCGAGCGCGGTCAGGATGAACAGTGCCTCGAACATGATCGCGAAGTGGTACCAGAAAGCGCGCAGACTGTCCCCGGTGATCTGGGAGAAGATGTCCGAGATGCCGATCGCGAGCGTGGGCGCACCGCCGGTCCGCGACAGCAGGGACGCCTCCTCGACGTTCCGCGCCGCCGCCGCCAGGTCCTCCGGGGATATTTGGTAGCCCCAACTCCCGACCACCTGCGAGGCGTTCTGCACCGAGTCCCCGATGACACCGGCCGGCGCGTTCATCGCGAAGTACAGACCCGGGTCGATGATCGACGCCGCTATCAGTGCCATGACCGCGACCGAGGACTCCATGAGCATGGAGCCGTACCCGATCATCCGTACCTGCGTCTCCTTCTGGATCATCTTCGGCGTCGTACCCGAGGAGATGAGGGAGTGGAAGCCGGACAGCGCCCCGCAGGCGATGGTGATGAAGACGAACGGGAAGAGCGAGCCCGCGAAGACCGGACCGTCACCGCGTGAGGCGAAGTCCGTGACCGCGTCCATCTTCAGCGTCGGCAGGGCGATCACGACGCCGAGCGCGAGCAGGAAGATGGTGCCGATCTTCATGAACGTGGAGAGGTAGTCCCGCGGCGCCAGCAGCATCCACACGGGCAGGATCGAGGCGATGAAGCCGTACGCCACCAGCCAGATCACGAGGGTCGAGGGCGCCAGCGTGAAGGTGTCGGCCCAGGACGATTCCGCGACCCACCGCCCGGAGACCAGCGCGAGCAGCAGCAGCGCGATGCCGATCAGTGAGACCTCGGTGACCCGTCCTGGCCGCAGGACCCGCAGATAGAAGCCCATCAGCAGGGCGATCGGGATCGTCATCGCGATGGAGAAGGTTCCCCAAGGCGACTCGGCGAGGGCATTGACGATGACCAGAGCCAGCACCCCGAGCAGGATGATCATGATGGCGAAGGCGGCGAGCAGGGCCGCGGCCCCGCCGAACGGCCCGATCTCCTCGCGCGCCATCTGCCCGAGCGACCTGCCGTCGCGGCGCGTCGAGAAGAACAGCACCACCATGTCCTGCACGGCGCCCGCGAAGATCACGCCGGCGATGATCCAGATGGTGCCGGGCAAGTACCCCATCTGCGCGGCCAGTACGGGCCCCACCAGCGGGCCCGCGCCGGCGATCGCCGCGAAGTGATGGCCGAGCAGCACGCGCCGGTCCGTCGGATGGAAGTCGATTCCGTTGTTGAGCCGCTCGGCGGGCGTGGCGCGGGTCTTGTCGACCTTGAGGACCTTGTTCGCGATGAACTTCGAGTAGAAGCGATAGGCGATGGCGTACGAGCCGAGAGCCGCCGCCACCATCCAGGCGGCCGACACCTCCTCGCCGCGCGAGAGCGCCAGTACGGCCCAGCCCGCCGCGCCCACCAGCGCGACGAGCGTCCAGATGACGATGGATCGAGTGTTCGCAGTGCGCACCGGGTCGTCCTCCCGTCCATGCGATGACGGGGAGGACCGTAAAACAGGTGAGGGAACAGCGCCACACCGCGTGCACCAGTAGTTTCGCGCCGTACGAACTGGCCTACCCCGCAGGGACTTTGCGGCGGCCCGCTCGCGGCCTACTGGAGATCTACTCCTGAGGCCGCTTCAGCCGCGCCACGCTGCATCGTCCCGGGGGCTGTGACATCGGCGGCTCCGCCGCGGGCCCCGGACCCCCAGCCGACACAGCGTTACCCGGCTTCTACTCCGCGGGCCGCTTCAGCCGCGCCACGAACTTGTACCGGTCCCCCCGGTACACCGACCGCACCCACTCCACCGGCTGGCCGTCCTTGTCCAGCGAGTGCCGCGACAGCATCAGCATGGGCAGGCCCACGTCCGTGCCGAGCAGGCCGGCCTCGCGCGGGGTGGCCAGGGAGGTCTCGATGGTCTCCTCGGCCTCGGCGAGACGGACGTCGTACACCTCGGCCAACGCCGTATACAGCGACGTGTACTTGACGAGTGACCTGCGCAGCGCCGGGAAGCGCTTCGCGGACAGATGCGTCGTCTCGATCGCCATCGGCTCGCCGTTGGCCATGCGCAGCCGCTCGATGCGCAGGACCCGGCCGCCCGCCGAGATGTCGAGCAGCCCGGCGAGGGTGTCATCGGCGGTGACGTAGCCGATGTCCAGGAGCTGCGAGGTGGGTTCGAGCCCTTGGGCCCTCATGTCCTCGGTGTACGAGGTGAGTTGGAGGGCCTGGGAGACCTTCGGCTTGGCGACGAAGGTGCCCTTGCCCTGGATGCGTTCGAGCCGCCCCTCGACGACGAGTTCCTGGAGGGCCTGGCGGACGGTGGTGCGTGAGGTGTCGAACTCGGCGGCCAGAGTGCGCTCGGGGGGTACGGACGTTCCGGGCGGCAGCGTCTCCGTCATGTCGAGCAGGTGCTTCTTGAGGCGGTAGTACTTGGGCACACGCGCGGTACGGATGGGGGACCCACCCTCGTTCTCCGCACTGCTGACGTCGGTGCTCATTCTCTGCCTTCCCGGCTCCTGGTGCCGATGCGGCCGACGTACCCGTCGGCACGGCTCACATCGTGGCACGGCCTGTCGTGCGAGTGTCCCTCGTACGCTCCGTGATCTCCCCTGTATATCTTTCGCCGTTCCCTCTGGTCTAGTCCACCACCTTGAAGTGGTCCACCCGGTTCCAGTGAACTCACCTGCTCTTTTTGCCACTTTCCTGCTTAAAGGTTCTTGAATATGTAGTTCTCGTAACGGACGTCCGGACGGGCCTGCTCTCCATTGACACCCCTCTAGGTCTAGGCCAATCTTCCGCTACTGGTCTACACCACTGGTGGCCAGGCGAGGAGGGGTGACATGAAGCGCAAGCTCATCGCGGCCGTCGGTGTCGCGGGCATGATGGTTTCCATCGCGGCGTGCGGAGGCGGCGGCAGCAAGGCGGCCGAGGATCCCAAGGACCGCAAGGGCGAGTTGACGGTCTGGCTGATGGTGGACGCCCAGACGAGCTGGCCGGAGCTGGTCAAGCAGGCCAATACCGAGTTCAGCGAGAAGTACCCGGGCGTCAAGGTCAACGTCCAGTACCAGCAGTGGGGCGACAAGACCAAGAAGCTGGACGCCGCCCTGTCCGGCGACAAGTTCCCCGACGTGGTCGAGCTCGGCAACACCGAGACCATGACGTACATCCTCAACGGGGCCCTCGGCGAGATCGACGAGAAGAAGTACGACAACTCCGACGCCTGGATCGACGGCCTGAAGGACACCTGCTCCTACGAGGGCAAGATGTACTGCGTGCCCTACTACGCCGGTGCGCGTGTGGCGATCTACAACAAGGACATGTTCAAGGCCGCCACCGGCAAGGACACGATCCCCGAGACCGAGGCCGACCTGACCAAGGCGCTCGGCAAGCTCGGGACCAAGTACGGCAAGAAGGACAAGGCGTTCTCGCCCCTCTATCTGCCGGGCCGCTACTGGTACGCCGCCATGTCGTACGTCGCCGCCTACGGCGGTCAGATCGCCGAGTACGACGAGGGCAGCAAGAAGTGGAAGGCCACGCTCTCCTCGCCGGAGGCGCAGCAGGGCATCCAGCACTACGTCGACCTGGTCAAGAAGTACAACAACGGCGACCAGACCAAGGCCGAGGAGGACCACGCCAACGTCATGGCCAACGAGAAGACGGCCCTGATCTACGGCAACGGCTGGGAGTCCGGCAGCGTCATCGACCCGGCGGCCAACGGCAACCCCAAGCTGAAGGACAAGATCGTCACGGCCGGCATGCCCGGCCCGAACGGCAAGGCGCTGCCTTCCTTCATCGGCGGCTCCGACCTGGCCACCATCTCCAAGTCCGAGAACCAGGACCTGGCACAGGACTGGATCTCCATCTTCACCAGTGAGAAGTCCGAGGCCGCGCTCGCCGAGAAGAACATCCTGCCGAACAACACCAAGCAGCTGGAGCCGCTGAAGACGAAGCCGGAGACGGCTCCGATCGCGAACGCTGTACCGGACGCCTGGTTCACGCCCATCGCGCCGGGCTGGGCCGCGGTCGAGAAGAAGGAAACGCTCGAGCTGATGCTGCTCGACATCCTCAAGGGCATGTCGGTCGCGGAGGCCACCAAGGCCGCCGACGCGGAGATCGACGAGCTGATCAACGAGGTCTCCTGACGCCTTGATCCGTCGGGGACGGCGGGCCAACCCCCCGGGCCCGCTGTCCCCGCACCCCGGTACCGGTTCGAACGGAAGGCCAGCACAGTGAGTGCCGCCGAAACGAAAGCACCCGCCCCTCCGGTGTCCGTCCCGCCGCCGCCCGCGCACCACGACACCCCGCGGGCGGCGGCCGGGAGAGCGCCGAGGAGGCGAGCGGGCGCCTATCTGCCGTACGCCCTGATAGCCCCGACCGTCGTCGCGATCGCCGCGGTGTTCCTGTGGCCGCTCGTCAAGACGGTGATCATGTCCTTCCAGGACGTGGGCCGCCGGGAGCTCTGGACGGGCCAGGCTGCCGAGTGGGTCGGCTTCGAGCAGTTCACCAACATCCTCGGCGACGGCGAGTTCTGGGACGTCGTATGGCGCACGGTGCTGTTCATGGTCGCCTGCGTCGTCGCCACCATGGGCGGGGGGCTTCTCCTCGCCCAGGCCATGCAGCGCATGAGCACATGGATCCGGCTCGCCCTGACCGCGGCACTGGTCGCCGCCTGGGCCATGCCGCTGCTCGTGGCGACCTCGATCTTCCGCTGGTTCGCCGACTCCGACTACGGCGTCGTAAATATGGTGCTGACGAAGTATCTGGGGCTCGACTTCCGCGGCCACAACTGGTGGCTCGACCCCAAGCAGGGCTTCCTGATCATCGCCGCCGTCGTCATCTGGGGCGCCATCCCGTTCGTCACCATCACCCTCTACGCCGCCCTCACCCAGGTGCCCAGGGAACTCGAGGAAGCGGCGGCGCTGGACGGCGCGGGCGCGTTCGGTGTGTTCCGCTACGTCACCTGGCCCGTCATCAAGCCGGTCTTCCAGATGGTCGCCACGCTCTCGGTGATCTGGGACTTCAACGTCTTCGGCCAGGTCTTCCTGATGCGCGGCAACGAACCGGAGCCCGAGTACAGCCTCCTGGGCATCTACTCGTTCGAGAAGGCCTTCGAGTCCAACTCCTTCAGCCAGGGCGCGGCCATCTCCCTGATCACGGTGCTGCTGCTCTCCGGCGTGGCCGTGTACTACCTGCGCCAACTGCTCAAGATCGGAGAGGTCGAGTGAGCGCCACGACGTCCACGCGCCCCGGGCCGCCTGCCCGCCCGTCACCACCCCGCCTGGGGCGCCGTCCGGCACCGCGCCCGGACCACAAGAAGAAGAGCCGGCACGTCTACAACCTCGTCGGCGTCGTCGCCCTGCTCGTCATGGCCTTCCCGGTCTACTGGCTGGTGGTCAGCGCCCTGCGCCCCAACCACGAGATCCGCAGCTACGACCAGACTCTGTGGCCGTCCTCGATCACCTTCGACAACTTCAAGCGGGCGATCGACGCTCCCCACTTCGGCTCGGCGATCCAGTCCAGCCTGATCATCTGCGTCACCGCCGTGGTCGGGGCGATGCTGCTGTCGACGATCGCAGCCTTCGCGATCGGACGGTTCCACTTCCTGGGCCGCAAGGCGTTCATGATCACGCTTCTGGTGATCCAGCTGCTGCCGCCGACCGCGATGCTCATCCCCATCTACATCCAGCTCAACGGCCTGGGCGCGCTCAACGAGTACTGGGGCGTCATCGTCATCTACCTGGTCTCCGCGCTGCCCTTCGCCACCTGGATGATCCGCGGCTTCGTCATCAACATCCCCAAGGAGCTTGAGGAGTCGGCGATGGTCGACGGCTGTAGCCGGATGGGCGCCTTCTGGCGCGTCATCTTCCCCCTGCTCGCTCCGGGCCTCGCCGCGGCCTCGATCTTCTCGCTCATCAACGCGTGGAACGAGTACCTGCTCGCCTACGTGGTGCTCCAGGACAACGACAAGTACACCCTGAACGTGTGGCTGATGAACTTCACCACGTCCCGCGGCGTCGACTACGGCGCGCTGATGGCCGCCTCGACACTCATCGCCCTCCCGGTTGTCGTCTTCTTCATGTTCGTCCAGAAGAAAATGGCCTCCGGCCTCACCTCCGGCGCCGTGAAGGGATAACGCCACCGATGACGACACTCACCGATGGAACCTCCACCCTGACCCGCGATGCCCTCGCCGTCCTGCAGCCAGGCTTCACCGGAACCTCGGCTCCCTCCTGGCTGCTGCGGCGCCTGGGGGAGGGGCTGGCATCGGTCGGCCTCTTCGGCCGGAACATCGCCTCGCCCGACCAACTCGCCTCCCTGACCGCCCAGTTGCGCGCCGAGCGCGACGACGTCCTGGTCGCCATCGACGAGGAGGGCGGTGACGTCACGCGCCTGGAGGTGCGTACGGGATCGTCGTTCCCGGGCAACCACGCGCTGGGCGCGGTGGACGACGTCGCGCTGACCCGGGAGGTCGCCGCCGAACTCGGCCGCCGCCTGGCCGCCTGCGGCGTCAACCTCAACTGGGCCCCGTCCGCCGACATCAACTCCGACCCCGGCAACCCGGTCATCGGCGTACGCTCCTTCGGCGCCGACGCGTCCCTGGTCGCCCGGCACACGGCCGCGTACGTCGGTGGCCTCCAGTCCGCCGGAGTCGCCGCCTGCGCCAAGCACTTCCCGGGCCACGGCGACACGGCGGTCGACTCGCACCACGCGCTGCCGCGCATCGACGCGGAGTTGTCGGTTCTGCAGGCCCGGGAGCTGGCCCCGTTCCGCGCGGCCATCGAGGCGGGCACGCGCGCGGTGATGACCGCGCACATCGTGGTCCCGGCGCTGGACCCGGAACGCCCCGCGACCCTCTCGCCCCGCATCCTGACCGGGCTGCTGCGTGAGGAACTGGGCTACGACGGTCTGATCGTCACCGACGGCATGGAAATGCAGGCCGTCTCCGGCACGTACGGCATCGAACGGGGCAGTGTCCTCGCGATCGCCGCGGGCGCCGACGCCATCTGTGTGGGCGGGGGGCTCGCGGACGACGAGACGGTGCTGCGGCTTCGGGACGCGCTGGTCGCGGCCGTGCGCTCGGGTGAGCTGGCCGAGGAACGGCTGGCGGACGCGGCGGCGCGCGTACGAGCGCTGGCGGCCTGGACGGCTTCGGCGGCGGAGCGCGATTCCGGGCAGGGAGCGGCTTCGGAGCCGGGGCCGTTGTCCGCGTCGGCCGGGCGTTCCGACAGGGCGCCCCGTGCCGACGTCGGCCTGGTCGCGGCGCGGCGTGCGCTGACAGTCACGCGTGCGGAGCACTTCGTGCCCCTCGCGGGGGCGCCGTACGTCGCCGCCTTCACCCCCGTCGCCAACTTCGCCGTGGGCGACGAGACCCCCTGGGGCGTCGCCGCCGAACTGCGCCGCCTGCTGCCGGGCACGGAGACGGGGAGCTTCGCGAGGGACCGGGCCGGAACCGAAGCGCTGGCAGCCGCCGGCCCACGCCGCATCGTCGCCGTGGTCCGCGACGAACACCGCCACCCCTGGATGGCCTCTGCCCTCGACACCCTGCTCGCCGCCCGCCCCGACACCATCGTGGTCGAAATGGGCGTCCCCCAAGCAACACCCCGCGGCGCCCTGCACATCGCCACCCACGGCGCGGCCCGCGTCTGCGGCCGGGCGGCGGCCGAGGTGATCGCCGGTTTGTAGGCGGGTGGCACGGCGACCCGTCGAAGCGGGTTGCAAGGCCGCTTCCGAATGTAGTACTTCTTATATATGAGCGAGCAGGTGCACAACAGATTGGCCATGGTGCGCGCCGAACGGAAGGTGTCGCGCCAGAGCCTGGCCGAGGCAGTGGGAGCCCACTACCAGACCATCGGCTACATCGAGCGAGGGCAGTACAACCCGAGCCTCGACCTGGCACTGAAGATCTCGAAGTTCTTCGATCTCCCGGTCGAGGCCCTGTTCTCCCTCGAACCGTTCCGGCCGCTCACGGACGAGGTCTACGGGAGGAAACAGCCATGACGACGACGCGAATGAGCCGCTACGACCGGCGCATGCTGCGGCTCATGAACGACGGTCGCGGCCAGGCCTGGTACGCCACGGCGGCACGCCGACGCCTGGCAGTCGCCGCGCACATCACGCTCACCGTGGCCATCAGCGGACTGATGACCCACTTCTTCCTGGCCAAGGGCGAGCCGCTGTGGCCCGTAGCCGCGATGGCGGTGCTCCTGCTGCCCTGGATGGTCGCGACCGGGGTCGTCAACGGCGCCACCAAGGGCCTGCTGGAGCTGCGCGAACACGTACTGGACGAGCGGCAGTCGGCGGAACGCAGCCGCGTCCTGGCCCGGGCCCACCGCATGACGACCCTGCTCCTGGCCGCGACGGCGGCCGCCCTGCTGATCACAGGCGGCGTCGACGGCAACGCCCCGAAGGCCTACGCCGCACCCCTCCTCATCGCCGTCCTCGTAGTCCACTGGGTCATGCCGCTGTGGGTGGCCGGCCTGCGGGCCCAGGACGAGCCGGCCGATGACGAGACCCTGGAGGCGGCGGCGCTCGGCCGCTAGATGCCCTGCCACTCCGGCTTGTTGGCGTAGGTGTGCCGGAAGTAGTCCGCCAGCTTCAGCTTCGACGCGGCGGCCTCGTCGACCACGACGGTCGCATGCGGGTGGAGCTGGAGCGCGGACGCGGGGCACACCGCGGCGACCGGCCCCTCCACCGTCGCCGCGACCGCGTCCGCCTTGCCCTCGCCGGTGGCGAGCAGCACCAGGTGCCGGGCCTCCAGGATGGTGCCGATGCCCTGCGTGATCACGTGGTGCGGCACCTGCTCGATGTCGCCGTCGAAGAAGCGCGCGTTGTCGATCCGGGTCTGCTCGGTCAGCGTCTTGATCCGCGTGCGCGACGCCAGCGACGAACACGGCTCGTTGAACCCTATGTGCCCGTCGGTACCGATCCCGAGCAGCTGAAGGTCCACGCCCCCGGCGTCCGTGAGCGCCTTGTCGTACGCCTCGCACGCCCCCTGCACGTCCTCGGCCGTGCCGTCCGGCCCCGTGAACTGGTCCATCCCGACCCCGAGCGGCTCCAGCACCTCACGCCGCAGCACCGAGCGGTACGACTCCGGATGCTCGGCCGGCAGTCCCACGTACTCGTCGAGCTGTGCGATCCGAGCCCGCGAGACATTCAGGGCCCCGGCACGCACCTTCGCCGCCAGCGCCTCGTAAATGGGCAACGGAGTCGACCCGGTGGCCACCCCTAGCAGGGCGTCGGGCTTGCGACGGAGCAGGTCCGCCATGGCCTCGGCGATGAGCTCGCCACCTGCCGCGGCGTCCGGAACGATGACAACTTCCACGCTGGGCCTGCCGTTCTGAAGGATCTGAAGGAGATCTGAAAGAGGGGGGACTCAACGACTCTGTGGTTTAGACCAATCTAGCAGAACTGCAATCTGCTCCCACTCCTGAACCCTCCGGGGTTAGGGTGCGTGGTGGATGCTGAGCGCGAGGTTGTTGGATAAAGAGACAACAACAAACATCCGTCAACGCGTAGACATGGCAGAGTGGTCTAGTCCACAATTGCACGGACAAAGCTTGAAAGCGCAACGGAACGATCAAGCAGTCTGACCGACCAAGCCTCCGTCTTCCCCGCACAGGAAGACGGACCGAGGAACCGGGGCTCTCTGCCCTGACTGCGCCGGCTCCTCATCCTTCGGCCGACCGGGACCGCACACCCCACGGCCGTTGCTGCTCCGGGCTGCGGTGCCGGGAGGGTTGAGGGTCCCTCTCAGGCGCCGCGGCCCGCGGGTGTTTCCGGGGTCGCACGGTTGCCGATTTCGGGGCTTGTCGTACACGACGGGTACGCTCGCACCCGTGCCCTCCATGAACGACCTCGTCCGCCAGCACACCGCCCTCGGTGACTCCGATCTCGAGTGGCTCCACCTGCTGGTCTCGGAGTGGCAGCTTCTCTCCGATCTTTCCTTCGCCGACCTCGTCCTGTGGGTCCCCACGCGCGACGGCACCCGCTATGTCTCGGTCGCGCAGATGCGCCCCAACACCGGCCCCACCTCGTACCAGGACGACATGGTCGGCCACCTCGTCCCCCGCGGCCGCCGCCCCATGCTGGACGCCGCCCACGACGAGGGCCGGATCGTGCGCGAGGGCGACCCGGAGTGGCGCGAGGAGGTCCCCGTACGGGTCGAGTCCATCCCCGTACGCAGGGAGGGTCGCGTCCTGGGTGTCATCGCCCGCAACACCAACCTGCTCACCGTGCGCACTCCTTCACGGCTGGAACTCACCTATCTCCAGAGCGCGTCCGACCTCGCCCAGATGATCGCGGCGGGCTCCTTCCCGTTCCCGGACCAGCAGGTAGACATGGACGCCTCGCCCCGGGTGGGCGACGGCCTGATCCGGCTGGACGCGGACGGCCTCGTCCAGTACGCCTCGCCGAACGCGCTGTCCGCGTACCACCGCCTCGGCCTCGCCGCCGACCTCGTCGGCCACCACCTCGGCAAGACCACCGCCGAACTGGCCCCGTCCCGCGGCCCGGTGGACGAGGCGCTGGCCAAGGTCGCCAGTGGCTGGGCGCCCCGCGAGTTCGAGATCGAGAGCGACGACGGCGTGATCCAGCTCCGCGCGATCCCGCTCAAACCCAAGGGGACGCGGGTCGGTTCACTCGTACTCCTGCGGGATGTCACCGAACTCCGGCGCCGCGAGCGCGAGTTGATCACCAAGGATGCGACCATCCGGGAGATCCACCACCGGGTGAAGAACAACCTCCAGACGGTCGCGGCCCTGCTGCGGCTCCAGGCCCGCCGTATCGACTCCGACAAGGGCCGCGAAGCCCTCGAAGAGGCCGTACGCCGCGTCGGATCGATCGCGATCGTGCATGAGACGCTCTCTCAGAACCTCGACGAGCGTGTGGAGTTCGACGAAATCGCCGACCGCGTTCTCGCCATGGTGGCCGAGATCTCCCCGGGCAAGGTCACGGGCCGGCGCACCGGCCGCTTCGGCATACTCGACGCCGAAGTCGCGACCCCCCTCTCCATGGTCCTCACGGAAGTTCTGCAGAACGCGCTCGAGCACGGCTTCCGCGAGGGCGACCGCGGCACCGTAGAGGTCTCGGCGGTCCGCGGCGGCACCACGAAGCAGACCCGCCTCCTGGTCACCGTCCAGGACGACGGCATCGGCCTTCCACCGGGCTTCGACCCCCAGCGCTCAGGCAACCTCGGCCTGCAGATCGTACGAACCCTGGTGGAGGGCGAGTTGGGCGGCACCTTCGACATGATCCCGGCCCCCGACCGCGGCACGCAGGTGATCCTGGACATCCCGATCCGGGCACACTGAGCGCCCCGTAAGAGGCGCGGGACTGTGACATGTGCGGCTCCGGCGCGGGGCACGACCATGCTGCAACGGACCCGCAGCTTCGGACCGGCCTTCCAACCGAGCCCATACACAGCAATGAGTCTTGGATCACGAAGTGATCCAAGACTCATTGCTCATACGCTTGCGCTTCGGCGGTGGTACTGCGCGCTGCGGCTCGGGGGCGGGAGATGCGTACTCGCCGTACGCGCCGCCAAGCTCAGGCTGTTGCGGGGCGGGTTGTCAGGCGGAGGCCTGACGGGCCCGGTTGCGGGCGGCGCGGCGCTTCATGGCGCGGCGCTCGTCCTCGCTGAGACCACCCCAGACGCCGGAGTCCTGGCCGGACTCGAGCGCCCACTGCAGGCACTGCTCCATGACGGGGCAGCGGCGGCAGACGGCCTTGGCTTCCTCGATCTGCAGCAGCGCAGGACCGGTGTTGCCGATGGGGAAGAAGAGCTCGGGGTCTTCCTCGCGGCAAACGGCGTTGTGACGCCAGTCCATGGCTGCTACCTCTCCTTGGTATTACATGCAGGTTGCTTGTGAATGTGAACGCTTTCACGAATCCCTCAACAAGTGAAGGGCCGACCGCCAGGCGGACTGGCGTGGTCCTTGATGTGAGGAGGGGTTCTGGCTCTCTGTGGGGCCGATTTTGCGGGCCGTCCCGAGCGCCACGTAGAGACTCGCAAACCTCAGCGGCGGATACAACCCCTTCTGGAAAGTTTTTTTTGATTCCTCGGTGTCGACTAGGTCACAGCCGTACTTCCATGGGGTGGACCCTGGCCTAAACGTTCGAGTGAAAGGACTTTAGCCCCTTCTGCTCACACAATCACACGCAGTGCACGGCGAACGCCTGTGAACGTCACGCTCGTACGCAGTCCCAGATGGTCGCCGTCCATCTGAAGGGGGAGTGGCACCTTCGAATGCAAGGTGAAGTCCGTCAGATCGTGCAGGGACAAGGCGTGCTTGCCATGGGGGCCCTGCTCGGGGGACGAAGTGAGCAACTGCGTGGCATATCGGGCGACGGCTGCCGTGGACATCCGGCTGAGACCCAGCACGTCCAGGCCGGTTTCGAACGAGGCCTTAGGTGATGCATACACCGGGCGATTGCCGAGATACGTCCAAGGCGAGGTGTTGCAGACGATGGACATCACCAGATCGGACACCGGATCCTCACCGGCTCTCTCCATGGTGATCATGCCGTGCCGGCGATGGGGCTCGTCCAGGAACTGGCGTACCGCCTGGCGCAGATAAAGGGCGTGTGTGGAACGCTTGCCCCGCTCTCGCTGCTGCTCGACCCGGCCTATCACGCCCGCGTCGAAGCCGAAGCCCGCGCAGAACGTGAACCATCGGGAGGGGACCGCCTCGTCCTCGGTGCCCGGAGTGCCGGCCGCGATACCGAGGCCGACCGTGCGTTCCCGGCCCTCGCGCAGCGCGTCGAGCAGGGCGCCGGTGGCCTCGACGGGCTCGTTGGGCAGGCCCAGGGCGCGGGCGAAGACGTTGGTGGAGCCGCCGGGGACCACGGCGAGGCGGGGCAGGCGGTCCGGGTCGGGGCCCTGGTGCAGCAGGCCGTTCACGACCTCGTTGACCGTGCCGTCGCCGCCGAGGGCCACGATCAGTTCGATGTCCTTGCTCTCCGCCGCCTGCCGGCCGAGGTCCTTGGCGTGCCCGCGGTACTCGGTGGTGACCGCCTCGAGTTTCATCTCGCTCGCCAGGGCATGGATCAAGACGTCACGCGTGCGTGCGCTGGTGGTAGTAGCTGCCGGATTGACCACAAGAAGTGCACGCATGCGATGCAGCGTACCTACCTGTCGGTACTCGGCCCATACCGAGGGGGATCAGGCGGCCGGGGGTGGGGAGCCGAGGGCTACCCTTCAGGGGTGAGCTCTGCGAAGACCCCCACCCCGGACGCACCCGAGACGGGCCCCCGCCCCGGACGGCTGACCGCCGCGGCGGCGCTGGCCGCTCTTGAGGGCCTCGCCCTGGTCGCGGCAGGCGTCTACATCCTGGTGATGGGGCTTGCCGGTGACCCGGACGACCGGCAGCAGGCCGTCACGGGCGGGGTCACGCTGGTCGTGCTCGCGCTGCTGCCACTGGTGGCGGCGCGCGGGCTGCTCAGGCAGCGCAGCTGGAGCCGGGGGCCCGCGATCATCACGCAGATCATGGCGCTGCCGGTGGCCTGGACTCTTCTCCAGGCCGACAGCCTGGCCATCCCGGGCGGTATCGCCCTTGCCGTCGTCGCGGTCGCGGCGCTGGTGCTCCTGCTGAACCCGGAGACGACCCGGGCCCTCGGGATCCGCGGACCCGGGAACGTGCAGGACCAGAAGTAACCGGCGCATTCCGGCTCGTACAAGGCCCGACAAGAGGCTCGTACAAGAGGCCCGTACAAGAACAGCCTCGTAGATCAGACCCGTGCCGACGCCCTACTCCTCGACGAGCAGCTTCTCCCGCAGCTGGGCCAGTGTCCTGGCCAGGAGGCGGGAGACGTGCATCTGGGAGATGCCGACCTCCTGGGCGATCTGCGACTGGGTCATGTTGGCGAAGAAGCGCAGCAGCAGGATCCGCTTCTCGCGCGGAGGCAGATCCTCCAGGAGCGGCTTCAGGGACTCGCGGTACTCGACGCCCTCCAAGGCCTCGTCCTCGGCGCCCAGTGTGTCCGCGACCGCCGGGGACTCGTCGTCCGTGTCGGGGACGTCCAGGGAGAGCGTGGAGTACGCGTTGGCCGACTCCAGGCCCTCCAGGACCTCCTCCTCCGAGATGGCCAGCTTCTCGGCCAGCTCGTGCACGGTGGGGGAGCGGCCGTGCTGCTGCGAGAGCTCCGCGGTGGCCGTGGTGAGCGCCAGCCGCAGCTCCTGGAGCCGGCGCGGGACGCGCACCGCCCAGCCCTTGTCGCGGAAGTGCCGCTTGATCTCGCCGACCACCGTCGGCGTCGCGTACGTGGAGAACTCGACGCCGCGCTCCGGGTCGAAGCGGTCGACCGACTTGATCAGGCCGATGGTGGCGACCTGCGTGAGGTCGTCCAGCGGCTCGCCGCGGTTGCGGAAGCGGCGCGCGAGATGCTCGACGAGCGGGAGATGCATCCGGACCAGTTGGTTGCGCAGCTCCGCGTACTCCGGGCTGCCGTCCGGCAGCTTGCGCAGCTCGATGAACTTGGCCCGCGCCCCGCTGCGGTCGTGGGGGTCGTGCCGTACGTGCTGTACGCCCGAGGCGCTCTCGGTGCCGTTGCCCGAGTGTCGCTCGTGCTGCTCGTGCTGCTCGCTCATAGTCCCGCCCGTCACCCGCAGCCGCCCTTCCGGGGGCGCTCCCCCAGACTCCGTCCCGGGAGATCCCCCTGGAACCCCGATCAGAGGCGCCCCGGCCGCCGAGGAGTCGTCCTCCGGGTGCGGCCGGGCCTGCTGCTCGGGGATGCCGTCGACACCCTCCGCCGCCATGCTTCGGGGCCCGCTCAGGCCGCCGGCGCCCTCAGCGGGAAGTTCTCGTGTGCCGCGCTCTTCGTCCCGCACCGGCCCGTCCCCGTTCCTCACGCCGGCCCGGGTCCCGCGCCGCGCTGTTTGTAGAGGCTGATCGAAACGGTCTTGTCGTCGGCGACCGAGGAGGACACCTTGCCCGCGAGGGCCGACAGCACGGTCCAGGCGAACGTGTCCCGCGAAGGGGCGTGGCCGTCGGTGGTCGGGGCCGAGACCGTCACCTCCAGCGAGTCGTCGATCAGGCGGAAGACACAGCTGAGTACCGAGCCGGGCACGGCCTGCTGCAGCAGGATCGCGCAGGCCTCGTCGACCGCGATGCGCAGGTCCTCGATCTCGTCGAGGGTGAAGTCCAAACGCGCCGCGAGGCCGGCCGTGGCCGTACGCAGCACCGACAGGTAGGCACCCGCAGCCGGCAGCCGGACTTCCACGAAGTCCTGGGTCGCGGGCTCGCCTGCGATCTGGGACACCCTCACCTCCAAGGTGGTACAAGCTCTTTCGGGGGGCCGAGGGTCGCCCCTCGGGGTAACGCGCTACGTGGTTCAGCGGTGACGCTACCGCGCTCTCAGGTTTTCTGTCCCCGGGACCCCAACCCCGTTGTTGTCACTCATAGTAAACATAGTTATACGCACAGTGGCTAGGGGTCTGCGGGCCCAATTGGGAAGAGCGTGCGCCGGGTTGACGTACCCAGGCGTCAGACCGTCGAATCTTACGGATCCGGGGTCACACGATGACGTGGTCGACGAAGCACCATCGCCAGCTCTCACCGGGCTCGAGTGAGCGCATCATCGGGTGTCCTGTCTCCTTGTGGTGCTCTGTCGCGTGCCTCATCGGCGACGTGTCGCAGCAGCCTACGTGACCGCAGTCCAGGCACAGCCGGAGCTGCACCGGGTGCGTGCCCGCGGCACGGCACTCGACGCAGGTCTCGCTGAGCGGTCCGGGTTCCGGACGCGGCAGCGACGCGGTGTGCGTGCACTGTTTCATGATTGCCAGGTTACGTCGGGCGCGGCGAAAACAGCTCAAGAACGAAGGCGGGCCGAAACCGATGCATGTGATGCCCCTGCTGCTGCTGATCGCGGGCTGCGCCGTGGTGGCCGGTGCGGCCCGCCGCACTCCGGTCCCTCCGCCCCTGCTGCTCGTCACAGTGGGCCTGGCCGTCTCGTACGTCCCCGGGGTGCCCGAGTACACCCTCGACCCCGACGTGGTGCTGCCGCTGCTGCTGCCCCCGCTGCTGTACACGGCGGCCACCGACAGCTCGTATCTCGATCTTCGGGCGTCCATACGGCCCGTGGCGCTGCTGTCGGTGGGGTACGTGCTGTTCGCGACGCTCGTCGTCGGCTGGGCCGCGTATCTGATCGTGCCGGACCTGCCGCTCACCGCCGCTCTGGTGCTCGGCGCGGTGGTGGCGCCGCCGGACGCGGTGGCGGCGACGGCGGTCGCCCGCCGGGTCGGGCTGCCCTCGCGGCTCACCACGATCCTGCAGGGCGAGTCCCTGGTGAACGACGCGACCGCGATCACCGCTTTCAAGGTGGCGCTCGCCGCCGCCGTCGGGGAGGGCGCGACCTGGGCGGGCGGCATCGGAGAGTTCCTGGTCGCGGCGCTCGGCGGCATCGGGATCGGGCTCCTGCTGATGGTGCCGATCCACTGGCTGCGTACCCACCTGAAGGAGGCGCTGCTGCAGAACAGCCTCTCCTTGCTGATCCCCTTCTTCGCGTACGCGGTCGCCGAGCAGGTGCACGCCTCCGGAGTGCTCGCCGTGGTCGTCGTCGCCCTCTACCTCGGGCACCGCTCCTGGCAGGTCGATTTCGCCACCCGGCTCCAGGAGGAGGCGGTGTGGAAGATGGTCGCGTTCATCCTGGAGTCGGCGGTCTTCGCGCTGATCGGTCTGCAACTGCCGATCGTCCTGAAGGGGCTCGGGGAGTACGAGGGTGCCAGGGCCGTCTGGTACGCGGTGGCCCTCTTCCTGGTGGTCGTCGGCGCCCGCTTCGTATGGGTGTATCCCGCGACGTACCTACCGCGCATGCTGTCCCGGCGGATCCGGGAGCGGGAGGAGAACCCCACCTGGAAGGGGCCGTTCATCGTCGGCTGGGCCGGGATGCGGGGTGTCGTCTCGCTCGCCATCGCGTTCTCGATCCCGCCGACGATGCACGGCGGCGAGGACTTTCCCGGACTCAATCTCATCCTCTTCCTGACCTTCACGACGGTCATTGGGACGCTGGTCGTGCAGGGGCTGACGCTGCCCCCGCTGATCGGCATGCTGAAGCTGCCCGGGCGCGACGCACAGGCGGAGACGCTCGCGGAGGCGAACGCCCAGGCGCAGGCCTCCCGGGCCGCCGAGCGGCACCTGGACGAACTCCTCGAGGACGAGCGCAACGCCCTGCCGCCCCCGCTCGCCGAGCGCCTCCGCTCGGTTCTGGAGCGGCGCCGCAACGCCGTGTGGGAGCGGCTCGGCTCGGTGAACCCGGTGACCGGGGAAACCGTGGACGACACGTATCGCCGCCTGGCGCGCGAGATGATCAGCGCCGAGCGCGAGGTGTTCGTGAAGCTGCGCGACGCCCGCTACATCGACGACGAGATGCTGCGGACGCTGCTGCGCCGGCTGGACCTGGAGGAGGCGGCCGCCTACCGGGAGTCGGCGACCTGAGGGCGGTGGCCGGTTACGGGGTGAAGGGCGCCCCCGTGATCACGGCCGCGAGGGTCGTCCCGCGCGGGAAGGCGCCTTCCTCCGTGAGCGTCAGAAGCCCGTACAGCATTTTCGCGACATAGAGGCGCTCGACGGGCAGGCCGTGGCGCTGCTCGAAGTCGGCTGCGAAGGCGTCGAGTTCGGGGGTGGTGCGGGCGTAACCGCCGCAGTGGAAGCGGTCGTCGAGGGACCAGTCACCGCGCGGCCCGCCGAAGGCCCGGTGCTGGAGGGTGCGTATCTCCGCGTCGAGGAAGCCGCCTTTGAGGACGGGGATGCCCAGGGCGCGCTGACCGGGGCCGAGTCCCGCGGCCAGGCCCGCGAGTGTGCCGCCCGTGCCGCAGGCGAGCGCGATGACGTCGGCGTGGCCGCGCAGCTCCTCGCCAAGGGCCGTACAGCCGCGTACAGCAAGGGAGTTGCTGCCGCCCTCGGGGACCACGTACGCGTCCGCGGCGCCCGCCTCCCTGAGGATGGCGGCCATCGTTTCCGGCTCGGTCTTGCGACGGTAGGTCGATCTGTCGATGAAGTGCAGCCGCATGCCGTCGGCCGCGCACCGGGCCAGGGAGGGGTTGAGGGGGCGGTCGGCCAGCTCCTGGCCGCGGATCACGCCGAGGGTGGGCAGTCCCAGGAGGCGGCCCGCGGCGGCGGTGGCGCGCAGGTGGTTCGAGTAGGCGCCGCCGAAGGTGAGGACCGTACGGCCCGCCGCGGCGCTCAGGTTCGGGGCCAGCTTGCGCCACTTGTTGCCCACCAGGTCCGGGTGGATCAGGTCGTCCCGCTTGAGCAGCAGCCGTACGCCGTGCCGCGCGAAGCGCTCGTCCACGACGTCCCGCAGCGGCGACGGCAGGCGCGGCCGCAGATTGGCGGGGTCGAGCGCTTCGGAGGTCACTGGGTTGCTCGTCAGTTCAGGCGGTCGCGGATGCGTGCGCGCATGGAGGCCATGGTGAAGCCGCGGGGGTCGACCTTGCCCGGCTGCCATTCGAGGTGGCCGATCACCGAGCGTTCATTCCAGCCATGGTGACGGCAGACCGCCGCCGCGGCCCGCTCGATCGCCTCCAGCTGGGCCGCGGGCCAGGGGTCCACGCCGTCGCCGAGGTTCTCGCACTCGAAGCCGTAGAAGTGGCGGTTGCCGTCGGTGTTCGCCTCGTTGTCCCTCGGGAGGCCCCGCTCGGCGATGACCGCGCGCAGTACGTCGTCGTCGCCGAGCCCGGCGTGGTTGGCGCGGCCGTAGCCGACGAGGTGGACTCGGCCGTCCTTGGTGATGACGCCGTGGCACAGCGGTCCTGGCAGGCTGCTGTAGCCGTCGCGGCAGATCTCGACCGTCCGCCGGCTGCCCCGGGTCACCGTGTGGTGGATCATCACGCCGTGGACCGGGCCCCAGGGGCCCTTGTGATTGCGGTTGTGATGTTCCCAGTCGCCTACTTCGACGACGGTGCAACCTTCGTCCCGCAGTCGCTCCAGGAATCTGCCCGCGGACATGGGTGAGGCCATGACCGCCTCCTTACATGGGGGGCGCGACGGCCACCCATCGCGACCGCCTCGTACCGCCGCTTTTACCCGGAACTCCACGTCGTGGACCACTTGTTCGCACGGCGTACGAGCCGATTCGGTCAGTTGACCGCCGCTCGACGGTCCATGGCCGGCGGTACGGACGGTTCGCGTCAGGAGCGCAGTACTCCGTCGCCGTGCGTCGCGATGTGGCTCTCCAGGGCCTGGAGGGCGCGCTGCGTCGCGTCGGGGGAGCCGGTGCCGTGCCGCTCGGCGTAGTAGGCCGCGCCGAGACTCTTGAGCAGATCGCCGCCCGCCCGCTGGGCCTGCACTTCGTCGATCTTCTGCTTGCCCTGTGTGAGGCCGCGCTGTGCTTGTTCCTTGGCGCGGTCCAGGAAGCCTGCCATTGCTGTCTCCTCGTCGTTCGTCCGTCGCTGGTCCAACGCCCGGCCCGATCTTGGTGTTCCCGGCCGAAATGTCCGTGCACCCGGTCGGCGGAGGCCCTGGCCGGCAAGTCCTACGATGTGCCCCTTTATCGAAGATCCAACCCTGCACATTCGAGTGATGGTGTCTATACGGTTCACGTAGGCTGCAACAGCCGGGTGACGACGGGTGGTTGAGGCGGAGGTACAGGGCGTGGGCGTGGCGATTCGCAGAGCCGGGGAAGGCGATCGGGAGGCTGTCACGCGGCTTCTGGACCACGCTTTTCTGGACGACCCGGTGAGTATTTGGGTCTTCCCCGACGCGGAGGATCGCCGCCGTACGCACCCCCTGCTGATGGGAGCCTTCCTCGGCATCGTGCTGGAAGAGGGCTACGTGGATGTCACCGAGGACGGCTCGGCCTGCGCGCTGTGGCTGCCGGTGCCCGCGGAGGCTCACGAGGAGGGGGAGGGCGAAGACGGGGACGGGGCCGCGAACGTGCGCGAGGCCGTCGATCCGGACAACGAACGGATCGAGCAGATCGGCCAGTTGACGGCCCAGGTGCACCCGGCGGGCACGGCCCACGAGTATCTGTGGATGATCGGCGTGGCTCCGGAGCGGCAGAACGAGGGCCTTGGTACGGCGCTCATCCAGCACATCCTCGACCGATGCGACCGCGAGGCCCTCGGGGCGTACCTGGAGGCGAGCAACGCCCGTAGCCGCGCCCTGTACGAACGCCTCGGCTTCACGTTCATGGGCCGCACGGTCGAACTGCCCGACGGTCCGACCATGTGGCCGATGTGGCGCGATCCAGTCACGCGCTCCTGACGGAACGCCCCCGGCGCGCCCGCCTTCAAGGCTGCCCGGACCCGGCGTCGGACTCCGGCACGATCGTCGCCACGATCCGTTCCACCAGGCCGTCCGGCACGCTCACTCCGGGGAGTACGCCCTCCAGTACTCCCGGCAGTGTCAGGTGCTCAAGGATCAGGCCGAGCATGGCGAGATACAGCACCGTCACGGTCTCGTCGCCGCCGGGGAGCCCGGCCTCGCGGTGGAACTCCATGCCGTACTCGAGATCGCCACGGATCGTCTTCGTGTATGAGGCCCGCAGCTCCGGGCGCCGCGTGGCCTCGAGGCGCATCTCCAGGAGGGCCAGATAACCCGTACGGTCGCCTTGCGCCCGCGCCATGAGATCGTGCATGAACGCCGTGACCAGCGAGCGGTCCTTCGGCGCTTTCATCAGCTCGGCCAGGACGTCCGGGTCCGGCGCGAGCCGCTCGTGCAGCCGCGCGTCGATCTGGCGCAGCAGGTCGTCGCGGCCGGTGAAGTAGTTCGAGGCGGTGCCCACCGGCACCCCGGCCTCCGCATCCACCGCGCGGAACGTCAGCCCGCGCGCCCCCTCCCGCGCCAGCACCTCCACACCGGCGTCCACCAGGGCGGCTCTGCGCTCCGGGTTCCTCACCATCCGGAAGCCCCTCTCCCACTTGGTCCTCGTACCGGAAACACTGTTGCAACCACTACAAGTGAAGCACTATGAATGGAGTGGTTCACACAGCCTACGGAAAGAGGCCGGCATGCGAAAGCTCACCTACTTCATCGCCTGCTCGATCGACGGCTTCATCGGCGACCCGAGCGGCGACGGGCAGTTCTTCGTCCCCCTCGTCGACGAGGAGTTCTTCGAGGACTTCCTCAAGGCGGAGTACCCGGAGACCATGCCGACCCCCGTCCGCCGGGCAACGGGCATCGACGACCTGGAGAACAAGAAGTTCGACACGATCATCCAGGGCCGGTCCAGCTATGACCTGGCCCTGGCGATCGATGTCACCAGCCCGTACGCCCACATGAGGCAGTACGTCGCCTCGCGCACCCTCGAGAAGTCGCCCGACCCGGACGTCGAGATCGTCTCGGACGACGTCGTCGGCAAGATCCGCGAACTCAAGCAGGAGGACAGCGAATTCGGGATCTACCTCTGCGGCGGCTCGAAGATCGCGGGGGAGCTGATCGACGAGGTGGACGAACTCGTCATCAAGACATATCCGCTGGTCCTCGGCTCCGGTATGCCGATGTTCGGCTCCGCCTTCGCGCTCACCGAGTTCACGCTCGACACCGTGCGCACCTTCAAGAACGGCGTCCTCGTGCGGACGTACCAGCGCAGGCGCTGACGCGGGCACGTCGCTCACCTGTCGGCCCGGGCCATACCGCAATATCCTGAGAACATGGCCAGTGATGAGTACGTCTGTCCCGTTTGCGGCCACCCCGTCGAGCAGGTCGTGCGCCGGCACAAGACCCTGGGCGTGTTCGTGCCCCTGTGGCGTCCCGGCCCGTGCAAGAACCCCGAGTGCCAGGCGTACGAGGCGGAAGAGGCCAAGTCGGAGCCCGTCCTCACGACGGAGTCCGGACCGGCGGTCGACGGGGCCGAGGAGCGGGACTCCTGACGCTCTTCCCGCGAGCCTGAAAAAACTTCCGCGAGCGTGTAGAGAAGCGCGGGCCGGCTCCGACGTCCCCTGTGAGAACCGCCCACCACGGGCGGCCCGAGCCGAAGGAGCGGACTCATGAAGTACCTGGTGATGGTGCAGGGCACGCAGGCGGACTACGAGGCTCAGGCGGGCAAGCCCGCCGCCGGTGTCCCGGGCTGGAGCAAGGAAGACGTGCAGGCCATGTACGCGCACATGGAGGCGCTCAACAACGACCTCGCCGAGAGCGGCGAGATGATCGACGGCCAGGGGCTGGTCGAGCCGGCTCAGACGCGGCTGGTCGGCAAGGGCGCGGACGGCAAGCCCGTGATCACCGACGGGCCGTACGGCGAGACCAAGGAAGTGATCGCCGGTTACTGGCTCCTGGAGTGCGCGAGCCTGGAGCGGGTCACGGAGATCGCCGAGCGCGTCATCGCATGCCCCGTCCCCGAGGGGGCGAACGAGTACCCCGTCGTCATCCGGCCGGTCTTCGACGGCGGAGGCGATTGTTGAGCAGAGGAGACGTTTGAGACGTACGAGCGAAGTCGAGGACCTGCTGCGCCTGCACGCGCCGCAGGTTCTCGGCGCGCTCGTACGCCGGTACGGGCACTTCGACGCCGCCGAGGACGCCGTACAGGAGGCGCTGCTGGCCGCGGCCGGGCAGTGGCCCGAGTCGGGGGTGCCGGACAATCCGCGGGGCTGGTTGATCAAGGTCGCCTCGCGGCGGCTCACGGACGCGCTGCGCAGTGATCAGGCGCGGCGGCTGCGGGAGGAGAAGGCGGCGGCGCTCACCCCGCGCGATGCCTTCACCGCGCCGCCGCCCGGGCCCGGGCGCGCGCCCTCCGAGGACGACACGCTGACCCTGCTCTTCCTCTGCTGCCACCCGGATCTGCCCCCGCCCGCCCAGATCGCACTGACGCTGCGGGCCGTCGGCGGTCTGACAACGGCCGAGATCGCCCGCGCGCATCTGGTGCCCGAGGCGACGATGGCGCAGCGGATCAGCCGGGCCAAGCAGCGGGTGAAGGGCATGCGTTTCGGTCGCCCCGACCACTGGGAGGAGCGGTTGCCCGCCGTCCTCCACACGCTCTACCTGGTCTTCAACGAGGGGTACACCGCCACCTCCGGAGCCTCCCTCCAGCGGGCCGAACTCGCGGGCGAGGCCATCCGGCTGGCCCGTACGGTGCACCGCCTGCTGCCCGGCGACTGCGAGGTCACCGGCCTGCTCGCCCTGATGCTCCTCACCGACGCCCGCCGCGCCGCGCGCACCGGGCCGCACGGCGAACTGATTCCCCTCGACGAGCAGGACCGCGGGCTGTGGGACAAGGCGGCGATCGAGGAGGGCGTGGCCCTGGTGACCCGGGCTCTGTCCCAACGCCGCCCCGGCCCCTACCAGCTGAGGGCCGCGATCGCCGCCGTCCACGACGAGGCGGACTCGCCCGACAGCACCGACTGGTCCGAGATCCTCGGCCTCTACGACGTCCTCGTCCACCTTGTCCCCAGCCCTGTCGAACGCCTCAACCGTGCCGTGGCCGTCGCCATGGCCCACGGACCGAAGGCTGGTCTGGCCGAACTGGACGCGCTCGCACCGGAGTTGACCACAGGCCACCGCCTGGACTCGGTCCGCGCCCACCTCCTGGAACGCGCGGGCGACCCCGAGGCCGCCCGCGCCGCCTACGAGTCGGCCGCCGCCAAGACCCTGAGCCTCCCCGAACAGCGCTACCTCCGGGCCCGCGCGGCCCGCCTCGGGGACATCACTTAGCGTGTTGCTCATGCCTGAGCTTCTGCACATCACCGAACGCTCCCTCTGGGACACGGCCCGCGAGACCGGCACGTACGAGATGTCGACGCGTGGCCGCACCCTCCAGGAGGAGGGCTTCATCCACTGTTCGACCCGCGCCCAACTCCCGCGCGTGGCGGCCTTCCTGTACGGCTCGTACGAGGGCCCGGACGACCTCGTCGTCCTGGTCATCGATACGGAACGGCTCGGCGTGCCGGTGAGGTACGAGGCCCCGGAGCCGGGCGGCGAGGAGTTCCCGCACATCTACGGGCCGATACCGGCAGCCGCGGTGATCGCGGCGGAGCCCTGGGAGGCGGGCGTGAGCTGAGGAGCGCCTACGCGAGTAGGCGTCCCGTCCCGGGATCCCGTGCGGTCAAGCAGTACGTGCCGCCCGCCGGGTCGCGCATCACCAACCACCGGGCCCCGCGGTTCACGAACGTGGCGCCCAACTGCTCGTGCCAGGTGCGGGTCGCCTCGGTGTCCGAGCAGGACAGGTCGAGGTGGGCTGAGGTGGGGCGGTCCTCGTCGAGACGCTGGAGGAGGATGCGCACGGGGAGGCCGGGCGACTCGACGATGTGGAACTCCGGGCGGGAGCCCGGGTGCGCGTCCCAGCCGGTGAGCGCGGGCCAGAAGACGACGTCACGGTCGTACGCCGACGGAGCCAGGTCGACGCACACCTGGTCGAGTCGGCTCGTCGAGCCGTCGGGGCCCTCGGCCGCCGCCGGCCGGGCCGACTCGCCGTGCCAGGGCACCACGCAGAACAACTGGCCGCCGGGGGAGCGGAGTACGGCCCAGCCCGGATGGTCGGAGACCAACTGGGCCCCGAGCCGCACCGCCGACTCCACCAGCGCGGGAACGTCTTCGGGACACAGGTCCAGATGTGCGCCTCCGTCGCCCGAGGCGACGCCTTGCGCTTTTAGACAGGCATCCCCATCGTCCGGAAGCAGGGTCACGAACTCGCCCTGCTCGCCCCTGGGCGGGGACAGGCGTGTCCTGGTGACCGCCGTCCAGAAGTCACAGGCCCGGCCGAAGGCCTCGGCGGGGCGGTCGACGAAGGCATACGTCCAGCGGATGGTCATCGGGCGATCGTAGGTCAGGGCGCCCGCCGTCCTCATGCGCTGCCGTCCCCGTGAGCCGCCGTCCCCGTGAGTCAATGGCAAGGCCTGGCCGGAGGGAGAGGTGGAGCGAGAAGACGGTGCCGCGGGCGACCTCCAGGTCGATCCCGTCGAGGACCACATGCTCGCCGTATGCCTTGCGCAGTCCGCTCACCGCGATCGCGGAGGCCGGTGTGCCGTTCGACTCTCACAGGATCTTCGGCGGATTCTCTCCCCACACGGCGGCGGAGTTGGCACGGTAGGGGCATGACAAGCACCGCATCGGACGACCCGGACGCACCGAAGACCCCCACGACGAAGCGCGCCACGAAAAGCGCCACGACCGGCGCCACGACAGGGGGTTCCGCAGACGACGCAGCAGCGGGTTCCGGCCGTGTGACGGCCGCTCAGGCCATGCGCGGCGCGGCGGTTCAGCTCGCCGAGCTGCTCGGCAACAACCCGGATTCCGTCTCGGCCCTCCGGCCGACACAGGACGGCTGGACGGCCGACGTGGAGGTCGCGGAGCTGATACGGGTCCCCGACACCATGACCGTCATGGCCACCTACCGGGTCACACTGGACGTGCGGGGCCAACTCCTCGGCTACGAACGGGTGCGCCGCTACGCCCGCGGCCAACTCGACCGGGAGCGTTGAGCCGAGGATCGGTCGCTGCTTCAACTTCCGCTTCCGACGGCGGTTTTCGGTCTCGCCCGTGAACACGGCCGCTGTGCCTCCCGTACGTACCAGTGGAACGGCCCCGTGCGGCGCACAGTGAAGGGAACCCGAACCCGTGACCGTCATGACCACAGCAAGCGGAACGCAACCCGTTGCCGCCTCCAGTTCCAGCGGTTCGGGGACCGCCGGGCTCTACGACATTCTCGAACTCATCCTGGACCGCGGACTCGTCATCGACGTGTTCGTCCGTGTCTCGATCGTCGGCATCGAACTCATCAAGATCGACATACGCATCGTCATCGCCAGCGTGGACACGTATCTGCGCTTCGCCGAAGCCTGCAACCGGCTCGACCTGGAGGCGGGCCGCAAGGCGCCCGCCAGGCTCACCGACATCGTCGGCGACATGGTCGAGAGCGGAGCCAGGGGCACGACCGGCGGCGCGATCAGCGGAGCCGTCGACGGCGTCGTCGACGCGGTCGGCGACTTCTTCGGCGGCGACGACGAGGAGGAGAAGAAGCGGTGAGCAAGGAGGAGAAGGAGAAAGAGCGGTGAGCGACGTCCCTACGAACCCGTCGTCGTCGGCCGCAGCCTCGGAGCCGGCGCCGGACTCACCCCTGTACATCTACGCCATCACCGGCTCCGACCATCCCCTGCGGCTCGACGGCTTACGCACCGTCGGCGGCATCGGCGTCTCCCTGAGCGCGGTGGTCCGCGGCGGGCTCGCCGCCGTCGTCAGCCCCGCACCCCCCGAGCTGCGCCCCAAGCGCCGTGACCTCACCGCCCACCAGGAGCTGCAGGAGCGGCTGATGGCGGACGGGGCGGTCCTGCCCATGCGGTTCGGGATGGTCGCCCCCGACAGTGCGACCGTCGGAAGGGCCCTGGAGGAGAAGAGCGAGGAGTACGAGCGCAGACTCGCCGAACTGCACGGCACCACCGAGTTCAACCTCAAGGCCGCACGCGCCCAGGACGACCTGCTGCGCGAAGTGCTGAGCGAATCCGAAGAGGCCCGCCGTCTCAACGAACTCACCCGGGACGGCAACGGCACCCATGAGGATCGCGTAGCCCTCGGTGAGCTGCTGGCCAGGCAGGTCGACGCGCGGCAGCGGCTGCTGGCCGAACAGGTCGTGCAGCAGCTGTCCTCGCTGGCCCGTGCCAGGGTCGAGGGCGCCCCGGCGAAGGACGACTTCCTCAACGTCTCGTTCCTCGTCGAACGCGCCCAGGCCCACGAGTTCACCGAAGCGGGACAGCGGCTGGCGCGCGACTTCGGCGAGGGGTACGACTTCCGGCTGCGCGGCCCCTTGCCCCCGTACAGTTTCGCGGCCTGACCGATGGGCCTGCTGACCGGCATCCTCACCCTCCCGCTCGCGCCCCTGCGCACCACGATCTGGGTCGCCGAGCAGGTACGGGACGCCGCCGAAGCGGAGTACTACGACCCGGCCCCCGTCCAGCAGGCCCTCACCGAACTGGAACGGGCCCTGCTGGACGGACGGATCGGCGAGGACGAGTACGACCGCCGCGAGGACGAACTGCTGGACCGACTCGACGAGATCACAGCTTGGAGACGAGCCTCCCGACCATGACGCAACGACCATGACGCAACCGGTAGCAGGCGCACTCGGCGGATCGCCCCGCCTTCCGTCCCCGTACGACCAGGGGCCCGGGGGCCAGGGCGCCAACCTCGCCGACATCCTTGAACGGGTCCTCGACAAGGGCGTGGTGATCGCGGGCGACATCCGGATCAACCTGCTCGACATCGAGCTGCTCACCATCAAGCTGCGGCTCATCGTCGCCTCCGTCGACAAGGCGAAGGAGATGGGCATCGACTGGTGGGAACACGACCCCACCCTCTCCTCCCGGGCGAGTTCCAGTGCCGCGGACCGGCCCGTTGCCGAGCAGCGGGACGGGTCGCTCGCGGAGCAGCCGGACCGGCGGTCCCTTGCTGCGGCTGAGGCTGAGGATCCCGTCCGGTCCCTCGCCGAGGAGAACGAACGCCTGCGCGCGGAGATCGCCGCGCTGCGGTCCGCCGACAGGAGCCCCGTCTCATGACCCACACCGACATAGCCACCCACACCGACGTAAAGACAGACTTCGGCACCGACATCAAGACCGACGTCAGAGCCGACAGCGACACCGAGATCAACGGCGACGTGAGGACTGGCGTCGACACCGACGTCAAGGACGTCAAGGCTGACGTCGACAACGACGTCAAGACCGACATCGTCTACGCCTACGCCGTGCTGCGCCGCACCCCGGAGGCCGCCCGTGCGGTCGCGGACCTGCGCGGGGTCGCCGGCGAGCGCATCCGCCTGCTGGAGTTCGGGGACGACGCACCGGACGGCGCCTCGGACGGCCCGCGGGGCGACGCACCGGACCGCCCCCGGCGCTCGCCGCGGTCGTCGGCCCCGTCCCCGCCGCGGACTTCGACGAAGCGTCCCTCAAGGCCGGGCTGGAGGACCTGGGCTGGCTGGAAGCCACGGCACGGGCCCACCACGCCGTCGTCGCCGCGCTCACCGGGCGCGGCATCGCCGTGCTGCCGCTGCGCCTGGTCACCGTGTACCGCGACGAGGACCGCGTACGGCAGACCCTGGAGACACGACGCGACGACTTCCTGCCCCTGCTGGACCGCGTCACGGGCCACGTGGAACTCGGCGTCAAGATCTACGCGGCTCCCGACACCGAGTCACCCGACCCCGAGCCGGCCAAGGGCAAGGGGCTCGGCGTCGGCCGCGCCTACCTGGCCGGGCGCCGCCGCCGAAAGCGCTCGACGGAGGACGCCTGGCAGGCGGCCACCGACACGGCCGCCCGCCTCAGGGAACTCGCCGGCACCCTCGCCGTCGACCGCGTGGCCTTCCGTCCTCAACGCGGCGAACTCGCAGGGCAGGTGCCCGGCCCCAACGTCAGCAACGACGCCTACCTCGTCCCCGAAGACCACGTCGAGGACTTCCGCACCCGCGTCCTGGCAGCGGCCGAGGGTCTCCCCGGCGTCCATGTGGAAGTGACAGGGCCCTGGGCCCCGTACTCCTTCTCCCTCCCGGCGGAGCCCGTCTCGTGACCGTAGCTCCTGTCGCCGACCGTCCGGTCGCCCTCATCGATCTCCTCGACCGCCTGCTCCAGGGCGGCGTCGTCATCACGGGCGACCTGGTCCTGTCCATCGCCGACGTCGACCTCGTACGCATCGACCTGCGCGCCGTCATCGCTCCGGTTGCCGCCGCCGCCGTCGACGCCGCCACCCAGCCGTTGTGAGGCCGCCATGCCCCCGCCCCCGCCTCCGGACACCCGCGCCGCCGCCCACCGTCTGTCCACCGACCCGGACACCGTCGAACGCGACCTGGTCAAACTCGTCCTGACCGTCGTCGAGCTCCTACGCCAGCTCATGGAACGCCAGGCCCTCCACCGAGTCGACAACAACGACCTCACGGAGGACCAGGAAGAACGCATCGGCCTGACCCTGATGCTCCTCCACGACCGCATGCAGGACCTCTGTGCCCGCTACGACCTCCGCCTGGAAGACCTCAACCTGGACCTGGGCCCACTGGGGACGTTGCTGCCACCCGCCGACTGAAGGCCATCGCGGATTCCAACGACTCGACTCCGGATGACCACGGCATCGCCTGCCACTGACCTCAGTGGACGGAGCACGCGGGGGGCGACTGCGCTTGAGTACGCGTACTCAGGCTGACTGTGTCGCTCGGCCCTGTCGCGGCCGGTCTGCGTTCCCCACGATGGGACGCGCCCCCGCGTCGAAAGAGGTGCTCATGGGACGTGACCTGCAGCTGCGCGCTGCCACTCCGGAGGATCTGGAGTGGATCCATGAATTACGCCACCGGGTGTACGCACTGGAGCTGGGCCAGCATGTGCCGGATCCGTCCGGCCGGCTTCGCGACGGGCTGGACGGCGACAACGTCTACCTGGTCGCGGCGCGAGGCGCGAACCGGATCGGCTTTGTCAGCCTGACTCCGTCCTGGTTGGGGCGGTACGCGCTGGACAAGTACCTGACCCGCGACGAGCTGCCGCTGTTGACCGAGGACGATCTCTTCGAGGTACGCATCCTCACCGTTGAGCCGCGCTGGCGGACCACCGCCGCTGCACCGCTGCTGATGTACGCGGCGTTGCGCTGGATCGCCGCCCGGGGCGGTCGCCGCGTGGTGGCGATGGGGCGCACGGAGCTGCTCACCATGTACCTGGCCGCCGGCCTGCGCCCGGTCGGCCGTACCGTCCACAGCGGTGCGTTGACGTTCGAGGTGCTGACCGGCAGCGTGACCGAGCTGACGAGGGCCACGATGGACCGTTACGGCACCATGCTGGAACGTCTGCGGTCCGAAGTGGACTGGCAGCTGGACATGCCGTTCGCACCCCGGCCGGACGGCTGCGAACACGGCGGTGCCTCGTTCACCGCCGTTGGCACGGACTTCCGCAGCCTGGACCGACGTCATCAGGTGGTCGCGGCCGACGTGCTGGACGCCTGGTTCCCGCCTGCCCCCGGGGTGCGGGCGGCGCTCGCGGAAGATCCGGCCTGGGCCGCCCGGACCTCGCCGCCGACCGGCGCCGAGGGCCTGCTGGCGGAAATTGCCGCGGCCCGGGCGCTGCCGCCTCAGACGCTCGCGGTCGGCGCCGGTTCGTCCGACCTGATCTTCCGTGCGCTCGGCCAGTGGCTGACCCCGGAGAGCAGGGTGCTTCTGATGGACCCGGGCTACGGCGAGTATGCCCACGTCACGGAGAGGGTGATCGGATGCCGGGTGGACCGGTTCCGGTTGCGCCGTGAAGACGGCTGGCGGATCGATCCGGCCCGGCTGTCTGCTGCCGTCGCCTCCGGCCGCTACGACCTCGTGGTGGTGGTCAACCCGAACAACCCGACCGGACGCCACGCACCGGCCGCGGAGCTGCGCTCGGTGATCGCCGCCGCGCCGGCCCGGACCCGCTGGTGGATCGACGAGGCGTACCTGGGCTATGTCGACCTGACCGAGTCGCTCGCCGGCCTCGCCGGGACGGATCCGCGGGTAGTGGTCTGCAGCTCACTGTCCAAGATGTACGCGCTGTCCGGTATGCGTGCTGCGTACCTGGTGGCCGAGCCGACCACCGCGGCGCGGCTGCGCCTGCGAACACCACCCTGGCCGGTCAGCCTCCCGGCACAGCTGGCCGCCGTCGCAGCCCTGCGCGACCCGGCGTACTACAGCGACTGCTGGCTTCGTACCCACGCGCTGCGCCGGCAGCTGGCCGCCGACCTGGCCGGGCTGGATGAGACCGTGGTGGTCGAGGAGGGTGTGGCGAACTTCCTCACCGTGACCCTGCCGTCCGGCGGGCCGAGTGCCGCACAGGTGGTGAACGAGTGCCGCCGCCGCGACGTCTACCTGCGCGACCTGTCGCCGTTGTCGTCGGCTTACCAAGGGCGCACCGTGCGTATCGCGGTCAAGGACACCGCCGAGAACGCGCGCATTGTGGGCGTCTTTCAGGCCGCCCTGGATGTACTGCGGCCTGGTTCGGCCTCGCCCGTTTCGATGCCTGCCGGTGTTCCCGCCGCCGGATCCGCCCGGTGATCACCGTGGCCTCCCTGGCGCCCTACCTCGGTGGGGCGCTGGCGCTGGGCGGCCTCGCGGTGGCGGCGTCCCGGCGCCGCGAGCTGCTGATCCGGTGGTGTGCCTGGGCGGTCGGAGTGCCACTGGTCACCGGTGCGTTCTGGTGGGGCAGCCCGGGCGTCGCGGCCGTCGCCATCGCCGTAGGGGTGATTGCGGCGATGGAGTTCGGCGGGCTGATGCAGCTGGGCCGGGCAGACCGGTTGGTACTGGCCGCGGCGGTGGCCGGCGTGGTGCTGGCCGCCTGGTTGGCGCCCGGACAGGAGCTCCGGGCGCTTGCGATCGGGGCGCTCGCGGTGGCCGCGGTGCCGCTCCTGTCCGGCGACGCCGACCATGGCCTGAGCCGGCTCTGCGCCGGTCTGCTCGGGCTGGCCTGGCTGGGTGTGCTGGCCGCGCTGGTGCCGCTCGGGGCGAGCGCGCTCGCGCTGTTCGTGGCGGTCTCGATCGCCGACATCGCGGCGTACTTCGCCGGTCAACGGCTGGGCGGGCCGCGGCTGTCGCCACTGTCACCGGCCAAGCGGTGGAGCGGGACCCTGGCCGGGGCCGTGGCCGGCGTCGGCGTGCTCGCCGTGCTGTCCGCGCTGACCTGGCCGATGGCGGTCGCGGTGGCGGTCGGCGGCCCGGCCGGCGACCTTCTCGAATCCATGATCAAAAGAGGTGCACAGGCAAAGGACGCCGGCCGTTGGCTACCCGGCTCCGGCGGTCTGCTGGATCGGATCGACTCGCTGCTCATCGCGCTGGCCGTCCTGCTTGTCCTGCGCTGACCTCCAAGCGGCGTTCCGGTGAGAACGAGCTCGACGCGCTCACCGACGCCAAGCCGCGCAAGGAGGAGAACCTCGAACTCGGCTACCTCCGCGGCCGTTACGGCGGGATTCCGCGGATCACCGTCGGAGAGATCAAGCGCGGACTGTCATGGCGGGAGGCGAAGGAAACAGCGTGAGCGGGTGGGGTGCCTCAAGGCCAAGCCCGTGCAGTCCACTTCACGCCGCTGGAAGGCGCGGAATTGGATGGACACGGCTCGGCACCGTGACCGATGATCTCCGGCATGATCCGTGCCGCCACAGTGAACGACGTCGCGGAGATCCGCGCGATGATCCGCGAACTAGCCGAGTACGAACGGGCTGTTGAGCAGGCCCGTGCGACCGAGGAGCAGCTCCGCGAGGCCCTGTTCGGAGAACTTCCCGCTGCGTTCGCGCTGATCGCCGAGGACGACGAGACGGGCAAGGCAGTTGGCTATGCCCTGTGGTTCCCCCGTTTCTCGACCTGGACCGGCACGCGCGGCATGCACCTGGAGGACCTCTACGTACGTCCGCACGCCCGAGGTGGCGGACACGGCAAGGCTCTGCTCGCCTCCCTGGCCGCGATCTGCGAGCGACACGGCTACGAGCGCTTCGAGTGGTGGGTGCTGGCCTGGAACGAACCGACGATCGACTTCTACAAGTCGCTCGGCGTGGAGTTCCTGGACGAGTGGACCGTATGCCGACTGAGCGGTGAACCCCTCCAGGACCTCGCTGCCCACGCCCCGGCTGTCCGCAACCAGAGCCCGGCCCTGTAGGGCGGGAGCATGCAACCTCCTGTCGCGGCAGTGGTCGAAGCCCACGCGACGCTGGAAAGGCTCCTCGCTGGACTGAACGACCAGCAGGTCGCCGAGGCATCCGCCCTTCCGGGATGGTCACGTGGCCATGTCCTGGCGCATCTCACCGACAACGCGAGAATGTTCGCCCGTCTCGCTGAGCATGCCCTGAGCGGTGACCTCGTGGCGGGCTACGACGGCGGGGTGGACGAGCGCAACGCGATCATCGAGGCCACGGCGGGTCGCAGCGCCGCCGAGCACCGCGCGGAACTCGCCACGCACACGGCCGCGCTGGAGGCGGTCTGGGCACGCGCCGACGACATGGACTGGAACCGTCCCGTCACTTTCCGAAACGCGGACCTTGCCGCCACGGTCTTCGCGCGCTGGCGCGAGACATGGATCCACATGGTCGACCTGGAACTCGGTGTGCGGCCGGACGACTGGCCCGAGGACCTGGCCGCACACGCCATCGACTTCCTCCTGGACCGTCTTCCGGCAGGCACATGCCTCCGTGCCGAGGACGTGCGTCGACAATGGTCCGTCGGCGACGGGCAGCCGGGCACGGTGGTCACCGGACGGGTGCGCGACCTGGCGGCCTGGCTGGCCGGACGTACGCCCGCGAGTTCACCTGTGGCGGCGGAGGGGCTGCCCGCTCTCGGGCCCTGGCCGCCCCACCCGCCACAGCGACTGGACCGTGTGTGACGTCTTCGGCCGGCAGCCGGTATTGCGTTGTCGAAGGGAAGGAGCGCTATGCGTGCCGACATCGTTTGGTGGGACCTGTCCGCGTCGGGGCAGACCATCGAGTCCATGCGTGAGTACCTGCGTGAGGAATCCGTCGCCGCGTTCTCCGCGGTGCCCGGGCTCCGCTTCAAGATGTGGCTCTCCGATCCGGACACCAACCGATGAGGAGCCGTTCTGTTGTGGGAGTCGGACGAAGCGTCCCGCCAGGCACTGCCGAGTCGAGCCCTCGAACTCATCGGCTACCCTCCGGCGGTCGCGCACGGGTTCGAGGTGGAGGCCACAACCGAGGGCCGATACGAAACAGAACAACTCGCCCTTCAGGGGCTGGCCTTCGCCGAGATCGCCGACCCCTGTGCCCGGACGCAAAAGACCGCACCCGATCCATCAAGGCCGCCGTTCTAGGCGCCCCGAGGACCGGGTGCGGAAAGGGAGACGCTGCAACCAACGTAATCGCAGGTCAGAGAGCATGATCGAAGATCAGGCCTTCTTGGTCTCCCAGAAGATCTTGTCGACCTGGGCGATGTAGTCGAGGGCCTTCTGGCCGGTCGCCGGGTCCGTGGAACCCTTGGCGGCGGAGAGGGACTTCAGGGTGTCGTTGATCAGCTGGTGGAGCTCCGGGTACTTCTCGAAGTGCGGCGGCTTGAAGTAGTCGCTCCACAGCACCGAGACGTGGTGCTTGGCGAGCTCGGCGCGCTGCTCCTTGATGGTCGTCGCCCGGGCCTGGAAGTGAGGGTCGTCGTTGCCGGCCATCTTTTCCTGGATGGCCTTCACCGACTCCGCCTCGATGCGGGCCTGGGCCGGGTCGTACACACCGCAGGGCAGGTCGCAGTGTGCGCTGACCTTGACCTTGGGGGCAAACAGGCGGGAGAGCATTGAGCTGTCCTTCCTCGTGATCGTCTTCTCAGGTGGGACATTACTCCGTGACGGACGGGATTTCGCGAGTGCCCCCATGGGCTTAGGACAAAAGTCCGGGGTGAGACTGAGACTGGTGGAGGATCGGACCGGGGAGGTGCCGGTGATGCCGGAGCTGTCGCAGGAGACCGAGCGCGGGAGGGCTGTCTTGCCTTTCGGGGTGGCCGAAGTGACCGGGCCGTCCATGGTGCCCACGCTGTATCACGGGGATCTGCTCGTGGTGCAGTACGGGGCGCGCATCAGGCCCGGAGACGTGGTCGTTCTGCGTCATCCGTTCCAGCAGGACCTGTTGGTCGTCAAGCGTGCCGTGGAGCGGCGCGAGGGCGGCTGGTGGGTGCTCGGGGACAACGCGTACGCCGGCGGGGACAGCACGGACTACGGAACCGTGCCCGAGGAATTCGTCCTCGGGAAGGCGTGGCTGCGCTACCGGCCCCTGAAGGAGGGTCAGCGTTCGCCGCTCGCGGTCGCGCGCTGGGCGTTCTCGGCTGCGAGGCCCGTGTTCCCCGACCGGTCGGCCTCCAGGCGCTTGCGGGCGCGGTAGGCGGCGACGTTCGCACGGGTCGCGCAGCGATCCGAGCAGTAGCGCCGGGAACGGTTCGTCGAGGTGTCGAGGTAGGCGTTGCGGCACGGCGCTGCCTCGCACAGGCCGAGGCGGTCCACGCCGTACTCGGTGAGGTGGAAGGCCAGACCCATCGCGGCGATCGCGGCATAGCCGGCGGTCGCGTTCGAGGGATGGTCCGCCAGATGCATGTGCCACAGCGGGCGGCCGTCGTCGTCCCGGAAGTCGTGCCCGGAGATCTGCGGGCTCACCGGGAACTCCAGGAGCAGTGAGTTCAGCAGGTCCACGGCAAGTGTCTCGTCGCCCGTGTCCGCCGCGTCGAAGACCGCCCGCAGCCGCCCCCGTACGCCCCGGAAGCGGGTGACGTCCGCGTCCGTGGCCCGGCGGGCCGCCGACGCATTGACCCCGAAGAGGTCGCGGACGGCCTCGACCGAGGTGAGCGAGTCCTTGCCCCGGGCCGGTTCCTCGGTGTTGACGAGACGTACGGCGTAGTCCGAGTAATAGGCCAGTTCCACTTGTAGTCCTTACGAGGGCGCTCTATGGTCGTGCTGCGAGCGAGTAATGGCTGACTGTGATTCCAGGGTATTACTCCTGGAGGGGAGGGGCGTCCATGACCACCGTGACCGGAGCCGACTGGCATGCCTGGCAGGAGAGCTGGGACCGGCAGCAGGAGTGGTACCTCCCGGATCGTGAGGAACGCTTCCGGGTCATGCTCGACATGGTCGAGGCCCTGGTGGGCCCCGCACCGCGCGTACTCGACCTGGCATGCGGTACGGGAAGTATCACGGCCCGGCTCTTCAAAAGGTTCCCGGAGGCCGTCAGCACCGGGGTCGACCTCGACCCGGCGCTCCTGGCCATCGCCGAGGGCACCTTCGCGGACGACGACCGCGTCACGTTCGTCACGGCCGACCTGAAGGACCCCGACTGGACGGCAAAGCTGCCCTACGACTCGTACGACGCCGTCCTCACCGCGACCGCCCTGCACTGGCTGCACCTGGAACCCCTCGCGGCCCTCTACGGTCAGGTCGCGGAACTCGTCCGCGACGGCGGTGTGTTCATGAACGCGGACCACATGATCGACGAGTCCACCCCGCAGATCAATGCGGCGGAGCGCGCGCAGCGGCACGACCGCATGAACCGCGCCAAGGAGGCCGGCGTACTCGGCTGGACCGAGTGGTGGCAGCTCGCTGCCCAGGACCCCGTTCTCGCCGAGCCGACCGCCCGCCGTTTCGAGATCTACGGGGAGCACGCCGACGGCGAAACGCCCTCCGTCGACTGGCACGCCCGCGTGCTGCGCGAAAAAGGCTTCGCCGAGGCCCGGGCCGTGTGGCGGTCACCCTCGGACGCGCTGGTCCTCGCGCTCAAGTGACGACGGAATGAGGAAGGGGCGGTACGGAGGATCCGTACCGCCCCTTCTCGTTCGTACCCTCAGAGCACCTTGGACAGGAACGACTTCGTCCGCTCGTGCTGCGGATCCGTCAGTACGTCGCGGGGGTGGCCCGACTCGACGACCACGCCGCCGTCCATGAAGACCAGGCTGTCGCCGACCTCGCGGGCGAAGCCCATCTCGTGGGTGACGACGATCATCGTCATGCCGGACTCGGCGAGGTCCCGCATGACGTCGAGGACGTCGCCGACCAGCTCCGGGTCGAGGGCCGAGGTCGGCTCGTCGAAGAGCATCAGCTTCGGCTCCATGGCCAGCGCGCGGGCGATGGCCACGCGCTGCTGCTGGCCGCCGGAGAGTTGCGAGGGGTAGGTCCCGGCCTTGTCGGCCAGGCCCACCCGTTCCAGCAACTGGCCGGCGCGCTCCCGCGCCTGGGCCTTGCTGACGCCCTTGACCTGGACCGGGGCCTCGATGATGTTCTCGAGGGCCGTCATGTGCGGGAACAGGTTGAATCGCTGGAAGACCATGCCGATGTCCCGGCGCTTCAGGGCGACCTCGCTGTCCTTGAGCTCGTACAGCTTGTCGCCCTTCTGGCGATAGCCGACCAGCTCTCCGTCCACGTACAGACGGCCGGCGTTGATCTTCTCGAGGTGGTTGATGCACCTGAGGAAGGTCGACTTGCCGGAGCCGGAGGGGCCGATGAGGCAGAAGACCTCGCCGGACTGCACTTCCAGGTCGATGCCCTTGAGGACCTCTACCAGGCCGAACGACTTGTGGACGCCCTCGGCCTTCACCATGGCGGTCATGCGGCACCTCCTGCCGACTGACGGTTCGACAGGGACAGCACGTTCGCCCTGATCTTCTGGAACGGCGTGTCCGGGAGCGTGCGGCTGGAACCGCGGGCGTAGTACCGCTCCAGGTAGTACTGGCCGACGCTGAAGACCGAGGTCAGCACCAGGTACCAGGCGGCGGCGAGGAACAGCATCTCGGCCGGGGCGCCGGAGGTCTGGCCGATGTCCTGGGCGACGCGGAGCAGCTCCGAGTACTGGACCACGGACACCAGCGAGGTCGTCTTCAGCATGTTGATGACCTCGTTGCCCGTGGGCGGCACGATCACGCGCATCGCCTGCGGGACGACGATGCGGCGCAGCGTCTTGCCGTGGCTCATGCCCAGCGCGTGCGAGGCCTCGGTCTGGCCCTCGTCGACCGAGAGCAGACCGGCGCGGCAGATCTCCGCCATGTACGCGGCCTCGTTGAGGCCGAGGCCCAGCAGCGCCGTCAGGAACGGGGTCATGAACTGCGACCACTCGTCCTTGTAGAACGGCCCAAGGTTGATGTACTCGAAGACCAGGCCCAGGTTGAACCAGACGATCAGCTGGACCAGGACCGGGGTGCCGCGGAAGAACCAGATGTAGAACCACGCGATGGACGAGGTGACCGGGTTCTTCGACAGGCGCATCACCGCCAGCAGGATGCCGCCGACGACGCCGATCAGCATGCACAGCACCGTGAGCAGAAGCGTCTTGCCCACGCCGCTGAGGATGCGGTCGTTGAAGAAGTAGTCCGGGATCGCGCCCCAGTTGATCCTGCCCTGGGAGAACGCGTAGATGACCCCGCCCAGCAGGGCGAGGGCGATGACGGCGGAGACGTACCGTCCGTAGTGACGGACCGGGATGGCCTTGATGGCCTCCGGGCCGGCCGGCGGGGTGTCCGCCGGCCCGTCCGTCTTGTCGATGTCAACAGTCACGGGTGTTGCCTTTCAGTGCCCGCCGGCCGCGCGGTCACTTGCCGCCGTTGATGGTGGCTTCCTTGACGGCGCCGTCCTCGACGCCCCACTTCTTGATGATCTTGTCGTACTCGCCGTTCTCGATGACCGCGTCCAGCGCCGCCTTCAGCGCGTCCCGGAGCTCGGTCTGGTCCTTGGCGACCGCGATGCCGTACGGCGCCGCCTCGACCTGCTCGCCGACCAGCTGGAAGTCGTTGCCGCCACCGGAGGTCTTCACCGCGTACGCGGCGACCGGGAAGTCGGAGGAACCGGCGTCGGCGCCGCCCGCGCGCAGGCGGGTCTGGGCCTGCTGGTCGTTGTCGAAGGCCTCGATGGTGATCGTCTTGCCGCCGGTGCACTTCTTCGCCTCGGCCTTGGCGAGGTCCTCGGAGACCGTGCCGCGCTGCAGCACGATCTTCTTGCCGCACAGGTCGGACCAGGTCTTGATGCCCTGGTCGTCGCCCTTCTTGGTGTAGATCGAGACACCGGCGGTGAAGTAGTCCACGAAGTCGACGCCCTCACCGACCTTCTTGCCGGTGTCGGAGTCGATGCCCTCCTGGCGGTCCTTGGTGTCGGTCATCGCGGACATGGCGATGTCGTACCGGTCGGAGCGCAGACCCGTGATCAGCGTGTCGAAGGTGCCGTTCTCGAACTTGAACGTCACGCCGAGCTGCTTGCCCATCGCGGCGGCGAGGTCGGGGTCGATGCCTACGGTCTTGCCGGAGCTGTCCTTGAACTCGACCGGCGCGTACGCGATGTCGGAACCGACCTTGATGACGCCCGCGTCGCGGATCTCCTTCGGCAGCTTGTCGGCCAGCGGCGCCGCACTCGCCGAGGGGGTGTCGGTGCCTTCCGAGCTGCCGCTCTCGGTCTGGTCACCGCAGCCCGTGAGCAGCAGGGCGCCTGCGACCGCGATCGCACCGACCGCGGCTATCCGGGAGTGCGCGGCGGTCGTACGACGGGTGGAGCTTGCGGTCATGGTGATTCCTCCGGCGGAAGGGTGGAGTGCCGATGGGTCGAGAGAACACACACCTTTGGGTGTTGCGACCTCGTGTGATGACGGCAATCTTGCCATTCGGACGGATGCCCTCAGGGTGCCCGCCATGTCAAAATCGGATAACGGGTGACCCCCGAACCGTGCCTGACCGGTCCATCTTGACCGGATCATGTACGGATTTTTCTCCTTCCGGCCGGAAGATCTTCGGTGCTTCGCGCGAGGCGAGCGCCCGTTTCTTCGCACTTGCGGCGCCCTGCTGACCTGTCAGGATATATCCATGCATCCGGGCGCAAGTTATGTCAGCGTCATGTGACCTTCGTGTTATGGACTCGTCGGCGACGGCGTCCGTCCGGTAAGAAGGTTCCTTACACCCCTCATCCGGGGCTCAGGGCGCGTGTGCGGCGCGCCCGTCGCGTATGTGCCCGTACGTACCCGTACGTAGCCGTCACATCAGGGACATGCGCGGTGCCCGCCCACCCCTCACCCGGAGTGGATACCCTCAACCGTTCAAGACTTAAGGGGTAAAACAAGTGGCAGCGGAGATCGTCAATCCTCGCAGCGACAGCAGTACGGATCAGGACGCCGGCGCTGAGCCTCTCGATTCCATCGACCCGGCATTCGCCCTGCACCGCGGCGGGAAGATGGCCGTGCGGGCGACCGTGCCCATCCGGGACAAGGACGACCTGTCCCTCGCGTACACGCCCGGCGTCGCGAAGGTGTGCAGCGCCATCGCCGAGCAGCCGGAGCTCGTCCACGACTACACATGGAAGTCGTCCGTGGTGGCCGTGGTGACGGACGGTACGGCCGTGCTCGGGCTCGGCGACATCGGCCCCGAGGCCTCCCTCCCCGTGATGGAGGGCAAGGCGATCCTGTTCAAGCAGTTCGGCGGGGTCGACGCGGTGCCGATCGCTCTGGGCACGACGGACGCCGACGAGATCGTCGAGACCGTGGTGCGGCTCGCGCCGTCCTTCGGCGGGGTCAACCTCGAGGACATCTCGGCGCCTCGGTGCTTCGAGATCGAGCGGCGTTTGCAGGAGCGGCTGGACATCCCGGTCTTCCACGACGACCAGCACGGAACCGCTGTCGTCACCCTGGCGGCCCTCCGGAACGCGGCCCGCCTGACGGGGCGGTCGCTGGGGGATCTGCGTGCGGTGATCTCGGGCGCGGGTGCGGCCGGCGTCGCCATCGCCAAGTTCCTGCTCGAGGCGGGGATCGGGGATGTCGCTGTCGCGGACCGCAAGGGTGTCGTGTCCGAGGACCGGGACGATCTGACTTCGGTCAAGCGGGAGCTTGCCTCGCTGACCAACAAGGCGGGGTTGTCGGGGTCGTTGGAGGCCGCGCTAGCCGGCGCCGACGTCTTCATCGGGGTGTCCGGCGGTACGGTTCCGGAGCCGGCCGTCGCTTCCATGGCCGAGGGCGCGTTCGTGTTCGCCATGGCCAACCCGAATCCCGAGGTGCATCCCGACGTCGCGCACAAGTACGCGGCCGTTGTGGCTACCGGGCGGTCCGACTACCCCAACCAGATCAACAACGTGCTGGCGTTTCCCGGGATCTTCGCGGGGGCGCTTCAGGTGCGGGCCTCTCGGATCACCGAGGGAATGAAGATCGCTGCGGCTGAGGCGTTGGCTGCGGTCGTCGGGGACGACCTCGCCGCGGATTACGTGATTCCGTCGCCGTTCGATGAGCGGGTTGCTCCGGCGGTCACCGCGGCGGTTGCTGCGGCGGCTCGGGCGGAGGGTGTCGCTCGGCGCTGACGCCGCCGCCTCCGGCGGTTGAGTGTTGTCGGCTGACGGTGCGTTGTGGTTGCTCGCGCCCCTGGGTTCGTTGGGGGTCGGGGCCGTGGGCCGGTGCGTCAGCCCGTCGCAGGGTGGGCATACGGCCCTTCGTCTGACACAGGGCGGCAGGTGGCCTGAGACAGAACCTACGCGACGGGCATACGACGCACCGGCCCACGTCCCCTCCCGCCGGTGGGAGAGTGCGGGTAGTTGGAGGTGCGGGCTTTCCCTGGGCCGGGGGGAGCCGCAGGCTTTTTAAGGGGCGCGGGGAACTGCGCGACCAGCCACGACAGGCCCGCAGTCGCCTATGAGCCCGGAGCCACCACCCCCATAGGCGCCCCGCTCGACCGCTGACGGTTAGGGTCGACGACATGTTTGCTGCCTACGCTGCTCGTATTGACCGGGATCAGCCGTTGACCGGGCTGGAGTTGGGGGAGCGGCCCGCTCCCGAGGCTCGGGACGGCTGGACGACCGTGGACGTCAGGGCCGCCTCCCTGAACCACCATGACCTGTGGTCGCTGCGGGGCGTGGGCCTCGCGGAGGACCGGTTGCCGATGATTCTGGGGTGCGACGCCGCCGGGGTCGACGAGGACGGCAACGAGGTCGTGCTGCACTCCGTGATCGGGCAGACGGGACACGGCGTCGGACCCAAGGAGCCGCGTTCCATCCTCACCGAGCGATACCAGGGGACGTTCGCGGAGCAGGTCTCCGTACCCGTCTGGAACGTACTGCCGAAGCCCAAGGAGCTCTCCTTCGAGGAGGCCGCCTGTCTGCCCACCGCCTGGCTGACGGCGTATCGCATGCTCTTCACCAACGCCGGCGTACGCCCCGGTGACTCCGTTCTCGTGCAGGGCGCCGGAGGCGGTGTGGCCACCGCCGCGATCGTGCTGGGGAAGGCCGCGGGGCTACGGGTCTTCGCCACCAGCCGTGACGAGGCGAAGCGCAAGCGGGCCATGGACCTGGGCGCCGTGGAGGCCGTGGAGTCCGGCGCCCGGCTGCCGCAGCGCGTGGACGCGGTCATCGAGACCGTCGGTGCCGCCACCTGGTCCCACTCCGTCAAGTCCCTCAAGCCCGGCGGCACCCTCGTCATCTCGGGCGCCACAAGCGGTGACCGTCCCTCGCACGCAGAACTGACCCGCATCTTCTTCCTCGAACTCAAGGTCGTCGGCTCCACGATGGGAACGAAGGACGAGTTGGAGGACCTGCTGTCCTTCTGCGCCGCCACAGGCGTACGTCCCGTCATCGACGAAGTCCTCCCGCTGGACCGTGCCCGTGAGGGGTTCGAGCGGATGGAGTCGGGTGAGCAGTTCGGGAAGATCGTCCTCACCGCCTCTTGACGCGTCTGCCTCACACCCGTCTCTTGCACGCCCCTCAATGTCAACTCTGGTTGACATCGAGGGGCGTGTCAACGTATGTTGACGTCATGACCGAAGCAACAGATCTCGCCGAGCGCGCGGGCGACCGCGATCCGCGGATCGGGCTGCGGGCCGTCTCCGCCTTGCGGCGGCTGCTGGAGCAGCTCGAAGCGGTTCAGGTGCGCAGTGCGCGCAATCAGGGTTGGTCGTGGCAGGAGATTGCCGCGGAACTGGGTGTCAGCAGGCAGGCCGTCCACAAGAAGTACGGGAGGCAGTGATGTTCGAACGGTTCACCAGGGACGCCCGCGCGGTGGTGCTGGGCGCGGTCGAGCACGCCGAGCGGATGGGTGCGGAGACGGTTGAGGAGCAGCACATGCTGCTGGCCCTGCTCGACCGTGAGGGCAGTCGTGGGTCGTTCGCTCTTGCCTCCCTGGGGCTCGACCGTCAGAAGGATTCGGTGACACAAGCTCTGGCCGAGGCGCGGCGCCGGGGTGGGCTGTCGCGCGCCGAGGCGGACGCCCTGTCCGGTCTCGGCGTCGACCTCACGGAGATCGTCTCCAGGGTCGAAGAAGCCCATGGCGTGGGTGCGTTGGGGGGCGAGGGGAAGGACATGGGGCGCGCAAAGGGGTGGTGGTCCGGGTTCATCGGCGGGCATCGTCCTTTCACTCGTGGCGCCAAGGACCTTCTTACGGAGTCCCTGCGGATCGCTTCCGCCCACAAGGACCGGCACATCGGTGACGAGCACATCCTGATCGCCCTCACCTCCCGCCCCGGCGTCCCCGCGGAGGTGCTGGCCGACCACGGGGTGACGTACGCGTCACTGCGGCGCGTGCTCTACGGCGGGGGAGAGGCGAAGGCCGGCTGAGGTGAAGGGGGTTGGCCGACGTGCGGCGCCCGGCGCTTCTGAGGGCGCCGCACCCCCAAGGGCTCCTGCTCAGCCCTTGGGTCGCAGCAGCGCCCCTATGTGTGCCGCCGCCGTCGACAAGTGGCGTCGGCACTCCCGCAGTTGGTCCTCCGTCACCCCGTGGTCGCGGGCGCCGTCGCGGATGTCGTCGCGGAAGCGGTCCAGGAGGCGGTCGAGGTCGCGGGCGGGATCGCCCGTCGAGTCGTCGTGCGCCCAGGCGGGTTCGTAGTCGGCGGGGAAGTCCTCAGGGGTGACCGTGTAGTCGGGCTCCGGAGCCCCCGGCTTTTCCGGTCGGCCGAAGCCGGCGTCCTTCCCGAAGCCCTTGCCGAAGTCCTTTCCGAACTCGCCGAATTCCTTGGCGAGTTCGGAAAGGCCCTCTCGTACGCCCGTCGGCCAGTCGCCCCGTGCGAAGTGGTCCTGCACCTGGTCCTGGACGCGCTTGGCGACGCGCTGGAGCTCCTGGGCCTGGGACCGTGCCCTCTCCTGCGCCTCCTTGGCCTGGCGGCGCGCCCGCTGGGCCTCCTCGCGGGCCCGTCGGCTCTCGTCCTTCGCGCGCCGGGCCTGTTCCTTCCACTCCTGCTTGACGCGGCGCATCTCCTCCTTCGCGGTACGCCACGCCTCCTTCTCCGTGTACTCCGTGGAGTCCCCGTAGGTGGCCTCGTGTTCCCCCCGCCACCCCGTGGCGCCGCCCGATGTGGGCCCCCGGCGTGCCTCGCTCGCCGCCGCCCGCATCTCGCGGCGCAGGTCACCTGCCGCGCCCCGCACATCGGCCCGGATCTCGGCGGCCAGCTCCGCCACCGACTCGCGGATCTCCAGCTCCAGGTCGGCCAATTCACCGCTGCGATCGGCCAGTTCGGCGCGGCCCGCGTCCGTGATCGCGTACACCTTGCGGCCGCCCTCGGTGGTGTGGGTGACCAGGCCCTCGGCCTCCAGCTTGGCCAGGCGGGGGTACACGGTGCCGGCCGAGGGCGCGTACAGGCCCTGGAAGCGCTCCTCGAGGAGCCGGATCACCTCGTACCCGTGGCGCGGCGCCTCGTCCAGGAGCTTCAGGAGGTAGAGCCGCAGTCGTCCGTGGGCAAAGACGGGAGGCATGTCAGAGCCCCTTCTTGTCGTTCGGGTTGTCGGGTGAGCCGCTGGGGGAGCCCTCGGAGGGAGGGACGGTCGGGCGGTCGGACGGGTGGTCGGACGGGTGGTCGGGGCTCTTGTCGGATGGGCCGGTACCGGTGTCCTCCGGCTCGGCGTCCCATGGCTCGTCCTCCGAGGGAGGCCTCCGCAGCAACGCGATCGAGCCCGAGACGGTCGTCGCCTTCAGCTTTCCGGTGCCCGAGCCCAGGCGACCGGTGATCTTGTGGGCGCCCCAGTGGCCGCTGACCCGGAGGTCGTCGAAGGCGTTGGAGACGGTGCCGCTCGCGGTGTCGACCTCGACCTCCGCGTCCGCGGGGTGCGGAAGCCGGACGGCGATCTCCCCCGAGACGTTGTTCAGCCTGACGTCGGTGGGGCTGTCCGTGTCGAGGTCGACGATCATCGAGCCGCTCACCGAGTCGGCCCGCACGCTGGAGCCCGAGCCTTCTACGACGGTGAGGTCACCGGAGACGGAGTTGAAACGCAGGTCGCCGGTGACGGCCTGGGCCTCCAGGTTCCCCGAGACCGTGTCGGCGCGCACGGGGCCGGAGAGGCCGACGAGTGTCGTGTCTCCCGTGACGCCCTTCACCACCGTCGGCCCGTCCACCCCGGAGACCACGGCTGCGGCGCCGACCACGCCGACCTCCACGCGTGCATGTGCCGGAATCGCCAGGGAGACCACCGCCCCGCGCTGCCAGCCCTTGCGGTCGAGCCACTTGAGGAAACCCTTCCAGGGCAAGTCCTCGTACGCCACCGTGAGTATGCCGTCCTGGTGGGTCACCAGGAGAGGCGGTCCCTTTATCTCGGTCACCTCCAGGCGGGTGGAACCCTCGTCCACCCCCACGACGTTCACCGTTCCGTTGACGAGTCGCACATGGAGTGCTGTCACGGGGTCATCGAAGGTGAGCTTCTTCGGCTCGGCGACGGACCACTCGGACATGGTGCTGACCTCCTCGCGAACGGACGTTGCGGAATAACGCGACAGGGCACTGGACGTCGCCGGTCACGCCATATCGCGTCTTCCGCTATTCACGATATATCGCGGTCACGGAATGTCAAGACACCCGATCCGGTGATCTCACAAGGGGTGAAAGCGCAGGTACGACGGGCGTTGCGCGCCCTACTCGTCGTCCTCGTCGTCCAGCCGCGCCAGCCAGGTCGCCAGCCGCTCCACCGGCACCTCGAAGTCCGGATTGAGATCGACGAACGTACGGAACTGCTCGGCGAGCCACTCGAAGGTGACCTCTTCCTCGCCGCGCCGCTTCTCCAGCTCCTCGATGCCACGGTCGGTGAAGTACACGGGTGCTCTCCTGGGGGCGTAGGTCTGACGTCTCCAGGTTATGCGGAGCCGGACCTTCGACCGCACGCGCCCGGATACGCCCGAGGGCCCGGCCCCGAGACGAACTCGGTGCCGGGCCCTTCGGACGGCGCCCTACAGGCGGTGTGTGCCCGAGGCCTACGCCTCGAACACCTCCCGAACCAGCTGCTCCTGCTCGGCCTGGTGCCGCTTCGCGGAACCCACCGCCGGAGACGAGCCGTGCGGGCGGGAGATCCGCCGCAGCCGCTCGCCGTGGGGGATGTCCGCGCCGACCGCCAGGTCCAGGTGGTCGATGAGGTTGAGGGCGATGAAGGGCCAGGCGCCCTGGTTCGCCGGTTCCTCCTGGGCCCAGAGGTACTTCTCGACGTTCGGGTACTTGGCGATCTCGGCCTGGAGCTCGGCACCCGGGATCGGGTACAGGCGCTCGATGCGGATGATCGCCGTGTCCGTGATGCCGCGCTTCCGACGCTCGGCGTCCAGGTCGTAGTAGACCTTGCCGGCCGTGAAGACGACCTTGCGGACCGCCGCCGGGTCCACCGACGCGTCGCCGATGACCGGGCGGAAGCCGCCCGTGGTGAACTCCTCCGCCTTCGACGCCGCCGCCTTCAGGCGCAGCATCGACTTCGGGGTGAAGACGACCAGCGGCTTGTGGTGCGGGTTGTGGACCTGCCAGCGCAGCAGGTGGAAGTAGTTCGACGGGAGGGTCGGCATGGCGACCGTCATGTTGTTCTGAGCGCAGAGCTGGAGGAAGCGCTCCGGGCGGGCGGACGAGTGGTCCGGGCCCTGGCCCTCGTAGCCGTGCGGGAGGAGCAGCGTCACACCGGACGTCTGGGCCCACTTCTGCTCCGCCGACGAGATGAACTCGTCCACCACCGTCTGGGCGCCGTTGACGAAGTCGCCGAACTGCGCCTCCCACAGGACGAGCGCCTCGGGCCGGGCCAGTGAATAGCCGTACTCGAAGCCCATGACCGCGTACTCGGAGAGCAGCGAGTCGTAGACGTTGTAGCGGGCCTGGTCCTCGGAGAGGTACTGGAGCGGGGTGTAGTCCTCGCCCGTGTTCTGGTCCACCAGGACCGCGTGGCGCTGGCCGAACGTGCCGCGGCGGGAGTCCTGGCCCGACAGACGGACCGGGGTGCCCTCCATCAGCAGCGAGCCGAAGGCCAGGGTCTCGCCCATGCCCCAGTCGATCGTGCCGTCCTCGATCATCGCCGCGCGCCGCTGCATCTGCGGCATGAGACGCGGGTGGACGGTGATGTGGTCCGGGATGTTGACCTGCGACTCGGCGATCCGCTTCACGACCTCCTGGGAGACCGCGGTGTCCACGTGGACCGGGAACTCCGCCTCGGGCTGCGGGACATGCACCTCGGCGGGGGTCTGGGCGGCCTCGCGGACCTCGGTGAACACCTTCTCCAGCTGGCCCTGGAAGTCCTGCAGCGCCTGCTCGGCCTCTTCCAGCGTGATGTCGCCGCGACCGATGAGGGACTCGGTGTAGAGCTTGCGCACCGAGCGCTTCTTGTCGATCAGGCTGTACATCTGCGGGTTCGTGAACGACGGGTTGTCGGTCTCGTTGTGACCCCGGCGGCGGTAGCAGATGAGGTCGATGACGACGTCCTTGTTGAACGCCTGCCGGAACTCGAAGGCCAGACGCGCGACCCGGACGACGGCCTCGGGGTCGTCACCGTTCACGTGGAAGATCGGCGCCTCGATCATCCGGGCCACGTCGGTGGAGTACATCGACGAGCGCGCGGACTCCGGCGGAGCCGTGAAGCCGACCTGGTTGTTGATGATGATGTGGACCGAGCCGCCGGTGCGGTAGCCGCGCAGCTGCGACATGTTCAGGGTCTCGGCCACGACGCCCTGGCCCGCGAAGGCCGCGTCGCCGTGCAGGGCGATCGGCAGGACCGTGAAGTCCGTGCCGCCCTTGCCGATGATGTCCTGCTTGGCGCGGGCGATGCCTTCCAGGATCGGGTCGACCGCCTCCAGGTGCGAGGGATTGGCAGCCAGCGAGACCTTGATCTGCTCGCCGTCCAGGCCCGTGAACGTGCCCTCGGCGCCCAGGTGGTACTTCACGTCACCGGAGCCGTGCATCGACTTCGGGTCGAGGTTGCCCTCGAACTCGCGGAAGATCTGCGCGTACGACTTGCCGACGATGTTCGCGAGCACGTTCAGCCGGCCGCGGTGGGCCATGCCGATGACGACCTCGTCCAGGCGGGACTCGGCGGCGCTGTCGATGACCGCGTCGAGGAGCGGGATGACGGACTCGCCGCCCTCCAGCGAGAAGCGCTTCTGGCCGACGTACTTCGTCTGCAGGAAGGTCTCGAAGGCCTCAGCCGCGTTCAGCCGGCGCAGGATGCGCAGCTGCTCCTCGCGCTCCGGCTTGGTGTGGCCGCGCTCCACGCGGTCCTGGATCCACTTGCGCTGCTTCGGGTCCTGGATGTGCATGAACTCGACGCCGGTGGTGCGACAGTACGAGTCGCGCAGGACGCCGAGGATGTCGCGCAGCTTCATCATCGACTTGCCGGCAAAGCCGCCGACCGCGAACTCGCGCTCCAGGTCCCACAGGGTGAGCCCGTGCTCGGTGATGTCCAGGTCGGGGTGCTTGCGCTGCTTGTACTCCAGCGGGTCGGTGTCGGCCATGACATGGCCGCGGACCCGGTAGGAGTGGATCAGCTCGAAGACGCGGGCGGCCTTCGTGACGTCGTCGTCGTGCGAGGCGTCGATGTCCTTGAGCCAGCGGACCGGCTCGTACGGGATGCGCAGGGCCTCGAAGATCTCGTCGTAGAAGCCGTTCTCACCGAGGAGAAGGTTCGCGACGATCCGGAGGAACTCGCCGGAGGCGGCGCCCTGGATGACCCGGTGGTCGTACGTCGACGTCAGGGTCATGACCTTGGAGATGCCGAGCTTGTTGAGCGTGTCCTGGGACGTGCCCTGGAACTCCGCCGGGTAGTCCATCGAGCCGACGCCCATGATGACCGACTGGCCGGGCATCAGGCGGGGCACGGAGTGGACGGTGCCGAGGCCGCCGGGGTTGGTCAGGGAGACCGTGACGCCGGAGAAGTCGTCCATCGTCAGCTTGCCGTCGCGGGCGCGGCGGACGATGTCCTCGTAGGCCTGCCAGAACTCGAAGAAGTTCAGCGTCTCGGCCTTCTTGATGCCGGCCACGACGAGCTGACGGTCGCCGTTCGGCTTCACCAGGTCGATCGCGAGGCCGAAGTTGACGTGCTCCGGCTTGACCAGGGTCGGCTTGCCGTCCTTCTCGGCGTAGTGGTAGTTCATCGACGGCATGGCCTTGAGGGCCTGCACCATCGCGTAGCCGATGAGGTGGGTGAAGGAGATCTTCCCGCCCCGGGCACGCTTGAGATGGTTGTTGATGACGATGCGGTTGTCGAAGAGCAGCTTCACCGGGACCGCGCGCACGGACGTGGCCGTGGGCAGCTCCAGGGAGGCGTTCATGTTCTTCGCCACGGCCGCGGCGGGGCCGCGCAGCGGTACGAACTCCGGGCCGCCCGGTGCCTCGGTCGCGGGCGCGGCCTTGGCGGGCGCAACCTTCGCGGCGGCAGGCTTGGCGGCGGCAGCGGGCTTGGCCGGAGCAGGAGCCGGAGCCGGTGCGGTGGCTGCGGGCTTCGGCGCCGCGGGGGCGGCCGGAGCCGGAGCGGCCTGGGCCTGACCATCGGAGGAGGCCGGGGCGGCGGGAGCCGGGGCGGGCGCGGCCTGAGCCGTCGTGGTGGTTCCTGCGGCCCCCGCGGCCGCAGTACGCGACGTGGCCGAGGCGGCGACGCCACCCGGCTTGTAGTCGGCGAAGAAGTCCCACCAGGCACGGTCTACCGAATTCGGGTCCTGGAGGTACTGCTGATAGATCTCGTCGACGAGCCACTCGTTCGGACCGAACGCGGCGGCGGGGTTCTTCCCCGCCTTCCCGGCTTGGTCGTCGGTGGAGATGCTCGAGTTACTGGGGGACTGTGGCGACACGGCGGCAACCGCCCTCTTCCGCTTCACAAGGTGATGGACAGCGGGAATCAAGGCTACGCCCCCATGGCCGATGGATGCAGGCCGGGCCGGTTGATCGTCGTGTAAGTCACATCGAAACGCGTGTTTCGACGCTGGAAATGGCGGGAAACAAGCGCGGTTACCCTACGGACGCCTCGCGGAATCCGTCGTTCTTGCGACTGCGGCTCGAACCTTAGGTCAACCTGCGAGCGGAGGGAGCCCCGGAAGAGTGACCTGGATTCGGCAGCCGCGCTGGGATTCGGCCACACCGATCCGTCCGCCGTGCAGATCGACGGCCCAGCGCGCGATCGCCAGCCCCAGGCCCGTACCGCCGTCGCTGCCCGGACCGTGCGCTGCGACGACTCCGCCCCGGTTGAAACGCTCGAAGACGCGGTGCCACTCCGACTGCGGAATCCCGGGGCCCTCGTCCAGCACCTCCAGATCGAGCGACTCCGGACGGTCTCCGCGCCGTGCTCGCACCGTCACACGGCCGTGCGGCGGGCTGTGCTTGACCGCGTTGTCGATGAGGTTGGCGACGACCTGGTGGATCCGCTCCGGATCGGCGTGCGCGGTCAGCTCGGGCGGCGACACGTCCAGGTGCAGATGCACGTCTGTACGCGTGTGCGTACCCGACCCTGAGGAGATGCCCCCGCGCGCGGAGACCACCATGTTGGCCTCCTTCAGTACGCCCGACAGGTACGGCCACACCTCGAAGCGGCGCTTGCGCAGCGGTACGACGCCGTTGTCCAGCCGGGACAGGTCGAGCAGCGTCTCCACCAGGCGCCCGAGGCGCTCGGTCTGCTTCAGGGCCGTACGCATCGTCTCCGGATCGGCAGCCGAGACGCCGTCCACGACGTTCTCCAGAACCGCGCGCAGGCCGGCGATCGGCGTACGCAGCTCGTGCGAGACGTTCGCGACCAGCTCCTTGCGCTGAAGGTCCTGGGCCTCCAGGTCGTCGGCCATGCGGTTGATCGTCTGGGCCAGGTCGCCCAGTTCGTCGCGGCGGTCGGCGCCCTTGACCCGGCTCGTGTAGTCGCCGTGCGAGATGTTCCGGGCCACCGTGTTCATCTCGTCCAGGGGAGCCGTCAGCGAGTGCGCCACGAACTGCGTGATCAGCAGCGTCGCGATCATCGAGAAGACCGTGATGAAGCGCAGCTCGGTCTCGGTGCGTACGGCGATCATCATCAGACCGGTGGTGATGAAGACCGAGACGACGACGAGCGTGCCGAGCTTCGTCTTGATGGAGAAGGGCCGCAGATCCCGGAGCGCTGCACCGAGAGGCCCGAAGAGCTTGCCGGCGACGAGCCCTTCCTTCGTGCGGAGCGCGGCTTCGGCCCGGTGGCGTGCTGCGTCGGACCGCCGGCGCAGGCTGTCGGACCGCCGGTGCAGGGTCTCGGAACGCCGCAACAGCACGTCGGACCACCACAGCAGGGCCTTCGACCACCACAGCAGGGCGGTCGCGAGGGGCCGTCCCGGGGCGGGGGGTCGTCCCTGCCCGGCGTACGGCTCTTCCGTGCCCTCCGCCTCGCTCACGGCGTCGGCGTCTCCAGGGCGTACCCCACACCGTGCACCGTACGGATCCGTTCGGCGCCGATCTTCCGGCGCAGGGCCTTGATGTGGCTGTCCACGGTCCGGGTGCCGGAGGCGTCCGCCCAGTCCCACACCTCGGCGAGCAGCTGCTCGCGCGAGAGCACCGCGCGCGGCGTGTTGGCCAGGCAGACCAGCAGATCGAACTCGGTGGGCGTCAGATGGACGTCGTCGCTGCGCACCCGCACCCGCCGCTGGGCGTGGTCGATCTCCAGCTCGCCCAGACGCAGGATGCCGGAGCGAGGAGTCGACGCGGCGACCACGGCGCGCTCCACGCGGCGCAGCAGCACGTGTACGCGCGCGGCCAGCTCGCGCATGGAGAAAGGCTTCGTCATGTAGTCGTCGGCGCCCACGCCGAGTCCGACGAGCATGTCCGTCTCGTCGTCGCGTGCCGTCAGCATCAGCACCGGCACCGGGCGCTGTGCCTGCACGCGGCGGCAGACCTCCAGGCCGTCGAAGCCCGGCAGCATGATGTCGAGGATCAGCAGATCGGGCTGCCAGGCCTCGGCCGTGTCGACGGCGGCCGGTCCGTCACCGGCGGTTTGCACGAGAAATCCCTCGGCCCGCAACCGGGCGGCGATGGCGTCCACGATCGTCGGATCGTCCTCGACCACCAGCACCCGGCGCTGTGCGCCCGGCGTGGCCGCCGTGCCGTTGTGCGAGGTGTGTGTCTGCTCCATCGCCCGCCCCTGAGGTGTGCTTTCCGGAATCATGGGGGTGATTCCATGACTGCGCTTGACGCTTGAATGATCTGCGTCAGGTCAGCAGAGTACGGGCAGTTACCACCGCTCGGCTATCCAGGCCTGACAGCGAGATGCACGACGTCCGGAACGCCCCGGGCAACCGGGATCTCTTCGGTACGCACCTGCCGGAACCCGGCATTCCCCAAACTTCCCTCGAAAACAGACGAGGGCTGAGCCGACCACACGGCGAGCACCCCACCTGGCCTCAACACCCTTGCGCACGCGGCGAGTCCGGCCGTCGTATAGAGGTTTTCGTTGCCGTCCGTGACGGTCCATCCGGGCCCGTTGTCGATGTCGAAGCACAGTGCGTCGTACGTGTCGGACGTCTCATTGACGTAAGCGACCAAATCGTCTTCGACAATCTCGGTACGCGGATCCGCGAGCGCCGTCGCCGAGATGTCCGACAGCGGCCCCTCCAGATGCCAGTCGATGACCGCCCGCTCCCGCTCGACCACCGCGATACGCCCCCATCGCGGATCGGCGGCCGCATGAGCCAGCGAGAACCCGACGCCGAGCCCGCCGATCAGCACGCTCGGCTCGCTGCGCCCGTCCAGGGCATCACGAGCGGCGTCGACGAGCAGCCGCTCCGAGCGCCCGTCCGATGTGTCCATCAGGAAGCACCCGTTGGCGATGATCTGCAGCAGTCCGCCGTGGCGACGCAGTACGACTTCGCCGTACGGGCCGTTGCGGCGGTCTATGACTACGGGGGCTTCCGGGTCTACGGGGGTGTCGTACCGGGTGGTCATGGGGCCATCTTGGCAAGTCGCTCCGGCGAGGGGCAGCCGAATTGGCGGGGGACGTGCCGTCGGTCCTGCGAGGGCGGCGTTGGCCGGGCGGGCTGCATTGGAAGACCCGAGCCCTCGTCCGGGCGGCGGCGGGACGCGCCGCTCATCCGGGTCGACGACGAGCTGACCGACCTCGATCGCGCCTGGGTGTCAACGCACCACCCAGGGCAAGCACTTCTCCACCGTGTCGATTCCACGATCGGCCTCGTTGATACGGACTTTGCCGTACTCGATGACTGGCTGCGCGAAGCGTGTCGTTCGAAGAAGCGCCCCGTGTCGACGACGACTCCACAGGACGCGACCGACGGGTGACACGAGGTGTTCCGTTGTGACTGAGCACGCCAGTTGGCCGCAGGGCAGCGATGCAGCGGCGCCCGCGCTCGAATCCCTGCGGCAGGTCTGTTCAGTCCGTCACTGGCCAGTTGAGTTCGGTGCGCAGGTCACGCGGGTCCATGTCCGGAGAGGGCTTCGTGACGTACGTCTCCCACCTGTCCTCTCCGGCGGACAGCCCTCGCTCCCGCATCCAGGAGCCCAGCCGGTCCCAGGAGGACCCGAGACCGTCGAACGACCCGAAGTGCGTCAGCCGCGCGACCGGGCCTCCGGGAAGCGAACCGACCACGACCCCGGCCTCCGGCCGCACCGCCCGATCCGTAACGAACCCGACCTCAAGATCCAAAGTCTCCTCCGGTGACCCGTGGTAAAGGCCGAAGGCCGGACTCAGTACGGTGATCCGCTGCGCCCCGATGGTCCGGGCCAGGGCACCGAAGGACGCATCGAAGAAGTCCCGCAGGTCAGCCATCGGAACGACGCCGCGGACAACCGCTGTCGTCGTCGGGTCGAGATTCACCAGTTCCGGCTCCGAGGCACTGGCCTCGCCATCAGATCCACGACTGCTCATGCCGCTCCCATCCACGTTCCCGGGCTAATTCAGGACGTGTAGACCTGACGTACGCCGAGAACTCATCGCCCTGCCCTCAACGGCGAGCCTCAGCCAAGCTCCCGCGGCCCGTAGACGGCGTGGTCGGCGCCGGCGGCAAGCGCCCAGTAGCGATCGCCGTATGACCAATGCCACCACTCGGTCGGGTAGTTGACGAGGCCCACCGAGGTCAGGGCATCAACGAGAAGCTGTCGGTTGGCGCGTGCTTCCGGGCTGATGTTGGGGGCGGCGGTGTAGCAGGCGCCGTCACTCTCCTCCGGGTTGGCGTTCACCCGTGTTCCCATGTCGAGTTCCTCGCCGTCGGCGGCGATGAGGGTGAGGTCGACGGCGGCGCCGGCGCTGTGCGGGGCGATGTCCGGTGGAGACACGTATCGGCTTGCGGCGGTACGGAGTTGTTCCGGAGTCCAGTCGGGGTTGTTGATCCGAAGCTCGTTGGCGTACCCCTCGAAGTACGAACGCTGCAGGGCGGGCGGCCGGTATCCCTCGACGAACAGCAGACGGATGCCGTCCGGCAGCAGATTTCGTGCGTCGAGGAGCCGGGTCAGTACCCCTTCCCGCAGGTGAGCGAAAGCCCCTGAGTCATCGTTTCTGCGAGCGTCGACGGGAAACGGCTCGTTGAGCCGGACATCGACGAGCCGTTCACCGCAGTCCACCACGGGTATGGCTGCGATCTTCGGATCTGACATCAAAACGATCTCGGTCATGAACCGATCATGGCGCGCGCGACTCCTGGCGTCAGCCCCCTCCTCCTGACGGCAACGCACCCTCACGTGCCCTCCAGGCGCATCCGGCACAGCCGTCCGCGGCGGCCTGTGATCGCTGACAGCGAACGGCCGCCAAGGAGGGGAACATTCGGCAGCCTCCACGCATTGAGCCTGCATAACTCAACTTGACTGCCATAGGGGAGACCATGACTTCGACGTCCACACCGCTCACCCTGCCCGTGCTGCCGCTCGACGACGAGGTCGTGCTGCCCGGGATGGTGGTGCCCCTGGACCTGAACGATGCCGATGTACGAGCCGCGGTGGAGGCCGCGCAGGCCGCCGCGCGTTCCAGTGGGAGCAGCAAGCCGAAGGTGCTGCTTGTTCCACGGATCGACGGGACGTACGCGAGTACGGGTGTGCTCGGGACCGTCGAGCAGGTCGGCCGGCTGGCCGACGGTGACCCGGGTGCGCTGATCCGCGGGCGTGGGCGGGTGAAGATCGGGGCCGGGACCACCGGGCCCGGTGCGGCGCTGTGGGTCGAGGGGACCCGGGTGGACGAGAGCGTGCCCGACCCGCTGCCGGGTCAGGTCGCCGACCTCGTCAAGGAGTACAAGGCCCTCGCCACCAGCTGGCTGCGCAAGCGCGCTGCCTGGCAGGTGGTCGACCGGGTGCAGGCGATCGACGACGTGTCCGCCCTGGCCGACAACTCCGGGTACTCGCCCTTCCTGACCACCGCGCAGAAGGTCGAGCTGCTCGAGACCGCCGACCCCGTCGCCCGGCTGAAGCTCGCCACCGAGCAGCTCCGCGAGCACCTCGCCGAGCAGGACGTCGCCGAGTCCATCGCCAAGGACGTACAGGAAGGCGTCGACAAGCAGCAGCGCGAGTTCCTGCTGCGGCGGCAACTCGAGGCCGTACGCAAGGAATTGCGCGAGCTGAACGGCGAGCAGGACGGCGAGGAGTCCGACGACTACCGGTCCCGAGTCGAGGCCGCCGACCTTCCCGAGAAGGTCCGCGAGGCCGCCCTCAAGGAGGTCGACAAGCTGGAGCGGTCGAGCGACCAGTCGCCGGAAGGGTCGTGGATCCGGACCTGGCTCGACACGGTGCTCGAACTCCCCTGGAGCGAGCGCACGGAGGACTCGTACGACATCCAGGGCGCCCAGGCGATCCTCGACGCCGAGCACGCCGGGCTGGAAGACGTGAAGGAGCGCATCACCGAGTACCTGGCCGTGCGCAAGCGGCGCCTGGAGCGAGGGCTGGGAGTCGTCGGCGGGCGCCGTGGCGGCGCCGTGCTCGCGCTCGTCGGGCCGCCCGGTGTCGGCAAGACCAGCCTCGGCGAGTCCGTCGCGCACGCGATGGGGCGCAAGTTCGTACGGGTCGCCCTCGGCGGCGTACGCGACGAGGCCGAGATCCGCGGTCACCGGCGTACGTATGTGGGCGCGCTGCCCGGTCGTATCGTCCGCGCCATCAAGGAAGCCGGGTCCATGAACCCGGTCGTGCTCCTGGACGAGATCGACAAGGTCGGCTCCGACTTCCGCGGCGACCCCGCCGCCGCCCTGCTCGAAGTACTCGACCCCGCCCAGAACCACACCTTCCGCGACCACTATCTGGAAGTCGAACTCGACCTGAGCGACGTGGTGTTCCTGGCCACGGCCAACGTCCTGGAAGCCATTCCGGAGGCGCTGCTCGACCGCATGGAGCTCGTACGGCTCGACGGCTACACCGAGGACGAGAAGGTCGTCATCGCCCGGGACCACCTGCTGCCACGGCAGTTGGAGCGGGCCGGTCTCGAGAAGGCCGAAGTCACCCTCGACGAGAGCGCGTTGCGCAAGCTCGCCGGTGAGTACACGCGGGAAGCGGGTGTGCGGAACCTGGAGCGGGCCATCGCACGGCTGCTCCGCAAGGTCGCCGCACAGCACGAACTCGGCGAGCGGAAGCTGCCGTTCACGGTCGGCGAGGGCGATCTTCGCGGGCTGATCGGCCGGCCGCACCATGTGCCCGAGTCCGCCCAGGACCCGGCCGAGCGCCGCACGGCCGTCCCCGGTGTCGCCACCGGGCTCGCGGTCACCGGCGCGGGCGGCGACGTGCTCTACGTGGAGGCGTCGCTGGCCGATCCGGAGACGGGAGCCTCCGGTCTGACCCTCACGGGCCAGCTCGGCGACGTGATGAAGGAGTCCGCACAGATCGCGCTCTCCTTCCTCCGCTCGCGCGGCGCCGAACTCGAGCTGCCCGTGGGCGACTTGAAGGACCGGGGCGTGCACATCCACTTCCCGGCGGGCGCGGTCCCCAAGGACGGACCGAGCGCGGGCGTCACGATGACGACGGCTCTCGCTTCGTTGCTCAGCGGGCGGCTCGTCCGTACGGATGTGGCGATGACCGGTGAAGTCTCGCTGACCGGGCGGGTGTTGCCCATCGGTGGCGTCAAGCAGAAGCTGCTGGCCGCGCATCGGGCCGGTGTCAGCACCGTCATCATCCCCAAGCGGAACGAGGCCGACCTGGACGACGTGCCCGCCGAGGTTCTGTCGAAGCTCGACGTTCACGCCGTCACGGACGTTCGGCAGGTGCTGGAGCTGGCGTTGTCGCCGGCTACGAACGCGGCGGCTCCGGAGGTTCCGGTGGCGGCGTGACGGACGCCATCGGGAATTGAAGACCCGGTCCCCTCGCGGGGGGCCGGGTCTTCGCCATACGGCCGGGTGAGGTGCCGGGTCGGTTTGTGTTCGTTGCCGGGTGCGGGTTCGTTGTGGCTGGTCGCGCCCACGCGGCGGAGCCGCAAATTTACACAGGCCCCGCGCCCTGCAAAGACGGCGCCTCCCCGCGCCCTGGCCCACACCCCGGAAATACCTCCGGAGCTGCGGGAATGACTAAGCTTCGGCAAAACTTTCAGGATCGCGAAGCTGAGTCAGGGGCCGATGTGGGCGAGGGCGGAAACGGTGAGGGACAGCCGTTGCGGTCGGGGCAGGGTGTGGATCAGGAATTCCTCGCCCTGGAGCGGGAGTTGACCGTTCTTCTGCGGCGCGCGCGGGCCTCCTCCGGGGAGATGGCCCGGGAGGTTCACCCCGATCTGGAGTCCGCCGCGTACGGACTGCTCGTACGCCTGGATGAGCGCGGCGGTCAGCGTGCCACCGAGCTCGCCGCCTACATCGGCGTCGGCAAGGCCACCATGTCCCGGCAGCTGAGGGCCCTCGAAGAACTGGGGCTCATCGCCCGCGAGCCCGACCCCGCCGACGGGCGTGCCTGGCTCGTCCACCTCACGGAGGAGGGCCGGGCCCGGTTCCGTACGGTGCGGGATGCGCGGCGGGCGCGTTACGTGCGCCAGCTCGCGAACTGGGACCGCAAGGAAGTTGCCGAACTGGCCCGGCTGCTTCATCAGTTGAACCGGCGGAGCGAGGGCTGAGCTCTGGGGGGTGCGGGCGTAAAGGACGCCGTCACAACTCCACATAGACCACCGTCGCATCATCATGCCTCTTGCTCCGCCCCAAGAACTCCCGCCCTGTATCCCCCCGTTCCAGCCCCCGCACCCGCTCGACCAGCGCCTGAGCCCCCTCCTTCCGCACCAGCGTGACGAGTTCCGCCCAGTCGCCCTGGTGGAACTTGTCCACCCACCGCGTGGCGCCGTCCGTCAGGGCGGTGAGCGTGCGGACCTCGGTGCGCGGGAGCGTGCCGGTCACCGCGCGGGCCGCCACCGACGGGTCTGCGGCGGCTGTGAAGAAGCCGCCCTCCTTGTTGCGGATCGTCGCGTCGGTGATCGCGTGGGTGGCCAGGGAGGCGCGAGGGACGCGGGAGAGGCGGTCGTCGAGGAGGGGGATGACCGTGCCGGAGGGGGACTCGGCCAGGAGGGCGGAGTCGGAGAGGACCAGGTACTCGACCTCGTGTGCGGACCAGCGGGCGAGGACCACGGTTGCCTGTGGGGTCCGTGGGTGAGAAAGGTCACAAGTGGTGCGATGGGCGTCCGCGGTTCGTGAGATGGCCTGGCCCAGTACCTCGGTGAGGGTCAGATCTCGGCGTGAAGCGGACAGTTCACCCAGTGCTCCGCCGAGCCGCGCCGTGAACCAGGGGACCGAATGTCGACAGCCCACTTCCGTCGCCGGTGGAGTGACTCCGTCAAGCACGACAAGCGAACCGCCCTGACCGAAGGCTGGGAGTCCGGCCGCTGCGTAGTCCTCGTTCGGGCGGGCAGAATGACCGGGGACCGAGATCAGTTCCGTGCGCATTCGGCCAGTCTGCACGAGCTCTTCACAAGCTTCCTCAAAGGCTGGCAATCGTCGCCGAATTGGCGCGAAGTGGCAGGTCACCCGCCTGAAATGCGGCGGAATAAGCGGCTCCGCCGGAGCACGGCGGCGCATCTTGCCACCGGATCCCGCGGGAGTCCAACAGGCCCACCGCGCAAGGTGGCTGCACTGGCCAGAGGAACTTGCTCACCTCTGCCCCACCGATGTTCACTCCTTTGGGTGGCGGGTCAGGCGATGCGCGGCCACTGCCCACCGGCACTGGGAGGGTCGGGAGCCGTAACGGTGGCGACGCGTTTGATGGCGAATCGTCACCCGGGCCCATGGGTACACGAGTCAAGAATGCGAGCATCGGTGCAGAAGATGCGGCCTCGGCGCAAAGGCAATCAGACGGCCTCGAACGAGGCCTCCGGGCGCATGCCGAGCTCACAGAACTCCCCGGCAGGACAGCCGAGCTACCCGGACCCCGCCGGAAAGAGCCGCCCCGCCCACGTACGCACCCGGCTGATCGTCGCCGTCGCCGTCGTGGCCGTCGCGATCGCCGGAGCCGGCGCCCCCTCCGTCGTCGCCGCCTCGAGCGACCTGAACGACTCCCAGAAGCTGGTCACGCTCGCCGACCAGACCAAGGACGCGCTGACCCTCGCCCACGCGCTCGCCGACGAACGCGACGAGGTCACCTCCTACATCGCGGCCGGCCGTCCCGACGGCGAAGGCCCCTCCGAGCGGCACAGTGCCCGCGTCGACCGGCAGGTCGACGAGCTGAGCACAGAGGAGGCGCCCGCCGAGCTGCGCAAGGACCTCGACGAGATCTCTTCCGTACGCCGAGCAGCGCTCACCGGCAAGAGCACCGCTCTCGAAGCGCATCAGGCGTACTCCGCCGCCATAGCCGAACTCCACGGTCTCGCCGAGGACCTGGCCGAGCGGCTGCCGCCCCGCGCGGGCGCCGGCGCGCACGCACTCGCCGACCTCGACACCGCCGTCCAGCAGGCCGCCGCCACCCGCGGACTGCTCCTCGCCGCGCTGAACGTGCCCACCAGGACCGAGACCGTCACCGACCCGGTCACCGGCGCGACCAGCAGGGAGACCACGACTTCCGCGGCCGACACCAGGACGCGCAACGCCCTCAGTGCCGCCGCCCAGCAGGCGAACGTCCGAGAGCAGGCCGCGCTCGCCGACTTCCACGACGCCGCGCCCACCACCGACAGCGCGTCGTACTACTCCACGGTGACCGGCCCCGACGTCACCTCCGCCGAGAGGTACCTAGCGACCCTCGTCGACCGGGCGACCCTCTCCGAGTCCGAACTCGGCACCAACACCGAGAAACTGGACGCCGCGCTCTCCGCCCGCGTCGAGCAGATGCGTGGCATCGAGGCGTCCCTCAACAGCCAACGGGCCAAGGATCTCGCCCAGTTGCGCGACGACGACGTCACCGCGCTGGAGATCCGTATCGCACTCCTCGGCTTCTTGATGCTGGTCGCCGTCGGCGTATCCACGGCCATGGCCCGTACGCTGACCCGCCCGCTGGCCGTGCTCCGCCTCGGTTCGGCCCGGCTGGCCGCCGACCCGGCCGCCCAGGAGCCGGTGAAGTTCACCGGCCGCAACGACGAGTTCGCCCAGGTCGTACGCTCCGTCAACGCGCTGCACGCGCACGCCGCCGCGCTCCACGAGCGGCTGACGAGCCTGGAGAAAGACCGCAAGCACCTCATCGGCCAACGCCAGCTCATGGCCGACGAGCGCGACAAGCTGCGCAGTGAACTCTCCGAGGCCGCCGCCCACCTGGCGCAGGTACGGCAGAGCATCCACGGCACCTTCGTCAACCTCTCGCTGCGCACCCTCGGTCTCGTCGAGCGGCAGCTCTCCGTCATCGAGCAGCTCGAGGAACGCGAGCAGGACCCCGAGCGGCTCGGCACGCTGTTCCGCCTCGACCACTTCGCCACCGTCATGCGCCGCCACAGCGAGAACCTGCTGGTCCTCGCCGGCGCCGAACACGGCCACCAGCACCCCGAGCCGGTCCCGCTCATCGATGTCGTACGCGCCGCCGTCAGCGAGATCGAGCGCTACGAGCGGGTACGGATCGCCGCGCTGCCGCCGCACGCGCACCTCGCCGGGTTCGCGGCGGACGACATCAGCCACCTGATGGCCGAACTCATGGAGAACGCCACGTCGTTCTCGCCGCCCGACATCCCCGTCGAGGTCTCCGGCTGGCTCCTGGAAAGCGGCGAGGTCATGCTCTCCGTACAGGACGAGGGCATCGGCATGACAACCGACCGGCTCGACCAACTCAACGCCCGGCTCTCGGACTTCGACCCCGAGGATTCGTACGACCAGGAGAGCGGCGAGGGTCTCGGGCTCGGCCTGTACGTGGTGGCGCGGCTCGCGCACCGGCACGGCGTACGGGTACGGCTGCGCGAGCAGAAGCAGGGCGGCATCGCGGCGGTCGTGGTCCTGCCCAAGTCGCTGCTCGCCGCCGCACCCGCCGTGACGGTCCCCTCGTCGACCCACCCTGCACTCGGCAGCGCCGGCCAACTGTCGTTCCCCGGCGCCGACTCCGAGGTCAACTCCAATGTGCTGCCCGGCCGTCCGAGCCGGGACCCGCTGATCGCGGCGGCGGAAGAGGCGGTACGGGAGGACACCGGCGCCGATACCGATACCGACACCGGTGCCGAGGAAGTCGTACGGGACGAAGCGGCGTCCTCCGCGCCCGCCGCACCGGAAGCCGAGCCCGCGCCCGCGGAATCCGCTCAGCCCGCCGAGGCCCCAGAGCCCGCTGAGCCCACGGAGCCACCCGAGCCGTCCGGGCCCGAGACCACCATGGCGCTCATCGCCATCCCCGCTCAGGCCGGCGACCCCGACCCGTACGCCATCGGCCCCGACTCCCACGAGCGGGCCCACGACGACCGTTTCGCAGACGATCGGGCCGCAGAGGATCGGGTTGCAGACGAGCAGGTCGCGGACGAGCAGGTCGCAGACGAACCCGAGCGGGTCACCGACAAGGGCCTGCCCAAGCGGAGGCCCAAGATCAACGCGCCCGCACCGGCCGCCAGGCCGCGCGCGGCGTCCGTGGACGCCGAGGCGCTGCGTCGCAGGCTGGGCGGGTTCCACCGGGGCGCGATCGAGGGCCGCCGCGACGTCGAGGCGGAACTGGCCGAGCAGACGGCGCCCACAGCGGAACGCGCAACAGAACCCGCAGCGCAGCCCGCAGGGGAACGCGCAGCAGAAGTCGTGGAAACCGAGGGGGACACAGTCCAGGGGGACACAGTCGAGGAGGCAAGCAGTTGACAGCGCCGAGTACCTTCGGACTGAGCAATGAGGCCCGCAATCTGCACTGGCTGCTGACGAACCTCGTCGAGGAGGTGCCGGGCATCCTGTCGGTCGCGGTGGTCTCCTCCGACGGTCTGCTGCTGCTCTCCTCCGACGCCGGGAGGAACGCGGAGGCCGTCGAGGTGGCGGGCACCACCAGGCCCACCGGCCCCAGGGGCTCCTCCGCCGACCTCGCCACCGTCGTCTCCGGCATCGGCAGTCTCACCATCGGCGCCGCCAGACTGATGGACTCCGGTGGCGTCAAGCAGACCATGGTCGCGATGGAAGAGGGCAGCCTCTTCGTCATGTCGATCAGCGACGGCTCGCTGCTCGGCGTGCACGGTGCGCCGGACTGCGACATGAGCGTCGTCGCGTACCACATGGCGCTCTTCGTGGGCCGCGCCGGGCACGTCCTGACCCCCGAACTCCGCAGCGAGCTGCGCCAGTCGATAGAGGACGCGTCGATAGGGAGCACCCAGTGAGCAGCCAGGCGCCCAGGCTTCCCGTACGCGGCAGCGACCGCAAACCCGCCCGCGTACGCCCGTACTCGCTCACCGGCGGCCGTACGCGCTTCGGCCACGTACTGCTCGTCGAGACCTTCGTGGCGAGCACCGCCGCGCTCGAAGCCCCCGAGGAACGGCGGGAGCTGATGAACGGCTCGCTGGGCACCCGCGTGATGCCCGAAATGCGGGCCATCGTCGAACTCTGCCGCCGGATGCGCACGGTGGCCGAGATCGCCGCGCTGCTGAAGATGCCCCTCGGTGTGGTTCGCGTACTCATCAGCGATCTGGCGGACCAGGGAAAGATCCGCGTGTACGGAACCGGTCACGGCACCGGACAGCCGGACCGCGCACTGCTCGAAAGGGTGCTGAATGGACTCCGCCGTCTCTGAAGTCGCCGCAGGCCCCGTCGCCGTCCCGGACGCGGACGAGAACCTTCAGGCCTGGCAGACGGACCCGACGCGCGCCCCGATCGCCACGAAGATCGTGGTGGCGGGCGGCTTCGGTGTCGGTAAGACCACGCTCGTCGGCGCCGTCTCCGAGATCACGCCCCTTGAGACCGAGGCGCTGATGACGGAGGCGAGCGAGGACACCGACGACCTCACCGCGACGCCCGAGAAGCTGACGACGACCGTGGCCATGGACTTCGGCCGCATCACGCTCGACGACGACCTGGTGCTCTACCTCTTCGGCACACCGGGCCAGCAGCGGTTCTGGTTCATGTGGGACGACCTCGTCCGCGGGGCGATCGGCGCGGTCGTCCTCGCCGACACCCGCCGCCTCAAGGACTGCTTCCCCGCGCTTGACTACTTCGAGAGCTGCGGACTGCCGTACGTCGTCGCCGTCAACCACTTCGACGGCACCGAGCGGTACGAACCCGAAGATGTGCGCGAGGCCCTCACCGTGCCCGCACACATACCTGTCATGATCATGGACGCGCGCCGCCGGATCTCGGCGATCGAGACCCTGCTGGCCCTCGTCGGCCACGCGCTCGCCGTCAGCCCCGAGTAGTTGCAGGTAGGAGACAGGACCCGCATGCGGAAGATACTCGTCGTCGGAGCCGGTCAGTCCGGACTCCAGCTCGCCCTCGGACTCCAGTCGCAAGGGTACGAGGTCACCCTGATGTCCAACCGGACGGCGGACGAGATCCGTGCCGGCCGCGTCATGTCCACGCAGTGCATGTTCCACACGGCCCTGCAGCACGAGCGCGATCTCCAGCTGAACTTCTGGGAGTCCCAGGCCCCGAAGATCGAAGGACTCGGCGTCTCGGTCGCCGCCCCCGGCTCGCACGACCCGGGCCCCACCCAGCGGGCGATCGACTGGGTGGGCAGGCTCGACGGGTACGCGCAGTCCGTGGACCAGCGCCTGAAGATGGCCGGCTGGATGGAGACGTTCGCACAGCGCGGCGGCCAGCTCGTCATCCACGGCGCGGCCGTGTCCGACCTCGACTACTTCTCCCGTACGTACGACCTGGTGCTGGTCTCGGCGGGCAAGGGCGAGCTGGTCTCCATGTTCGGCCGGGACGCCGCCCGCTCCCCGTACACCGAGCCGCAGCGCGCGCTGGCCGTCGCGTACGTGCACGGCCTGGGCCCGCGTCCGGAGCACCCGGACATGGAGGCGGTCCGCTGCAACCTGGTCCCCGGCGTCGGCGAACTCTTCGTCATGCCCTGCCTCACCAACTCCGGCCGCGCCGACATCCTCTTCTGGGAGGGCATACCCGGCGGCCCGCTCGACGTCTTCCAGGGCGTCAAGGACCCCGCCGAACACCTCTCCCTGACCCTGGAACTCATGGAGAAGTTCACGCCCTGGGAGTACGCGCGGGCCACCAAGGTCGAGCTGACCGACGCAGGCGGCACGCTGTCCGGCCGTTACGCCCCCACCGTCCGCAACCCCGTGGGCCGCCTCCCCGGCGGCGGACTGGTCCTGGGCGTCGCGGACGTGGTCGTGGCGAACGACCCGATCACCGGCCAAGGCTCCAACTCCGCCTCGAAATGCGCCGCTTCGTACCTGGACTCGATCCTCTCGCACGGTGATCAGCCCTTCGACGAGGCCTGGATGCGGGCCACCTTCGAGCGCTACTGGGACACCGCCCAGTACGTCACCAAGTGGACCAACGCGATGCTCGGCCCACCGCCGGAGCACATCCTGAACCTGATCGGCGCCGCGGGCCAGCTCCCGCCGGTCGCCGACCGCTTCGCCAACGGCTTCAACGACCCGGCCGACTACGAGAACTTCTTCTATGAGCCGGAGAAGACCGAGGCGTACCTGGCATCGGTGGCGGGCGCCTGACGCCCGCCTGACCAGCGGTCCGGCCGTCGTTGTCTGTCGTTGTTGGTCGTCCTTGGTTCGCCCTCGGACGGCCCACAGACGGCCCGGCTGGCGTCCGCAGCGTCCGCCGGACATCGCTACCCCCTCTGACCTGCACTGTTCCTGCGGACCCTGCGGACACTGGCACAGCAGGCCGAACCGCCGCTAGTCGACCTCTCCGGCGAAGACCGCAGGATCTGTAAGGAACCCCGGCACGACCTCGACCCGCAGGTGTGTCTCGGACTTCGGCAGTTCGCAAGCGACTACTGCGCTGACGGTCTGTCCTGCACGCAGGCGGGGACGCGTGCGCATTTCCAGCGCACCGTCGAGTCCCAGCTCATAGTCCCGGATCTCCTCGCCTGGGACGTCGTCGCCGTACAGACAGTTGATCTGGACCCCGGTGATGTCCGCGACCTTCTTGCTGTTGTTGGCGATCTTCAGTCTGAAGCGGACGAACTGAGTGTTCGGAGGAGAAGCGAGCGCGCCGGATTCCCCTCGGCGGTGGCCGGAGAGAGACCTCGACGTCGTTGCGGTAGGTGACGGTGTCGGTGAGTTTGACGGGGTCGGGCTTGTCCTCCTCGCCAATGGGCGGCACAGAGACGACCGGGGAGGCGGTGATGGCCTCGCCGGGCGTAGGTGAGCTGGTGCTGTTGGCATTGGCGTTGCCCGCGTCGTCCTGGCCGTTGACGACGACAACGCCCGTGGTGACGATCGCGGTGATGAGGACGGCGGCACCGGCGATGACGTAGACGTTCTTTGTCTTCACCGGTGGCGGCGGGGGTGGCGGCGGGTATGCGGGCATGGGTGGCGGCGTGCTGCTGTTCATGGTCCCCCCAAGGCGTGAGCGTGGAGGAATCATCCGCCGGGCAGGGCGCTTTGGGATAGCAGTCCGCATGTTTGTAACAAGGCACCTGCTGTGTCTCCGTGGGCGCGTAAGGGCTCCGCTGGAAGCACGTTGATGAACCCGCGGGCCGGTGGGGGCCGGTCGCGCCCCCGCGGCGGAGCCGCATATGTCACAGCCCCGCGCCGGACTTCACCAAGGCTGCTCAGCTCTCGCCCTCGTACCCCTCGTCGGACCCGTCCGTCGCGCCCGGTGGGAGCTTCGGTGGCGTGTACTGCCGCAGGGGCTCCCCGGCCGGGTCCGGGCGGACCGCGCCCAGGACGGGGTTGGCCGCGAGCGGTGAGACCTTGACCGTCGCGCCGGGCCGGGGCGCGTGGACCACCGAGCCGTTGCCCAGATAGAGGGCGACGTGGGTGGCTTCGGGGAAGTAGACGACGAGGTCCCCGGGACGCAGCTCGCTCAGCGGCACCCTGTCGAGCTGGTCCCACTGCTCCTGGCTGGTGCGCGGGACGGTCTGCCCCGCGTACTTCCAGGCCTCGGACGTCAGCCCCGAGCAGTCGTACGTGTACGGACCTTCGGCGCCCCACTCGTAGGGTTTGCCGATCTGTTCCACGGCGTACCGCAGCGCCGCCTCGCCCTTCCGCGAGGGAGGGCGCGCTCTGCTGCCGAGTGCGCCGGAGGCCACGAGTTCCTTCCGTGCCTCGGCCTCCGAGGCCTTCTCCAGCTCGGCCAGTTCGGCGAGCTGGTCGGCAGTGAGAGAGGCGAGCAGTTCCTCGACATCCCCGAGGCGCTTCCGTACGGCGTCACGGTCCTTCTTCTGCCGTTCGGCGAGGGTGAGTTGGCCGTCGAGGGCCTTGCGGGCGGCGCGGGCAAGTTTGTCGGTCTTCTTCTCGCTCCCGGTCAGCCGGTGGACCGTCTCGGCGCGCCGCTTGGAGAGCTGCCGGATCACATGCGCCTGGTCGAGGGCGTGCTGCGGGTCGCGGGCGAGGAGCAGGCGTACGTACGGGGAGATCTCGGTGCTGCTCTGGTACTGCTGCCGGGCGAGCCGCGCGGCGGCGCTGCGGCTGTCGTGCAGGGAGAGCCGGGCCCTGGCGAGCCGTCGGTTCAGCTTCGCGACCTCGGCTCGCTGCTTGTTCAGCTTCTCCTCGGTGGCGTTGTAGGTCTCGGTGGCCTTCTCGGCTTCCCGGTAGAGGCGCTGAAGGTCTGTCAGCAGCTCGGCGACGGGCCGTTCGCCGGACGCGCCGGGCTCCGCCGCTGCTGCCGCGGGTGCGGGTCCCGGTGCTGGTGAGATAACTGCGCCGGTCGCGATCGCCGCCGTACAGACCAGACGCAGAAGCCTTCCTGACACGTCTTCACCTCCGGTACGAGGTGGCCCCTCCACCCCGTACCGCGAGCATCAGACGGCTGCGTCGCGCTCGCGCGGGCAGTGGTCGGTTCGGCTCAAAGGGCTCACTCGTCGGCGTCGTCGAGCCTGCCGTGCGGCGTGGCGTCTGGCTTGGGGTCCGGTGTGGTCTCCGGCTTGGACCACGGCCATTTGAGCTTGCCGCCCCTGTCGCCCTCGGGGTCGAACTCGTACATCCAGCCCGGGTGAAGGGCGAGCTTTCTGCCCTGCGCCGACGGTACGCGCCGGTAGACGAGAACCGTCGGCGGACCGCCCGCCGCGTCCGGGACCGGAACCCGGTACACCTTCGGCGGGTGCCCGGTCATGCCGAGCAGCACCGGCAGTACGCGGCCGTCGAGAGGCCCGCCCACGAACGGAGTGTCTTCGCTCTTCACGGGGCCAGTCTCACAAACGGGGCGTCGCCCACCACGGGGAGCACCCGGCGGACCAGCGAGCCGAGCGGTCCCTCGGCGCTCTCCAGCGCGAGCGCGGCCCGTACGACGCCGGCGGTCTGCGGGTCGCGTCCCGCGGTCGCCACGAGACAGGCCACGAGCTGCTCGACCAGCCAGTCGCGCAACTCGTCCAGCGGCGGTTCCTTCTCCTCGTCCAGCCATATGAGCGAGGCGGCCTCGACGGCGGTGATCCACATCCGCACGGTCATCCGGAGCCGTGGGCCCGGCTCCTTCACGTCCAGGTGACTCAGGATGTGGTCGGCGGCGGCTCGTCGTACGCCGTCCACGATGGCCGTGGTCCGGGACGTTTCGATGACGCTCCCGCCTTGGAGGAGGGCGCTGAACCCCGCGTCGTGTTCGTCCACGAAGGCGAGGTACCGGTCGAGCGCGCGAGCGAGCCTCTTCGTCAGCGCGCCCTCCGGAGGCTCGGCGAAACAGTGCTCCAGCTCTTCGGCGGCGGACCGCAGGGCGGCCTCGTACAGCTGCTGCTTCCCACCGGGGAAGTACCGGTACACGAGCGGCCGCGACACCCCGGCGGCCTCCGCCACATCGTCGAGGGACACGTCCTCCGGGACCCGTCGGGCGAAGAGCTCCAAGGCGGCGTTGAGTAGCTGGCCGCGTCGTTCTTCTACTGTGAGGCGCCGGTATGCGGGGGTGGGGGCCTCGGAGGTCATATCGGTCAGCGTAGCCCTCCGGGGGTTGAGCAGGGGGTTCGTTCTCGGGTGCGGGTTGTGTGTGGCTGGTCGCGCCCCCACTCTCGGCTTCTCCCTCACCTCTCGGCTTCGCTCGAGCGGGGGACCCCATGAGCGGGGACCCCCATCGCGGCGGAGCCGCAGTTGTCCCAGCCCCGCGCCCATGAAACCGTCACGCCAGCAAGCCCGACGACCTCCACAAGCGCCGCCCCGCTCCCCTGAGCACCCCGATGTCGTCGAGGAAGTCGGTCAAACGCTTGGCCCCGGTCTGCATCACCTCGCGCCGGTGCCCGCTGGACCGGACTTGGGCCAGCGCCTCGCGCCGGTCGAGCCCGACGTTCGCGTAGACGTCGGGGTTGACGAACGCGACGGAGAAGACGCAGGCGAACTCACCGGAGCTGATCCGGGTGAACTCCTGGGACCAGCGCGGAGCGGTCACCATCTGCCGGCGGAGTTCCTCACGGGCGTACCGCACATGACGGGACTCCTCCACGACGTGGATCCGCGTCACGCCCCGGATCAGCGGCTGGACGCGTTCGTCCGCAAATGTGAGGCGCTGCATCCAGTCGAGGACCTCCTCGCCGAGCAGCGTCGCCGTGAAGGAACCCGGGGTCGTGGAGATCGTCTTGAAGAGGCGCCCAAGGTTCTGGTGGAGGCGGCTCACCGGGTAGTACGGGGTGCCGCCCCGGCTGATGAGACGGGCGAACATCTTCGAGTGACGGCACTCGTCCTCGATCTCGGTCAGTGCAAAGCGCACGTGCGCACTCGTCGCCGCCTTGTCATAGATGTGCCGTACGAGCAGCTGCATCAGGATGATCTCGAACCAGATCCCCAGCGAGGCCAGCGCAGCGGCCTCATGCCGGGAGAGGAGTATCCGCTGCTCCTCGGACATCCGCTGCCACATCGGCGTGCCGTACAGCGAGACCAGTTCCGGTGGCCAGAACCACTTGCCCTCCTCGAAGGGCGCGTCCCAGTCCAGCTCCTTGTCGGGGTCGAAGGAGTGCTTCGCGGACGCGTCGAGCAGCCGCGCGGCCACCTGTTCCCGGTCCTTGAGCAGGCCGAGCGCATCGCGGGCACCCGCGAGCGCTTCGGCTTCCGTCACGGTCGTCATGGCCGAGCCACCTCTTCGAAGGTCCTGACAGTTCAAGGGAGTTACCGGTGGTCAACGCTTATGAGACCGCCTGTCAGCAAGCTCGTCAATCCCTTGCGTAAGACTTGTTGACACTTCGTCTAGCACGCGAGAGCCTGCGCACCATGCCGACCTTTGACCTCTACGCCCAGAACCCCGGGGACCCCCTCTGGCAGGTGCCCGCGAGCGGTGCGGCACGGTTCAGCTGGGAGTACGACGACGGACGCGACCGGCTGCTGGCCCTGTACCAGAAGGGCAAGGACAAGCAGTGGGACGGACAGCGACGTATCGACTGGGACCTGGAGGTGGATCCGTACGATCCGCTCGGCATCCCCGACGAGTCACTCACCCTCTACGGCACCCGCCACTGGGCGAAGATGACGGAGCGGGACAAGGGCGAGCTGCGCAAGCACTACGCCTCCTGGCAGTTCAGCCAGTTTCTGCACGGCGAGCAGGGCGCGATGGTCTGCGCGGCCCGGATCGTCGAGTCCGTGCCCGACCTGGACGCCAAGTTCTACTCCGCGACCCAGACGATGGACGAGGCCCGGCACGCGGAGATCTACGGACGCTTCCTGCACGAGAAGATCGGGATGCTCTACCCGGTCAACGACAACCTCCAGTCGCTGCTCGGTGACACACTGCGCGACTCGCGCTGGGACATGCCGTATCTCGGAATGCAGGTCCTGATCGAGGGCCTCGCTCTTGCTGCCTTCGGCATGATCAGGGACACGACCGACAAGCCGCTGCCGCGGCAGATCCTCGCGTACGTCATGCAGGACGAGGCCCGTCACGTGGCCTTCGGCCGCATGGCGCTGCGGGACTACTACAAGCAGCTCTCCGACGCCGAACTGCGCGAACGCGAGGAATTCGTCATCGAGGGCTGCTACCTGATGCGCGACCGGCTGCGCGGCGTCGAAGTCCTGGAGAACTTCGGCATCCCCAAGGCGGAGGCCGAGGAGTACAGCGAGCAGTCCGAGTTCCTCGCCCTCTTCCGCCAGTTGCTCTTCAGCCGCATCGTCCCCTGCGTCAAGGACATCGGCCTGTGGGGCAAGCGACTCCAGCAGGCGTACGTCGACATGGGCGTCTTCGAGATGGGCAACTCCAACCTGGACCTCCTCATGGCCCAGGACGAGGAGATCGCGGAGAAGCTGGACGCGGAGCGCTTCGCGGAGGAGGAGCGGGAGCGGGTGGCGGAGGTGGAGGAGGCGATCGACGCGGGGGTGGAGGGCTGAGGCGGGTCAACGCCGCGACGGCTGATCACTCGATCGTCGGGCGACTCGGCATATTCCCCTGGGTACGCTGACTGTGCCAGGCAGACTCCGTCACATGGGAGCAACCATGAGCGCCGCACGCGACTACGGACTGGACGACGACTACGAGTGGGCTCGTCCGCCGCAGGGTGGCTGGACGGCGGACGACCTCGACGAGCTTCCCAACCTTCCTCCGCACACGGAGCTGATCGACGGGAGCCTGGTCTTCGTGAGTCCGCAGACTCGTTTCCATTCGCTTGCCATGCGCTTGCTGGAGAACAGCCTGCTGGATCAGGTGCCGGACGAGCTGGACGTCATGCGGGAGATGACCATCAAGCTCAACAAGCGCAATCGTCCGGAGCCCGATGTCCTGGTCATCCGCACGGACGCCGACGCCGGTCCGAAGCAGACGTGGTTCCGCCCCGAAGACGTCATCATCGCCGTCGAGGTCGTCTCGGAGGACTCTGAAGACCGAGATCGGGAGGTGAAACCACAGAAGTACGCGCGGGCGGGCATTCAGCACTACTGGCGCGTCGAGGAGATCGAGGGTCTTCCGGTGGTTTACGTCTACGAACTCGACCCTGCGACCAAGGTCTACGGTCTGACCGGCATCTTCCACGACAAGCTGGAGCTGACCGTCCCCTTCCCCATCGACATCGACCTCACCGCCATCAACCGTCGCCGCTAGACCGAGCAGCCGAGCCCCTCCGGCACCTCGCCAAGCACCGGCTCCGCCCCCTGAGGCGGGAACGATGTCCGCAGGCTGAAGGCGTACGGCGTCGGGCCGTGGGCGCGCAGATGCAGCAGCCGCTCCTCCGCCTCCGCCACAGTCGGCCGGTGTCCCGCCGGGACCCACCACAGAGCCGTGACCGCCTCCTGGAGCTTCTCGAACCACTCGCGGCGGCGGGACAGCAACTCCCGGTGCCGGCCCTGGTACATGAAGGCCGTGAGGGCGTTGGTGTCGCGCCATACCGTCATGTTGACGATGAGCCAGTCGTCGCCGAAGACGGGGACGTCCGTCGCGTTGCCCGAGTCGCTCTGCAGGCGCCAGACGAAGCCGTCCGAGGAGTCGGCGACCGCGTTCACCGGGTCGAGGGCGTCGACGAAGTCCTTCAACTGAGGGGAATCCAGGGGAGCCTTGAGGCGGGCGATGTTGATCTGGGCGAGTTCGTACGCGGCGGGTTGCGTCATGAACCGAACGATAGGTCGGTGCGGCGGCATGCCCAAGGGCTTTCTCAATCCTTGAACACGGACCCGTCTCGCCGGACGGGGTGTGCGATGTGGTCGCGAGCGCGCGCCCTCCGTCCCCGTACTTCCCCTTCCCTCCTCTTCTCACAACTGCCTCTGCCGCAGGGTGAGTTCCTGTGCACCGATGTCTTACGGGCGGGAAACCGCCGCCTCACCGGCGCGCCCGTAACCTCGCGGGGCATGACGGGGAACGTGCTGACCAAACTTCCCACCCTTCCTGCCCTTCCCGGCTGGAACTCCATCCGTGGGCGCATGGCCATCGTGCTGGCCGTACCGACCTGCCTTCTGCTCGTGCTGACGGGGCTGGGCGTCGCCGACCGTGCCGCCGACTGGTCCGCCGCGCGGGGGACCGAGGCGCAGGTGGGCGTGCTGCTGCGGGTGCAGGATCTCGTACGGGAACTGCAACGCGAACGCGGGCTCAGCAACGGGCTGTTGGGCGGTGCCGAGGAGTACCGGAACGACGTGCGGAAGCAGCGGAACCGTACCGACGACGCCCACTCCGCATTGCGAGCGGTGCTCTCACAGAAGAGCAGTGATCTGCCGGACGCCTCCGCCTCCGCCCTTGGCGATGCCCAAGTGCCGCTCGCCGACCTCTCCACGACCCGTACCGACGTCGACGCCGGTACCGCCGACCGGGCCGGCACCCTGGCCTATTACACGAAGGCCGTCACCGCCCTCATCGACGCCGAGTCCGCGGGCGCGGCCCATGGCGAGCGCCGTATCACCGAGGGCGTCCAGGCTCTGCAGGCCCTGGCCCGCGCCACCGAGGCCGTGGCCCTTGAACGTGGCTCGCTCAACGGGGTGTTCGCGGCCGGGCGCTTCCGGGGCGGCGAGTACCTCGATTTCACCGAGATCCGTGCCACCCGTCTCGCCGCGCTCGGCCAGTTCCGCCAACTCGCCACCTCCGCCCAGCAGTCCGACCTCGACGCCGCCTTCAAGACAGCCGCCGCCCGGCGCGTCGGCGGCTACGAGACGCAAGCCGAGCGCGGTGCCGACCGCTCATCTCTGAACGTCGCCCCGGCCCGCTGGTGGGGGGACATGACGACCCTCGTCGACGATCTGCACGACGTGCAGCGCACCGTCGGCGACGACGTACGCGCCGTCGCGGAGGACAGCGGCGCCGCAGCCACCCGCGAGCTCGCCGGTTTCCTCGGGCTCGGCGCGCTGATCGTCGCCGTGGCCACCGCGCTCGCCGTCATCTCCGCGCGCTCCATCACCCGTCCCCTCGGAGCCCTCGCCGACGAGGCCGACGCGGTCGCGGGCACCCGACTGCCGACCGCCGTCAAACGCATCCAGGAAGCCAGCCCGGACACGCACCATCCGGGCGGCCCGAACGATCCAGGCGGGCCCCAACTCCCCGGCACCGCACGGGAGATCACCCGCCTGGCCGCCGCGCTGCGCAACGTCGAGCACACCGCCGTCGGCCTCGCCGCCGAACAGGCCGTCCTGCGCCGTAACAGCACCGAGTCCCTGGCCAGCCTCGGCCGCCGCAACCAGACGCTGCTCAAACGCCAGCTCGGTCTGATCACCACGCTGGAGAACCAGGAACTCGACCCGAACGCCCTCGCCGAACTCTTCGAGCTCGACCATCTGGCCACGCGCATGCGCCGCAACGCCGAGTCCCTGCTCGTCCTCGCCGGCGAGGAGGCTCCCGCCCGTTCCTGGCCGGGCATGGTCACCGTCGCCGAGGTCGTGCAGTCGGCTGTCGCGGAGGTCGAGCAGTACCGCCGGGTGGCGGCCGTCGACGTCGGGGCCTGCCGAATCCGGGGCCATGCCGTCGCCGAGCTGTCCCATCTGCTGGCCGAACTCGTCGAGAACGCCCTGATGTTCAGCCCGCCGCAACAGCAGGTCGAGGTCTACGGCTGGCGGGACGGCGCCGAGTACTGCCTGGCGGTCGTCGACCGCGGCATCGGCATGACCCTGGAACGCATGGCCGAAGCCAACGCCCTGCTCTCCGGCAGCGGCTCCTTCCTCACGGCACCCACACGCTTCCTCGGCCACCACGTCGTGGGCGCGCTCGCCTCCCGCCTCGGTGCCCATGTGGAGCTGCGCCCCACCGCCGGTTCGGGCGTCACGGCGTACGTGGCCCTGCCTGCCGCACTCGTCCGGGAGCCGTCGTCAACGGCCGTGGTGAACGGGTGAGCCGAGCGCCGCGAGTACGCCGGGCGCCGCGAGTACGCCGGGTGCCGGCGCCGTAACCGGCGGCGCCGGGGGGCGCGTACGGCGGGAGTGGGGCGGTGGGGCCGCGTTATGCCGGCTTCAGCACGAGCGGGGCACCTGGCCGAAGGTGTCGATGTAGCGGGCCGAGCCCCAGGCCCAGACGCCGTCCGCGAGGAGGTACCAGAGGTGGTTGCCGTCGACGGTGGCGCCCGGCGTCTGGCAGAAGACGCGGACGGTCGAGCCCTGGGGTGCGAGGCCGATAGCTCTGCTGTCGGGGGTGGGCCTGTCGCGGAGGGTGAGTCCGCCGACGGCGGTTACACGGCCCTCGGTGAGCTGTTGGTTGTTGTCCGGGTTGTCGGGGCGGCCCGCGTTGCCATTGTTGTCCGGGCGGTCCCAGTTGTTGTTGGGGCGGCCTGAGTTGGTGCCTTGGTTGTCGGGGCGGTCCGTGTTGTTGGCGTTGTTGTTGGGGCGGCCCCAGCCGTTGCTGTTGTTCTCGGGACGGCTCCAGTTGTTGCCGTTGCCGTTGCCGTTGCCGTTGCCGTTGGTGTCGGGGCGGCCGGATGCGTTGCTGCTGTTCTCAGGGCGGCCGGAGTTGTTCCCGGTGTCGGGGCGGGTCGAGTTGCTGGCGTTGCCGTCCGGGCGGCCTGGGTTGGTGCCTTGGTTGTCGGGGCGTCCCGAGTTGCTGGCGTTGCCGTCCGGGCGGCCTGGGTTGGTGCCTTGGTTGTCGGGGCGTCCCGAGTTGTTGGCGTTGCTGTCGGGGCGGCCTGGGTTGGTGCCTTGGTTGTCGGGGCGTCCCGAGTTGTTGGCGTTGCTGTCGGGGCGGCCTGAGTTGTTGGCGTTGTTGTCCGGGCGTCCCGAGTTGTTGGCGTTGTTGTCGGGGCGTCCCGAGTTGCTGCTGTTGTTGTCGGGGTTGTCCTGGCGGCTTTGCCGGCCGCCCCAGTCGTTGCCGTCGTCGTCGCCGTTCGCGAGGGCGGGGCTGGGGGCGGCGAGGGCGAGAGTGACGGCGGCGGTGGCTATACCTAGGCGGGTGACAGCGGAACGCAGGGACATGGCTGGGCCTCCTGAAGGGTGCAGAGGTGACTGGTAGTGACTGATCGCCACGCTAGGAGTCGACCTTGGGGGTCGCCTCTCCTGCTCCGCCATCGGGGTGCGTTCCGGTTCTGAGCTCCCAGCGCGGAGCCCAGTCAGCGTTCCGGCGGAAGCCCATTCCGCCAAATGGCTGGAGTTCACGCTCCGTGACTCAGCTGATCACTCGGCCAGTTCCTCGAGGAGGCGGACCGTGTCGAGGCCGGTTTTCAGGTACTCCACGAAGAGACCGTTGTGCAGGGCCCACCGGGAGCGGCGGCTACGGATCAGGCGGATGGCCTCGTCGGCGGTGCGACCCGCGCTGATCAGGGCGTGGGCGACGACCAGACCCGAGCGGTTGTAGCCGTGGTAGCAGCGGACCAGGACCCGACGGCCCTGCGTCAGCCCTTCGCCCGCGGTCCGCGCGAGCCGCAGGACGCCGGCGAGCTGCGTACCGTCCAGGGGGCCGTCCGGGATCGGCCACACATGGTGTTCCACGTGGTCGTCGGGGCCGTGACCGGGTAGTCGGAGCAACGTCAGGACCAGGTCGAACTCATCGCGTACGACGGCGAACTCCAGCCCGCCGGACCGGCCCGTGTACTCGTGCCCGCCCATCCACAGGCCGGGCACGATCTCGCTCCACGGGTTGTCCGGGGCCGGAGCATCGGGTCGCTTGCTACTGGGCTGCAACGGCGCCTCCCGCTCACGTCGTGACAAAGGTAACTGGGTTCTTGCCCCTGGAGTACCCCGCCTGTTCCCATGGTCTGGGGTGATGGTGCATGAGCGGACTGCGCGTTGTACCGACCTGGCAGCACGGTCAGGAACGGCTGTACGTCTGTCTCGCCGACGGCAGGAACGTCGCCTGGTACGACAGGGAGGCGGGCCGGGTCAACCTGCTCAGCGACGACCGGCGCGAGGATGTTCTCGACGCGCTCGGCCCGTTTCTGACCGGTCCTGTGACCGTCGGGCCGCCGCCGGTCCCGACCCCCGCAGAGCTCGTCCGGCTCACCCTGCACCCGGACGACGACCTTGCCCCCAACCGCCCCGGTGAGGCCCTCCAGATCGCTCTGGACCGTGATCCCTCGTCTCCCCACCGGCTGCGGCCCGATCCTCGGCGGCGGGCGCTCGCGGCGGAGCTGACGGTGGGGGAGGCGCTTGATGAGCTGGAGGGGGCGGGGTGGCATGCGCTGCATTCCCTTCCGCTTCCTGGTGGCGACCGGCTTCATCACCTGGTGATCGGGCCGGGTGGGCTTTTCGCCGTCCATACGCTGTACGCCCGTAAGCAGCGGGTGCTGGTCGCTGATCCCATGGTGACGGTGGGGCGTCGTGAGCCGTCGCCGTTGTTGCGGCGCGTACGGTCTGTTGCGGACCGGGCGTCGTACGCGCTGACGGCTGAGGTACATCCGGTGCTGGCGCTTTTCGAGCCGTCTCACGTCTCGGTGGCGACGCCGGTGCGTGAGGTTCGCGTCCTTTCGGACGATTTCGCTGCGCTGGCTCGTACGGGGGGTGTGCTCAAGCCGGCGGATGTCGAGGCGCTGCATGCGATGGCGCGGGACCGGGGGACTTGGGTTCGGGTCTGAGTTTCGGGTGCGGGTGCGTTGTGGCTGGTCGCGCCCCGCGGCAGGGGCGCGGGGAACTGCGCGACCAGCCACGACGGACTGGCAGCCGCGACACGACTGTCACCCCTACCCCCTGGCGGGGGCCTGGGGCGCAGGCCCAGTTTCGGGAAGGGGCGGGACTGGGGAAGAGAACCCACCCGCACCCCAACCGCCGGGCGCTACGGAAGGGACGCAGCCCGGGCCGTGTCGAAAAGGGGGGACAACAGGTCGCCGTGGGCGCGCAGGCGCGGGGCGATGTCCGGGGCGTGGAACGCCAGGTCGGTGGGGTGGGAGCAGCTCATGACCTCCGGCCACGTCACCGGCGCGGAGACCGTGGGGGCTGGGCGAGCCCGCAGGGTGTAGGGCGTCGCCGTGGTTTTGCGGGCGGCGTTCTGGCTGAAGTCGACGAAGACTTTCGTGGGGCGAAGGCTCCTGGTCATGCGATGCGTGACCAGGGAGGGAAGCTCCGCCTCGGCCTCCATCGCCAGCGACTTGGCGTACGACGTGACCTCGGAGGACGGCGTCGGCTCCAGCGCGGCGAGGAGGTGCAGCCCCTTGGAGCCGGACGTCTTCGCATAGGCCTGCAAGCCGTCCGCGGCCAGGCGATCCCGGAGCCACAACGCCACCCGGCAGCACTCGACGATGGTGGCGGGCGCGCCCGGGTCCAGATCGAAGACCAGGCGGTCGGCAAGGTGGGGGGCGTCCGCACGCCACTGGGGAGTGTGGAATTCGGTGACCAGGTTCGCCGCCCACATCAGCGAGGCGAGGTCCTGGATCAGGACCATACGGGCCGCCCCCTCCGACCGCGGAACCTCCGTCGTACTGACCCACTCGGGCGTACCCGGCGGAACGTTCTTGGCGAAGAAGACCTGCCCCTCGGGCCCGTCGGGGTAGCGCAGGAAGGAGAGGGGGCGGTCTTGGAGGTGGGCGAGCAGCGGGTCCGCCACCGTGGCGTAGTAGTGCAGCACCTCGCCCTTGGTGAAACCGGTCTCCGGATACAGCACCTTCCCGAGGTTGCTCAGCGCGAGCTTTCGCCCCTCCACCTCCGTGATCGGCGTCATACGATGAGAATCCCACGGAATCGGGAGAAAACACCTGAAAGGTGTCGAACGTGAGATCCATCTGGAACGGCGCCATCTCTTTCGGCCTGGTCAGCATCCCGATCAAGCTCGTGAACGCCACGGAACACCATTCGGTCTCCTTCCGGCAGATCCACACCGAGGACGGCGGCCGTATCCGCTACCGCAAGGTGTGCGAGCTGGAGGAACGGGAGGTCACATCCGAAGAGATCGGCAAGGGGTACGAGGAACCGGACGGCACGATCATCCCGATCACCGACGACGATCTGGCCGAGCTGCCTCTGCCGACCGCGAAGACGATCGACATCGTGGGGTTCATCCCGGCCGAGCGCATCGATCCTCTCCAGATGGACGCCGCGTACTACCTGATGGCGAACGGAGTTCCCGCCGCCAAGCCGTACACCCTGCTGCGTGAGGCGCTGAAGCGGAGCGGGCGGGTCGCCATCGCCAAGTTCGCGCTGCGGGGGAGGGAGCGGCTCGGGATGCTCCGGGTCGTCGAGGACGTCATCGCCATGCACGGCCTGCTGTGGCCTGACGAGGTCCGCGCCCCCGAGTCCGCGACCCCGGACGCGAGCGTCACCGTCCGCGACAAGGAACTCGACCTCGCGGACGCCCTGATGGACACCCTCGGCGAGGTCGACTTCGAGGAGCTCCACGACGACTATCGCGAGGCCGTCGAGGAACTCATCGCCGCGAAGGCATCCGGCGAGAAACTCCCCGCCCCTCCCGCCGCCGACCGCGGCGGCAAGGTCATCGACCTCATGTCCGCCCTGGAATCCAGCGTCCGCCAGGCTCGCGCCTCCCGTGGCGAGGAGGAAGGGGAGGGCGAGGCCGAGCAGCCTCCCGCCCGCAAGAGGCCCGCCCGCAAGACGTCCCGCACGGCGCCCAAGGAGACCACCGGCAAGAAGTCGACTTCCACGGCCAAGAAGACGGCGGGGAAGAAGACAGCGGCCAAGAAGTCCACCGCAGAGAAGACCAAGGCCGATTCCACGACCAAGAAGCAGACGGCGAAGAAGGCCTCGCCTCGGAAGCGGGCCTCGGCTTGATCGCGCTCAGCAGCGCAACCGCCGGAGGCAACCGTCAGCGAGCGGAGCGCATCGCGCGCGGGCTTACCCCAAACCGCTGCCGAAACGCCGTACTGAGCGCGCTCGCAGAGGAAAAACCCGACGAGTGCGCCAGGTCCGTGATCGTCAGGTGGTCGCATTCGCGGCAGCGGAGCCGATCGCGCACCAGCCGGAGCCGTTCCTCGCGGATGAGTTCGCGAGGCGTCGTGCCGACGCGCTGCAGGGCCAGCTGGATCTGGCGCAAGGACCAGCCGAGGGCCCGGGCCATGGAGGTGCCGGTCAGGCCGGGATCGGCGGCGTGCTCACGTACGTAGCGGCGGACCATCGCCTCGACCTCCGGCAGATGCCCCGAGGCATCCGGACGGTCGTCCTCGACCGTGAGCATGCACAGCAACTCGACGACGCGGTCGGAGACGGCGTCGAACTCCGTCGCTGTGAGGTGGTCGCGCTCCTCGGACAGACTCCGCAGCATGGTGTGGACGACGCGCCCGAGCCCCGTGGTCAGATCGAGGCCGGTGGCCAGCGGCGACTTCCGGTTCAGCGGGCCCTCGATCTCCCGCGCGGGGATGGAGAAGATGATCCCCCGCAGGGATGCGTCGTGGAGTAGCTGAAAGGGCTCGCCCAAGGTCATCAGGCTGCCCATGCCCGGCGTCAGCCGCGCCTCCTGGCCGCTCTGGCGCAGCACCGCCTCCCCGGCCAGCGGCAGCAGGAAGCGGTAGTCCGGGTCGGGCTCCTGGCGAACCTGGCGCGGCGTACGGCTGTACTCGATCTGGTCGCACTGCCAGTGGACGAGCTGGTAGGCGTCGGTGCGCTGCCGGATGGACCGGCCGCGGAAGGCCGCCGGGTCGGGGTCGGCGTATCTGAAGTCCAACGAGGTCTGGAGCGACATGATGTGCTCGCTCCAGAAGTCGGTCCGCTCTCGCGGATCGACCTCACCGGTGGTCTGTGAGTCCACGATGTAGCTTCCCGCGGGCAATGCTCTCCTCCGCCACAGAGTGTGTCCCGGCCGTGACCGCCGGCAGTCCGCGCCTGGCTGCACCTGGCGTCAACTGGCTTGTCGGCAAAGGCGGTTACAGGCAGTAAATGTAATGCACGCTTTCCGTTTGTGTGGTCGAGGGGCCGAACGTCACAGCGCATCGGCCAACAGAAGCGGGCCGGCTGTAAAGGGGCGTACGGGTGCCCATGCGCGCCCTGTGGCAAGTGGTGCGCCTGTGGGCAACTTCCCTGCGCGCCCGGAAAAGTGTGTGCGCCCCCACTGGACTAGCGTCTTGCGCTCCGCCAACTCACGCCCGCCTTTGAGGACTTCTGAGGATCCATGAAAGAACTGGTACCGGAGGCGGTGTTCGGATGCGTGGCCGTCGGCCTGCTCGCCGTCACCGTGCTGCTGGTGCGCCAGCGCGGGATCACCGCGCGGCTGCGCCGGCGCAACGACGAGCTGTCGGAGGACCTGCGCTCCCGCGAGGAGGAGGTCCGCCACCTCGTCGCCGTACGCCTTCCGGCACTCGAGGACGCGCCACTGCAGCCCGGCCTGCACCCCGTCCCCGGTCTCGGCCTGCTCGACGGACGGCTGTCCGGCACCGGCTTCGCGAAGGCCCTCGACCATGTCCTGGAGCGGTTCTCCACCGCGGTCGAGCACGCACAGGCCCGCGCCGACCAGTCCGCGAAGGCCGCTCTGAAGTCGTCGATGCGCTCCATCCAGGCCCTCGCGAACGAGCAGCAGGTCGCCATCTCCGAGATGCAGGACCGGCACGACCACCCCGACGTCCTGCACGACCTGCTCGAAATCGACCACGCCAACGCCCAGTTCGGCCGCCGCGCCCAGGCCATCGCCGTACTGTGCGGATCCTGGCCCGGCCGACAGCGCACCACCTCCGCGCTGATCGACGTCGTACGCGGCGCCACCTCCCGTATCCGCGACTACCGGCGCATCCAGATCCACGGCCAGGCCGACATCGCGGTGGTGAGCAGGGCCGTCGAGCCGGTCGTGCTCGCGGTCGCCGAGCTGCTCGACAACGCCGCCCGCCACTCGCAGCCCAACACCACGGTCGAGGTCAACGTCCGGACGGTGCACAACGGCGCCTGCGTGGTGATCGACGACGCGGGTGTCGGCATGGACGCCACTGCGACGGAACGCGCCGCCGAACTGCTCTCCGGCCGCCACCCGGTGGACGTCACCCGGCTCGACGACCCGCCCCAGTTCGGCTTCGCCGTCATCGGCGTGCTCGCCGCGCGTTACGGGTTCAGCGTCTCCGCGGACACGCGCTCCCCGTACGGCGGCGTACGCACCGTGCTGTTCCTGCCGTCCGCCCTGCTCACGCACCAGGACCCCGCGGAGGAGCTGCCACCCGTGACCGTTCCCCCGGCCCGCCGCACTCCCGGGCGTACGCCCGGACCCGCGCCCACCCCCACGCACGAGCCCGCGTCCGACGCACCTGAGCCCGTGCCGGCGCGGTCGACGGGACGGCGCCGAACTGCCGAGACAACGGCGGACACGACGGCGACGGCCGCGACGAACGCCCAGTCGGCCCCCGGGGCGATCGGCGAGACCACTTCGGCCGGGGCGACCACGGCCGGCGGACTGCCCAAGCGCCGCCGTCGGGCCCCGCAACCGCAGCAGCCGCCCGCCGACGAACAGCACGCGCCCGCCCCGCTCGACGACGCCGAGGCCCGCTCGGCCGAGGAGACCGCCCGCCGCCTCGGCGCATTCGCGCGCGGCACCCGCCACGGCCGCGCCGCCAATGACGACGTACCGGATCTCGGCCGCGCCGCACAGGACGACGTACCGGACCTTCCCGGCACCCCGCACGAAGACGAAGGGAACACCCAGCGATGATCGAGCCCACGAACAACGAGCTGGGCTGGATGCTCGATGAGGTTCTGAAGGTTCCCGAGGCGCGCCACGCGATCCTGCTCTCGGCCGACGGAATGCTGCGGGCGCACTCCGCGGACATCGGCAGGGACGACGCCGAGCGGCTCGCCGCGGGACTCTCCGGCGTTCAGTCGATCAGCCGCAGCACGGCCGAGTTCTGCGGCAGTCCGCACACTCCGTGGCGGCAGACCCTGATCGAGTTCGCGCACGGTTACGTCTTCCTCGTCGCCGCCGGAGAGGGCGCCTACCTCGCGGTGTCCACCACCGAGCGGGTGGACATGGAGGCCGTCTCGTACCGCATGCACAAACTGGTCGACCGGCTCGGTCAGGTGCTGATCAGCCCGGCCCGGTGGGACACCGGCAGCACGGCATGACAGCGGCCAGGCGCCCCGGAGACCGGCTGGTACGGCCGTACGTCGTCACGGACGGCCGCTCCCAGCCCACCCGCAACACCCTGGACCTGGTCACCCTGCTGATCGCCGCCGACGATCTGCCGCTGACCGGACTGAGCCCGGAGAAGCGGGCGTTGATGGAGCTGTGCCGGCCCGGCGCGCTGTCGGTCGCCGAGGTGGCCGGGCATCTGCAGCTGCCCGTCAGCGTCACCAAGGTGCTGATCGCCGACCTCATGGACAGCGGGCACATCGTCACCCGCGCCCCCATCCCGTCCGCCCGGCCGACCGAGGCCCGCATCCTCCAGGAGGTCCTCGATGGGCTCCGCGCCCGCCTCTGAACACGGCGCCGCCTCCGACGACGTATGCGCCGTGTCCGAGAACGTCTATCTCCCGCGCAGTGTGCAGACCGCCGCCAAGCTCCTCGTCGTCGGCCACTTCGCGGTCGGCAAGACCACCTTGGTCGGCGCGCTGTCCGAGATCCGGCCGTTGCGTACGGAGGAGGTGATGACGCAGGCCGGCGCGCTCGTCGACGACCTGGCGGGCACGAAGGACAAGACGACCACCACGGTCGCCCTCGACTTCGGCCGGCTCACCCTCAACGACAGCCTGGTGCTCTACCTCTTCGGCACCCCCGGCCAGCAGCGCTTCACCCAGCTGTGGCAGGACATGACCCGCGGCGCGCTCGGCGCCCTCGTCCTCGCCGACACCCGGCGCCTGGGCCAGTCCTTCGACGTCATGGGCGTACTGGAAGAACTGGGCCTGCCGTACGCGGTGGCCCTCAACGAGTTCGACGACGCCCCCGAGCACGACCTGGCCGAGATCCGCGAGGCGCTCGACCTGCTCCCCGAGACTCCCCTCGTACGCTGCGACGCCCGTGACCGGATCTCCTCCACCCGGGCCCTCATCGCTCTCGTCGAGTACCTCCTGAACCGCACCAGCGACACCAGCGACAGCGAACTGGAGCATGCGTGACCCCCGAAGCCCCCGTCCCACCCAAGGGCTGCCCCTTCCACGAGCCGATGTACGGGCCCGGTTTCGCCGCCGATCCGTCCGCCGTCTACCGCAAACTGCGTCAGCACGGGCCCAGCGCCCCGGTCGAGCTGGCCCCCGGCGTCCGGGCCACGCTGATCACCGGTTACGAAGCCGCCCTGCACGTCCTGCGCAGCCCGGAGATCTTCTCCAAGGACCCCCGCCGCTGGCGCGATCTCGCCGAGGGCACCGTGCCCATGGACAGCCCGGTCGTGCCGATGATGATGTACCGGCCGAACGCCCTGTTCACCGACGGCGAGGAGCACCGCCGGCTGCGCGGGGCGATCACCGACAGCCTGGCCCGTGTCGAGCCGAACACGCTGCGCGGATACGTCGAGCGCAGCGCCGACACGCTCATCGACCGGATCGCGCCGCGCGGCGGGGCGGACCTCCTCGGCGAGTACGCCCAGGTGCTGCCGCTGCTGGTGTTCAACCGCCTCTTCGGCTGCCCGCCCGACCTCGGCGAGCTCCTGGTCGAGGGCATGTCCGGGATCTTCGACGGGGTGGACGCGGAGAAGGCCAACGAGCTGCTCACCGCCACCCTCCTCGACCTGGTCGCGCTCAAGCGCGCCCAGCCGGCGCAGGACATGACGTCCTGGCTGCTGGCCCATCCCGCCGGTCTGGGCGACGAGGAGATGGTCCATGAACTCGTCGTCCTCATGGGCGCCGGTACCGAGCCCCAGCAGAACCTGATCGCGAACGGTCTGCGGCTGCTGCTCTCCGACGACCGGTTCGCGGGCAGCCTGGGCGGCGGCAGCCTGCCCGTGGAGGACGCCCTCGACGAGGTCCTGTGGACCGACCCGCCGATGGCCAACTACGCGGTGCACTACCCGGTCCGGGACGTCGTGTACGAGGGCAGGCTGCTGCGGGCGGGCGACCCGCTGGTCGTCTCGCTCGCCGCCGCGAACACGGACCCGGCCCTGACGGCCGACCAACGCGCTGGAAACCGCGCCCACTTGGCGTGGAGCGCGGGCCCGCACAACTGTCCCGCGCAGAGCCCGGCCCGGCTGATCGCGGCGGTGGCGGTCGAGAAGCTGCTCGACCGGCTGCCCGACGTCGAGCTGGCGGTGCCGGCCGGCGAACTCGTATGGCGGCCGGGCCCGTTCCACCGGGCGCTGGCCTCGCTGCCTGTGCGGTTTCCGCCGGCTGACGTGGTGGGTTCCCGTGGCAGCGCGTCGTACGCACCACCGCCTCCGGCGTTCACCGGCGCGCCGGAGGCTCCCTTGGCGTCCGCCGTGCCCACCCGCCCGACGGGTGGCTGGGCCCGGCTGAAGGCCTGGTGGCGCGGGGAGTGATCAGGCTCCGGCGTCGCGGCGTACGGGGTCGAGATGTGCGGGGAGGGAGCGGTGCCCGTTGGAGATGAAGGACTCCACCGGGCTCAACTCCTCTTCGGAGACGGCGAGTTGAAGGTCAGGGAAGCGCTCGAAGAGCGCCGGGAGCGCGATCCGGGCCTCCATCCGTCCCAGCGGAGCGCCCAGGCAGAAGTGCACACCGTGGCCGAAGGCAAGGTGCTCCTTGTCGACGCGGGTGACGTCGAAACGGTCGGCGTCCTTCCCGTACTTCCCGGGATCGCGTCCGGCGGCGGCGTACGAGGCGAGAATCGCGTCGCCCTTGCCGATCACCATGCCCTCGGGGCCGCCGAGTTCACCGAGAGCCAGCTCCTCCACGGCGTACCGCAGCGGCAGGCTGGCGACCGGTGCCTGGACGCGCAACGTCTCCTCGATGACGTCGTCCCACGAGGCGGTGCCCGCGCGGACGAGCGCGAGCTGCTCCGGGTGGGTGAGCAGGGCGTGGATGGCGTTGTCGATGAGGTTGACAGTGGTCTCGTGACCGGCGCTGATCATCAGCACCAGGGTGTCGAGCAGTTCCTGTTCGCTGAGCCGGGTGTCGCCCTCGTCGTCGCGGGCGGCGATCAGCCCGGTCGTCAGGTCGTCGCCGGGGAACTCCCGCTTGGTGGCGACGAGTTCACTCATGACGGCGTACAGCCGGGTGTAGGTGTCGGTCACCTCCTCCGGAGTGGCGGCGGTGTGGAAGACGCTGTCCACGATGGCCCGCAGCTCGGCGCCCTTCTCCTCGGGCAGCCCGAACAGCTCGCTGATCACGCGGATCGGCAGCGGATAGCAGAACTCCTCGCGCAGGTCGACCGTCCCGCTCCGTCGGCCGGCCTCCTCGATCCCGTCCAGCAGGCCCTTGGTGATCTCCTCGACACGAGGCTGAAGCGCGGCCGTGCGGCGTGCGGTGAACGCCTTGGAGACGAGGGTGCGCAGCCGTTTGTGCTCGCCGCCGTACGCCGTGAACATGTTCTGCACCGCGACCCAGGTGAACAGCGGCCACTCGGGGGAGATCTCCCCGTTGATCCACGTGGGCCAGTGCTGCCGGGGGTCCTTGGACACCCGGGGATCGGTGAGCAGCCGCTTCAGCAGCTCCGTATTGCTGACCGCCCAGGCCTGAACGCCGTCGGGCAGTTCGACGCGCGCCACGGGCCCGCGCTCCCGTATCCGCGCCGCCTCGCCGTGAATGTCACGGCCGGCCGGATCGATGACGATGGAGCCCTGCGATAAGCCCTGCTGTCCCATGGGAGCCTCCCACTGATCGAACGCCGATACGGCGAGTGACGCTACGCGGCAGTAGCGTTCCCGAACGAGCCCGTCCGACGCGCACTGCGCGCGCCCACAAGTTCCGTACGCGTATCGGCAAGTTGGGGGTGTGGTCCCGGCTCTGGGGTCGTGCCCCTGGAGCTCCCGCCCCGGGCCGATCCTGAGCCCGGCCCGGGGCGGGCCCTTTCATCGGCTGAAGTGCCGTGCGGGGCTCAGCTGTCCAGGCCGAAGAACGTGATCACGCGGCTCCCCATGCCCCACGTGTACAGGTTGTGGCCGACGCCCTGGAGGCTGATGGCCTCGACGGGGGCCTGGTCACCGGAGGAGCCGTAGCGGGTACGGGTCCAGCCCGCCTGCGGAGAGTCGGTGTGGGACGGCGTCTGGCCGAGCCCGTGCACGTTCGTCCACTGCTTGATCTCCTCCCCGAAGTTGGGATGGCGCAGAACGTCGTCCTCGGTGCCGTGCCAGAGCTGCATACGCGGACGGGGCCCGTTGTAGCCCGGGTAGGCGCCGCGGACAAGGTCGCCCCACGCCTCAGGAGTGCGGGTGAGGTTGCCGTTGGAGCAGTCGCTGTTCCACTCGGACCCGTTGGTGGTGGCGAAACAGGCGAACGGCACGCCCGCGAACGCGGCGCCCGCCGCGAACACGTCCGGGTAGTCGCCCAGCAGGACGTTCGTCATCATCGCGCCGGAGGAGATGCCGGTGGCGAAGATCCGGTCGGTGTCCGCGTCGTAGGTGCGGGTGACCCAGTCGACCATGGACTTGATGCCCACCGGGTCGCTGCCGCCGTCCCGGCGCAGCGCCTGGGGCGAGGAGACGTCGAAGCACTTGCTGGCGCGGGTGACGGACGGGTAGATCACGACGAAGCCGTGACGGTCGGCCAACTGGGCGTACTCGGTGCCGGAGTACATCGCCGGACCGGAGCCCGTGCAGTAGTGCACGGCTACCAGGACCGCCGGGTTGGGGGCGACGTTGTCCGGGACGTACAAGTACATCTGGAGGTTGCTGGGGTTGGTGCCGAAGTTGGTGATCTCGGTGAGGGCCGCGGTGGGGGCGGCTTCGGCGTAAGCCTCCGCACGGCCGGTCCGGTCGTCTGCAATGACCGCCCCCGCCGACGGGACGGCGGCGCCGAAGACACCCAACAACCCCAGAATCAGACCGCTCACGAGCACGCGTGTACGCGGAATCCTCACGACTTGCCCCTCTCACGAAGGAGCCCCCAGGGCATCGTGACATGAACACGTCTTCTATGGAAGCGCTCCCACGCAGACGTTCGCGGCCCGCCTTGCGGCGCGCTCAGCCGTAAGGGAAGCGTCAAAGGCGCGTGCGTCGGCGTATGGGACCCGTCAACGGCGGCCGGATTCGGTCGGAGCGGGGGTTTCCTCGAAACGTCATGTTCATCCCCGCATTTCGTACCTGATCCAGGAGCTCCGATGGCCGACGTGGCTTTCGTCGTCACCACGATCGCGGTGTTCGCGTTGGTGGCGCTCATAGCCAAGGGGGTGGCGAAGCTGTGACCGCCGAGAACACTGTCGGCCTGGTCGTAGCCGCCGCCCTGCTGGGCTATCTCCTCCTCGCGCTGATCTTCCCGGAGAGGTTCTGACGGCCGGCATGAGCCCCGAACTCGCAGGCGTGGTCCAGCTGCTCGCGCTCATCGCGGCGCTGGCGCTGGCCCACCGACCCCTCGGCGACTACATGGCCCGGGTGTACTCCTCCGACGAGCATCTGCGCGTCGAGAAGTGGATCTACCGGGGCATCGGCGCCAACCCGAACACCGAGATGCGCTGGCCCGCGTACCTGCGCGGCGTGCTGGCCTTCTCCGCGGTGAGCGTGCTCTTCCTGTACGTCCTGCAGCGCCTCCAGGGCAGCCTGCCCGGCTCGCTGGGCTTCGCCTCGATCGACCCGGACCAGGCGTTCAACACCGCCGCGTCCTTCGTTTCGAACACCGACTGGCAGTCGTACTACGGCGAGCAGGCCATGGGCCACGTCGTGCAGACCGGCGGCCTGGCCGTGCAGAACTTCGTCTCCTCGGCCGTCGGCATCGCGGTGGCGGTCGCGCTCGTACGAGGCTTCGCACGGTCCCGTACCGGTGAACTCGGCAACTTCTGGGCCGACATGGTGCGTGGTGTCGTACGCATCCTGCTGCCGCTCTCCGTGATCGCCGCCATCGTGCTTGTCGCGTGTGGTGCCATCCAGAACTTCTCCGGGATTCATGAAGTCGGACAGTTCATGGGCGGCTCGCAGCAGTGGAACGGTGGCGCGGTCGCCTCCCAGGAAGCCATCAAGGAGATCGGTACCAACGGTGGCGGCTACTTCAACGCCAACTCCGCGCACCCCTTCGAGAACCCCGGCCCCTTCTCGAACCTCTTCGAGATCTTCCTGCTTCTGCTGATCCCGTTCGCGCTGACGCGGACCTTCGGCCGTATGGTCGGCTCGCTGCGGCAGGGGTACGCGATCCTCGCCACGATGGCCACCATCTGGATCGGCTTCATCTGCCTGATGTGGTGGACCGAATTCGCCCACCACGGCCCGGCGTTCGAGATCGCCGGCGGTGCCATGGAGGGCAAGGAACAGCGCTTCGGTATCGGCGCCTCGTCGATCTTCTCGATCTCCACGACGCTGACCTCCACGGGCGCGGTGGACTCCTTCCACTCGTCCAACACGGGCCTCGGCGGCGGGCTCAACCTGCTGGGCATGCAGCTCGGCGAGATCGCGCCCGGCGGTGTCGGCTCCGGTCTCTACGGCATGCTGATCATGGCGATCATCGCGGTGTTCATCGCGGGGCTCATGGTGGGCCGTACGCCCGAATACCTCGGCAAGAAGATCGGCACCCGCCAGATCAAGCTGGCGGCCTGCTACATCCTGATCACCCCGGCGCTGGTGCTCGTCTTCACCGCCTTCGCGATGGCGCTGCCCACCCCGGCCGACTCGATGACCAACACCGGCGCGCACGGATTCTCCGAGATCCTCTACGCCTACACGTCCGGCGCCAACAACAACGGCTCGGCCTTCGCCGGTCTGAACGCGGACACGCAGTGGTTCAACACCACGATCGGGCTCGCGATGCTGCTCGGCCGCTTCCTGCCGATGGTGTTCGTCCTGGCGCTGGCGGGCTCGCTCGCCGAGCAGACGCCTGTGCCGGCCACCGCGGGCACCCTGCGGACCGAAAAGCCGCTGTTCACCGGGCTGTTGGTGGGCGCGATCCTGATCACCACCGGTCTGACCTACTTCCCGGCACTCGCGCTGGGCCCGCTCGCCGAGGGGCTGGCGACATGACCACCGACATCACGAAGCAGACGAAGCCGAAGCAGCGAGACGCCGAAGAAGAGGACTCGATGTCCACAGTCACTCCGACTCGGGCGCCCCACAGCGATGTGCCGACCGGGCACAAGGGTTCCGCAGAAGGGCGCGTAGGCGCGGGTCTGTTCGACCCCGAGCAGTTGGTCAGGTCGCTGCCGAACGCCTTCCGCAAGCTTGATCCGCGGGTGATGGCCAAGTCCCCCGTGATGTTCGTGGTGTTGGTCGGTTCGGTACTGACGACCGTGTTCTCCTTCAAGGACCCGGGCGACTGGTTCGGCTGGACGATCAGCGCCTGGCTCTGGCTGACCGTGATCTTCGCCAATCTGGCGGAGGCGGTGGCCGAGGGCCGTGGCAAGGCGCAGGCGGACACCCTGCGCAAGGCCAAGACCGACACCGTCGCCCGGCGGCTCGTGGGCGACCGTGAGGGGCAGGTGCCCGGCACGGAGCTGCGTATCGGCGACCTGGTCGTCTGTGAGGCGGGCGATGTCATCCCGGGTGACGGTGATGTCGTCGAGGGCGTCGCGTCGGTCGACGAGTCGGCGATCACGGGGGAGTCGGCGCCGGTCATCCGTGAGTCCGGCGGCGACCGCAGCGCCGTCACCGGGGGTACGAAGGTCCTCTCCGACCGCATCGTCATCAAGATCACGACGAAGCCGGGCGAGACCTTCATCGACCGCATGATCAACCTCGTTGAGGGCGCGGCCCGGCAGAAGACGCCCAACGAGATCGCGCTGAACATCCTGCTCGCCTCGCTGACGATCATCTTCCTGCTTGCGGTGGCCACACTGCCGCCGCTCGCGGACTACGCGGGTACGCACCTCACGATGGTCGTGCTGGTGGCCCTCCTGGTCTGCCTGATCCCCACCACGATCGGCGCGCTGCTCTCCGCCATCGGCATCGCGGGCATGGACCGGCTGGTCCAGCGCAACGTACTCGCCATGTCGGGAAGGGCAGTCGAGGCGGCGGGCGATGTGTCGACCCTCCTGCTCGACAAGACCGGCACCATCACGCTCGGCAACCGGCAGGCCGCCGAGTTCCTGCCGGTGAGCGGCACCACCGAGGCCCAGGTCGCGGACGCCGCCCAGCTCTCCTCGCTGGCCGACGAGACGCCCGAGGGCCGCTCCATCGTCGTACTGGCGAAGGAGAAGTACGGGCTGCGTGAGCGGCACCTGGGCGAGCTGGCGCAGGCGGAGTGGATCGCCTTCACCGCGCAGACCCGGATGTCCGGTGTGGACGTGGACGGGCGCAAGGTCCGCAAGGGCGCGGCAGGGTCGGTCATCGCCTGGGTCCGGGAGCAGGGCGGAACCGTCGCGGACGACGCCGACACCCTCTCCGGCCGCATCTCCGAAGCGGGTGGTACGCCGCTGCTCGTGGCCGTCCAGGACACGGACGGGGCACGGGTGCTGGGCGTGATCCACCTCAAGGACGTGGTCAAGGACGGTATGCGGGAGCGGTTCGATGAACTGCGTCGTATGGGCATCAAGACCGTCATGATCACGGGCGACAACCCGCTGACCGCCAAGGCGATCGCGGACGAGGCAGGCGTCGACGACTTCCTCGCGGAGGCGACACCCGAGGACAAGATGGCGCTGATCAAGCGCGAGCAGGCCGGCGGCAAGCTCGTCGCCATGACGGGTGACGGTACGAACGACGCGCCCGCCCTCGCACAGGCGGACGTCGGCGTCGCGATGAACACGGGCACGTCGGCCGCCAAGGAGGCCGGCAACATGGTCGACCTCGACTCCAACCCGACCAAACTCATCGAGATCGTCGAGATCGGCAAGCAACTCCTCATCACCCGGGGCGCGTTGACGACTTTCTCGATCGCCAACGACGTGGCGAAGTACTTCGCGATCATCCCCGCGCTGTTCGCGGCGGTACACCCGGGCCTGAACAAGCTCAACATCATGCAGCTGTCCTCGCCGGACTCCGCGATCCTCTCCGCGGTCATCTTCAACGCGCTGATCATCATCGCCCTCGTACCGCTCGCCCTGCGCGGTGTGCAGTACCGGCCGATGAGCGCGGACAAGATGCTCCGCCGCAATCTCGGGATCTACGGCCTCGGCGGGCTGATCGCCCCGTTCGTCGGCATCAAGATCATCGATCTGCTCATCTCCCTCATCCCCGGGCTGTAACTACCTGAAGGCGCGCTGATCGGCTATGAACAACTCGGTTACGAACACTGCCCGGTTGCTGGGGGCGGGGCTGCGGGCGCTGCTCGTACTGACGCTGGTGTGCGGTGTGCTGTACCCGCTGGCCGTCACCGGTGTCGCCCAGGTGCTGTTCAACAACAAGGCGAACGGCTCGGAGATCAAGGCGGACGGCAAGGTCGTCGGCTCCTCGCTCATCGGCCAGCAGGGCTACAGCCTGGACTACTTCCAGCCGCGTCCGGCCAACGGGCTGGGCACCAACAGCGTCAACACCCAGTACAAGCTGATCCTGTCCGGCGCGACCAACCGCGCCGGTGACAACTCCGAACTCATCAAGTGGGTCCGGGAGGCCAAGGCCAAGGTCGTCAAGGACAACTCGACGGCGGACTACAAGGTGCGGCCCTCCCAGGTCCCCGCCGACGCGGTCACCTCCTCCGGCTCGGGCCTCGACCCGGACATCTCCCCGGCGTACGCGGACCTCCAGGTCCACCGAGTCGCCGAGCGGAACGCGCTGTCCGCCGCCCAGGTCCAGAAGCTGGTGGACGAGCACAGTGAAGGCCGCACCCTCGGGTTCATGGGCGAGCCCCGCGTCAACGTCCTCGAACTCAACATCGCGCTCAAGGAACTCGTGTCGAAGAGCTGACCCCCGACGGGAAAGCCCTCGATATACGCGAGGCTGTCCGAGGCACACCGCCGCGGTGCTTACGTTGCCGGCGGCGCCGGTGGGGGGCGACGGCTGAGGCGGACGTTTCAGCTGTCGTTACGCCGTAGCAGGGTCGGTGCTGCGACCCGTGCCCTCGGCGGAGGACCGGGCGTGGGGCGGGACGGAGCGCGAGCTGCCCGGGGTGTGCGACGCCGCTTCGGGAACCGCTGCCACCTCAGCAGCCGTCGGCTTGCGGAGCAGTAGCAGCGCCGCGTCGTCGTGCAGGTCGCCGCCCACGTGGGCGAGCAGTTCGTCGTGGAGGGCTGTGAGGGTGCGGGCCGGGTTGTCGGTCAGGTGCCGTTCCAGGCCTTTGGCCAGGGGGTAGAAGTCGCGGTTGTGGTCGCGGGCCTCCGTGACGCCGTCTGTGTAGAGCAGCAGTTGGTCTCCGTCCGTGAAGGGCAGGACCTGGAGGGCGGGGGCCTCGCCGGTGAGGGCTCGCAGGCCCAGGGGCGGGGTCGGGTGCGTGGGGTCGACCGGGGCCACGTCGCCGTCGCGTACCAGCAGCGGAGGTGCGTGGCCGCAGTTGACCACCTCAAGGCGGCCTTCGCGGGGGTAACCGGCGACGACGACGGTGACGAAGTCGTCGGAACCCAGGTTGCGCGCCAGGCTCCGCTCGATCCTGTCGACGACGGTGAGGAGATCGGGTTCGTCGTAGGCGGCCTCGCGGAAGATGCCGACCACGAGGGCGGCGGTTCCCACGGCCGGCAGGCCCTTGCCTCGCACGTCGCCGACGATCAGGCGCACCCCGTACGGCGTCGGCACCAGCGCGTAGAGGTCGCCGCCGATACGGGCCTCTGCCGCCGCGGCGCTGTAGCGGACGGCCGTCTGGAACGGGCCGACCGTCGCCGGTACGGGCTTGAGCAGCGCGTGCTGGGCGGCCTCCGCCACCGAGCGGACGGCTGCGAGCACCTTCTCCCGGCGCCCGCGCAGCGCGCTGGCCAGGGCGCTCGCCAAGGTGACGGCCGCCAGGGCGGACAGCACGACGACCAGCTCATGCCACGGCACACCGTCACGGATGCCGAGTGCGGTGCCCAGGACCACGGCGAGGAGCCCGACCCCCAGGACGCCGGACGGCCCGTTGGTGGTGGCGGCCAGCGCCGGCCCGGTGGCCAGCAGCGGCAGCCAGATCATCCCCGAACCGCCGACGAGATCGACGAGCACGATGACGGAGACGACCAGCACGGGCAGTACCGCCGAACTCGCTGCCACGTGCGTGGCGGCGCGTAGCCGGGCCCTCGCCCCGGGACTGGCCACTCGGTTACTGAACCGCCGTATCGGCCAGTGGTAGTGGTCGCCACCGTGGTGTCGGGCCTGAGTCATGTGGTGTCCGCAGTCCTCACCTGTCGCGGGGAGCGCCCCCTGATATGTCTGATTAATCCAGGAAACGGGTTCGATGGGGGTCGCCGCAAGGAGCGCGATTTCAGATGGTGAACAAAGGCTCCCCGGTCTCCCCGGTCACTTGGTGAGCGAAAGACTCCTGGTCACACGGCTCGCGGTCGGGATCAGCCGCGCCCGGATCTCCTCGAGCCGGGACAGCCGGTCCTTCGGCAGCGAGACGCCGAGTGAGCCGAGCGTGTTCCCGCTGTAGACCGGCACCGCGACACAGACCGTGCCGAGTGAGTACTCCTCCAGGTCCGTTACGGCCGGGGCCACGGGCGAGGAGTCGACGCGCCGGAGCAGTTCCGGAGGGCTGGTGATGGTACGGGGCGTGAGGTCGGACAGGGTGTGCCGGGACAGATACTCCTTGCGGGACTCGTCGTCCAGCTCCCGCAGCACGGACTTGCCCAGCGCGGTGGCGTGCCCGGCGTCCTCGAAGCCCACCCAGAGATCGACCCGGGGCGCCCGGGGACCGTCGACGATCTCGGCGACCCGGATCTCGCCGTCCTCGTAGAAGGTGAGGTAGGCGGCGGTCGAGAACTCGTCCCGCAGCGCCGCGAGGGTCGGACGGATCCGGCTGAGCAGCGCCTGCCCGCGGCCCGCGGTGTGCAGCGACTGCAGCTTGTCGCCCAGGATGAAGCCGCCGTCGTCCAGCTTCCGTACGTATCCGTCGTGGACCAGAGTCCGCAGCAGGTGGTAGGCGGTGGCCAGCGGCAGCTCCGTCTCCCGCGCCAACTGCTTCGCCGGCGCCCCGTTCTCATGCGTACTCACAGCCTCCAACAGCCGCAGCGCCCGCTGCACGGAGCCGATGAGCGTGGGGCCCTCACCACCAGCCATAGGAACAGCGTGCGCCTGGCACACGGCATGGGCAACACACGGGCGCGCCCCATAGGGGCGCGGGGCTGTATCGGTTTGCGGCTCCGCCGCGTGGGCGCGACCAGCCACAACGGACCGTCAGCCGAGGTACGACCCGGGGGGCCTGGGGGCACAGCCCCCAGTTACGGGAAGGGGCGGGCCTGGGGAAAGGAAACCCCACGCCCGCCCACCCGCGGCGCCTACAGAGGAGCCACCACGTCCTCGGTGTCCTTGCGTCGGGACCGTTCCCGCACGAACGAGATCGCGATCACGATCGCGGCCACAAGCACCGACAGCAGCACCTGGCTCCGCCCGCCGCCCTCCTTCTCGTCGGTGAGCATGTAGAGGAGCACGAACGAGATCATCCCGATCGTCGCCCACGTCAGATACGGGAACAGCCACATCCGTACGACGAGCTTCTCGGGGCTCTCGCGCAGGATGATCCCCCGCATCTTCAGCTGCGAGAAGCAGATGACCAGCCATACGAAGAGCGCGACCGCACCGGAGGAGTTCAGCAGGAACTGGAACACCGTGTCCGGCCACAGGTAGTTGAACGCGACCGCCACGAAGCCGAAGACCACGGACGCCAGGATCGCGGTCTGCGGAACGCCTCGCGTGTTGGTCTTGACGAAGGACTGCGGAGCGTCACCGCGCTGGCCGAGGGAGAAGGCCATCCGGGAGGCGGTGTAGAGGCCGGAGTTGAGACAGGACAGCACGGCGGTCAGCACGATGAAGTTCATGATCTGGCCGGCGTGCGGGATGCCGATCGCGTCGAGGGCGGCGACGTACGAGCCCTTCTCGGCGATCGAGGGGTCGTTCCACGGCAGCAGGGCGACCACGACGAGGATCGAGCCGACGTAGAAGACACCCACCCGCCAGATCACGCTCCGGGTGGCCTTGGCGACCGCCCGCTGCGCGTCCGGGGACTCGGCGGCGGCGAGGGTGACTATCTCGCTGCCCATGAAGGAGAAGACGACCAGCAGGATGCCGGTGAGAATCGCGCCGGGTCCCTCCGGCAGGAAGCCCCCGTGCGCGGTGAGGTTGCCGAATCCCGTGTCGGCGTCGGAGCCGGGCAGCAGACCGAAGATGGCCAGCCCGCCGAGCACGATGAAGCCCGAGATGGCGACGACCTTGATGCCCGCGAACCAGAACTCGAACTCGCCGAAGGAGCCCACCGAGGCCAGGTTCGTGGCGGTCAGCACCACCATCACGATCAGTGCCCAGGCCCACTGCGGTACGGCCGGCACCCAGCTCTCCAGGATCACCGCACCGGCGGTCGCCTCGACCGCGAGCACGACGACCCAGAAGAACCAGTACAGCCAGCCGATCGAGAACCCGGCCCAGCGGCCGAGCGCCCGGTCCGCGTAGGCGGAGAAGGACCCGGAGGACGGGTTGGCCGCGGCCATCTCACCGAGCATGCGCATCACGAAGACGACGAGGGCGCCGACCAGCGCGTACGACAGGAGAATGCCGGGTCCGGCGGCGGTGATACCGGAGGCGGAGCCCACGAAGAGCCCGGCGCCGATCACACCGCCGATGGCGATCATGGACAGGTGGCGGTTCTTGAGACCGGCCTTCAGACCGTCCTGCTCCGGAGGCTGACCGCTGGCGGGTGGAGCGGTGTCAGGGGCCAGAGGTTCAGGGGGACGTGTAGTCATGTCGACATCCAGTGATTGGTTGGGAGTGCCGTGCGGGGCGTGGCTGTCCGGAACGCCGGGTCGCCTGGATGGCGGGGGAGGGGCGGGCCGGGCTGCGCCGTGGGGCATGCGCAGGGGAGAGCGGTCAGGGCACTGACGATTCCCGTAAGCGTTCACGGTGCGGTTCGCGGTATCCGGATGGCGTGCTGGTGAGTTGGTCGTCACCAGCACGTCCGCGATTCGCTCCGTCTCCTCGTGGGAGGTGGGCCGCATCACTTGCGGAAATGGATTTGCGCAAGCGTATGGGGGGTCATGGGGCTACGTGTTTGTGAAGGCTGAACAAACTCGCCGTTGATGGTTGTACGACCGGCCAATGCGGAACCGGCCTCAGGCCCTGGGCAGCAGCGGCCCCAGGCCCTTGGCGGCAGCGGCCTCAGGCGGTGGGCGGCAGCCTCAGCTGGAGCATGGCCAGCAGCCGCTGATCAGGGCGGCTGAGATCGAGACCGGTCAGCTCCTCGGCCCGGCGCAGGCGGTAGCGCAGCGTGTTGGGGTGCACATGGAGCTGCGCGGCGGCGGCCCTTACGTCACCGAAGGAGTTCAGGTACGTCAGGAGGGTCTCGGCGAGCCGGCCCTGGTGCCGGCTGTCGTGCGCGACCAGAGCGGTCAGCCGTGGATCCCGTATCTCGGGGTGCGCGGAGAGCAGCGTCAGCATCTCGCTGACCAGTACTTCCGCCTGGATGTCGGGCAGCGCGGCGACCGCGGCGGACACCCCGGCGCTCACCATGGCGTCGAGGATGCGGTCGGCCTCCCGGCGCGACTCGGGTACGGCCCCGAGCCCCGGCACCACGCAGCCGACCGAGCCGCGCAACGGCAGCCCCAGGTGGCGGCGCGCCGCGTCGGTGATCTCCAGGGCCCAGCCGCGCAGGGTGTCCGTGTCGATGCTGCGGGGCAGCTGCGGCAGGAGCACGTAGATACGGGAGTCGACCTGCGTGACCAGGGAACTGCGGTGCCGGGCGGCGATGTGCACGGAGACCAGGTTGGTGACCTCGGTGTGGGCCAGCTCCGGTGCGGAGACGGTGTCCCCGTCCTCGTACGCCTCCGTCGTCCCGTACGAGAAGCCCAGCACGGCGGCCGGGCGGGCCGGGTCGAAACCCAGGTGGGTGGCCAGCGGCTGCGGTCCGGTGCTGCCGTCCAGGAGTCCGGCCAGGAGGGTCCGGGTGAGCGTCACGTCGTCCGAGAGTTCCCGGCGGCGGCGTACGAGATGGAGGGCGGCGACGCGGGCGGCGCCCAGCAGCGCCTGGCGTGAGCGTTCGGACAGCGGGGTCGAGCTCTCCTGCACCCAGATGGTGCCCAGCTGCCGGTCCCCGGAGCGGATGGCCACCGCGAGCCGGCGGCGGATGCCCAGCTCGGCGTGGCTGTCTATGGCGATCACTTCGTCGCTGGAGTGCAGGTGCTGGAACACGCCCCACTCGCGCAGCTTCGCCAGATACGCCTCGGGTCCCTGCCACCCGAGGATGGAACGTCGCCGCAGGTCGTCGGCCTCGTCGGAGTCGGTGGTACGGGAGTACGCCAGTACGCGGTTCGCGGCGTCCTCGATGCTGACGATGCCGCTGGTCAGGATGGCGGTGGTCTGGGCGAGCGAGAACAGGTCGCCCTCCTCGGCGCCCGCGCCGGGGTCGTCCGGCGGGGCGTCGTCCAGGGCGGCGCGGGCCAGTGCGCTGACCTGTTCCCAGCGGGCGTCGCCACGCAGTGAGAGCAGGGCGACTCCGGCCTCGGTGGCGGTCTCGCTGAGGCCCGTGGCCTGGGCGTGGGCGTCGAGCTTGACCACGACGGCGGTGGCCCCGTCGCGGCCGGCGGCCCGTAGTGCGGGGAAGGCGGCCCTTCCGCGGGAGCCGATTGCGAGGACCAGGTCGCCGGGCTGGGCGGTTGGGGGGTCCTCCGGGTCGAGCAGGGCGACGCCGTTGATCTCGACGTCCAGGCCGGCGGGGGCGGCCTGGACCTCCAGCAGCGAGTCGCCCAGCGCCATGACGAGCTGGCGCAGGGTGATGGTCGCGGCCGGGTCCATTCGGTATTCACCTCTTCTGGGTTCGTTGTCGGGTGCGGGTTGCCTCCGGCGGTTGGGCGGTTGGGTTCGTTGTCGGGTGCGGGTTGCCTCCGGCGGTTGGGCGGTTGGGTTCGTTGTCGGGTGCGGGTTGAGTGTGGCTGGTCGCGCAGTTCCCCGCGCCCCTGGGTGGGTGGTGGGTGCGGGGCCGTGGGCCGGTGCGTCAGCCCGTCGCAGGGTGGGCATACGGCCCTTTGCTGATACAGGGGGCGGGTTTCCTGAGACAGAACCTACGCGACGGGCATACGACGCACCGGCCCACGTCCCCTCCCGCCGGTGGGCAAGTGCGAGTTCGCGGTGGCTGACGGCTCCGGGAGCGCCCCGCAGGGGCGCGGGGAACTGCGCGACAAGCCACAACGGATTCGCAGTCGTCCATGAACCGAACCCACCCGCCCGGTAGGCGCCCCCGTCCAGGGCCGGAAGGCCCTGATCCGGGCCCGGCCTTGGGGCCGGAGTTCCCTGCCCCGGGGGCCGGTGGTCCTCGCTTCGGGCGCCGGGCACTGTTACCCGGCGAAACGGCCCTCTCCGCTTGCTATACAGGATCAGCGGACGCCAAGTCCGCGATAACGCAGCTGAGTTCACCTCAGCTTCGCTACCCCTCGTTCCCCCTGTCCCGTTGCTGGGAGGCTTCATGCTGTCCGCAGAGTCCGCCGCCGTCATACGGGCCACCCTTCCCGTGGTGGCCGAGTCGCTCGACGAGATCACCACCCGCTTCTACGGCGCGATGTTCCGCGACCGGCCCGAACTGCTCGACGGCATGTTCAACCGGGGCAACCAGGCCAGCGGGGCCCAGCGCCGCGCCCTGGCCGGTTCCATCGCGGGCTTCGCGACCGCGCTCCTCGCGGATCCCGAGGCCCGGCCGGACGCGCTGCTGGCGCGGATCGCCCACAAGCACACCGCGGTCGGGGTCACCGAGGACCAGTACGTGATCGTGCACAAGTATCTGTTCGGCGCGATCGCCGAGGTGCTGGGCGACGCGGTCACCCCCGAGGTGGCCGCCGCGTGGGACGAGGTGTACTGGCTGATGGCCGGTGCCCTCATCGCCCGCGAGGCGCTGCTGTACCAGGAGGCGGGTGTACGGCCGGGAGAGATCTGGCGGCAGTGGACGGTCGTCGAACGCCACGAGGAGACGGCAGACGTGGCCTCCTTCCTGCTCCGCCCCGCCGACGGCGAGCCGGCTCCCCGGGCCCGCGCGGGCCAGTACGTCAGCGTCCGGGTGCGCATGCCGGACGGAGTGCGCCAGCTGCGCCAGTACAGCCTGTCCTCCGACCCGGGCGGCGACCTGCGCCGTATCACCGTCAAGCGGGTCGCGGGCGACGACGGCTCTCCGGACGGCGAGGTCTCCACGCTCCTGCACCAGCGGATACGGCCCGGCGACGAACTCACCCTCTCCGCGCCGTTCGGCGACGTGGTGCTCGACGAGGACGACACCCCGGTCGTCCTGGTCTCCGCGGGCATCGGCTGCACCCCGATGGTGGGCATGCTCGACCGGCTCACGGCGACCGGCTCCGAGCGGCCCGTACTGGTCCTGCACGCCGACCACTCCCCGGCCGAGCACGCACTGCGCGCTCAGACGCGGTCGCTGGCCGCCCGGCTGCCGCGGGCGAGCACCCGCTTCTGGTACGAGCAGCCCGGCCCCGGCAGCACGGCCCCCGGTGACGGTTTCGGCCTCATGGACCTCGCCGGAGTCGACATCCCGGCCGACGCCACGGTCTATCTGTGCGGCCCGCTGCCGTTCATGCGCTCCGTACGCACCCAGCTGCTACGTGCCGGAGTCCCCGCCCGCAACATCCGTTACGAGGTCTTCGGCCCGGACCTGTGGCTGCCGGGCACGGAGGAGGCTGCCGAAACAGCCGACGCAGCCTGAGCACCATCCGCCTTTGGAGCGGCTTCTAGAGGCGGATGACGACCAGGGCCGTGTCGTCGGTGCTGCCGGTGGACGGGAGCAGGTCCGCCAGGAGGGCGTCGGCCAGGGGCTCGGGGTCGGCTTGGCAGTGGCGGGTGAGGGAATCCGCGAGGCGGGCCAAGCCGACGTCGATGTCCTCGTGTCGGCGTTCGACCAGGCCGTCGGTGTACAGGGCCAGGATGGCGCCGTCGAAGAAGGGCACGCGTGCCTCAGGGCGGGGAACGGGTTCGGGGCGGGCGCCGAGCGGCGGGTCGGTGGCCTGGTCGAGGAAGGACACGGTGCCGTCGGGGTGGAGCAGGGCGGGCGGAGGGTGGCCGGCGCAGCTGTAGGTGATGGTGTGGCTGTTCCAGTCGATGAAGGTCGTCACGACGGTGGTCGACTCGGCGCCTTCGACGAAGCGGGCGTACAGGCCGAGGGCCTTCAGTGCCTGGGCCGGGCCGTCGGCCACGCGGGTGGCCGCGCTCAGCGCGCTGCGCAGCTGTCCCATGACGCAGGCGGCCGTGAGGCCGTGGCCGACGACGTCGCCGACGGCGACCGCGAGGCTGTCGCCGGGCAGCTCGACCAGGTCGTACCAGTCGCCGCATACGTTGAGGGCGCCGATGGCGGGCCGATAGCGTACGGCCGCCCGGTGGTGCGGGAGCGGGCTGGGCGCGGGCAGCATCGCCGCCTGCAGGGCCAGCGCGACCTCGCGTTCGCGGGCATGGGCCTGGCGCAGGCGTTCGTTGACTTCCTGCAGTTCATGGGCGCGGGTGTAAAGCTCGGCCTCCAGCACACGGGCTCGGCTGTCGCTGCCTGTGCCCCCGCGGGCGCGGATGAGTTCGGTGACCTCCTCCACCCGGTGCACGATCAGCACCACCTGCCCGTCAGAGTCGAGGACGGGCGCGTTGACCGGGCTCCAGTACCGCTCCTGCCAGTGGCCGGGCCGCTGGGGATCCTCGACGTCGTAGCGTTGCAGCGCCATGGTGTCGCGCTCGCCGGTGGCCACCGCGCGCAGCATCGACGCCTTGACGTCACGCATGCCGGTCGCTGCCGGGTCGTTCGGGTTGTCGGGAAAGACGTCGAAGATATAGCGGCCCAGCAGCTGCTCACGGGTGCGCCCGGACAGTCGCACGAAGTCGTCGTTGGCGTCGGCGTACACAAGGTCCGGGGTGAGCAGCGCCACCATGCCGGGGAGAGCCTGGAAGACCGCCGCGTAGTCGATCTGCGGTTCCCTCATGAGCTGCCCGCCTCGGCGCCGACCGTTCAGTGTGCTTCCACGATAGAAGCGAACAGTGCGGGCGGCCCGGTCGCGGCGTCGGACGGTTCCGGCGGTCCCGGTACACCTGCCGGATTCCGGTGCGCTGCAGCGCCCCTTCAGGGGCGGGTCTTCGCCCGCACCCACCGCCCCGATGTCGTCCTCATGGACATCCGCATGCCCGGCACGGACGGCCTGGCCGCCACCGCAACCATCTGCGACGACCCCGAACTGGCGGCCACGCGGGTCCTGATCCTCACCATGTTCGAGACCGACGAGTACGTCGCCAAGGCACTGCGCGTCGGCGCCAGCGGCTTCCTCGGCAAGTACGTCACCACCGACACCCTCCTCGCCGGCATCCGCACCGTGGCCTCCGGCGAAGCCCTCCTCTCACCCGGCGCCACCCGAGCCCTCATCACCCGCTTCCTCACCGCACCCGAACCCGGCGCCCTCCTGGCACCCGCGGAACGCCTGAACGACCTCACCCCGCGCGAGCGGGAAGTCACCGCCCTCGCGGCCGAAGGCAAGTCCAACGACGAGATCGCGGAGAAACTCGTCCTGAGCGTGCTGACCGTCCGCTCCCACATCCAGCGCGCCCTGACCAAGCTCGGTGCCCGCGACCGCGCCCAACTCGTCGTCATCGCCTACCAGACGGGCCTTGTACGTCCCGAATCACCCAGGTTCTGACGCAGGTTGACGGTCTGACGGTCTGATGGTCCAAGGCGGGGACCGGTCCCGGGAACGGCGCCTTAGGGTGCGCGTCGGCCCGAATCGAACTCCCCGACCGTGAGGAACCCTCCATGCCCAGCACTCGGACCCTCGTACTGGCGGGCATCACCGCGGCAGTCTCGACGGCCGCGTTCGCGCTGTCCGCGCAGGCCGACACGCCGCCCTCGTACAAGCCGGTGGCAGCCCGGTGCGCGTACCCGTCGGAGGTCCTCGACCTGACGAACTGGAAGCTGACCCTGCCCACCGGCGAGGACGAGGACCCCACCGAGATCACTCAGCCCGAGCTGGCGCGCTTCTCCGCCGATCCCTGGTTCCAGGCCGGCACCGCCTGTGACGCGGTCCGGTTCCGGGCTGCCGTCAACGGTGTGACGACGGGGGGCTCCAGCTACCCGCGCGCCGAGTTGCGTGAGATGACCGACGGCGGCAAGGACGAGGCCGAGTGGTCCACCACGGACGGCACCCACACCCTCGTGGTCACCGAGGCGTTCATGGCGCTGCCCGAGGAGAAGCCGCACCTGGTCGGCGCGCAGGTCCACGGCGGGGACGACGACGTCACGGTCTTCCGTCTGGAAGGCAGCAGGCTCTACGTGACCGAGGGCGACGACCGCCACCACCGCCTCGTCACCGACGACTACGAGCTGGGCACCGAGTTCGAGGCCAAATTCGTGGCGCAGGACGGGGAGATCGACGTGTACTACAACGGCGAGCTGCAGACCACGATCGAGCACGACGGCGACACCAACTACTTCAAGGCAGGCGCCTACACCCAGGCCAACTGCGACAACTCCGACCCGTGTGGCAAGGGGAACTACGGCGAGGTCCGCATCTCCGCCATCGAGGTCACCCACTCCTGACGGCCGGACAGGGCGGTTGGCCGGTCCTGCCGCTGCTCAGGCCGTCTTCTCCGGGGCGATGTCCTTGATCAGTCCCTCGACCAGGGTCTTGATCTCGTCCCGGATGGGCCGTACGGCATCGACGCCCTGGCCCGCCGGGTCCTCGAGCTCCCAGTCCAGGTACCGCTTGCCGGGGAAGACCGGGCAGCTGTCGCCGCAGCCCATGGTGATGCAGACGTCCGACTCCTTGACCGCGTCGACGGTGAGCATCTTGGGGACCTCGGCGGAGATGTCGATGCCGGCCTCGCGCATGGCCTCGACGGCGGCCGGGTTGACGTCGGTGCCCGGGTTGGAGCCCGCGGAGCGGACCTCGACACGGTCCCCGGCCAGGTGGGTCAGCCATGCGGCGGCCATCTGGGAACGGCCGGCGTTGTGGACACAGACGAAGAGCACGGAGGGCTTGTCGGACATCAGCAGGTCTCTCTTGTCTCACGTCGACATCAGGCGCGCATGACGTCAGCACCCGGTGATGTCAGCCACCACTGATGTGACAGTATCAGCCCATGATGACGTCAGTCGACACTGACCTGATCCGGGTGCTGGCCGACCCGCTCAGGCTCCGGATCGTGGCCCTGCTCGCCAAAGAGGTGCTGTGCACCACCCACCTCGTGGAGGAGACCGGTGCCCGGCAGACCAACCTCTCCAACCACCTGAGAGTGCTGCGCGAGGCCGGGGTCGTCGAGACGGAGCCCTGCGGCCGGTTCACCTACTACCGGCTCAAGCCCGACGTCGTCGCTGAGCTCGCCGGTCAGTTCGCCGACCTGGCCGAGTCCGCTCGCACCGCCGCCGAGAACAAGAGGGCCTGCCCGTGATCCCCGCCGAAGCCGCCCCGACCTCGGAGGCCGCGATGCCCGCTGCCGAACCCGGCTCCGTCGCGCCCGCGCCGGGTGCCACTCCGGCGCGCAACCCCTTGGTCTCCCGGGCCGCCGCCGAACTCGTGGGTACGGCGCTGCTGGTGGCGGTGGTGGTCGGCTCCGGCATCCAGGCCACGGATCTGACCGATGACGTCGGCCTGCAACTGCTGGCCAACTCCACGGCCACCGTCTTCGGCCTCGGCATCCTGATCCTCCTGCTGGGCCCGGTCTCGGGCGCACACTTCAACCCGGTGGTCACGCTGGCGGAGTGGTGGACGGCCAGACACGGCGGCGCCGGTGTCACTTTGCGCGAGGCGGCCGTGTACGTGCCCGCGCAGATCGTCGGCGCGATCGCGGGCGCGATCCTGGCGGACGCGATGTTCGGCGAGCCACTGGTGAAGTGGTCCACGCACGACCGCTCGGCCGGCCACCTGCTGCTCGGTGAGGTCGTCGCCACGGCGGGTCTGATCCTGCTGATCTTCGGACTGGCCCGCGCCGACCGGCTGCGGTACGCACCCGTGGCCGTCGCCTCCTACATCGGCGCCGCGTACTGGTTCACCTCGTCGACGTCCTTCGCCAACCCGGCGGTGACGATCGGCCGCGCCTTCACCGACACCTTCGCGGGCATCGCGCCCGGCTCGGTCGCGGGCTTCATCGGCGTGCAATTCGTCGGCGCCGTGGTCGGCCTGGCACTGGTGGCCCTCATCTTCATGCCCGGACGGTCCGTGCCCGGACGATCGGCCGAATGAGCCGCAGAACGCGGGTTGGGTGGGGTCAGGCCGCGGGGGCGGCCGCGGTCAGCATCTGCCCCATCGCGGCCACCACCGACGGCTCCACCCGGTAGTACACCCAGGTACCGCGGCGCTCGGAGGAGAGCAGACCGGCCTCCTTGAGCTTCTTCAGGTGGTGGGAGACGGTCGGCTGGGAGACACCGACGTCGGAGATGTCGCACACGCACGCCTCGCCGCCCTCGTGCGAGGCGACCAGGGAGAACAGGCGCAGGCGGACCGGGTCACCGAGTGCCTTGAACATCGCGGCGGTCCGCTCGGCCTCCTCGGCCGTCAGCGGCCGCTCGGTGAGCGGCGGGCAGCACGGCACGACACCCTCGTCGACCTCGGGTTCCAGCAGCGGCAGCGCTTTGATGTTCGACATGCGTCTATGTTGACATACGTCGAACCAGGGCTCCCCGTGCAGGGGCGTGGGGCTGTGACGTTCGCGGCTCCGCTGCGGGGTGCGCTCGGCCGCGACGGACCCGCACCTCCAGCCGGCTGCCGGTGGACCGCCTGGGGTTCTAATTTCGATGAACGTCTATGTTGACGCTTATCGAATCAGGTGCCATGCTGGGAGCGTAATGGATCGACACTTATCGAAATAAGGGGACCCCGTGGTTGCGTCCACCAGCAACGCGCCAAGCACCGACCAGCTGCCCGTCGTGGTCATCGGTGCCGGACCCATCGGCCTGGCCGCCGCCGCCCACCTCGTCGAGCGCGGCATCGAACCCCTCGTCCTGGAAGCCGGCCCCGCTGCGGGCAGTGCCGTACGGGAGTGGTCGCACGTCCGGCTGTTCTCCACCTGGGGCGAGCTCGTCGACCCGGCGGCCGAAAAGCTGCTCGCCCCGACCGGCTGGGTCCGCCCCGACGCCTCGGCCTACCCGACCGGCGGCGACTGGGCCGAGCGCTACCTCCAGCCCCTTGCCGACGTCCTGGGTGACAAGGTTCGCTGCGGCGCCACGGTGACCGGCGTCGCCCGGGCCGGCCGGGACCGGATCGTCGACGCGGGCCGCGACGAGCAGCCGTACACGGTGCACGTCCGGTTCGCCGACGGCGCCGAGGAGCGGCTCACCGCCCGCGCCGTCGTCGACGCCTCCGGCACCTGGACCGTCCCGAGCCCCGTCGGCGCGAACGGCCTGCCCGCCCTCGGCGAGAAGGCGTCCGCCGACCGCATCTCCTACCGTGTTCCGGACCTGAAGGACCCGGCCGTACGCGACCGTTATGCGGGCAGGCGCACGGCCGTCGTCGGTTCCGGTGCCTCCGCCTTCACCGCCCTCGCCCTCCTCGCCGACCTGGCCGGGGAGGAGGAGGGGACGCACGCGGTGTGGATCCTGCGACGGGGCATCAGCGCGAGCACGTACGGCGGCGGCGAGGCCGACGAACTCCCCGCTCGCGGCGCCCTCGGTCTGCGCGCCAAGGCCGCCGTCGAGGCCGGCCACGCGAGCGCGGTCACGGGATTCCGTACGCAGGCCGTGGAGCGGGAGGACGACCGGCTCGTCCTTGTCGCCGAGGACGGCCGCCGTCTCGACCCGGTCGACGAGGTGATCGTCCTGACCGGCTTCCGCCCGGACCTCTCCTTCCTCTCCGAGGTCCGCCTCGGCCTCGACGAACGCCTCCAGGCCCCGACAGCGCTCGCCCCGCTGATCGACCCGAACGTCCACTCCTGCGGCACGGTCTACCCGCACGGCGTGCGCGAGCTCTCCCACCCGGACCAGGGCGTCTACCTGGTCGGGATGAAGTCGTACGGCCGTGCCCCCACGTTCCTCGCGATGACCGGCTACGAGCAGGTCCGCTCCATCGCGGCGGCGATCGCCGGCGACCAGGAGGCCGCCGAGCGTGTCGAGCTCACCCTCCCCGAGACCGGAGTGTGCGGCGGCGCGGGCCTCTTCGACGAGCCGGAGAACGCCGAACAGTCCGGCGGCGGCTGCTGCGCCGCCCCCACCACCCTCCAGATCGGCATCGGCGCACCGACCACCACCGCGTCCGGCGGCTGCTGAACTCCCCATCCACCCAAGGAGGTTCGCCATGACGTCCCGCGTACAGCTCGCCCTCCGCGTACCTGACCTCGCCGAATCCGTCGCGTTCTACACGAAGCTCTTCGGCACCGGGCCCGCCAAACTCCGCGACGGCTACGCCAACTTCGCCATCGCCGAGCCCCCACTCAAGCTCGTCCTCATCGAAGGCACCGCGGGCGAGGCGACCCGCATGGACCACCTCGGCGTCGAGGTCGACAACACCGAGGCGGTCCACGCCGCCACCGCCCGCCTGAGCGAGGCAGGCCTGGTCACCGACGAGGAGAACGACACCACCTGCTGCTACGCCCTCCAGGACAAGGTCTGGGTCCACGGCCCCGGCCAGGAACCCTGGGAGGTGTACGTCGTCAAGGCCGACGCGGGCTCCCTGGCCAAGCAGGTCAGGGACCGGCCTTGATCGTCTTCATCGGCAGGTGGGATTCGAGGCGAAGGACGGCGGGCGGGCCGCTGAGCCTGCCCATCACGAAGGCATCGTCCGCCCGGACGTCAGATCCCCGTCCGAGCCTCACGTGTCCGGTACCGGTACTCGCTCGGACTGACGCCGTGTTCCCTCTTGAACGCGGCGCTGAGCGCGAAGGCGCCCGCGAAGCCGACGCGGTCGGCCACCACGGCGAGGGTGGCGTCAGGTTCGCGCAGCAGGTCGGCGGCGAGGGCGAGGCGCCGTTCCCGTAGACACCAAGCGAAGGGTCAGCGGTTCAATAGTGCGGTCGCGTCCAGCACGTCGCCCTTCGCCGGGGCGCGTACATCCACTGGCTTGTCGAAGTCGCTGAAGGTGGTGGTGGTCCGGTAGTCGGCGCCTTTGTAGTCGACCTTGAGGAGGTACGGCTCGCCCTCGGTGGCGACATAGTGCGTGTAGGTGCCGCCCTTGTCCGCCTTGTCGGTCACCACCAACGGAATCGCCGGCCTGCCGTCGACCTTCGTCGGATCGCCCTTCGTCGCCTTGCCGAAGGAGCCGAACTCCCGGGTGCAGTTGGAGAGTCCGGCCTCCTCTGTTTCCAAGGCTGTCTCGGCGGCGGGGCTCTTGACCCAGCGCTTCTGTTCTCCCGTGCTGTTCCCGTTCTTGCCCGCCATCTTCAGGTAGGCGCGGTTCGGGCGGACATAGTCCGTGTCGCCGATCCGGATCTGTTCGAGGCGGGCGCCGTTGGTCCAGGTCCGACTGGACCTGCACATGCCCTTGAGGTCGGTCGTCAGACGGCTGGAGAAGCCTCCGCCGGTGGCCACGGTCGTGGTCTTGCTGTCCACGGTCACCGACTTGAGCGCGTTCATCGTGTCGTTCGCGTCGTCAAGCATCTGCTTGGCGGAGGGCTCCTCCGCGGTGGCGCCGTCTGAGCAGCCGGCCATGGCGGCGCCCACCACTAAGCAGCCAAGTGCGGCCGTCACAACAGCCGATTTCGTTCGCACAAGATCCCCCATACTTCGAGCCGATCATGCTACCGGAGCTGATCGCACACCCGTTCAGGCGCCCGTCGCGGAGAGCGCCTCCGTGGCAGATCTCCCTACATCTACCAGGGCGACGAACTCGGCCTGCCCCAAGTCGAGGACCTGCCCGAGTCCGTCCTCCAGGACCCCATGGGAACGCTCCGGTCACACCGACCGAGGCCACGACGGCTGCCGCGTCCCCCTTCCCTGGTCCGGGCATACCGCACCCTTCGGCTTCAGCCCCGAAGGCGCTTCCGCCGAACCCTGGCTGCCCCAGCCCGCGAACTGGAGCGAGCGAAGTGTGGAAGCACAGACCGGCGACGAGACCTCGATGCTGGAGCTGTATCGCACCGCCCTCCGCCTGCGCAGCGAGAGCTCCGCCCTCGGCGACGGCACCATGACCTGGCTCGACGCCCCCGCCGGAGTCCTCGCATTCCGCCGCGACCCAGGCTTCGCCTGCGTCGTCAACCATGCGCCAGGGCCCGTCCGGTGTCACTCCCCGCTGACCGGACGGGCCCTGGCCTGCATGGAAACGGACAGCACCGAACACTGTCCATAACTTCGGCTCGTAGAGCGAGCTCGCCCCGCCGGCTGCCCGGCTGGACGGAAGGAATGCCGGCTGGGCCCGCCGACTGGCCGGCAGACGGGCGGTCTCGGGCGGTTGGGCCTCTTCAGGCCGTATCACCCGTACCCTTCATGGTGTCTACGGCGTCACAAAGCGGGCGCCAAACACTGGAGGCAATACCTCGTGCTGATTGCTCAGCGTCCGTCTCTCACCGAAGAGGTCGTCGACGAGTTCCGTTCCCGGTTCGTGATCGAGCCGCTGGAGCCGGGCTTCGGTTACACCCTCGGCAACTCCCTGCGTCGTACGCTCCTGTCCTCGATCCCGGGTGCGGCGGTCACATCGATCCGCGTCGACGGTGTTCTCCACGAGTTCACCACCGTGCCGGGCGTCAAGGAGGACGTCACCGACCTGATCCTCAACATCAAGCAGCTGGTCGTGAGCAGTGAGCACGACGAGCCTGTGGTGATGTACCTGCGCAAGCAGGGGCCGGGTCTGGTCACCGCCGCCGACATCGCGCCGCCGGCCGGTGTCGAGGTGCACAACCCCGACCTCGTCCTGGCCACGCTCAACGGCAAGGGCAAACTGGAGATGGAGCTGACCGTCGAGCGCGGTCGCGGTTACGTCTCCGCCGTGCAGAACAAGCAGGTGGGCCAGGAGATCGGGCGTATTCCGGTCGACTCCATCTACTCGCCGGTGCTGAAGGTCACGTACAAGGTCGAGGCCACGCGTGTCGAGCAGCGCACCGACTTCGACAAGCTGATCGTCGACGTCGAGACCAAGCAGGCCATGCGTCCGCGTGACGCCATGGCGTCCGCCGGTAAGACGCTGGTGGAGCTGTTCGGTCTGGCCCGTGAGCTCAACATTGACGCCGAGGGCATCGACATGGGCCCGTCCCCCACGGACGCCGCCCTCGCCGCTGACCTGGTACTGCCGATCGAGGAGCTCGACCTCACCGTCCGTTCGTACAACTGCCTCAAGCGTGAGGGCGTCCACTCCGTGGGTGAGCTCGTCGCCCGCTCCGAGGCCGACCTCCTCGACATCCGCAACTTCGGCGCGAAGTCGATCGACGAGGTCAAGGCGAAGCTGGTCGGCATGGGCCTGGGCCTCAAGGACAGCCCGCCCGGATTCGACCCCACCGCCGCCGCCGATGCCTTCGGTGCGGACAACGACGCGGACGCGGGTTTCGTGGAGACCGAGCAGTACTGAACGCTGCGCTGCGCCGGGTCGCGAGGGAGCCGGGAAGGCAGAGGAGCCGGCGATGAGGAGATGGCACACCCGACGACGGCACCCGGTCGAGGACATGCCCCTGTCCTCGACCAGAGTTCAGGCGGCTCCCACAACAGCTACGCGGACGTGACCCGGTCGGCTGCCGGGGGGCGGCCGGTCGATGGTGGTGCAGTGCAAGCGGTACGCGCCGGGCGGCACTGCCGCGCGCCGCGCGATCCCTTTGGCACCCTGGGGCATTTCAAGGCAGACCTCACCCGCCCCCGGCGGGAGTCGTCGTGGCTCACCGTTCGAGGAGGCGCTGCCCCTCGTAAGGATCCGCCAGTGCCGGACCGCCGGGCTGCGATGAGTGAAAGGCCCAACCTGCACGACAGGGTCATGACGTTGCGTTGCGTGTGAGGCATCCCCGAGTGAACGAGATCGCCTCCGCAAGATCGAAGAGCTACTGCGCGAGTGCGAGTGACCGCGCGTGGGTAGCCCGTGAGCCGCGCTGGGCATTAGGCCCCTGGATCCGTCCGGGGGCCTTCGCCGTTCTTGGGGCTGACCTGGGCCGATGCTCTCAAGATCGTGTCCACAAATAGTCCGCGGACGTCGACATAGAGCCGCTCAGGGCTGCATACGGCTGCACACACGCGAAGACCCCGCACACAGCGAACTCGCTGGTCACGGGGTCTTTAGGCACCTCAGAAAGGGTGCCCCCGGCAGGATTCGAACCTGCGCACACGGCTCCGGAGGCCGTTGCTCTATCCCCTGAGCTACGGGGGCGTGTCGGGCGCGGTTTGTGCGGCGACGGGTAGAACCCTACCAGCTCTTTCGGGGGGTTCAGGAACCGGTTTTGGTGGGGGGAGACCGGTGGATGTGCGGGTCCACGGGCGGGTGGAAGTGGGGAAAAGCCGGACGCGGGCGGGGGTGCGGACCTACTCTCGAGTTGTGCCAGGCGCGTCGGGTCGGGTGCTTGTTGTGGACGACAACAAGGTCATCCGGCAGTTGATCAGGGTCAACCTCGAGCTGGAGGGTTTCGAGGTCGTGACCGCGGCTGACGGTGCCGAGTGTCTGGATGTCGTTCATCACGTGCGGCCCGATGTCATCACCCTGGACGTCGTGATGCCCCGGCTCGACGGGCTGCGGACCGCCTCCCGGCTTCGTGCCGATCCGCGGACCCGGAATCTGCCCCTCGCCGTCGTGAGCGCCTGTACGCAGTACGAGATCGAGGGCGGGCTCGATGTGGGGGTGGACGCCTTTCTGGCCAAGCCCTTTGAGCCGGCCGAACTCGTGCGGCTCGTACGGCAGTTGATGGAGCGGCGGGGTGGTGGAGCGTCCCTCGGGAGTCCGCTCGGGGCCCCGGGAGGCACGGGCGGGACCGAGTGCGCGGAGCGTGCGGGGAGCGCCGGCGGTTGAGGGGGAACTGAGAGGGAGGGGTGACGGTCCGGCCCCGCGGGTCGGCGCGCCACGGCCCCGTGCAGCTGAAGCCCCCGCCCCGTCCAGTCCGTATCCCCCGTCCGTATCTCCCGTCCACATCCCGGACCCTCCCCAAATCAGCTCGCTTGCCCACCCCCCTCCTCCCATACGCTTGTCCCCGTGACCCCCGTCGAGCTCTCCCGTACCGTCCTGTGCGCCGTGCGCCGCGCCGTGGACGCCGGTGAGCTCAGTGTGGCCGTGCCCGCGCGGGCCGTGGTGGCGCCGCCGGGGCCCGGGGGATGCGGTGACTACGCCACGAATGTCGCCCTGCAGCTGGCCCGGCCCGCCGGGCGTCCGCCACGTCACGTCGCCGAGATCCTGCGCCCGCTCATCACCGAGGCCCAGGGTGTGGCACGCGTCGAGGTCACCGGGCCCGGCTTCCTCAACATCACCCTTGACGGCGGAGCGGAAGCCCTGGTCAGGGACATCCTGCGGCGCGGCTCTCGTTACGGGTACGCCGAGGAACCGAGCGGGCGGATCGTGCAGTTGCACTACCCGTGCGAGGTGCGCGCAGCGGTCAGTGGGCAGGTGCTCGCCGGGCTCCTCCGTACGCAGGGCGTCCTCGTCCGTACGTCCTGCGAGGCCGAGTTGGACCCGGCGTGGGTAGAGTCCCTCGGCGTGACCGTCGAGGCCCATGGCCGGCCCGGCACTCCTGCCCCCCTCGAGGTGAACCTCCGCCCCGTGCCGGCGGCCGAGGACCCCACCCCACTCGGCCGTGACGCCGCCCGCTGGGCCCTCCTCCACCCCGCCCCTCACGACCGGCCCCGAATCACCGCCGACCACCTCGTGCAGCGCGAGACCAACCCCCTCTTCCGGGTCCGTTACGCGCACGCCCGAGCCCGATCCCTCACCCGCAACGCTGCCGACCTCGGCTTCGACGGCACCCCCGGCGACGTACACCCAGCACCCCCCAACCACTCCGTAGCCCCCCTCCTCACCGCCCTCGCCGACCACCCCCCCGCCCTGGCCACCGCAGCAACCCGCCGCGCCCCCGACCACCTGGCCCGCCACCTCGTCGTCATCGCCGACGCCTTCCTCCGCTACCAGGAGGTCACCCGCGTCCTCCCCCTCGGCGACGAGAAACCCTCGGCCGCCCACCGGGCCCGGCTGGCGCTTGCCGAAGCTGCCGGGACGGTGCTGGCCGGCGGCCTGTCCCTGCTCGGCATCGACGCACCCGAACACCTCTGAGAGAGCCGAAGAAGAGAAGTCATGAGCCGTTCCGCACATCCCGCCGGGCCCCGTCACGCCGATGTTCTGCCCGAGGGGCACTACACCGCGCCGCCCACCGACCTCAACGCCCTGGACTCGAAGGTCTGGGCGCAGACTGTCACCCGTACGACCGACGGAGTCGTCAGCGTGGGCGGCATCGATGTGAAGAAGCTCGCCGAGGAGTTCGGCACCCCGGCGTACTTCATCGACGAGGCCGACTTCCGTGCGCGGGCGCGCGCCTGGCGCACCGCCTTCGGGGAGGACGCCGACGTCTTCTACGCCGGCAAGGCGTTCCTGTCGCGCGCCGTCGTGCGCTGGCTGCACGAGGAGGGGCTCAATCTCGATGTCTGCTCCGGCGGCGAACTCACCACCGCCCTTTCCGCCGGCATGCCCGCCGATCGCATCGCCTTCCACGGCAACAACAAGTCCGCCGAGGAAATCACCGAGGCCATCAGCCGCGGCGTAGGACGCATCGTCCTCGACTCCTTCCAGGAGATCGTCCGCGTCGCGCACATCGCCGAGTCGCTCGGCAAGCGGCAGCGCGTGCAGATCCGGGTGACGGTCGGCGTCGAGGCGCACACGCACGAGTTCATCGCCACGGCCCACGAGGACCAGAAGTTCGGCATCGGGCTCGCGGACGGGCAGGCCGCCGAAGCCGTACGGCGGGCCCTCGCGCTCAATGGGCTCGAACTGATCGGGATCCACAGCCACATCGGCTCGCAGATCTTCGACATGGCCGGTTTCGAGGTCGCCGCGCGCCGGGTGGTGAAGCTGCTCGCCGAGATCCGCGACGAGCACGGCGTCGAGCTGCCCGAGATCGACCTCGGCGGCGGCCTCGGCATCGCCTACACGAGCGAGGACGATCCGAGCGAGCCGCACGAGATCGCCAAGGCGCTGAACGAGATCGTCACGCGCGAGTGCGAGGCCGCGAAGCTCCGTACCCCGCGCATCTCCGTCGAGCCGGGGCGCGCCATCGTCGGCCCGACCGCCTTCACCCTGTACGAGGTCGGCACCATCAAGCCGCTCGACGGACTGCGTACGTACGTCTCCGTCGACGGCGGCATGTCGGACAACATCCGCACCGCGCTGTACGACGCCGAGTACAGCGTCGCCCTCGTCTCCCGCGTGAGCGAGGCCGAACCCATGCTCGTACGCGTAGTCGGCAAGCACTGCGAGAGTGGCGACATCGTCGTGCGCGACGCCTTCCTGCCCGCCGATCTCGCGCCGGGCGACCTCATCGCCGTGCCGGCCACCGGGGCGTACTGCCGCTCCATGGCCAGCAACTACAACCACGCTCTGCGCCCGCCCGTCGTCGCGGTCCATGACGGCGAGGCCCGGGTGATCGTCCGCCGGGAGACGGAGGAGGACCTGCTGCGCCTCGATGTCGGATGAGCCACTGACGTACGCGGTCGGATGACCGCTGACGTACGAATACAGCCGGCGGAAGATCTCCTGCGATCGGCCGCCCTAGAAATGAAATAGACGTCTCACGATCCGGACATGGCATAGAAAGTCCCGTCCGGTGAGTGAGACTGGATCCACCGTGACGGTAAGAGGAAACGAGGTCGGATGATGCGTACGCGTCCGCTGAAGGTGGCGCTGCTGGGCTGTGGTGTTGTCGGCTCAGAGGTGGCGCGCATCATGACGACGCACGCTGCCGACCTCGCCGCCCGCATCGGGGCCCCCGTCGAGCTGGCGGGCGTCGCCGTCCGGCGGCCCGACAAGGTACGGGAGGGCATCCCGGCCGAGCTCATCACCACCGACGCCACCGCCCTCGTCAAACGCGGGGACATCGACGTGGTCGTCGAGCTCATCGGCGGTATCGAGCCCGCCCGCTCCCTCATCACCACCGCCTTCGAGCACGGCGCCTCCGTCGTCTCCGCGAACAAGGCGCTGCTCGCCCAGGACGGCGCGGGCCTGCACGCCATTGCCGAGGAGCAGAACAAGGACCTCTATTACGAGGCGGCCGTCGCCGGTGCCATCCCGCTGATCCGGCCGCTGCGCGAATCCCTCGCCGGCGACAAGGTCAACCGCGTGCTCGGAATCGTCAACGGCACCACCAACTTCATCCTCGACAAGATGGATTCGACGGGCGCCGGCTACCAGGAGGCCCTCGACGAGGCCTCCGCGCTCGGGTATGCGGAAGCCGATCCCACCGCGGACGTCGAAGGCTTCGACGCCGCCGCCAAGGCCGCGATCCTCGCCGGAATCGCCTTCCACACGCGTGTGCGGCTCGACGACGTGTACCGCGAGGGCATGACCGAGGTCACCGCCGCCGACTTCGCCTCGGCGAAGGGGATGGGCTGCACCATCAAGCTGCTCGCCATCTGTGAACGGGCCGCCGACGGAGGGTCCGTCACCGCGCGCGTGCATCCCGCGATGATTCCGCTGGCCCACCCGCTCGCTTCCGTGCGCGGTGCGTACAACGCCGTGTTCGTCGAGTCGGACGCCGCGGGGCAGCTGATGTTCTACGGTCCCGGCGCGGGCGGTGCGCCGACCGCCTCCGCGGTCCTCGGTGACCTCGTGGCCGTCTGCCGCAACCGGATCAGCGGCGCCACCGGACCCGGCGCCTCCGCGTACACCCAGCTGCCCGTCTCGCCGATGGGCGAGGTCGTCACGCGATACCACATCAGCCTCGATGTGGCGGACAAACCGGGTGTTCTCGCCCAGGTCGCGACCGTTTTCGCCGAGCACGGCGTTTCGATCGATACGGTTCGCCAGCAGGGGAAAGACGGCGAGGCTTCTCTGGTCGTCGTCACCCACCACGCGTCCGACGCCTCCCTGAACGGGACCGTCGAGGCGTTGCGCAACCTCGACACCGTGCGGGGTGTCGCCAGCATCATGCGGGTTGAAGGAGAGTAACCAGCAATGACCCACCAGTGGCGCGGAATCATCGAGGAGTACCGGGACCGGCTGCCGGTTTCCGACACCACGCCGGTCGTGACGCTCCGTGAGGGCGGTACGCCGCTCGTGCCCGCGCAGGTGCTCTCCGAGCGCACGGGCTGCGAGGTGCACCTCAAGGTCGAGGGCGCGAACCCCACCGGGTCCTTCAAGGACCGCGGTATGACCATGGCCATCACGCGGGCCAAGGAGGAGGGCGCGAAGGCCGTCATCTGCGCCTCGACGGGCAACACGTCGGCCTCCGCCGCCGCGTATGCCGTACGGGCCGGAATGGTCTCCGCAGTGCTCGTCCCGCAGGGCAAGATCGCGCTCGGCAAGATGGGCCAGGCGCTCGTGCACGGCGCGAAGATCCTCCAGGTCGACGGAAACTTCGACGACTGCCTCACGCTCGCGCGCAATCTGTCTGATAACTACCCTGTGGCACTGGTGAATTCAGTCAATCCAGTGCGTATCGAGGGCCAGAAGACCGCCGCGTTCGAAATCGTGGACATGCTGGGTGACGCACCTGACATTCACGTCCTGCCGGTGGGCAACGCGGGCAATATCACGGCCTATTGGAAGGGCTACACCGAGTACGCGGCCGACGGGATCGCTAAGCAAACCCCTCGAATGTGGGGATTCCAAGCCTCCGGTTCCGCCCCGATCGTGCGCGGTGAGGTCGTCAAGGATCCGTCGACCATCGCCACCGCGATCCGTATCGGCAACCCGGCCTCGTGGAAGTTCGCGTTGGCTGCCCGGGATGAATCGGGCGGTTTCATCGACGAGGTGACGGACCGTGAAATTCTGCGCGCCTACCGGCTGTTGGCCTCCCAGGAGGGCGTCTTCGTCGAGCCCGCGTCGGCTGCGTCCGTCGCAGGCCTGCTGAAGGCCGCCGAGCAGGGCAAGGTCGACCCGGGCCAGCGCATCGTCTGCACGGTGACCGGAAACGGCCTCAAGGACCCGGACTGGGCCGTCGCGGGCGCCCCCCAGCCCGTCACGGTCCCGGTGGACGCGGCAACGGCGGCGGAGCGCCTCGGCCTCGCGTAAGCGCGGCGCCTCGGCTTCGCCAACCTGTCATCCCCGACAGGGGTGCACAGGGGGCATACGACACGCATCGTGCGCCTCCTGTGCGCCCTATGTCGCCACGGAACCTTCCTTCGATAGGCTGTACGTAACCCGCCCGCCGCATATGCCGCGGTGCCGCGCCGTCTCTGCGGCCGCCGGGTCTTCCGTGATCTTCCGTTCGTCTCGCAGGATTTCGACACATCTCGACAATCTCGCAGCTCAAGCTCAAGGAGAGTCATCGAGCGATGGCCGGTCCAGCGTTCCGCGCCGCCGCCGTACGGGTGCGCGTCCCCGCCACCAGCGCCAACCTCGGCCCGGGCTTCGACGCCCTCGGCCTGTCGCTGGGGCTCTACGACGACGTGGTCGTCCGGGTGGCCGACTCCGGACTGCACATCGACATCGCAGGTGAGGGCAGCGAGACACTCCCGCGTGACGAGAGTCACCTTCTCGTACGTTCCCTCCGTACCGCTTTCGATCTGCTGGGCGGACAGCCGCGCGGACTCGAAATCGTCTGCGCGAACCGCATCCCGCACGGCCGTGGCCTCGGCTCCTCGTCCGCCGCGATCTGCGCGGGCATCGTCACCGCGCGCGCCGTGACCATAGGCGGCGACGCGAAGCTCGACGACGAGGCGCTTCTCGAGCTCGCCACCGAGATCGAGGGCCACCCCGACAATGTCGCGGCCTGCCTGCTCGGCGGTTTCACACTGTCCTGGATGGAGGGTGGCGCCGCGCGCGCCATCAGGATGGATCCCGCTGAATCCATCGTTCCGGTGGTTTTCGTACCCGGAAAGCCCGTCCTCACCGAGACCGCTCGCGGACTGCTGCCGCGCACCGTGCCGCATGTCGACGCCGCCGCCAACGCGGGCCGCGCCGCACTGCTCGTAGAGGCCCTCACCAGGCGCCCCGAGCTGCTGCTGCCCGCCACCGAGGACCGACTGCACCAGGAGTACCGGGCTCCGGCCATGCCGGAGAGCGCCGCTCTGGTGGAGCGGCTGCGGGCCGACGGAATCCCCGCCGTGATCTCCGGCGCGGGTCCCACCGTGCTCGCACTGGCCGACGAAGCCACCGCCGACAAGGTCTCCCGCCTGGCCGGCGAGGGCTGGGCGGCCAACCGGCTGAGCCTCGATGCCCAGGGAGCGAGCGTGCTGCCGCTTGCCACCTGACACACGGTTGCCGGATTTGGAGAGGGGGAATGTTTGTTGGATCCGGTAGTGTTAATCTCAAGTCTGCACCCGACCCCACCATGGCGAGGTGCTTCGTGTCCCCGTCCGGGACAGACCTCTTTCCGGGAGCCTCCCAAACTGCTTTGTGCAACGCATTGGACGCTATGCGCTGAGCAGTCCTGAGCACGCTCCGGAACCGGCGTGACCGAGCCGGCCGACACCGCACATCAGTGTCACGGCACCCGGAAACGCCATCCAGCAGATATTCCCTCCGCCTTTTTGGCGGACCACCGCCCCGGCACGGTCCACATCACCGGACCGAAGCCGGACAGCACAACCGGTCGCCGAGCCAGACAGGCCGACGTCCGCTCCAGGGAAGGACCCTTCGTGAGCGACACCACCGATCTGATGGGCGCACGTGTCGAGGAGACCGCTGCCGCGCCCGCCACGGACGCCTCCGCCGCGCCTGCCACCGGTGCTTCAGGCTCCCGTCGGCGCCGTGGCAGTGGCCTTGAGGGCATGGTGCTGGCCGAGCTGCAGCAGGTCGCATCCGGCCTCGGAATCAGGGGCACCGCGCGGATGCGCAAGAGCCAGCTGATCGAGGTCATCAAGGAGGCGCAGGCAGGAGGGGGTGCCCCGGCGAAGACCGCCGAGGCCGCCACCGAGACCAAGCCGAAGCGCCGGGCCACCTCGAAGGCTCGTACGGGGGACGACGCCGTACCTGCCGCCGAGAAGAGTGAGAAGAAGGCGGACAACGGCGGCAGGGCCGCGAAGGCCGAAAAGGCCGTGGCCCAGCAGCAGATCGAGATTCCCGGCCAGCCGGCCAGTGACGACGCCCCGGCCGAGCGGCGCCGTCGTCGGGCCACCGCCGATGCGGGCAGCCCCGAGACGGTCACCGCCGAGGCGAAGAGCGAGCCGAAGGCCGAGACTCCTGCTCAGGCCCAGCCCCAGGGCGAGGTCAGGGCCGACTCCGGTGACCAGGGTGGCGATGGCCGCCAGGGCGACCAGGGTGGCGATGGCCGCCAGGGCCGCCGCGACCGCGACCGGGGCAGCCGTGACCGTGACCGGGGCGACCGGGGCGACCGAGGCGGTCGGGACCGGGACCGCGGCCGCGGCAAGGGTGACGACCAGCAGAGCCAGGGTGCCGGCAACCAGCAGCGCGGCCAGCAGCAGGGCGGCGGCCGTCAGGACCGCCAGCAGCAGGACGACGACGACTTCGAGGGCGGCCGCCGTGGCCGTCGCGGTCGCTACCGGGACCGTCGTGGCCGCCGTGGCCGCGACGAGATCGCCGAGCCGCAGGTCGCCGAGGACGACGTCCTGATCCCCGTCGCGGGCATCCTGGACATCCTCGACAACTACGCGTTCATTCGCACGTCCGGCTACCTGCCCGGTCCGAACGACGTGTACGTCTCCCTCGCCCAGGTCCGCAAGAACGGTCTGCGCAAGGGTGACCACGTCACCGGCGCGGTCCGGCAGCCTAAGGAAGGGGAGCGCCGCGAGAAGTTCAACGCGCTCGTCCGGCTCGACTCCGTCAACGGCATGGCGCCCGAACTCGGCCGTGGCCGCCCGGAGTTCAACAAGCTGACGCCGCTGTACCCGCAGGACCGGATCCGTCTCGAGACCGACCCGGCCGTGCTGACCACGCGGATCATCGACCTGGTCGCGCCGATCGGAAAGGGCCAGCGTGGCCTGATCGTGGCCCCGCCGAAGACCGGCAAGACCATGATCCTGCAGGCGATCGCCAACGCGATCACCGTCAACAGCCCCGAGTGCCACCTGATGGTCGTCCTCGTCGACGAGCGTCCGGAAGAGGTCACCGACATGCAGCGGTCGGTCAAGGGCGAGGTCATCTCCTCGACCTTCGACCGCCCGGCCGAGGACCACACCACGGTCGCCGAGCTGGCCATCGAGCGGGCCAAGCGCCTGGTGGAGCTGGGCCACGACGTGGTCGTACTGCTCGACTCGATCACGCGTCTGGGCCGTGCGTACAACCTCGCCGCGCCCGCCTCCGGCCGCATCCTGTCCGGTGGTGTCGACTCGACCGCGCTGTACCCGCCGAAGCGCTTCTTCGGTGCCGCGCGCAACATCGAGGACGGCGGATCTCTTACGATCCTGGCCACCGCGCTGGTCGAGACCGGCTCGCGGATGGACGAGGTGATCTTCGAGGAGTTCAAGGGCACCGGCAACATGGAGCTCAAGCTCGACCGGAAGCTCTCCGACAAGCGCATCTTCCCGGCGGTGGACGTGGACGCGTCCAGCACCCGTAAGGAAGAAATTCTGCTCGGCGGGGACGAGTTGGGGGTCGTCTGGAAGCTGCGCCGGGTGCTGCACGCGCTCGACCAGCAGCAGGCGATCGAGCTGCTCCTGGACAAGATGAAGCAGACGAAGTCGAACGGCGAGTTCCTGCTCCAGATCCAGAAGACGACGCCGATGCCGGGCAACGGCAACGACTGACGCCGGAGTTTGTGATTGCTCGAGGGGCTGCCCCCGTCACGCACGTGACGGGGGCAGCCCCTTTTCGCAGGCCACGTGGACGGCCCTGAAGGCGCATTGCGCGAGACCTTTGCCACACGTGGGAAGGTCGCCACCCACGGTGAACGAGACCAAGACTTGGCCTGAAATCGCAGGTGAGCGGGCGGATTTCGCCTCTCGTGCGTCACTGATTGCTCACATTCGCCCACAGGGCGATCACAGTGCGTTGTGCAACCCTTTTTTCGGTTTCAACGTCTGACGTGACGGGTCCTGACATACCAGTCATGCCTGACGTGCCATGCCTGACCCTGCACACAGGGGGTAACCGACCGGACGAGGACTGAGGAGCACATGACTGCCGAGAGCACGCCCGATTCCGGCAACCCGGAAGCCTCCGGCTCCACCGGCGCACGGCGCCGCGCCAAGGGCCGCCGCCGCAAGCCGCGCACACGCAGCAAGGCCCTTCTGGTCACGGCGTGGGCTGCGGCGGGCGTCGTGATCCTGGGCGGCACCGGACTCGGCTACGTGTACTTCCGGCTCAACAACAACCTCGACAGCGTCGACATCAACCAGGCCCTCGGCACCGACCGGCCCCTGGACGTCGACAACGGCTCGCAGGACATCCTCGTACTCGGCTCCGACACCCGCTCCGGCAGCAACAAGAAGCTGGGCGGCGGCGTCGACGACGGTTCGGCCCGCGCGGACACGGCGATGATCGTGCACGTCTACCAGGGCCACAAGAAGGCAAGCGTGGTCTCCATACCCCGCGACACCCTCATAAAGCGGCCCGAGTGCACCGACACCGAGGGCAAGAGCCACGAGGGCTCGTCGAGCGCGATGTTCAACTCCGCGTACTCCACCGGCGGCGCCGCCTGTGCGGTGAAGACCGTCGAGTCGATGACCGGCATCCGCATGGACCACTACATAGAGGTCGACTTCAGCGGCTTCCAGAAACTCATCGACGAACTCGGCGGCGTCAATGTCACCACGAACGAGGACATATCCGACCCCGAGAGTCACCTGGACCTCAAGGCCGGCACCCATCAGCTCACCGGCAAGCAGGCCCTCGGCCTGGTCCGCACCCGGCACGGCGTCGGCGACGGCTCCGACCTCGGCCGCATCCAGCTTCAGCAGGCGTTCATCAAGGCACTGGTCGAGCAGGTCAAGAACATCGGCGTACTGACCAGCCCGAAGCAGCTGTGGGACCTCGCCGACACCGCGACGAACGCCGTCACGACCGACTCCGACCTCGACTCGCCCAAGGATCTGGCCTCGTTCGCCAACGGACTCAAGGGCATCGGCTCCTCGAACATGACGATGGTGACGATGCCGGTCCAGTACGACCCGGCCGACGGCAACCGAGTCCTCATGGTCAAGTCCAAGTCCGACCTGGTGTGGAAAGCCCTGAAGAACGACCGCCCCATCCCGAAGACGGCCACAGAGGGCACGGCAACGGGCAGTGCGAAGGGCGTCGTAGGCGCCCCGTAAGCGGCGCGGGGCGTATCTGTGAGTGGGGGAGCGACCGACCAGCCACGACGGGCCCGCGGGGAATACACGACCCCGCCCCCCTGTTTTGGGGGATGACGCCAGTCGATGGCAGACTGGTACGTCGGCCCCGGTTCACGCTCCGCAGCCCGCGGCAGCGACCCGGTGCCCTCCCGAAACTAGGAGACACCTTGAAGCGCGACATCCACCCCGAGTACGTCGAGACGCAGGTCAGCTGCACCTGCGGCGCGTCGTTCACCACCCGCAGCACGATCCAGAGCGGTTCCGTCCGCGCTGAGGTCTGCTCCGAGTGCCACCCGTTCTACACGGGCAAGCAGAAGATCCTCGACACCGGTGGCCGTGTGGCCCGCTTCGAGGCCCGCTTCGGCAAGGCTGCCGCTGCCAAGAAGTAGCGACCTCACAGCGCCGGTCCTCGTTGTCCCCGCAAGGGGGCTTCGGGACCGGCGCTTTGCATGGTGCAGCCCCTTAAATTTCGTACGTCATTGGAGCCGGAGATGTTCGAGGCGGTCGAGGAACTGATCGGCGAGCACGCCGATCTTGAGAAGAAGCTCGCCGACCCGTCGGTGCACGCGGACCAGGCGAACGCGCGCAGGCTGAACAAGCGCTACCACGAGCTGACCCCGATCATCGCGACGTACCGCTCCTGGAAGCAGACCGGCGACGACATCGAGACGGCCCGTGAACTGGGCGCCGACGACCCGGAGTTCGCGGCCGAGGTCAAGGAGCTGGAGAAGCACCGCGAGGAGCTCACCGAGAGGCTGCGGCTGCTGCTCGTCCCGCGCGACCCCAGCGACGACAAGGACGTCATCCTCGAGATCAAGGCCGGCGCCGGAGGCGACGAGTCCGCGCTGTTCGCGGGCGACCTGCTGCGCATGTACCTGCGGTACGCGGAGCGCATCGGCTGGAAGACCGAGATCATCGACGTCACCGAGTCCGAGCTCGGCGGCTACAAGGACGTCCAGGTGGCGGTGAAGACGAAGGGCGGCCAGGGCGCCACCGAGCCCGGTCAGGGCGTCTGGGCCCGGCTGAAGTACGAGGGCGGGGTGCACCGGGTGCAGCGCGTGCCCGCCACCGAGTCCCAGGGCCGGATCCACACCTCCGCGGCCGGTGTCCTCGTGACCCCGGAGGCCGAGGAGATCGACGTCGAGATCAACGCGAACGACCTGCGGATCGACGTCTACCGGTCGTCCGGCCCCGGCGGCCAGTCCGTCAACACCACCGACTCCGCAGTGCGCATCACGCACATTCCCACCGGAGTCGTCGCCTCCTGCCAGAACGAGAAGAGCCAGTTGCAGAACAAGGAGCAGGCGATGCGTATCCTGCGCTCCAGGCTTCTCGCGGCGGCGCAGGAGGAAGCGGAGAAGGAGGCGGCCGACGCCCGGCGCAGCCAGGTCCGTACCGTCGACCGCTCCGAGAAGATCCGAACGTACAACTATCCGGAGAACCGCATCTCGGACCACCGCGTCGGCTTCAAGGCGTACAACTTGGACCAGGTGCTCGACGGTGACCTCGACGCCGTGATCCAGGCGTGCGTGGACGCGGACTCGGCCGCGAAGCTCGCCGCCGCGTAAAGACGCGCAGCGCCGCGAAAACAGCGACAAGACAACAGCTCAGCCCCGGAGGACCAGCGTGCAGCAACATTTTGGGGGGCGACCCCCGAATCCCCGCAGCGTGCTGCTCGCGGAAGTGGCCCAGGCCACCCAGCGGCTCGCCGATGCCGGCGTGCCCTCGCCACGCAATGACGCGGAGGAGCTCGCCGCCTTCGTGCACGGCGTGAAGCGGGGCGAACTGCACTCGGTCAAGGACGCCGACTTCGACGCCCGCTACTGGGAGGTCATCGCCCGCCGCGAGGCCCGCGAGCCGCTCCAGCACATCACCGGACGGGCCTTCTTCCGTTACACGGAACTCCAGGTCGGGCCAGGGGTGTTCGTACCGCGCCCGGAGACCGAGTCCGTCGTCGGCTGGGCGATAGACGCCGTACGCGCGATGGACGTCGTCGAACCGCTCGTCGTCGACCTGTGCACGGGTTCCGGGGCGATCGCGCTCGCCCTGGCGCAGGAGGTGCCGCGCTCCCGCGTGCACGCCGTGGAGCTGTCCGAGGACGCGCTCCAGTGGGCCCGCAAGAACGTCGAGGGGTCCAGGGTCGAGCTGCGCCAGGGAGACGCCCGGTACGCCTTTCCCGACCTCGACGGCCAGGTGGACCTCGTCATCTCCAACCCGCCGTACATCCCGCTCACCGAATGGGAGTACGTACAGCCCGAGGCCCGGGACTACGATCCTCAACTCGCCCTGTTCTCGGGCGAGGACGGGCTCGACCTCATCCGCGGCCTTGAACGCACCGCACACCGGCTGCTGCGGCCCGGAGGCATCGTCGTCGTCGAGCACGCCGACACCCAGGGCGGGCAGGTGCCGTGGATCTTCACCGAGGAGCGGGGCTGGGCCGACGCCGCCGACCACCCCGACCTCAACAACCGGCCGCGGTTCGCGACGGCCCGCAGGGCGATGCCGTGAACTCGGCGCGCGGCATTGCGTTCGGCACGCCTTGTTCGAAGACTTCAAGCCAGCAGTACGTGTACGAGGAGGCTCGCTAAATGGCACGGCGATACGACACCAACGACGCGACCGACCGCTCCACGGGTCTGCGCGAGGCAGCGTCCGCCGTACGCCGGGGCGAGCTCGTGGTGCTGCCCACCGACACCGTGTACGGCATCGGCGCCGACGCGTTCAGCTCGGAGGCCGTGTCCGATCTGCTGGAGGCCAAGGGCCGTGGGCGCAATATGCCCACGCCTGTCCTCATCGGCTCCCCGAACACGCTGCACGGCCTGGTCACCGACTTCTCCGAGATGGCGTGGGAGCTCGTCGACGCGTTCTGGCCGGGCGCGCTGACCCTGGTGGCCAAGCACCAGCCGTCCCTCCAGTGGGACTTGGGGGACACCCGGGGCACCGTCGCCGTGCGCATGCCGCTGCACCCGGTCGCCATCGAGCTGCTGACGGAGGTCGGTCCGATGGCGGTGTCGTCGGCGAACCTCACGGGACACCCGGCACCCGAGGACTGTGACGCCGCGCAGGAGATGCTCGGCGACTCCGTCTCGGTCTACCTGGACGGCGGGCCCACCCCCGGCAACGTCCCCTCCTCGATCGTCGACGTCACGGGCAAGGTGCCGGTGCTGCTGCGCGCGGGCGCACTGTCGGCCGAGGAGCTGCGCAAGGTGGTACCCGACCTCGAGGTGGCGAATTGACGGCCCCTGACGCGGGGCGTGGCATAGGCAACGGGGACGAGACGGGGACCTTCACAGGGCTACCCCGGGACACCTTCCGCATCCTCCACGTCAGCACCGGCAACGTATGCCGCTCGCCGATCACCGAGCGGCTGACCCGCCATGCCCTGGCGGACCGCCTCGGCGATCCGCTGTGGGGCGGCCTGATCGTGGAGAGCGCCGGCACCTGGGGTCATGAGGGCGCCCCCATGGAGGCCAACGCGGAAGCGGTCCTCGCCGACTTCGGCGCGGACGCCTCCGGCTTCGTGGGCCGGGAGCTGCTGGACGAACACGTCATCAGAGCGGACCTGGTCCTGACGGCCACCCGCGACCACCGGGCCCAGGTCATCTCCATGGGCCACTCGGCGGGCCTGCGCACCTTCACGCTCAAGGAGTTCACCCGCCTGGTGAAGGCCATAGACCCCGCGACCCTGCCTCCCCTGGAGGACGGGGTGGTCGCGCGCGCAAGGGCCCTGGTCCGCGCTGCGGCAGCTCTACGCGGGTGGCTGCTGGCCCCGACGGTGGAGGCGGACGAGGTGTACGACCCGTACGGGGCGCCGTTGCCGTTCTTCCGCTCGGTGGGGGACGAGATCCAGCAGGCCATCGATCCGGTGGTGACGGCGCTGACGGGCGTACCGGCCCGCACCTGATCGCCGATGGGTGCACCGACTCGGGCGTAACAGCGGGCGCAGTAGCGGACCTGGTTCTACATTGGACTTAGTTTCCGCCGATCTCAGGCCGCCCCGCAGGGGGTTGCCGGTCCGGAGTCCACCATGGTGGTCACACATACGCTTGACGGCCTGCTGCCTGCCGATGTGCTCGGTCGGCAGGATCCCGAGCTGGCCGAGCTCCTCATCGGGGAACTGGACCGGCAGTCGACGACGCTTCAGCTGATCGCCGCCGAGAACTTCACCTCGCCCGCCGTGCTGGCCGCTCTCGGCTCACCGCTCGCGAACAAGTACGCCGAGGGATACCCCGGCGCCCGGCACCACGGCGGATGCGAACTCGTCGACGTGGCCGAACGCCTCGCCGTCGAGCGCGCCAAGGCCCTCTTCGGCGCCGAACACGCCAACGTGCAGTCCCACTCCGGGAGTTCGGCCGTACTCGCCGCATACGCCGCCCTGCTGCGCCCCGGCGACACCGTCCTCGCACTGGGCCTCCCGCACGGCGGCCACCTCACCCACGGCTCGCCCGCCAACTTCTCCGGCCGCTGGTTCGACTTCGTCGGCTACGGCGTCGACCCGGAGAGCGGGCTCATCGACTACGAGCAGGTGCACGCGCTCGCCCGCAGCCACCGCCCGAAAGCCATCGTGTGCGGCTCCATCTCGTACCCGCGGCACATCGACTACGAGGTCTTCAGGGCCGTAGCGGATGAGGTGGGCGCCTATCTCATCGCCGACGCCGCCCACCCCATCGGCCTCGTCGCCGGGGGAGCGGCGCCCAGTCCCGTGCCGTACGCCGACGTCGTCTGCGCCACCACGCACAAGGTGCTGCGCGGCCCGCGCGGCGGCATGCTGCTGTGCGGCGCGGAGTTGGCCGAGCGGGTGGACCGGGCGGTGTTCCCGTTCACCCAGGGCGGCGCCCAGATGCACACCATCGCCGCCAAGGCCGTCGCGTTCGGCGAGGCGGCGACGCAGGCCTTCGCGGCGTACGCGCATCAGGTCGTCGCCAACGCCCAGGCGCTCGCGGCGGGGCTGACCGCCGAGGGCCTCACTGTCACCACGGGCGGCACCGACACTCACCTGCTGACCCTCGACCCCGCCCCGTTCGGCGTGGACGCCCGCACCGCCCGCGGCCGGCTGGCCGCCGCCGGTCTGGTGCTCGACACCTGTGCGCTGCCTCACCCTGACGTGCGCGGACTGCGTCTGGGCACGGCCGCCGTCACCACCCAGGGCATGGGCGAGGCGGAGATGGCCCGGATCGCCGTACTGCTCGGCCAGGCACTGCACGAGGAACCGGCCGGCCGCCTGGTGCGTGAAGAAGTGCGGGACCTGACCGGAAGATTTCCGCCGTATCCCGGCTAGAGCCGGGTATGCGCGAACCCGTACACAGCCACGCGTGTAACCATCGGCTCTACCCGGAAGTCCCCAACCGTATGCGCCGAAAGCTAGGGTGTGGGGCTGAGATGGCCAGCGAGACCTGTGGGGAAGCCTGTGCGTGAATACCTCCTGACGCTCTGCATCACGGCCGCGGTGACGTACCTGCTGACCGGGCCGGTGCGGAAGTTCGCGATCGTGGCAGGAGCCATGCCTGGGATCCGTGCGCGCGACGTGCACCGGGAACCCACGCCCCGGCTCGGGGGTATCGCGATGTTCTTCGGGCTGTGCGCGGGCCTGCTGGTCGCCGACCATCTGACCAACCTCAGCGAGGTCTTCGAGAACTCCAACGAGCCGCGCGCCCTGCTCTCCGGGGCCGCGCTGATCTGGCTGATCGGTGTCCTGGACGACAAGTTCGAGATCGACGCCCTGATCAAGCTCGGCGGCCAGATGATCGCCGCCGGTGTCATGGTGATGCAGGGCCTGACGATTCTGTGGCTGCCGGTGCCGGGCGTCGGCTCGGTCTCGCTGACCCAGGGGCAGGGCACGCTGCTGACCGTCGCGCTCGTCGTCGTCACCATCAACGCCGTGAACTTCGTCGACGGCCTCGACGGCCTCGCCGCGGGCATGGTCTGCATCGCCTCCGCGGCGTTCTTCATGTACGCCTACCGCATCTGGTACGGGTACGGGCTCGAGTCCGCGGCCCCCGCGACCCTCTTCTCCGCGATCCTCATGGGCATGTGCATCGGCTTCCTGCCGCACAACATGCACCCCGCCCGGATCTTCATGGGCGACTCGGGCTCGATGCTCATCGGTCTGGTGCTCGCGGCCGGCGCCATCTCCATCACCGGGCAGGTCGACCCGGACGCGATGAACCTGTTCGCCGGGTCCGAGAAGGAGGCCGTGCACCAGACGGTGCCGGTCTACATCCCGCTGCTGCTGCCGCTGACGATCATCGCCGTACCGGCGGCCGACCTGGTGCTCGCCATCGTGCGCCGCACCTGGCGCGGCCAGTCCCCGTTCGCCGCCGACCGCGGGCATCTGCACCACCGCCTGCTGGAGATCGGGCACTCGCACAGCCGGGCCGTGCTCATCATGTACTTCTGGTCGGCCCTGATCGCCTTCGGCGCCCTCGCGTACTCGGTGAACTCGGCATCCATGTGGATCGTGCTCGGCATCGTGTTCCTCAGCGCGGTGGGCCTGGTGCTGCTTCTGCTGCCGCGCTTCACGCCGCGTACACCGGCCTGGGCCGAGCGCTTTGTGCCGCCGCGTTACCGGCGCCGGGGCCAGGTCGCCGGGGAGACCGTGGAAGCCGTGGAGGGGTCGCCTGCGGTCGCGTACGCGGGTGCCTCAGGTGGTGTGCCCGGCGCGCTCAGTGAGGCCACCGAGCCCAGTGAGACTGGCGAGGAACATCGCGCTCCGGTCACCGCGGGCGTCTCGGGGGTCAACGGAGCGACGGCTGTCGGCCGTCGTCCGCGCGTTCTCGACGGACGCAAGGCCGGCTCGTCTCACTGACGATTTCGCAAACCGCCCCTATACCAGACAAACTCGGCGGAGTGCGCGCACAGACGGGCGGGTTCACTCTCATGTGTGACGCCGAGCACACCAACCAGGTAAAGACCTCATCAAATAGTTTGTGATACGGTTCACGAGACTCGGGGATGAGCCGAAGGGCCGCAGTGCGACGGCCCATTGGCGTGAGGTTCCCTCCCCACCCGGGACTACGCTCGTCCATGACGACACCCTGCCCCCTTAGCAAGCGGAGCTGCCGCCATGCCGTCCAATGACGCCCGGATTCTCCTTCAGGCCGCCGTGCCCACGGCTGCCGTCGGCGCGATTGCCGCCGTCGTCAGTGGTGTGGTCGCCGGGGGCAAGGGAGCGGTCGGGGCGGTCGTCGCGACGCTGGTCGTGATCCTCTTCATGGGGCTCGGGCTCTACGTTCTGCAGCGAACTGCCAAATCGCTTCCGCACCTTTTCCAGGCGATGGGTCTGATGCTCTATACGGCACAGATTCTGCTGCTGTTCATGTTCGTCGCCGCGTTCAAAGACACGACGCTGTTCCACCCCAAGGCCTTCGCGTTCACGCTGGTCGCCGCCACGCTCGCGTGGATCGGTTGCCAGGCCCTTGCCCAGATGAAGGCCAAGATCCTCTACGTCGAACCCGACTCCTCGAAGGGCGACAAGCCCGAAAAGACGGGCCACTCGTCGTGAGGGGTAGGGCCGGGATAAGTGCACGTAAGAGATCCTGCTATCGTCCGGTGCCAACTGCGGCATCGCGGGCGCGGGCATCCGAGCTGACGCCTGCTCTAGCGCGAGGCTCAATGCCCCACAGCCGCCCCCACATCCGTAACACCTGTCCAGTGCCGAACCGCGGCTGCGCGCCGCGCCGACACAACGAGGTTGCCGTACCTATGCGTCACGCCGAAGGAGCCCGTGGTGAGTGCTGACCAGACCCAGCTCGCCTTTGACTGGAGCTGTCGGATCATGTCCGACAACGGCTGCGGCTTCCCGGCTCCGGGCCTGCACTCGTTCCTCTTCAAGCCGATCGCCGAGGTCGGCGGGTTCGAGTTCAACAAGGTGATGCTGCTCGCCCTCATCACCACGGGGCTCGTCATCAGTTTCTTCTACGCGGCCTTCGGCAACGCCAAGGTGGTTCCGGGCAAGCTGCAGATGGTCGGCGAGGCCGGGTACGACTTCGTCCGCCGCAGCATCGTGTACGAGACCCTCGGTAAGAAGGAGGGCGAGAAGTACGTCCCCTTCATGGTCTCGCTGTTCTTCTTCATCTGGATCATGAACATCTGGTCCGTGATCCCGCTGGCTCAGTTCCCGGTCTCGTCGATCATCGCGTTCCCGATGGTGTTGGCCGCCATCGTCTGGATCATCTGGGTCTCGCTGACGTTCAAGCGCCACGGCTTCGTCGGCTTCTTCAAGAACGTCACCGGCTACGACAAGTCGCTGGGCCCGGTCCTCCCGCTCGTGATGTTCATCGAGTTCTTCTCGAACCTGCTGGTCCGCCCCTTCACGCACGCGGTGCGACTCTTCGCCAACATGTTCGCCGGTCACCTGATGCTGGTCATGTTCACCGTGGCCTCGTGGTACCTGCTGAACAGCTGGATGATCCCGGCGGCCGGTGTCTCCTTCGTGATGACCGTCGCCATGATCGGTTTCGAGCTTTTCGTGCAGGCCGTCCAGGCGTACGTCTTTGTCCTCCTCGCCTGCACGTACATCCAGGGCGCTCTCGCCGAGCACCACTGAGCTCCCGCCCCGCAAGTCCCAAGAACGTCCGGTGGCCAACCCCCGCCGGTTCATGAAAGAGAAGGAAGAATCAGCATGGCTGCCATGGAGACCCTCGCCGCCCTTGAAGGCAACATCGGTGCCGTCGGCTACGGCCTTGCCGCCATCGGCCCCGGCGTCGGCGTCGGCATCATCTTCGGCAACGGCACTCAGGCCCTCGCCCGCCAGCCCGAGGCGGCCGGCCTGATCCGTGCCAACCAGATCCTCGGTTTCGCGTTCTGTGAGGCGCTTGCCCTCATCGGCATCGTCATGCCGTTCGTCTACTAGGCCGACGCTCTGACGATCGAAACCTTTCAACGAAAGGCACTGACGTGATCGCCAACCTGGTACAGCTGGCGGCCGAGGAGAAGCAGAACCCGCTTGTCCCGCCCGGTCCCGAGCTGCTCGTCGGCACCATCGCCTTCGCCATCGTGTTCTTCTTCTTCTGGAAGAAGCTCCTCCCGAACATCAACAAGGTTCTGGAAGAGCGCCGCGCGGCGATCGAAGGCGGCATCGAAGAGGCCGACGCCATGAAGACCGAGGCCCAGAGCGTGCTGGAGCAGTACAAGGCTCAGCTCGCCGAGGCCCGGCACGAGGCCGCGCGGCTGCGCCAGGAGGCGCAGGAGCAGGGCGCCACGCTCATCGCCGAGATGCGTGCGGAAGGCCAGCGGCAGCGTGAGGAAATCATCGCCGCCGGTCACACGCAGATCGAGGCCGACCGCAAGGCCGCAGCCTCCGCGCTGCGTCAGGACGTGGGCAAGCTCGCCACCGACCTGGCCGGCAAGCTCGTCGGTGAGTCCCTCGAGGACCACGCCCGGCAGAGCCGCACCGTCGACCGCTTCCTCGACGAGCTCGAGGAGAAGGCCGAGGCGGCTCGATGAACGGAGCGAGCCGCGAAGCCCTGGCTGCCGCACGTGAGCGTCTCGACGCGCTGACGGACAACACGTCCGTGGACGCGGTCGCGCTCGCCGACGAACTGGCCGCCGTCACGGCGCTGCTCGACCGCGAGGTCAGCCTGCGTCGGGTCCTCACCGACCCGGCGCAGCCCGGCGAGGCCAAGGCCGAGCTGGCCGGCCGGCTGTTCGGCGGCCAGGTCGGCGAGACCACCGTCGACCTGGTGTCCGGCATGGTGCGCTCCCGCTGGTCGCAGCCCCGCGACCTGGTGGACGCGATCGAGGAGCTGGCCAACACGGCCGACCTCACCGCGGCCCAGCAGGCGGGCACGCTCGACGAGGTGGAGGACGAGCTGTTCCGGTTCGGCCGGATCGTCTCCTCCAGCACCGAGCTGCGTGCCGCGCTGACGAACCGCGCCGCCGGCACCGCCGCCAAGACCGAGCTGCTGCGCAGCCTCCTCGGCGGCCGGGCCAAGACCGGAACCGAGCGGTTGGTCACGCGCCTTGTGACCGCGCCGCGGGGACGTAGCCTGGAGGCGGGACTCGAGTCCCTGTCCAAGCTCGCTGCCGAGCGCCGAGACCGCATGGTCGCCGTCGTCACCTCGGCGGTCCCGCTGAGCGACCCGCAGAAGCGGCGCCTGGGTGCCGCCCTCGCGAAGCTCTACGGGCGTCCGATGCACCTCAATCTCGATGTCGACCCCGAGGTCGTCGGAGGGATCCGGGTGCAGGTGGGTGACGAGGTCATCAACGGCTCCATCGCGGACCGGCTCGAGGACGCCACTCGCCGCATGGCGGGCTGACAGCAACTCAATACACGTACCAATACACGCACGTACGAAGACAGGCAGTACTACGGCCCTGGTTGGGCCGTGCAGAGGATTCCTGGGGGTCGCCCCCAGACCCCCAAGTTGAAACTTCGGGCCCAACAAGGAGAGCAGGGAACCCAGATGGCGGAGCTCACGATCCGGCCGGAGGAGATCCGGGACGCGCTGGAGAACTTTGTCCAGGCGTACAAGCCGGACGCGGCCTCGCGCGAGGAGGTCGGTACGGTCACCCTTGCCGGCGACGGCATCGCGAAGGTCGAGGGCCTGCCCTCGGCCATGGCCAACGAACTGCTGAAGTTCGAGGACGGCACCCTCGGCCTCGCGCTCAACCTCGAAGAGCGCGAGATCGGCTGCGTTGTCCTCGGTGAGTTCAACGGCATCGAGGAGGGCCAGCCGGTCAGCCGTACCGGCGAGGTGCTGTCGGTCGCCGTGGGCGAGGGCTACCTCGGCCGCGTCGTCGACCCGCTCGGCGCCCCGATCGACGGCCTCGGCGAGATCGAGACGTCAGGCCGCCGCGCCCTGGAGCTGCAGGCTCCGGGCGTCATGGTCCGTAAGTCGGTGCACGAGCCGATGGAGACCGGCTACAAGGCCGTCGACACGATGACCCCGATCGGCCGTGGCCAGCGTCAGCTGATCATCGGTGACCGGCAGACCGGCAAGACCGCGCTGGCCGTCGACACGATCATCAACCAGCGCGACAACTGGCGCACGGGCGACCCGAAGAAGCAGGTCCGCTGCATCTACGTCGCCATCGGTCAGAAGGGCTCGACCATCGCCTCCGTGCGTGGTGCCCTCGAAGAGGCCGGCGCCCTGGAGTACACGACCATCGTCGCCGCCCCGGCGTCCGACCCGGCCGGCTTCAAGTACCTTGCGCCGTACACCGGTTCGGCAATCGGCCAGCAGTGGATGTACGAGGGCAAGCACGTCCTCATCGTCTTCGACGACCTCTCGAAGCAGGCCGACGCCTACCGCGCCGTGTCCCTGCTGCTCCGCCGTCCGCCGGGGCGCGAGGCCTACCCCGGTGACGTCTTCTACCTGCACTCCCGTCTGCTGGAGCGCTGCGCGAAGCTCTCCGACGACATGGGCTCGGGCTCGATGACCGGTCTGCCGATCGTCGAGACGAAGGCCAACGACGTCTCGGCGTTCATCCCGACCAACGTCATCTCCATCACCGACGGCCAGTGCTTCCTGGAGTCGGACCTGTTCAACGCCGGTCAGCGCCCAGCGCTGAACGTCGGTATCTCCGTCTCCCGAGTCGGTGGCTCCGCCCAGCACAGGGCGATCCGCCAGGTCTCCGGCCGGCTCCGCGTCGACCTCGCCCAGTTCCGTGAGCTGGAGGCCTTCGCCGCCTTCGGTTCCGACCTGGACTCCGCGTCGAAGGCGCAGCTGGAGCGCGGTCAGCGCATGGTCGAGCTGCTCAAGCAGCCGCAGTACCAGCCGATGGCCACCGAGGACCAGGTCGTCTCCATCTGGGCCGGCACCACCGGCAGGATGGACGAGGTGCCGGTCGCCGACATCCGCCGCTTCGAGAAGGAGCTGCTGGAGTACCTGCACCGCAAGGAGCAGGGCCTGCTCACCTCCATCAAGGAGGGCGGCAAGATGTCGGACGACACGATCACGGCCATGAGTGACGCCGTCGCGGAGTTCAAGAAGCAGTTCGAGACCTCGGACGGCAAGCTGCTCGGCGAGGACACCCCTGCCGCTGCGGGCAAGTGACGACGGAAGGGACCTGACTCATGGGAGCCCAGCTCCGGGTCTACAAGCGTCGCATCAAATCCGTCACCGCGACCAAGAAGATCACCAAGGCGATGGAGATGATCGCCGCCTCGCGCGTCGTCAAGGCGCAGCGCAAGGTGGCGGCCTCCACGCCGTACGCGACCGAGCTCACGCGCGCGGTCACGGCGGTCGGCACCGGCTCGAACACCAAGCACCCGCTGACCACGGAGGCGGAGAACCCGACCCGCGCCGCGGTACTGCTCCTCACGAGCGACCGCGGCTTGGCCGGCGCCTTCAACTCCAACGCCATCAAGGCGGCGGAGCAGCTGACCGGCCGTCTCGAGCGCGAGGGCAAGGAGGTCGACATCTACATCGTCGGCCGCCGCGGAGTCGCCCACTACAACTTCCGTGAGCGCAAGATCTCGGAGCAGTGGACCGGCTTCACCGACGCGCCCTCGTACGGGGACGCCAAGAAGGTCGCGGCCCCGTTGATCGAGGCCATCGAGAAGGAGACGGCGGACGGCGGCGTGGACGAACTCCACATCGTCTACACCGAGTTCGTCTCGATGATGACGCAGACGGCGGTCGACAGCCGTCTGCTGCCGCTCAGCCTCGAAGAGGTGGCGGAGGAGTCGCACACCAAGGGCGAGATCCTTCCGCTGTACGACTTCGAGCCGTCGGCGGAGGACGTCCTCGACGCCCTGCTGCCGCGCTACGTCGAGAGCCGTATCTACAACGCGCTGCTCCAGTCGGCTGCCTCCAAGCACGCCGCCACGCGCCGCGCGATGAAGTCGGCGACCGACAACGCCGGGGATCTCATCGAGAACCTCACCCGGCTTGCCAACGCGGCCCGCCAGGCCGACATCACCCAGGAAATCAGCGAGATCGTCGGTGGCGCCAGCGCCCTGGCCGACGCGACCGCGGGGAGTGACAAGTAATGACGACGACAGTTGAGACGGCCGTTGCCACGGGCCGCGTCGCCCGGGTGATCGGCCCGGTCGTCGACGTGGAGTTCCCCGTCGACGCGATGCCGGAGATCTACAACGCCCTTCACGTCGAGGTGGCGGACCCGGCCGAGGCCGGCAAGAAGAAGATCCTGACCCTGGAGGTCGCCCAGCACCTGGGTGACGGACTGGTCCGTACGATCTCCATGCAGCCCACCGACGGTCTGGTCCGCCAGGCCTCGGTCACCGACACCGGCACGGGTATCACCGTCCCGGTCGGCGACTTCACCAAGGGCAAGGTGTTCAACACCCTCGGTGAGGTGCTGAACTCCGACGACGCCTTCGAGGGCGAGCGCTGGCCGATCCACCGCAAGGCCCCGGCCTTCGACCAGCTCGAGTCGAAGACCGAGATGTTCGAGACGGGCCTGAAGGTCGTCGACCTTCTCACCCCGTACGTGCGAGGCGGCAAGATCGGTCTGTTCGGTGGTGCCGGTGTCGGCAAGACCGTGCTGATCCAGGAAATGATCATGCGTGTGGCCAAGCTGCACGAGGGCGTTTCCGTGTTCGCCGGCGTCGGTGAGCGCACCCGTGAGGGCAACGACCTCATCGACGAGATGACCGAGTCCGGCGTGCTGGACAAGACCGCGCTGGTCTTCGGTCAGATGGACGAGCCCCCGGGCACCCGTCTGCGCGTGGCCCTGGCCGGTCTGACCATGGCGGAGTACTTCCGCGATGTGCAGAAGCAGGACGTGCTGTTCTTCATCGACAACATCTTCCGCTTCACCCAGGCCGGTTCCGAGGTGTCGACCCTGCTCGGCCGCATGCCGTCCGCGGTGGGCTACCAGCCCAACCTCGCGGACGAGATGGGTCAGCTGCAGGAGCGCATCACCTCGACCCGTGGTCACTCGATCACCTCGATGCAGGCGATCTACGTCCCCGCGGACGACCTGACCGACCCGGCTCCGGCCACGACCTTCGCCCACCTCGACGCGACGACGGTGCTCTCCCGTCCGATCTCGGAGAAGGGCATCTACCCGGCCGTGGACCCGCTGGACTCCACGTCCCGCATCCTGGACCCGCGTTACATCTCGCAGGAGCACTACGACTGCGCCATGCGCGTCAAGACGATCCTGCAGAAGAACAAGGACCTCCAGGACATCATCGCGATCCTCGGTATCGACGAGCTCGGCGAAGAGGACAAGCTCGTCGTCCACCGTGCCCGTCGCGTGGAGCGCTTCCTGTCGCAGAACACCCACGCCGCCAAGCAGTTCACCGGCCTGGACGGTTCGGACGTGCCGCTCGACGAGTCGATCGCCGCGTTCAACTCGATCTGCGACGGTGAGTACGACCACTTCCCGGAGCAGGCGTTCTTCATGTGCGGTGGCCTGGAGGACCTCAAGGCCAAGGCCAAGGAGCTCGGCGTCTCCTGAACCTCGAGTTCATGAAGGGGGGCGGGGCCGCCCTTACGGGGTGCGTCCCGCCCTCCTTCGTACGCCTACTAGACTTTGACCCAACACCCGGTACCAATCACCGGGTGGTGACCCGAGGAGCCCACCTTGGCTGCTGAGCTGCATGTCGAGCTCGTCGCCGCGGACCGCAGTGTCTGGTCCGGCGAGGCCACCCTGGTCGTCGCGCGCACCACGTCCGGCGACATCGGCGTCATGCCCGGTCACCAGCCGCTGCTCGGTGTGCTGGAATCGGGCCCGGTGACCATCCGTACGAGTGATGGTGGAACGGTCGTCGCGGCGGTGCATGGCGGTTTCATCTCGTTCGCCGACAACAAGCTGTCGCTGCTGGCCGAGATCGCCGAGCTGGCGGACGAGATCGATGTCCAGAGCGCGGAGCGGGAGCTGGAGCGCGCGAAGGCGGAGGGCGACGCGTTCGCCGAGCGTCGCGCGGACGTCCGACTGCGAGCGGTGGCGGCACGCTGAAACCAGCGCGCCACAGGACTTGACTCAGCCGCGGCCAGGACCGGAGCCTTCTCCGGACCGGGCCGCGGCTGCGGCAATGCGGGTGCTTTTTCCTTTTCCGTTACCTAGGAGACGAGGAGGTCGGTGTCGATGGTCCTCGCTCTGACTGTGTGCGGCTTGGTAGTCCTGCTGGCGGCGGCCGGACTCTTCGTCTTCGGCGTGCGCCGCAGACTGATCCAGCGCTCCGGCGGCACCTTCGACTGCAGCCTCCGCTGGAATACGCCCGAGAAAAGCGACACCAGCGGCAAAGGCTGGGGCTACGGCATCGCCCGCTACAGCGGCGACCGCATCGAATGGTTCCGCGTCTTCTCGTACGCTCCCCGTCCGCGCCGCATCCTGGAACGCTCGGCGATCGAGGTGGCCGGCCGCCGCGCCCCCGAGGGCGAGGAGGAGCTGGCGCTGCTCTCCGACGCGATTGTGCTCGCCTGTCTCCACCGGGGTACGCGGCTTGAGCTGGCTATGAGCGAGGACGCGCTGACCGGGTTCCTGGCATGGCTGGAGGCGGCCCCTCCGGGGCAACGAGTCAATGTGGCTTAAAAAGCTGTCTCGTTGAATGGGGGTCCCCCCGGACGGAGTCTGGGTGAGAGAACCTCGCCGCGATTGCAGTTTGCGTCAGTGAGAGTTGCTCGGCGTGTCGGGGTGTGAGGCGAGGGGCGGGCTGGTGTGACCCGGCCGCCGAATCAGCCGGTGCCGCGCACGGCACCGGCTGATCGGGATCCGATTTCTCGACCGGGGGTGCCCATCGCGGTATGTCGGCGCAGTAACCCGTGCTTCTGCAGAAAAGCCGCAGGTAGTCCGACTGCCGCATCCCCCGGTGAGAATGGGCGGCCCACCGGCCAGATCTCTTCCAGAATCCACGCTCGCCCCGGTGGTCGTGGGGGTTCCTGAATATGTCACTCGAATGGTCCAGCACTCTCAGAGCTTCCTGTCGCTGGGGCGTACCGGTTCCCCCCGGTACGAACCGTCCGACTGTGTGCCGTTGCGAAGGATCAAGGAGCTGCCGCGGCGGACGAGTTGGCGTTCGGGGCTACTCCTTTCGGGTGATTGGGTGAGCAGTGTCTTGTCACTCGATTGGACGTATGGGTTACTAAGAGTGTGAACCGGCGGGCTGCCCATCCCCGAGCCGGGGGAACGTTCGGACAGGCAGCGCTCGCCGGTTTTTTCCTTGCCCAGGGGAGATGGTGAAGGCTGCTGCACGCCCGGCTGGGTGTGCGGGGACGCCTGTGTCGGTTCGTTCACCCGGGCGTGGCTGCACTGCTGATCGGTGCTCGCCGCATCGGAAGGAGTCGAGCAAGGGCCGACGTGCGTGCCTGTAGCGGCGTCCGCACTCCTGCGACGTGGCAGTCGATGGCTGGCCATTCCTGCCGGTTCCTCGCATGTCCCCATCAACGAGCGAGGAGTGTCCTCATGCCAATCTCTCCGAATCAAGGTTCCACCGGGGGCGGGACCCCGGTGACCATCACGGGTACGAACCTGTCCAACACCAGCGCGGTGACGTTCGGCGGCAAACCTGCCACGAGCGTCACCAACGTCTCCCCGACCCAGGTCACCGCCGTCTCCCCCTCGGGAACCGGCACGGTCGGCGTCACGGTGACCACCCCGGGCGGGACCAGCAACCCGCTGTCGTACTTCTACGTCGGCGCCCCGTTCAAGTCGTCCCTGGGCACCACTTCCGGGCCGCTGGCCGGCGGCAACACCATCACCATCAACGGCACCGGCCTGTCGACGGCCACCAGCGCCTCCTTCGGCGGGGTCACCGCCACGCCGACCGTGACCAGTGACAGCTCGCTCAGCGTCGTGGTGCCCGCGGGCGCGGCGGCCGGGCCGGTGTCGGTGAGCGTCACCACCGCGGGCGGCACGAACAACGGCCTCAGCTACACCTACGTCGACAGCCCAACGATCGGGACCATCAGCCCGACCTCGGGTTCGACCGCGGGCGGGACGGCCGTGACCATCACCGGAACCAACCTGGAAAGCACGGACTCGGTCACCTTCGGCGGCGCCGCGGCGCCGTTCTCGGTGATCAACACGACCACGCTGTCCGCGGTCACTCCGCCCGGCGCCGCGGGAGCGGCCGACGTGGTCGTGACCAACCCCGCCGGGTCGGACACCGAGGTCGGCGGCTTCACGTACATCGCCGGCCCCGGTATCTGACCGGTCCGATCGCCTCCGCGACAGGAAGGCCATGAACCCCCGTCCGGGCGGCAGTCCCCCCTCCGCCCGGACGGGCTCGACCTCGCAGCCACGCCATCCCGCGGTCACACGATGGCGTGGCCGCGCGCGTCTTCGATCCCCCAGTCCTGCGTGAAGGAGCACAGCCATGCCTCCCCCTGTCGTCTCTTCGGTCAGCCCCAACCAGGGGCCGGCCGCGGGTGGTACCACCGTCACCGTGACCGGAACCGGTTTCACGGGAGTGACAAGTGTCCGGTTCGGGGCCAAGTCCTCCCCGGCGTTCACCAGCAGCAGCACCACCAAGATCACGGCGCGGACACCCTCAGGCACCGGCACCGTGAACGTCACCGTCACTACCAGCGGGGGCACAAGCACCCAGTCCGTGCCCTTCACCTATGTGCCGGCTCCCTCTCTCACGGGCCTGTCGCCGGCTGAGGGTCCGGTGTCCGGGGGGACGACCGTGGTCTTGACGGGTGCGAGCTTCTCCGGCGTGACGGCGGTGGAGTTCGATGGGGTCCCGGCGGCCTCGTTCACCGTGGACAGCAGCAGTCAGATCACCGCGGTGACTCCTGCTCATGCAGCCGGGCCTGCGGCGGTCACGGTGACCACCTCTTCCGGCACCAGCAACGCCCTCAACTTCACCTACTCCGCTGCCCCGTCCGTCACCGGACTGTCGCCGAATCAGGGCCCGGTGTCCGGGGGGACGACAGTGACCCTCACGGGTGCGAACTTCTCCGGTGCGACGGCCGTGCAGTTCGGCGGGGTGGCGGCGGCTTCGTTCACCGTCGACAGCGGCACGCAGATCACCGCGGTGGCCCCCTCCCATGCGGGTGGGGCCGCGGCGGTCACGGTGACCACCCCCGGTGGCACCAGCAATCCCGCCGATCCCAACGCGTTCTTCTACTACGCCGCGCCGCCCTCGCTGACCGGCCTCGTCCCTCCCTCCGGAACCACGGCGGGCGGCACCACGGTCACGCTCACCGGCAGCGACCTCCTCGGTGCGACGGCGGTGGAGTTCGGCGGGGTGGCGGCGGCCTCGTTCACCGTCGACAGCAGTACGCAGATCACCGCCGTGGCTCCCTCCCATGCGGCTGGTACTGCGGCGGTCACGGTGACCACCCTCGGCGGTTCCAGCAACCCCGTCGGCTACGTCTACCTCGATACCCCTGTGCTGGTCTCCCTCGAGCCCGACCTGGGACCGGCGGATGGCGGCACGGTCGTCACGCTGACCGGCAACAATGTCGCGGCCGCCACCGACGTGCGGTTCGGCGCCGTCACCGCGTCGTTCACCGTGGTCTCCCCGACGCAGATCACCACCGTCGTTCCGGCAGGCACCGCCGGGCCGGTCTCCGTCACGGTGACCACACCCGCCGGCACCAGCAACGGCTTGACGTACACGCGACTCGCCGCGCCCAGTATCTGATGCGCAGCGAGTTCGCGAACCGCGGGTGAGGTCCCCCCAGACGAGTAGATGTGGCCTGAAAGGCCACATCTACTCGTTGGTTTGAGGATCCCCCCGGACGAAGTCCGGGGGGATCCTCAAACTGGCCCAGTGATTACCTGAGGCCGTCGTCGATGGCCTTCACCAGCTCGCCGTTGCTGGTGTCACCGCTGAACTCCCAGAAGAACGCCCCGCCCAGGCCCTGCTTCTTGGCCCAGCTCATCTTCCCGAGGACCGTCGCCGGGGTGTCGTAGGACCACCAGTCGCTGCCGCAGTGCGCGTATGCCGTTCCGGCGATCGTGCCGGTGGCCGGGCAGGACGCCTCGAGGACCTTGTAGTCCTCGAAGCCCGCCTCCCAGGTTCCCGCCGCGGGGCCGGTGGCCGTGCCGCCCGGTGCGTCCTGGGTGACGCCGGTCCAGCCGCGGCCGTAGAAGCCGATGCCGAGCAGCAGCTTGTTCGCCGGTACGCCCGCTTCCTTGTACTTGGCGATCGCGGCGGCCGAGTTGAAGCCCTGCGCCGGGATGCCCTTGTACGAGGTGAGCGGGGAGTGCGGTGCGGTCGGGCCGTTCGCGGCCCAGGCGCCGAAGAAGTCGTACGTCATCACGTTGTACCAGTTGAGGTACTTCGCGGCGCCTGCGTACTCGGCCGCTTCGATCTTGCCGCCGTCGGAGGCGTCCGCGGTGACGGCCGCGGTGACCAGGTTCTGCGAGCCGAACTCGGCGCGCATGGCCGCCATCATGTCCTTGATGGCCGTGGCGCCGCTGGTGTCACAGGTCAGGCCGCAGGCGTTCGGGTACTCCCAGTCCAGGTCGATGCCGTCGAAGACATCCGCCCAGCGCGGGTCCTCGACCAGGTCGTAGCAGGACTGGGCGAAGGCCGCCGGGTCCTTGGCCGCTTCGGTGAAGCCGCCGGACCAGGTCCAGCCGCCGAAGGACCAGAGGATCTTGATGTCGGGGTACTTGGCCTTCAGCTGGCGCAGCTGGTTGAAGTTGCCCTTGAGGGGCTGATCCGCGGTGTCGTCCTGGCCGTTCACCGACTGGTCGGCGGTGAACGGCTTCTCGTAGTCGGCCCACGAGTCGCCGATCGCGCACTTGCCGTCGACGACGTTGCCGAAGGCGTAGTTGATGTGGGTGACCTTCTCGGCTGAGCCCGAGGTCACCAGGTTCTTGACGTTGTAGTTGCGGCCGTAGATGCCCCACTCGATGAAGTAACCGAGGTTGACCTTGGAGCTGGGACCCGGCGCGACCACACCGTCCGAGGCGGACTTGGCGAGGGCGGCGGTCGCGGGCTGGGCGGGGCTCGCGAGGCCGACCAGGCCGGCGAGCGGCAGCAGCAGGGTGGCGAACCCTGCCACGGCTCTGTGTCTGAAGCGCATGCTGCGCCTCCTTGAGGTTGTTGGTGCATGCGTGAGCGCAGTGCCGCGAGAATAGAAAGGTCTGGACCATCGGTCAATAGGTCTGGACCAATGGTTACTCAGGCATGCCGCCCCCGGGTGCCCGTCCTCAGAATCAGACGCCCAACTCCTGCGCCAGTACGGCGGCCTGGACCCGGCTGCGCAGTTCGAGCTTGCCGAGGAGCCTGCTGACGTGGGTCTTCACGGTCGCCTCGGCCATCGCCAGCCGGTCCGCGATCTCGGCGTTGGACAGCCCGTCGCCGAGGCACGACAGCACCTCGCGTTCACGGCGGGTGAGGGCGTCCAGAACCGACGGGTCCGGCCCTGGCCCCCGTACCGGCTTCGCCGCGAACTCGGCGATCAGCCGTCGGGTCACCGCGGGCGCGATCAGGCCCTCGCCGCGTGCCACCGTCCGCACCGCCGCGAGCAGTCCCTTCGCGTCCGTGTTCTTGAGCAGGAACCCGGAGGCGCCGGCCCGCAAGGCGCCGAAGACGTACTCGTCGAGGTCGAAGGTGGTCAGTACGAGCACGTCGCAGAGGTGTTCGTCGACGACCTGGCGGGTGGCCGAGACGCCGTCGAGGCGGGGCATCTGAATGTCCATCAGCACCAGGTCGGGCCGGAGTTCACGCGCCAACGCGACCGCCTGTTCGCCGTCCGCGGCCTCCCCGACCACCTCGATGTCGGGCGCGCTGCGCAGAATGAGGACCAGCCCGGCGCGTACGGCGGACTGGTCCTCGGCGACGAGCACGCGGATCATTCGGTTCCTCCCAGGGTGGTCGGCAGGGTGGCGTGTACGGCCCAGATCTTGCCGTCGGGCGAGGTGCCGGGCGATCCCTCGGGTCCGGCTTCGAAGGTGCCGCCCAGCAGCGCGGCCCGCTCCCGCATGCCGACGAGCCCGGCGCCCGAGCCGGGTGCCCGCGGCGCGTCGCGGTCTCCGTACGGGCTGGTCATCCGCACCGTGAGCGAGCCGTCCTGCTGGGCGAGCGTCACGGTGACCCGGCCGGGGGCGGCGTGCTTCAGGGCGTTGGTCAGGGACTCCTGGACGATGCGGTAGGCGGCGAGCTCGACCGGGGCGGGGAGTTTGTCGTGCGTGGCGTCGAGCGAGACGTCGAGACCATTGGCGCGCGCACCCTCCACCAGCGCGTCGAGCCCGTCGAGGGTGGGGGCGGCGGTCGGCTCCTTCTCTCCGCTGTCGTCCCGGAGTATGCCGATCAGCCGGCGCATCTCGGCGAGCCCTTCGACGCTGTTCTCGCGGATGACGGCGAGGGCCTCCTTGGAGGTGCCCGGGTCGTCGAGGGAGAGCGCGGCAGTGGAGTGGATGGCGATCGCGGACAGGTGGTTGGCGACCATGTCGTGCAACTCCCGTGCCATCCGGGCGCGTTCGGCGGTGACCGCCTGGCTGCGGTCGAGCTCGGCGAGCAGGGCGGTCTGTTCGGCGCGCAGGCGGGCGGCCTCGGCTGCGTCGCGGTGGTTGCGCACGATCCAGCCGGTGACGGCCGGCGTGAGCGTCATCATGCCGAGGATCACGCCGATCAGCAGCGCCTCCGGCACCTGCCAGGCCGCGACGGCCACCACCGTGCCGGCCACGGTGACCAGTCCGGTGATCCAGGGGACGCGGCGAGCCGTGGCGGGCGGCCCGTACACCACGGCCGCGTACACGAGGTCCGTGAACATCACTAGGGTGACCAGGCTGCCTTGCGTGACGGTGTCGACCGTCAGCGCGGCCGTGCCTGCCAGCAGGGCCGAGCGCGGGCACGTCCGGCGTAGCGCCTCGCACACGGCCGTGACCGCGAGCGGCAGCAGGATGGGCCAGCGACCGTGCCAGAGCACGCCCGGATCGTGGGCGACGCGGGTGCCGAGGCCGAGGCCCCATAACAGGAGCCCGCCGAGCAGGCCCGCGACACCGACGCACACGTCGAAGCGGTGCGGGCGGGGGAGTCGTACGGCCATGACTCCATCCAACACGGCGTGCCCCGGCGGCGCCTGATGCTGGGGGACGGTCCGCGAGTACATCGAAGGATGCAGCGCGACTTCGTCACTGACGACGACGATCCGAGGGCGGGCCGACGGGAGCCTGGAGAGGTGACCGAGAGGAGCTTCCCGTGATTTTCGCGCTGATCATCGCCTGCGAGGTCGGTTTCTGGGTGCTGCTGGCGGCGGGCCTGGCCGTCCGCTACCTGCTGAAGATGCGCCGTACGAGCGTTGCCCTGCTGCTGTGTGAACCGATCCTCGAGGTCGTGCTGTTCGTGGCGGCGACGATCGACCTGAAGCAGGGCGGCGAGCCGAGCTGGGAGCATGGCCTGGCCGCCCTCTACATCGGCTTCACGGTGGCGTACGGCCACTACACGATCCGCTGGCTCGACGGCCACGCGGCCCACCGCCTGGCCGGTGGCCCGCGCCCGCCGAAGCCGCCGCGCTACGGCATGGCGCGGGCCCGGCACGAGGGCCGTCTGTGGCTCCGTACGCTCCTCGCGGCGGCCATCGCGTGCGCACTGCTCCAGGGCGCGGTCTGGTACGTCGGCGACGCCGACACCTCGTCGCTGCGTGCCTTCCAATGGGCGGCCCTCAGGACCGCCGGCATTCATGGCCTGGTCGCGCTGACGTACCTGGTCCGGTCGAAGAAGGCCCCGGACGGGCCCGGGCGGACCGAGAGCACAGACCACGGGAGCGCAGACGAGCTCACGCACTCGAAGGAGAGTGTCCGTCGATGAGCCGGGCGAGGAAGAACCTGCTGGAGGGAGTCGTCACCTCCGTGGTCGGCCTGGCGTTGTGGCTGTTCACCGGCGATGTGGAGATCCCCTTCTACACCCTGACGAAGGTCGGGGTGGTCCTGATGTGGATCGGAGGTGCGCTCGTCGCGACGGGGCTGTTCCAGGCGGTGCTCGCATCGGCCCGGAACCGGTAGGCAGCGTCAGCGCTCCCCGCCCGGCACCCACAGCACGTCCCCGACCTCCTTGTTGGCCGTCCGCGCAAGGATGAACAGCAGGTCCGACAGCCGGTTCAGATAGGTCGCCGTGAGCGGATTCATCACCTCGCCGTGGACCTCCAGCGCTGCCCACGTCGACCGCTCCGCTCGCCGTACGACCGTGCACGCCTGGTGCAACAGGGCCGCACCGGCCGTGCCTCCGGGCAGGATGAAGGAGCGGAGCTTCTCCAGCTCGGCGAGGAACAGGTCGCAGTCCGCCTCCAGCTTGTCGATGTAGAACTGCTCGACGCGCAGCGGCGGGAACTCCGGGTTTTCGACGACCGGCGTGGACAGATCGGCCCCGACGTCGAAGAGATCGTTCTGCACGCGCGTGAGGACCTTGACGACCTCCTCGTTCAGCCCTCCGAGAGCGATCGCCGTACCGATCACCGCGTTCGCCTCGTTGGCGTCGGCGTACGCCGCGATCCGCAGATCGGTCTTGGCGACCCGGCTCATGTCGCCGAGGGCGGTGGTGCCCTGGTCGCCGGTCCTGGTGTAGATGCGCGTCAGATTGACCATGTGACCAGCCTAGTTACGCTCCGGCCTTCCGGAACACTCGTGTGCCCACTGTCACGGCGAGCGTCGCGAAGCCGACGGCCATGATCACGCCGTACAGCATGGACGAAGTCGCGTACGAGCCGATGTACGCGTCTCGCACCGCGTCGACCAGATAGCGCACCGGCATGAAGCGCGAGAGCACGTCCAGCCAGCCGGGCGCCAGGGCCATCGGCAGCATCAGACCGGACAGCAGCATGGACGGCATCGCGATCGCGTTGATGGCAGGACCGAACTCCTGCGGGGTCCGCACCGTCATCGCGAACGCGCACGAGAGCGCGGCGAGCGACACGGAGAGCAGCGCCACGAAGCCGAAGCCGATGAGGACGCCGACGAGCGGTGCGCGCAGGCCCATCGCCAGCGCCGTGACCACCAGCAGCACGGACTGGAAGACGAAGAGCAGGGCGTCACGCAGTACCCGTCCGAGCAGCAGGGCCAAGCGGCTGACCGGGGTCACCCGCATCCGCTCGATCACTCCGGTCTGCTTCTCGATGATGATCGAGAAACCGCTGAAGGAAGCGCCGAACAGGCCGAGTTGAAGCAACAGCCCGGGGACCAGCACCTGCCATGAGGAGCCTTGCGAGCCCAGGGGCAGGTCGGTGAGCAGCGGTCCGAAGAAGAGCAGGTAGAGCAACGGCATGAGGATGCCGAAAAGCATCTGGAACCTGGAGCGCAGGGTCTGGCGGGCATAGCGGCCGAAGACCAGCGCGGTGTCGTGGGCGAGCAAGGGATGACTCCTGTAGGCGACTAGACGGCGACGGGGGTGGTGTCCTGGGGCGGGGCGCTGCGGCCGGTGATGGCGAGGAACGTGTCCTGGAGCGTCGCGTCGATCGATCCGCCGTACTTGAGCTTCAGCGCGCCCGGCGTGCCCTCGGCCACCACCGTTCCCTTGTCGACGATCACCAGGCGGTCGGCGAGCGCGTCCGCCTCGTCGAGGTAGTGCGTGGTCAGGAAGACCGTCGTGCCGTACTCGTCGCGCAGCCGCCGCACCAGATCCCACAGATCGGCGCGGCTGCCGGGATCGAGGCCGGTCGTCGGCTCGTCGAGGAAGAGCACCTCGGGCCGGTGTATCAGGCCCATCGCGATGTCCAGCCGACGCCGCTGGCCGCCGGAGAGCGCCGCGCACTTGCGGTCCAGGAACTCGGTCAGGTCCAGCTCCCGGGCCAACTCTTCGGCACGGGCGATCGCCTGAGCTTTTGTCAGGCGGTACAGGCGTCCCTGGGTGACCAGTTCCTCGCGTACGGAGATGGTCGGGTCGACGCCTCCGGACTGGGCGACGTAGCCGGTCTTCTCGCGTACGCGGCCGGGTTCGCGTACCAGGTCGCACCCCGCGACCGTGGCGGCGCCCCCGGTGGGCGCGAGCAGCGTGGTGAGCATCCGGAGCGTGGTGGTCTTGCCCGCGCCGTTGGGTCCGAGAAAGCCGACGATCTCGCCCGGATGGACGGTGAGGTCAACGCCCCGCACCGCCTCTACCGGGCCCTGTTTCGTGTGGAAGGTCCGGGCCAGCCCGGCCGTACTGATGATTGCCATGCGCCAAGAAAAACAGAGTCACTGAAATTTTGCAACGTCACCAAAAATTAGCCGACACCAAGATTGCGTCGACCGCAGCGAAGCTACGATGGGGGCATGACGGAGGGGCTCAGGGAGCGGAAGAAGCGGCAGACCCGGCAGCACATCTCGGACATCGCCACCAGGCTGTTCGTCGAGCGCGGCTTCGTGACGGTGACCATCGCCGAAGTCGCCGACGCCGCCGACGTCTCCGTCAACACCGTGTACAACTACTTCCCGGCCAAGGAGGACCTCTTCCTCGACCGCAGCAAGGGCATCGTCGGCAGGCTCTCGCGGTATGTGCGGGCCCGGGACGAGGGCGAGTCGGCCGCCGCCGCCGTACTGCGCGAACTGCGCGAGGAGGTCGAGGCCGTCTCGCCCAAGGTGGGGCTCATGGAGGGCTACGGCGACTTCCTCCGCGTCATCCATGAGGCGGACGCGCTCAAGGCCCGGCTGTGGCTCGTTCAGCAAGAGGCGTTGGAGCACCTCGAACAGACCCTCAGGGAGGAGACGGACGCGGCCCCCGGCGACCTGCTGCCCACTCTGGTGGCGGGGCAGATCAGCTGGGTCCAGTCCACACTCATGGGCATGATCGGCCGTGAGATGGTCGCGGGCCGGGCGCCCGCCGAAGTGTCCCGCGAAGCCCTCGCTCTCCTCGACGACATGGAGGACCTTTTGAGCGAGAAGGTCCTCAACTACGCCGTACGAGCACCGGAATGACCCCTGCCAGTGTGATGTCCGTCATCTGAGACGTGACGCGCATTACTAACTAGTCACACGGCCCTTCACGAGCGCTAAGGTCCGCCGGAGAAGCAGATATAAGCAGCGTGTTAAGCGTGTTAGGGGAGTCGGACTGTGGCACGGAAGCTTGCCGTCATCGGAGCCGGACTCATGGGTTCCGGTATTGCCCAGGTGTCCGCACAGGCCGGCTGGGACGTCGTCCTACGGGACGTCACCGATGAGGCGCTGACCCGTGGTACGGACGGCATCAAGGCCTCGTACGAGAGGTTCGTGAGCAAGGGGAAGCTGGACGCCGGTGCGGCCGAAGAGGCGTTGGGGCGTATCACCGCCACCACCGACCTCGACGCGGTTGCGGACGCCGACATCGTCGTCGAGGCCGTGTTCGAGAAGCTGGACGTCAAGCACGAGATCTTCCGTTCGCTCGACAAGCTGGTGAGGGAAGAGGCCGTACTTGCGTCCAACACCTCCGCCATCCCGATCACCAAGATCGCGGCGGCCACCGAGCGCCCGGAGCGGGTCGTCGGCGTCCACTTCTTCTCGCCGGTCCCGATGATGCAGCTGTGCGAGCTGGTGCGCGGCTACAAGACGAGTGACGAAACGCTCGCCACCGCACGGGAGTTCGCGGAGTCGGTCGGCAAGACCTGCATCGTCGTCAACCGCGACGTGGCCGGCTTTGTCACTACGCGGCTCATCTCGGCGCTCGTCGTCGAGGCGGCGAAGCTGTACGAGTCGGGCGTGGCCAGCGCCGAGGACATCGATGTCGCCTGCAAGCTGGGCTTCGGTCATGCGATGGGGCCGCTGGCCACCGCCGACCTGACGGGCGTGGACATCCTGCTGCACGCGACGAGCAACATCTACACGGAGACGCAGGACGAGAAGTTCGCACCTCCGGAACTGATGCGCCGGATGGTCGACGCCGGTGACATCGGGCGCAAGAGCGGGCAGGGCTTTTACGCCTACTGACCTTCTGTCGTCCCCTACAGTGATCACCCTTCGGGGTGGTTTCGGTATCGGTTCGCTTACAGACGGCAACTTCTGCCCCGGTACGGCAGTCAGTCCTGGCACAAACACAGGACACGGAAGAGCACGAAAGACGCTGAACACGAAACGCACTCTCGGGGAGCGCATATGCACATCAGGGGCGACCACGCCGAGCTGGTCGTCGGGGGCCGCCTCGACGTCGTCAGCGCGGCGGACGCCCGTACGGTCCTGCACTCGGCCGTCGACGACGGAGCCGGCGACCTGGTGCTCGACCTGTCAGAGCTGGACTCCTGGGACGCCACCGGACTCGGTGTCATCATGGGGGCCCACCGGCGGGCGGGGCGGTGCGGCCGGAGGCTTGTGTTGCGCGGCGTTCCGCCGCAGATGCAACGCCTGTTGGTGGCGACCCGGCTGCACCGGATCCTGGCGGTCGAGGGTGGCATCGGAGTCGAATCGCTGCCCCGGGTGTGACAGCCGGACCGTCGCCTCCCGAGTACCGCCGCTCACTCAAGAACCGGCTTTCTCAAGGAACCGGACCGCCGTCTCCTGCATGAAACGCACAGCACGCACAATCCTCATGAAGCTGTGACGTCGAGGACGGCGCTGTACCCCGTCTGTTCGTAGATACTGTGCGAAGGTTTAGGGTTCGGCTGCCCGCTACCCTCACAAAACCCGTGAGCGGGCACCGGACCAGAAGCGACAGCGCAGTGTGCAGCAGGCCGGGGGGCTCGGCACACAACGCTTTTGGGGGGCTTGGACCTATGGACCCGATGAACAACCGAGGACCCGACGAGTACGGCCGTGACGATGGGGGCACCTCCCGCTCGAGCGAATTCGAGAGTGGGGGAGCCCGGACGCCTCGACAGCGCCCGCCGCGCGATCCGCTCACCCAGGCCCTGGGCCCGGGCAACGGCCAGCCACCGGCACTGGCGCGCACCGTACAGCTGGTGTCCGGCGACTTCCTGCTCACCGTGAATCCCGTCGACGGCAGCGAGATAGAGCTCTGCCCGCCGGGCGAGCGGCCGGGCAGACCGGTGAAGTTCACACCCGCCGAGCGCGCCGAGCTGGCGCGTGCCGCGCGGCCGCCCGTACCACCGGGGCCGTCGCTGCCCAGGATGCCGCTCCTGGAACGCGAGGAAGAGCGTGAGCGGCTCGTACGCCTGCTTGCACGCGGGCGCTCCGTACGGCTCACCGGGCCGTCGGGAGCGGGCCGTACGGCGCTCCTGGACGCCGTCGCCGACGACTGCGCGGACCTGGCGCCCGACGGCGTCGTACGCCTCAGCGGCTACCGCCGCACGGTGGCCGATCTGCTGCACGACCTCTTCGCGGCCGTCTACAGCGCACCGCTGTACCGGCCAGAACCGGACGAACTGCTCGCGCTCGTCCGGGAGATCGGCGCGGTCGTCGTCCTCGACGACATCGAGTTCGGCGGCGGTTCGCTCGACGAGCTGCTCGACGCGACGCCCGAGTGCGCCTTCCTGATCTCCGCGACGCCCGAGGTCGCCGCACCGTCCGCCGACTCACTCCTCGAAGAGGTGTTCCTCGGCGGCCTCGGCCGGGCCGGAGGTCTCGAACTGCTCGAGCGTGCCGTGGGCCGCGTACTGACCGAGGACGAGGCGAACTGGGCGGGCGACCTCTGGTTCGAGTCCGAGGGACTGCCGCTGCGCTTCGTGCAGGCCGGAGCCCTGCTGCGGCAGCGTGACCAACTGCGCGCCGATCCGAACGCCTTCGACGAGTTCGGCTACTACGAGGACGCGCCCGTGGACGCGCCCTTCGACGCCGAGGACCTCCAGGACGTACCGCTGCCCTCGCTCGCCGACGGCGCCGCGCCTGCCGCGCTGCTCGCCTCCCGGCTCAGCGACTCGGCGCGGGCCACGCTGCGGATCGCCGTCGCGCTGGGCGGCGAGGTGCCGCACCAGGCGCATCTGCCCGCGCTGGTCGGGGACACGCACGCGGACGCCGCGCTCGCGGAGTTGGTCGGCTGCGCGCTCGTCACGCCAGTCGGCTCGCACTACCGGCTCGCGGCGGGCGTCCACACCCAGCTGGTGACCGTCGGGTACGCCTCCGACGCGGAGGACCGGGCGACTACCGCCGCCCAGCACTACGCCTGGTGGGCCGGGCATCCTTCGGTCACCCCGGAGCGGGTCGCCGCCGAGGCGGACGCCGTGCTCGCGGCGCTCACCGCACTCGTGTCGATCGCCGAGCCGCCGGTGGAGGGCGAGGAGGAGAGCGTCGCCGTACAGCTGGCCCGCGCCGTCGCGCCCGCGTTCGCCGCGGGCCTGGACTGGGGTTCCTGGGAGCGCACGCTGCAGGCCGGCGACGAGGTGGCCAGGGTCGCCGGTGATGTCTCCGAACAGGCCTACTTCCACCATGAGTTGGGGATACTCGCGCTCTGTGGCGGACAGTACGACCAGGCTCGCGCCGAGCTGGAGGCCTCCGTCGGGCTGCGCGGCGCCGTCGCGGACAAGCGCGGTACGGTCGCCGGCCGCCGCGCCCTCGCGCTCGTCGACGACCGCACCGGTGTCACGCCGGCGGGCGGGTTCGGTGCGACCGCCGGCGAAGAGGTGTCCGACGCGCAGTACGAGGAGTCGGCGTCGCCCCCCGGTGGCGTACCTGCTGCGTTTGCGTCGATCGCGCCGCCCACGCCGCCCCAGCTCGCGACGGTGGTCACGCGTCGGCCCGGACCAGCGGCGTCGCACAAGCCCAGCGGCGTCAAGCGGCTGGTGAACGGCACCCGGCGCAATCTGGTGGCCGCGGGCTCGGGCGCGCTCCTCGTCGCCGTGCTGGGCACGGTGGTGACGCTCGGCGCGACCTCGAACCCCGACGACAATGCCCCCTCGGAGAGGGTCGGCGTCAACCCGTCGGCCATTCCGGGCGAGAACGGCGGCGGGCTCGGCGCGGACCAGCCGGTGAAGGACGACTCGGACGCCTCCGACTCCACGAGCCGTCCGGCGGAGCCGGACCCGGGTGAGGACGGGATTGTTGGGACCGCGGACGATCCGACGCCGACGCCGAGCAAGAAGCCGTCGGACGACGACCCGACCGGGACGAAGGACCCCGACCCGACCAAGTCCCCGACGAAGCCGCCCACGAGCAAGCCGCCGACCGACGATCCGACCCGTCCGCCCACCGACGATCCGACGGACCCGCCGACCGACGATCCGACGGATCCGCCGACCGACGATCCGACGGATCCGCCGACCGACGATCCGACGGATCCGCCCACCGTCGACCCGCCGGACGACCCCACGCCGCCGGACAACACCAGCTCGGCCAGCGGCCCGGCGCCGGAACTGCCCAGCACACCGGCCGAGACCACCGCGAGCACTCCGGCGGACGGCGACGAGCCGACGCTGATCTGACGGCGGTGATCTGACAGCCGCGTACGCCACGGCAGTTGTACGTCACGGCAGAGGGCCGGGTCCGCTTGATGCGGACCCGGCCCTCTGCCGTCGTAACCCTGCTGTCAGAACAGCCGCAGCTTGTCGTCCTCGATGCCCCGCAGCGCGTCGTAGTCGAGGACCGTGCAGCCGATGCCGCGGTCGGTCGCGAGGACGCGGGCCTGCGGCTTGATCTCCTGGGCCGCGAAGACGCCGCGTACCGGTGCGAGATGCGGGTCGCGGTTCAACAGCTCCAGATAGCGCGTGAGTTGCTCCACGCCGTCGATCTCGCCGCGTCGCTTGATCTCCACGGCGACGGTCTGTCCCTCGGCGTCCCGGCACAGGATGTCGACCGGGCCGATGGCCGTCATGTACTCGCGGCGGATCAGCGAATAGCCCTCGCCGAGGGTCTCGATGCGATCGGCGAGCAGTTCCTGGAGGTGTGCTTCCACGCCATCCTTGATCAGGCCCGGGTCCACGCCCAGTTCGTGCGAGGAGTCGTGGAGAACCTCCTCCATCGTGATGATGAGCTTCTCGCCCGCCTTGTTGGTGACGGTCCAGACGCCCTTCTCGTCCCCGGCCCCCTCTTTCAACGTGCAAGGCGGAGACATCCAGTTGAGGGGCTTGTAGGCCCGGTCGTCCGCATGGATCGAGACGCTGCCGTCCGCCTTCACCAGGATCAGGCGGGGTGCCGACGGGAGATGAGCGGTGAGCCGGCCGGCGTAGTCGACGGAGCAGCGGGCAATGACGAGACGCATGGTCCGCAACGCTACTCGACGGGCGGTGCTGGACGCGATTCGCCCATCGTCAACGCCTCTTGCCTGTGGCACATGCTGTTCGAAAGTGGCCGGTTGTGTGCGCATTGGTGCCGTGCTGTGTTCCGGATGTCCTGGTGCGATCAAGAACAGTTGCCTACCGTATGAACGGGAGGTCGCGGTGCGAGTACGCAGCGTGTCCGTTGTCGGCGTGTCCGTTCTCACGGTCTCCCTCCCTGTCCGTCAACCCCCTCTGTCGGGAGGGGGTGCGAGAGGAGAACCCATGTCGCTGGACGTCTCACCGGCCCTACTCGAACAGGCCGAGCGAGGCGAGGTCGACGAAGCGGAATTCGTCGACTGCGTCCGGACTTCCCTGCCTTACGCATGGGAGATGATCAGCTCCCTGGTGGCCCAACTGAAGGTGGACGGCGGAAACTTCGCCGACAACCAGACGCCGCCGCCGGACGAGCAGGCACGGGGCCAGTTGCTGCGAGCGCTCGCGAGTGACGCGATACGAGGCGCTCTGCAGCGGCACTTCGGAGTGCGGCTGGCCTTCCAGAACTGCCATCGGGTGGCGGTGTTCCCGCTGGACGCGTCGGTTGATGACACGCTGGCCCGCTTCACCTCGGTGCGCAGTCAACTGCTGAACCAGTCACCGGAGTTCCGGGACTGCTGAGGCAGCGATGCCGCAGGCTTTGCCGCCCCGTACGCGGGAGGTGCATTTGCACGGGGCGGCAAACTCCCCGCGAGGCGGGCGCGTTGGGCGCAACCGCCGACGCCGCCGACCCGGGCACACCAGCAGCCCCCGCTCACCGCAGCCGTGGCAGCACCTCTGCTCCCAGCCGCCGTACGTTCTCCTCCGTCGCCGCCAGGTCACCCGAGCCCTCCACCAGGAGGGCGAAGCGGGTGATGCCCGTACGCTCCGAGGTCGCCGCCAGCCGGTCGGCGCACAGCTGGGGCGTGCCCACCGGGTGCAGACCGCAGAGCAGTTCGGTGTACGCCAGCGGGTCCCGCATCGCGCGGGCGCGGCCGTCCACCGTCACATGGGCCTCAAGACCCTGCTTCAGCCAGCCCGGCATCGCCTTGACGAGCGTCTCGACCGCGTCGGTACGGCGGTCCGCGATCTGCGCGATGCCGGCCGAGACATGGGCCGCGCCCGCGATTTCCTCGGGGGAGCGGCCTGCGGCTGCGGCGTGCGTACGCCACAGTGCGACCATCTCTGCTTTCTCCTCGTCGCCGACATGCATCCCGAGCAGCATCGACAGACCGCGCTCGGCGGCCAGCCGGACGCTCGCCGGGGATGTGCAGGCGACGACGACCTCCGGACCCTCGGCGCCCGTCAGGTCCTCCGACGGCCTTGGTACGACCGGGACTTCACGGAAGCTGAAGCGCTCGCCCGCACTCGAGACGGAGGGTTCGCGCAACCAGCGCACCAGCAGATCGAGTGATTCCGGGAACCCCTTCTCGTACGCCTCGAGACCTGATCCGAAGACCTCCAGATCGACCCATGGGCCACCGCGCCCCACGCCGAGCATGAAGCGTCCGCCGGACGTCACATGCAGCAGCGCGGCCTGCTCGCCGAGCGCCACGGGGTGCGCGTTGGGCAGCACGCTGACCGCCGTGCCGACGCGGATACGGCGGGTGCGGCCGAGCAGCAGCGCGGCGAGCGTCACGGCCGACGGGCACGTCCCGTACGGCACGAAGTGGTGCTCGGCCAGCCAGACCGCGTCCAGCCCCGCCTCCTCGGCGACCTCCGCCGACCGCACCGCGCGGTGCAGTGCCTCCCCCTGGCCCTGTCCCGGGAACTGGGCCGCCAGTACAAAACTTCCTATGCGCATCGCACTCCTGTCCTCCTTGGTGCCGAGGCGGCTCCCCCACTCGCATAACCGTCTGACACGTGCCAAAGACACGGCTTGGCGGGGAGATTGGCGGATTGTCTGCAGAATGGGCCGGTCACGCCGGAGGAATGAGCCGGTCACGCCGGAGTCTGTGGGGGCCTTGTGGTACGTCTACCCATGGCTGCGCCGCGTAGGCTGGATGCGGCCCGTGCTCCCTGTATAGCCGTGAGGTGTCCTGTGTCCCCGCGCCGCAATCGTCCCAAGGGCGCCCCCAGCGCGTCCGCGGACCAGAGCGACCGGTCCAGCCGCTATGGCGGCTGGCAGACCTTGGAGAGCTGGCAGGGTGAGGCGTGGAGCGTACGCCACGTGGCGGGCGCGAGCGCCGAGGGCAAGACCTACCGCTGCCCGGGCTGCGAGCAGTTGATCCCCTCGGCGGTCCCGCACGTGGTGGCCTGGCCGGAGCATTCGGGTGTGGACGACCGCCGCCACTGGCACAAGGCCTGCTGGAACGCGAAGGACCGCCGCACCACTCGGGTGCAGCGGTCCCGTAACGCGCCACGTTTCTAAGGCCCCTTGGGCCCCTCGGGCCTCTTGCTGATACGGCTCACACGTCGCGCTTCTCCAGCAGGAGGTACGCGCCGGCGAACACGGCGGCCGTCAGACCCAGCATGATCCACAGCGGTTCCCAGCCGGAGGGGCCGGAGGAACTGAGCTCCGATCCGTAGAACACGCTGAGCTGGCTCGGGATCGAGTACTCGAGCAGGAACTGCTGCACGTCCTTCAGGGACTCCGCGAACATGAACATCGCGATGACCAGCGGGGCGAGGAAGAGGCCGATCATGATCGTGATCGCGCCCGCCGAGTGCCGGATGAGCGAGCCGATGAGCAGCGAGAGCAGGCCGACCAGCGCGACGTAGAGGCTGACGCCGACCGTGACGCGGAGCCACTCCTCACCGGTCGGGTCCCCCCCGCCGTTGCCCTCCAGGATCGCCACCTGAGCGAAGCCGACGATCGTCGTGGCCACCAGCGTGACCGTGAACACGAGCGCGAAGAACACGATCGCCTTAGCCACCAGCACGCGGCCGCGGCTCGGGCACGCGGTCAGCGTGGTCCGGATCATCCCCGTGCCGTACTCGGAGGCGGTGGTCAGCACGCCGAGCGTGATGAGGCACACGCTGCCGAGCATCGGCCCGAACAGGCCCAGGACCAGGGGCGATTCACCGCCCATGTTCATGTCCGTGGAAGAGGCGATCAGGGCGAAGAGCAGGCCGAACCCGATCATGAGGAACACGAAGACGCCCAGCGTCCACATCGTCGAGCGGACCGACTTGATCTTCGTCCACTCGGAGGCCAGCGCGTGCCCGAGGTGGGTGCGCACGATCGGGATGGGTGAGGTGTACGAAGAGCCGGGCGCCGCCTGCCAGTTGGGCGGGGCCTGCTGCTGCATGGAGGGCTGGGGCGTACTCATCGGGCGTCCTCGGGCTTGGTCATGTCAGAAGCGGCGTGCTGCGCGGGTGCGGCCTGGGCGTACGGGTTGGGCCCGTCGGGGCCGCCGGGCGCGGCCGGTGCCCCGTACGGGCCCGCGGGCTGTCCCTGCGGCATCGCGAACGGCTGACCGCCCTGCTGGGGCGGCGGCGGGGCGTACCAGCCCGGCTGGCCCTGCCCGGGCACCGGCATCTGCACCGGCGGCATGGCACCCGGCGGCAGCTCCTGCTGGAGGCCCGCACGCTGGTCGCTCGTCGAGCGGTAGTCGACGGCGCCCTGCGTCATCCGCATGTACGCCTCCTCCAGCGAGGCCTGGTGCGGGGAGAGCTCCCACAGGCGTACGTCGGCGTCGTGCGCGAGGTCGCTGATGCGGGGCAGCGGCAGGCCCATGACGCGCAGCGCGCCGTCCTGCTCGGGCAGCACCTGCCCGCCCGCCTCGGTCAGCGCGGACGTCAGCTTCTCGCGCAGCTGCGGCTCACTGTCGGGCGTCCGTACGCGCGCGAAGTCCGCGGAGTTGGCGGAGATGAAGTCCCTGATGCTCATGTCGGCGAGCAGCTGCCCGCGCCCGATCACGATGAGCTGGTCGGCGGTCACCGCCATTTCGCTCATGAGGTGGGACGACACGAAGACCGTACGGCCTTCCGCCGCGAGAGACTTCATGAGGTTGCGCACCCACAGGATGCCCTCGGGGTCGAGGCCGTTGATGGGCTCGTCGAAGAGCAGCACCTGAGGGTCGCCGAGCAGCGCGGCGGCGATGCCGAGGCGCTGGCCCATGCCGAGCGAGAAGCCCTTGGAGCGCTTCTTCGCCACGTCCTGGAGACCGACGACACCGAGCACCTCGTCCACACGGCGGGCCGGGATGCCCGACAGCTGCGCCAGGCACAGCAGGTGGTTGCGCGCGTGTCTGCCGCCGTGCACGGCCTTGGCGTCGAGCAGCGCGCCGACTTGGCGGGGGGCGTTGGGCAGTCTCCGGTAGGGATAGCCGCCGATCGTCACCTGCCCCGCGGTGGGGTTGTCCAGGCCGAGGATCATCCGCATCGTGGTCGACTTGCCCGAGCCGTTGGGCCCGAGAAAGCCGGTGACGGCACCTGGCCTCACCTGGAAGGAAAGGTTGTACACGGCCGTCTTCGCGCCATAGCGCTTAGTCAGGCCGACTGCCTCGATCATTCTCCGCACCCATCGACAGGTCAGTGACGTCGGGACGCATGCCCCCGTAAGGGTTAGGAGGATAACGGGCGGCTGACGGTTCCCACCAAGTTTGGGTAAAACACAAGCCCCCTGCACATGCATGCAGAGGGCCAGTGAAGCGCCCCGTCAGGGGCGCGGGGCTGTGTCAGTCTGCGGCTCCGCCGCGATGGGGGTCCCCCCTCTCGAGCGAAGCCGAGAGTGGGGGAGCGACCAGCGACGGCGGACCCGCAGACCACCCACAAACCGAACTTACCGAGACTGCTGAGCCGGAACCCCACGAGAGATCGGCTCGTCCTGCTCCGGCGTGCCCGCGGCAGCGACCGCCGCACCGGTGAGCGTCGCCAGCATCTCGCGAACGTTCGTCAGCTGAGCGTTGATCGAGTCGCGGCGGTTCGTGAGAGCCGCAAGCTCGCGCTCGGATTCCGACCGGATCCGGTCGGCCTTGGCGTTCGCGTCGGCCACGATGTCCTCGGCCTGCCGCTGAGCCGTCTCGACCGTCTGACGGGCCCGGCGCTCCGCGTCCGTACGCAGCTTCTCCGCCTCCAGGCGCAGCTGCTCCGCGCGGTGCTCGATCTCCGCGAGGCGCTTTTCGGCCTTGGCCTGACGCGAGGCCAGGTCGCGCTCGGACTGCTCGCGCCGCTTGGCGAGGTTCGTCTCGAAGTCGGCGGCTGCCTGTGCGGCCTTGGCACGGGTCTCCTCGAAGAGGGCGTCCGCCTCCTCGCGCTTGGACGCCGCGTCCTTCTGCGCCTCGGCACGCAGCTGCGAGGCGTCGCTCTTGGCCTTCTCGACGATCCGGACGCCCTCGTCCTCTGCCTTGGCCTTGCGGTCGGCAGAGAACGCCTCGGCGTCGTTGCGCACCTGCTGGGCGGCGGACTCGGCGAGCTCGCGGTGCTGCTCGGCCGCGCGACGGGCCTCCTCGCGCAGATCCTTCGCCTCCTCCTCGGCGAGGCGGAGGATCTTCTCGACGCGCGCGCCGAGACCCGCGTAAGACGGCTCGGCGTCGTTCACCTGGGCCTGGGCGTTCTGCGTCTCGAGGTGGAGTTCCTCGATGCGCTTTTCCAGGGCGGTGATACGGGCCAGAGCGCTGTCACGGTCGGAGACGAGCTTCGAGATGCGTTCGTCCACCTGAGCGCGGTCGTACCCACGCCGCACAAGCTCGAAGCCGTAGGGGGAAGTGTCGCTCATGGGGTTCCTGTCGAATGAGACCGGTGAGGTGATAGGTGGAATCCTAGGGGTCAAGGCGGCGCGTCATCGAGCAGAAGACAGACTTGGTATGGAGAATGACGCCCTTTTTGATGGCTAACGGTCCGGAGCGCACCCAGGACACGGTGTCACAGGCTCCGAGCGAGTACGAAACCGGCCCTTTTGGCTAGCTTTCTGAGGACTTGCCACCCGAACGGGTCGCACCGGCCGCCGCGCCCGCCTTGACGCCCGAGTCTTTGCCGCTCGCCGGGGCCTCGAAGGACTCCAACGCCTCAAGGACGTCCTGGACACGGGAGATCTCCGCGTTGATGTCCTCGCGGCGGCGGACCAGTACCTCGAGCTCGCGCTTGCCCTCCTCGACCATGCGCTTCGCATCGCGCTCGGCGTCGGAGTGGATCTGCTCCGCCTCGGCGATGAGCGCGGACTTCTTCTGCTCGGCCTCCTTGAGGAGCCCCTCGGCCTTGCGTACGGCGGCGATACGGACCTTGCCCGCCTCGGAGTTGGCCTCCGAGACCATGTCCTTGGCCTTCGCCTCCGCCTCCTTCAGCTGGTCCTCGGCGGCCTTCACGAGCGCGTCGCACCGCTCGCCAGCCGACCGCATCGCCTCGGCGGACTCACGGCGGGCCCGCTCGTGCAGCTCCTCGATCTCGCCGGTGATCCGGTCGCGCAGCTCCTCCGCACGCTCCCGGATCGCGGTGGCGTCCCGGCGCGCGCCGACCAGCAGCTCGTCCGCGTCCGTACGGGCCCGCTCCACATACGAGTTGCCCTCGACGGTCGCCTCGGAGACCAGCCGCTCCGCTTCGTTGCGCGCCGCGCCCACCATCGTGTCGGCCTGTGTCTCGGCGTCCGCCGTCGTCTTCTGCGCGGACCGCCGGGCCTCCGCAGTCAGCTTCTCCGCCTCGGCCGACGACTCCCGGATGAGCTTGTCGACCTGCTCGGCCGCCTCGGAACGCCGCTTGTTGGCCTCCTTGCGGGCCCCGTCCAGCGTGCGGTCGGCCTCCTCGCGCGCCTGAGCCCTGACGCGCTCGGCCTCCGCCTCCGTCTCGGCCTTGAGCCGCTGCGCCTCGGAGCGCAGCCGCTCGGCGTGCTGCTGCGCGGAGCCGACCGTCTCGGAAGCCTCGGCGCGCAGCCGCTCGGCGTCGCTCGTCGCGTCCGAGATCAGCTTCTCGGCCTTCGCCACGGACTCGGCGCGAAGGCGCTCCGCCTCCGTGTTCGTCTCCGAGCTGAGCCGCTCCGCCTCGGAGCGCGCTTCGCTGATGAGGTTGTCCGCCTGTGTCGCCGCGTCCGAGCGCAGCCGGTTCGCGTCCTCCCGGGCCTCCGTGCGGAGCCGGTCGGACTCGGCGATCGCCTCCGAAACCGTGCGCTCCGCGAGGGACTTGGCGGCCTGCGCCTCCTCCCGGGCCTCCCGCTTGAGGCGGTTGCCGTCCTCGGCGGCCCGCTCCCGCTCCGCGTAGGCGTCGGCGCGGACCCGGTCCGCCTCTTCCTGCGCCTCCGTGCGCGTACGCTCCGCCGCGTGCTCGGCGGCGCTGCGCAGGCCCGAGATCTCGTCCTGCGCCTGCTCGTGCAGCCCGGCCACGGAGTCCCGTACCTGCTGCGCGGTCTGCTCGGCGGCCGACACCATCTCCGTGGCGCGGCGGTCGGCCTCCTCGACCAGTCGCATGGCCTCGGCCTGGGCCTCCTCCACGCGATTGCGCGCCGAGGCCAGCAGCTCCTCGCTCTGCTCGCGGGCCCGCTCCCGCTCCTGGTCGGCCTCCTCGCGCGCGGTCCCGAGGATCTGCTCGGCCTCGCGGCGGCGACGGGTGGCCTCCTCCTGGGCGACGGCCAGCGTCTCGGCACCCTCGGCAGCCAGTCGCTCGGCGGCGGCCTGCGCCTCCGCCCGGACACGGTTCGCCGAGTCCTGGGCCTCCGACTTCATCCGCTCGGCCTCGGCGGAGGCCTCCGAACGCAGTCGTACGGCGATGGCCTCGCCCTCGGCCCGCGAGGCGGAGGCATCGGAGGCGGCCTCATTGCGCAGCCGCTCGGCCTCCGCCTCGGCCTGCGCCTGGATCGAGCGAAGCCGCTCGGCGGACTCCGCGCGCAGCCGGTCCGACTCCTCGACGGCCTCGCGGCGGATCCGCTCCGCCTCCGCACGGGCGTCGGTCAGGGCCTCCTCGGCGGCGGTCAGACGCGCCTCGGCCTCCGCGCGCAGCCGGGTCAGCTCCTCGGCGGCCTCGGCCTGCCGGGCCGTGATGGCGCGCTCGGTCTCCTCGCGCAGCTCCAGCGCGGCCCGCTCGGCCTCTTCCTTGATGGTCTCGGACAGCTCGACGGCCTCCGCGCGATTGCGCTCGGCCTCGTCGCGGGTGCGCTGCAGGGTGTCCTCGGCCTGGCGGCGCAGCGTTGTGGCGCGCTCGATGGCCTCCGTACGCAGCCGCTGGCTCTCCGTCGTCGCGTTCGAGCGCAGCTCGTCGGCGTCGGCCCTCGCCTTGGCCAGCAGCTCCTCGGCGGTCTTGGCCGCCTCCTCGATCTGCTGGACGGCCTCACGCCGGGCCTCGGCCCGGATCCGCTCGCCCTCGCCGACCGCGTCGGCCCGCAGGCTCTCGGCCTCGCCGCGCAGCCGGCGCGCCTCCTCCTGCAGCTCGACCGTCTTGGCGCGGTACTCCTTGGTGTCGTCCTTCGCCGCGCCCTTGAGCTCCTCGGCGATGTCGTGCGCCTCGGCCCGCAGCCGGTCCGCCTCGGCCTCCGCCTCGCGGCGGATCCGCTCGGCCTCCTCGGTCGCCGCCTTGGTCGTCTGCTTGGCGTCCTCAGACGCCTTGTTCAGGACGTCCTCGGCCGTACGGGCGGCCGAGGACAGCTGCGAGGCGGTCTCCTCGGCGGTCGCGCTACGGGCCGTCTCTGCGGCCTCCGCGAGGATCTTCTCCGCCTCCAGGCGGGCGTCGGCGACGACCTGCTCGGCGTCCGCCTTGGTGGTCTCCGCCTCCTTGGTGGCCTCGCTGACCAGCCGGGCGACCTGCTCCTTCGCCGTACGCGTGCGCTGCTCGTTGGCGGACTCGGCACTGGACAGGGCCTTGGCCGCGGCCTCCTTCGCCTCCGCGAGGACCTTGTCGGCCTCGGCCTGCGCCTCGCGCAGCTTGGACTCGGCCTCCGCCATGCGCTGCTCGGCGGCCCGGCTCAGCTCGGTGGCCTGACGGCGGGCCGACTCGGACTCGTTCGTCGTGGAGCTGCGCAGCTGCTCGGCGTGGTCGGTGGCCTCCTGCGCCTGCGTGGACGCGGCGTTCAGCAGTCGCTCGGCGTCCGTACGGGCCCGGCGCAGCAGCGCCTCGGCCTCCGCACGGGCGGCCTCGGCGTCGGCTTCCAGGCGCTGCCGGGCCTCCGAGGAGATACGTTCGGCCTCGGCGCGGGCGGCGGCCAGGGCCTGTTCGGCCTCGGCACGGGACTCGTCCAGGAGCCGACGGGCCTGCTGCTCACTGCGGGCGCGCAGCTGCTCGGCCCAGGCGACGTTGTCGTTGACGTGTGACTCGACGGTCTGCCGGCGCTCGGCCAGTTCCTGGTCGAGCTTCTGCCGCCGGGCCACCGCCTCGGCGTGCAGCTCGGACTGGAGACGGGCGGCCTGCTCGGCGTGCTCCTGGAGGATCCGCTGCGTCTGCGCGCGGGCCTGGCTCAGCTCCCGCTCCGCGTCCATGCGCAGCTGGTCGGCCTGGATCTGCGCGTTACGCAGCATCTGCTCGGCCTGGTAGCCGATGTCGGCGCTGTCGAAGGCAGGACGGGACGCGAGATTGCGGCGCGCCTCGTGCAACTTGGCGCGCAGCACCTCGACTTGATAGCCGAGGTCCTCGGCGTGCTGGACGGCCTTCTCCCGCTCGGTCTTCAGCCGTTCCATCTCGGCCTCGAACCGAGAGAGGTGGTCGACGTCAGCCGCCGGCTCTCGCTCCTGGCGTTCGTAGCCCCGCACTGCGCGGTCCCATCCGTCCCCTGGTCGCAAGTCTCTCCAAACGAGCTCCGTCCATCCGCCGAACGGGGCCCCCGGGGAATGGTGTCAGATCAACGGCGGAGCATGGGCTGCTGCCCCGACGCTCGTCCCCCGAAACCCGGACCCCGGCCCGCGGCCGCCCTCACGGAGCGACGACCGCGACCAACCCTACCGGGCCCGATCGACCCAGGTGCCTGGCCAACCGGCTTTTCCGGCCGGGGGTCCGGGGTCCGAGGCACAGCGGCCGACGGAAAGTCCCCAGACCATGGAGTACGGACTTCAGTGCCCGGTCGACTCAACGGCCGCCTCACCAGTGGACTCGGCGGACGCGGAGGTGACGAGTTCCGTCAGTACGCCGTGGCAGTCCTTGGGGTGCAGGAAGGTGATGCGCGACCCCATCGACCCCCTGCGCGGCTCCTCATAGAGCACGCGTACGCCCTTGTCCTTGATGTCGGCCGCCTCTGCGTCGACGTCCGCCGTGCCGAAGGCGATGTGATGCACGCCCTCGCCGTTCTTGGCCAGCCATTTCGCGACGGTGGAGTCCTCACGGGTCGGCTCCAGGAGCTGGAGATAGGAGGCGCCGCCGTCGGAAGTCTCGTTGATCTTGAGCATGGCCTCGCGTACGCCCTGCTCTTCGTTGACCTCGGAGTGGAAGACCTCGAAGCCGTACGTGGCACGGTAGAACTCGACGGTCTTGTCCAGGTCGAAACAGGCGATCCCGATGTGGTCGATTCGCGTCAGCATGGTGTTAGTGCAGCGCGCCCCACGCGGTTACGCAACGTGCGCGCGATCACACGCTCTCCCGGATGACGGGGGGCCTACCGCTCAGTACATTTTAGTAAACCCTCGTTCACTCCTCAGCTGTGCAAGCTGGAAGGGGATCGCTCCTCATGTCTGGAACGAACAGCACCACCTCCGTGATCGTCGCGGGAGCCCGCACCCCGATGGGACGGCTGCTCGGCTCCCTGAAGTCGTTCTCGGGAGCCGACCTCGGTGGATTCGCGATCAAGGCCGCCCTGGACCGTGCGGGGATCAGTGGCGATCAGGTGCAGTACGTGATCATGGGCCAGGTTCTGCAGGCCGGGGCGGGGCAGATCCCGGCGCGGCAGGCCGCGGTCAAGGCGGGCATCCCGATGAGCGTCCCGGCGCTCACCGTCAACAAGGTCTGTCTCTCGGGCCTGGACGCCATCGCGCTCGCGGACCAGCTGATCCGGGCCGGTGAGTTCGACGTGATCGTGGCCGGCGGCCAGGAGTCCATGACGAACGCGCCGCATCTGCTGCCGAAGTCCCGCGAGGGCTTCAAGTACGGCGCGATCGAGATGCTCGACGCGATGGCGTACGACGGTCTGACGGACGCCTTCGAGAACATCGCCATGGGCGAGTCGACCGAAAAGCACAACACCCGCCTGGGCATCGCCCGTCCGGAACAGGACGAGATCGCCGCCCTCTCGCACCAGCGGGCCGCCGCCGCCCAGAAGAACGGCGTCTTCGACGCCGAGATCACCCCCGTCGAGATTCCGCAGCGCAAGGGTGACCCCGTCGTCTTCAGCAAGGACGAGGGCATCCGCGGCGAGACGACCGCCGAGTCGCTGGGCAAGCTGCGCCCGGCGTTCACCAAGGACGGGACGATCACGGCCGGTTCGGCCTCGCAGATCTCCGACGGCGCGGCAGCCGTAGTCGTCATGAGCAAGGCCAAGGCGCAGGAGCTGGGCCTCGAGTGGCTCGCGGAGATCGGCGCCCACGGGAATGTGGCCGGCCCCGACAACTCCCTCCAGTCCCAGCCCTCGAACGCCATCCAGCACGCCCTCAAGAAGGACGGCCTGGACGTCTCGGACCTCGACCTCATCGAGATCAACGAAGCCTTCGCGGCCGTGGCGGTCCAGTCAATGAAGGACCTCGGGGTGTCCACGGAAAAGGTGAATGTCAACGGCGGCGCGATCGCCCTCGGCCACCCGATCGGCATGTCCGGTGCCCGTCTCGTACTCCACCTCGCCCTGGAACTGAAGCGGCGGGGCGGCGGCGTGGGCGCGGCGGCGCTGTGCGGCGGTGGCGGTCAGGGTGACGCGCTGATCGTGCGGGTACCCAAGGGCTGAGTCGTCTTTTGGCTCCTGCGGGGAACAAATTGACACAAGAACAGATCAGATCGGAGCTGTGATGCAGGACGTCCCCACACTGGTGGCCCAGGCCAGGGAAGGCCGGCCGCGGGCCGTGGCCAGGCTGATCTCCCTGGTGGAGGGGGCGTCCGAGCAGCTCCGCGAGGTCATGGCGGCCCTGGCACCGCTCGCCGGGAACGCGTATGTCGTCGGGCTCACGGGGTCGCCGGGCGTGGGCAAGTCCACGTCCACGTCCGCGCTCGTGACCGCGTACCGGCGGCAGGGCAAGCGGGTCGGCGTCCTCGCCGTCGACCCGTCCTCCCCCTTCTCCGGCGGCGCGCTGCTCGGCGACCGCGTACGGATGTCGGAGCACGCCTCCGACTCCGGTGTCTACATCCGTTCCATGGCCACCCGCGGCCACCTCGGCGGACTCGCCTGGGCGGCGCCCCAGGCGATCCGGGTACTGGACGCGGCGGGCTGCGACGTGATCCTGGTCGAGACGGTGGGCGTGGGCCAGTCGGAGGTCGAGATCGCCTCCGAGGCCGATACGTCGGTGGTGCTGCTGGCCCCCGGGATGGGCGACGGAATCCAGGCGGCGAAGGCCGGGATCCTGGAGATCGGTGACGTGTACGTCGTGAACAAGGCCGACCGCGACGGCGCGGACGCCACGGCACGCGAACTGAACCACATGCTCGGCCTGGGCGAATCCCGCGCCCCCGGCGACTGGCGCCCTCCGATCGTCAAGACGGTCGCCGCGCGGGGGGAGGGCATCGACGAGGTCGTCGAGGCCCTGGAAAAGCACCGCGCCTGGATGGAGGAGCACGGCGTCCTCGCCGAACGCCGCCTCGCCCGTGCGGCACACGAGGTCGAGACGATCGCGGTCACGGCACTCCGGGAGCGGATCGGGGATCTGCACGGCGACCGCCGCCTCGGCGCTCTCGCTGAGCGGATAGTGGCGGGGCAGCTCGACCCGTACCGGGCGGCGGACGAGCTGGTGGCGGGGATCACGGAGGGCTGAGGGGCAGGGGGGAGGGTTTTCGCCCCCGGCTGCTCCTACCCGGGGTGGCGTCCACGAGTCGCAGCCTTCCGCACCGCGTGCGAGCCTGAGTTCCTGATGGTGATCATCTCGGCCGGGGGGACCGGAAGGAGCTGCGCCACGTGATCCCCGCCCCCGTGTCGCCTGTCCGTCTCGAAGCGTCGCTCGATCCCCGGCTGTCCAGATGGCTGTGGCTGGTGAAGTGGTTCCTCGCCATCCCGCACTACATCGTGCTGTTCTTCCTGTGGCTGGCGTTCCTGCTGGTGACCATCGTCGCGTTCTTCGCCATCCTGTTCACCGCCCGGTACCCGCGAGCCCTCTTCGACTTCAACGTCGGGGTACTGCGCTGGAACTGGCGTGTGACCTATTACGCCCACACGGCCCTCGGCACCGACCGGTACCCGCCGTTCACTCTCGCGGACGTACCCGACTATCCGGCGCATTTCGACGTCGTCTACCCCGAGCGGCTCTCCCGCGGTCTGGTCCTGGTGAAGTGGTGGCTGCTGGCGATCCCGCAGTACATCGTCGTCGGGTTCTTCGCCGGCGGATGGGGCGGGGGAGAGCAGGGCTGGCAGGGCGGTGGCCTGATGCCGTTCCTCTCCCTGGTCGCGGTGGTCATCCTTGCGTTCACCGCCCGCTACCCGGGGCACCTCTTCGACTTCCTGCTCGGCCTGGCCCGCTGGGTTGCCCGGGTGACGGCCTATGCCGCGTTGATGACCGACGAGTACCCGCCGTTCCGGCTCGACATGGGCGGGCAGCATCCGGCGGCGGCCAAGATCCCGGCGGCCGGCTCGGGGAAATGACCCCTTTGGCGCGGATCTGTCTGTGGGCCGGAGAAGAGTCCCTCAGGCGGACAGGTGCCGCTCCACCGTCTCCACCTTCGACGTCAGGCCGTCCGTCACGCCAGGGCGAATGTCCGCCTTGAGGACGAGGGAGACGCGCGGTGCGCGCTCCTCGACCACCGCGACGGCGCGCTTGACGACGTCCATCACCTCGTCCCACTCGCCCTCGACGGACGTGAACATCGCGTCGGTGCGGTTCGGCAGCCCCGACTCACGCACGACCCGCACAGCGTCGGCGACGTACTCCCCAACGTCCTCGCCGACGCCCAGCGGCGTCACGGAGAAGGCGACGATCATGCGTTGACGATCCCTTCCTGGCGGGCGCGCGACGCGATGACAGCGTTCTCGGCCTCGCGCTTGAGCTTGCGCTCGGCGAAGAAGCCGCCGGCCGGGAGGACGGAGAGGACGAAGTACACGGCCGCCGTCTTCACGGACCACTTCGTACGGTTCCACGCGTCGGCCCAGAACAGCACGTACAGGATGAAGAGGACACCGTGGACCGCGCCCATCACGGGCACCGCGTTGAAGTCCGTGGTCCGCTTCAGCACCGAGCAGACGAGCAGCAGCAGGAACGAGATCGCCTCGGGGGCGGAGACCAGACGCAGGCGGCGGAGGGCGGAGGCGGTCTTGATGTCCACGAGTCACCTTCGATGGCAGAGGTGGGGTCAGAGGGGCAGACGCTTTGTGAACGTACGCACAAGCGGCCCCCATTGTGGCATCCGACGCTGACGCCGACCGGCGTGGGGTGCCGAACCGCTTTCAGGTTTTGACCACGGGTCCCGCACACGTCCCCCAGCGGTGGGATCAGGGTGCGCTCAGGGTCGGATCATCCCGCAGGATCTGTCACCGGCCGCGCCCGGCGGCTACCTTCACACCGTGGCGATGTTCCGACTCCAGGGCAGCAAGGTGCTGGCCGTCGACATGACCGGCGACGCCGTCAAGGCGAAGAACGGCTCGATGGTGGCGTACGACGGACAGATGGACTTCAAGAAGCTGAGCGGCGGTGGGGAGGGGATACGGGGGATGGTGACCCGGCGCCTCACCGGCGAGCAGATGACGCTGATGGAGGTGAAGGGGCACGGGACCTGCTGGTTCGCGGACCGGGCCAGCGAGATCAACCTCGTCGGCCTCCAGGGCGACAAGCTCTTCGTCGAGTCGAGCAATCTGCTCGCGACGGACTCCGGGCTGCGCACGGGCACGAGCTTCACGGGGATGCGCGGCGCCTCGCAGGGCAACGGCCTGTTCACGACGACCATCGAGGGCCACGGCCAGGCCGCGATCATGTCCGACGGGCCGGCGGTGGTGCTCCGGGTGAGCTCGCAGTACCCGCTCACGGTCGACCCGGGGGCGTACATCGCGCACCAGGGCAATCTGCGGCAGTCGTTCCAGTCGGGTGTGACCTTCCGCACGTTCATGGGCGAAGGCGGCGGCGAGGCCTTCCAGATCCGCTTCGAGGGCGACGGGCTCGTCTACGTACAGCCCAGCGAGCGCAACACGATCGGAGGGGAGGTCTGATGCCCTTTCGCGAGGTCAACTCGAAGATGATCGAGGCCACGGTCGCGCCGGGCCAGCGGCTGTTCAGCCAGCGCGGCGCGATGCTCGCCTACAAGGGCGAGGTCTCCTTCACCCCGAACATGCAGGGCGGCCAGGGCGGGGTCATGTCGATGATCGGCCGCCGGGTCGCGAACGAGGCGACGCCGCTGATGACCGTGGAGGGCTCCGGAACGGTCCTGTTCGGGCACGGCGGCCACCACATCGAGGTGATCAACCTCACAGGCGACACCTTGTTCGTGGAGGCGGACCGGCTGCTGGCCTTCGACGGGACACTGGAGCAGGGCACGATGTTCATGGGCTCGCAGGGCGGGGTCATGGGCATGGTGCGTGGGCAGATCACCGGTCAGGGGCTGTTCACGACGACCCTGAAGGGCCACGGCGCGGTGGCCGTCATGGCGCACGGCGGGATCATCGAGGTGCCGATCACTCCGCAGCGCCCCGTCCACGTCGACCCGCAGGCGTACGTGGCGCATCACGGCGACGTACGCAACAAGCTGTCGACCGCGCTCGGCTGGCGCGACATGGTGGGCCGCGGCTCGGGCGAGGCGTTCCAGCTGGAGCTGAGCGGCAACGGCGCGGTGTTCGTCCAGGCCTCGGAGGAAAAGCTGTGACCGCCTACCCGGGGACGGGCCCCGTGATCCACGACCCGATGACGCTGCCGTCCGACGACAACATCAACAACTACACCTTCTGCGTGGAGCTCAAGGGGAGCGAGTGGTTCCTGCAGAAGGGCAAGATGATCGCCTACTACGGCTCGATGGAGTTCAACGGCATCGGGCACGGCCGCCTCGACCGTCTGGTGCGTACGTCGTTCCATTCGCCGTTGCACGCCAGCGACTGGGTGGTGGCCTCCGGCTCGGGCAAGATGCTGCTCGCCGACCGGGCCTTCGACGTGAATTCGTACGATCTGGACGAGGGCAACCTGACCATTCGCTCAGGCAACCTCCTAGCTTTTCAGCCAACTCTCGCGCTCAAGCAGTCGATCGTGCCGGGCTTTCTGACGCTGATCGGGACGGGCAAGTTCGTGGCCGCCTCGAACGGTCCGGTGGTGTTCATGGAGCCGCCCATCCGGGTCGATCCCCAGGCCCTGGTCGGCTGGGCCGACTGCCCCTCGCCGTGCCATCACTACGACCACGGGTACATGACGGGCCTGATGGGCGGTCTGCGTGCGCTCACGGGCGTGGGCGGGGCCTCCGGAGAGGAGCATCAGTTCGAGTTCGTGGGCGCCGGCACGGTGTTGTTGCAGTCCAGCGAGACGCTGATGGCGGAGCAGGCCATGGGGGTGACTCCGAACGAGCCGGGCGTGCCCGGTGGCGGCGGGGCGCCCGGTGGGCAGCCGTCCGGATCACCGCGCCTTCCCGGACAGCTGGGAGACCTTCAGCGTCGCTTCGGGCTGTGAGCGGTAGTCTGCGGAGTGTGACATCGAACGCGTGCGCACCGTCACAACGACAAAAACCCTCACAGTTCGCCATTCAACATCTTAGGTAGAATCCATTCATGGAGACCGAGACGGCCACGCCCTGGCTGACCGATGCGGAGCAGTGCGCCTGGCGCACTCACTTGGAGGTCAACAGACTGTTGACGTACCAGCTCGAAAGGGACCTCCAGCCGTTCGGCCTGACAATGAACGACTACGAGATCCTGGTGAACCTCTCGGAGTCGGAGGGCCTGCGGATGCGGATGAGCGATCTCGCGTCCGCCACCCTCCAGTCCAAGAGCCGCCTCTCGCACCAGATCACGCGTATGGAGAACGCGGACCTGGTGCGGCGGGAGAACTGCGAGTCCGACCGCCGTGGGCTGTACGCCGTGCTCACGGACCACGGCATGGAAACGATGAAGAAGGTCGCGCCTCATCATGTGGCGTCTGTGCGGCGGCACTTCATCGACCTCATCCCGGCCGAGGAACTGGAAGCGCTCCACAAGTCCCTGACGCCGATCGCGGGGCATCTGCGGGGGCAGCGGGGGCGACCCTGACGCCCGAGCGCTAGCTGGTCGTCAGGCGGAGTTCGAACTGGGCTCCGCCTGACGGCGCCTCGTGGACGGTGAGTGATCCACCGTGTCGTACGGCGACGTCGCGGGCGATGGCGAGGCCGAGACCGGCTCCGCCGTCGTCACGGGCGCGGGCCTCGTCGAGGCGTACGAAGCGTTCGAAGACCCGCTCGCGTTCGGCGGCGGGCACGCCCTTGCCGTCGTCGGCGACCGCCAGCACCGCCTGCCCGCCCTCGCGCCGCACGGTCACCGTGACCGACGAGCGCGTGTGCCGCTGGGCGTTGTCCAGCAGATTGCCCAGGACCCGCGCCAACTGTCCGCGGGAACCCGCCACCTGGACGGCCTCGGCGTCGACGGTCACGGCGATACGGTCACCGTTCCGCTGGGACGCCTCCTCGCGGACGAACGCCGCCAGGTCGAACCGCGCGTCCGTGGGCCGCTCTCCAGCGTCCAGCCGGGCGAGCAGCAACAGGTCGGCGGCCAGCCGTTGCAGTCGTACGGTGTCCTCGACCGCCCCCTTCACATCGAGCAACTCCGGGTGCGCGACGCCCACTTCGAGCTGGGTGCGCAGGGACGCGATGGGACTGCGCAGCTCGTGCGAGGCGTCCGCGACGAACCTCCGCTGCCGCTCCACAGAGGTCTCCAGCGCGGCGAGCGTCTCATTGGTCGTACGCGCGAGGCGTGCGACCTCGTCATGAGTGTCCGGTACGGGGACGCGCCGCGAGAGGTCCTCGGAGTGAGTGATGGCGTCCATCTCGCCGCGGATGCCCTCGACCGGACGCAGGGCCCGCCGAGTGACGAGATAGGTCACGCCGCTCACGGTCAGCAGCAGTAGCGGCAGCCCGATCAGCATGGTCGTCAACGCCGTGTCGACGGCGCTCTCTTCGGTGTGCAGGGGGGCTCCCGCGTACACGGTGTACGTGACGTCCTCGGGAGTGGTCGCCTCGACCGCGACGAACCGGTAGTCCTCGGTGCTCCCGTCCACGGTGGCGCTGCCCGACCCCTTCGAGACGCCCTCGGAGATCTCCCCGACCGCGGGATCGTGACCGTCCTCGTCCTGATCGTCGTCCCCGTCCTCGCCAGTGCCGGAACCGCCAGTGCCGGAACCGCCAGTGCCGGAACCGCCTTGCGGACGTACGGCCTCGACTCCTGTACCGGTGACCTGCTCCAGGTCCTCGCTGACCGCGACCAGCCGGCCACCCTTCTCGACGATCTGCACCGGCCGGTCGTCGTCCGCGTCCGGCATCTCCACCTTCGCGTACGGGATGTCGGCGGCGAGCTCCGAGGCGACCTGCCGGGCCGCGCCGTCCGCCTGCGCGTCGGTCTGGTCGATGAGGTTGGAGCGCAGGGACAGCAGTACGGCCGCTCCCGCCGCGACCAGCGCGACGGCGACCACGAGAGTCGCCGCGAGCGTCGCCCGAGCCCGTATGGAGCCCAGGACGCGCCTCATCTCGCCTCCAGGCGGTAACCGGCGCCGCGTACGGTCCGGATCAGCGAGGCGCCGAGCTTGCGGCGCAGGGTGCTGATGTACACCTCGACGATGTTGGGGTCGCCCTCGTAGGCGAAGTCCCAGACGTGCTCCAGGATCTCCGCCTTGGAGACGACTTCGCCGGCCCGCACCACGAGCTGCTCGAGGACCGCAAACTCCTTCGCGGTCAGGGCGATTTCTTCCTCCTCGCCTCGGAGAACGCGCCGCGCGGCGGTGTCGACCTTGAACTCACCGATCACATGCACGGGCGACGCGCCCGCGGATCCGCGCCGACGGAGCAGCGCCTTCACGCGGGCCACCAGGACGACGTACGAGAACGGCTTGGTGAGGTAGTCGTCGGCTCCCGTGTCGAGGCCCTCCGCCTCGTCGTACTCGCCGTCCTTGGCGGTGAGCATGAGGATGGGCACGTCGTGACCGGCAGCGCGCAGGGCGGCGCACACCCGGTACCCGTTCATGCCGGGCAGCATGATGTCGAGGATGACGAGGTCGTACGAGCCCTCGCCGGCCTGGTGCAGGCCCTCCCGGCCGTCATGGACGACGTCCACGGCGAAGCCCTCGGCCGTCAGGCCCTTGGCGAGGGACAGGGCCAGCCGCTTTTCGTCTTCCACGATCAACAGGCGCATGGGGTCCAGCTTCGCAGGGCGAACCTGAAGTGGTCTTCAGGGTGCTTCAGCTTCGCTTCAGCGTGCTTCCGTCAGATTGGTTCACGTCGAAACACGGCGTAGCAGACCAACTCGGGAGGAAACCCCATGAAGCGCAACATCGTCATCGCCAGCATCGCTGCCGCGGCCCTCGTCGGAGGCGGTACGGCGACGGCTCTCGCGGTCACGAGCGACGACGGGTCGGGGACGACGCAGCCGTCGAGCGTACGGCCGGCCGGCGACAACCGTGACGATGACGCCGACGACAAGGACGACGCCAACGACAAGGACGACGCCCGCGACGACGCCCGCGACGACGAGCGTGACAACGGGGGCAGCCAGGCCGACGACAGCCGGACCGGAGGCGACGCCGCACAGGGCGCGTCCGGCAAGGTCACGGCGGCCGAGGCCATCGGGGCCGCCCTCCGCAACACGCCGGGCACCGCGGTCTCCGCCGGGCTGGACGACGAGGACGACGGCGGCCCCGTGGTCTGGGACGTCGACGTCCTTACCAAGGGCAGCACTTGGCACAGCATCCAGATAGACCCGGCCACCGGCAAGGTCCTCGGCTCGCACGTCGAGCACGAGGACGGCGACGACACCGCGCAGGTACGGGCGGCGCTGAAGGCTGCGTCCGTCTCGGCCGAGGAGGCCGCGAAGGCCGCTGCCGCGGAGGGCACGGTCACGTCGGTCGACCTGGACGAGGACGGCAAGTCCAAGGCCTGGGACGCCGAGACGCGCGCCTCGGGCGGCGCGGAGCGCGAGTGGAACGTCGACCTGAAGACGGCCCAGGTCACGGCGGACAAGTCCGCCGACCAGGACTCCGCCGACGATGACGCGGACGACGACGGCTCGGACGGCTGAGCGCGCTCGGGGTGTGCGGGGAGGGTTTTCGCCCCCGCCGCCCCTACCCGTCCCATCCCCGGGGCTCCGCCCCGGAACCCCGCTGGGGCTCCGCCCCAGCCCCCACCACCAGGGGCTTCGCCCCTGGCCCCTCGCGGGGCTCCGCCAGCTGGACCTCCGCAGGGCTGCCGCCCCTGGACCTCCTCGGGGCTGCGCCCCCCGACACCCCTCGGGGCTTCGCCCCGCACCCCCTTTCGGGGCCAGGCCCCGCCCCCCGCTCCTCAAACTCCCCAGCTACCGATGGGAGGTGCCCCCAAGGGGCTGATCTTGCGCGGCCCGGGGCTGGAAGGTGCAGCCCTGGGCCGCATCAGTCAGCCCGTCCGGCGTTTGAGGACGAGGCCGCAGGCCGATAGCGGGGGCCTGGGGGCCGCAGCCCCCAGTTTCGGGAAGGGGTGGGGTGGGGGAAAGGAAAACCCCCGCCCAACCCCCGGCCGGGTTCAGCCGCCCGACGCCAGCGCCATGCCCAGCGGAGTGCGCTCGTACAGCACCTGGTGCCCGTACCGCCGCGAGACGAGCAGGCCCGCGGCCCGTAGTGCCGACAGGTGTGCGGACACGGAGGAGGGCGCGAGGCCGAGGCGGTGGGCGAGGGCCGTTGTGGTGGCGGGCTCGTCGAGCGCGGTCAGCACGCCGGCCCGGCCGCGGCCGAGGAGGCGTACGAGAGCGTCGGAGGCGCGGTCGGTCGGCGACGCCCACAGGCCGCCGATGCCGCGCGCCGGGTAGACCAGCGTGGGCTGCCACGGCGGGTCGAAGCCGCTCACCACGTCCGGCCAGGAGAAGACGCTGGGCATCAACACCAGGCCCTGACCGCCTAGTTCACGTACGTGCTCGCCCTTCCGGTCGACCGTGAGCGTGCCCGTCCCCCAGGCGAACCGCCGGTCCAGCTCGGGCAGCAGCCCGCCGAGGCCCACCTCGGCGAGTCGGCGCGAATGGAAGGCGACGTCGGCTTCCAGCAGGGCACGCAGCCGGGGCCAGTCCGGCTCGACGAGGGTGTGCCAGGCCGCCTCCAGCAGGTCGGCCAGTTGCTGGACCATACGGACGGGATCCCTCAACAGGGCGCGCCCTAGCCGGGATTCGGCGGCTCCCGGAGTATCCGCGAGCGAGCGTGCCGTATCCTCGCGGGCCTCCCGGGGATGCACCGCGCGGACCGCCGCGATCTCCTCCTCGAACGGGGCAGCCGGACCGATCGGCGGCGGACACAGCCAGTCGGGGGTGTGCCCACGCTGCGGCATCAGCAGCCACAGCGGCGTGAGGTCGAGCCCGGCGGCAGCCGAACGGATACGGCGCAGCCAGCTCGCGTGATAGCCGTGACGCTCCGGCCGGTTCAGCGTGCGTACCGCTTCCTGCGTCTCCCACAGCGGGGACACCGCGAACCGGCACCGCAGCAGATCGTCCTCGCCGAAGTGCAGACGGAAGGGCACTGAACCCCGCACCTCCCTCGACGACTCGGCACCCCCGAAGATTCGGCCTGAGCCGAAACTCTACGGCGACCGGCACCCGCGCGTGCAACCTGCTGCCCATGCCAGAAGAGCTGCAAGAGCTGGAACAGAAGGACCCAACGACGCGGCCCGCGCCACCTGACACCGCCGGTTACGGAGCCGCCTTCGCCGTACGAGAGTTCCGCGCCGTCTTCGCCGCTCATGCCCTCTCCCTCCTCGGCGTGGTCATCAGCGAGATCGCGCTGACCGTGCTCGTGTACGAGCTGACCGGGTCGCCCCTGCTCAGCGCGCTCGCTTTCGCGCTGGGGTTCCTGCCGTACCTGCTGGGCGGGACGCTGCTTGCCGGGGTCGCGGACCGGTTCCCGGCGCGGCGCGTGCTCGTCGGGTGCGACCTGGTGTGTGCCGGGTGCGCGGCGCTGATGGCGCTGCCGTCGACGCCGGTCGCCGCGCTGCTCGCGCTGCGGTGCGTCATCGCGGCCGTGTCGCCCGTGTTCAACGGGACGCGGATGGCCACGCTGACCGAGATCCTCGGGGACGGCGACCTGTTCGTCCTCGGGCGTTCGCTGCTGCGGATGGTCTCGCAGAGCGCCGTACTCGTGGGCTTCGGACTCGGCGGCGTCCTGCTCACCTTCGTCCAGCCGCGCGGAGCGCTGGTCATCACCCTGGGCACCTTCCTGACCTCGGCGCTCCTCCTCCGCTTCGGCACACGACGCAGGCCCGCGCGCGCCGGAGGCGGATCGCTTGTGCGGTACTCGCTCGCCGGCACCCGCGACGTCCTCCGCGACCGCCGCATCCGGGCGCTCCTGCTGCTCCTGTGGGTACCTCCGATGTTCGTCGTCGCCCCCGAGGCGCTGGCCGCCGCCTACGCGGACGAGATCGGGGTCGGCGCGGCCGGCGTAGGACTGCTGATGTGCACGATGCCGATCGGCACGATCGCCGGTGAGCTCTACGCCGGTGCCGCGCTGTCACCCGCGGCCCGCTCCCGGATCGTGCTGCCTCTCGCGGGCGGCACTCTGCTGCCCTTCCTCCTTTTCCCGCTCCACCCGGGCCTCGGCTGGATCCTGCTCGCGCTGCTCCTCGCCGGGGCGGCGGGCGCGTACACCCTCGGGCTCGACCGCTGGTTCGTGGACGCCGTTCCCGAGGAACTGCGCGGGCGGGCCATGACCGTGCACACGGCCGGGCTCATGACGATCCAGGGCGTGGGGATGGCGCTGGCCGGGGCCGCCGCCGAGTTCTGGTCAGTGAGCACGGTGGTGGGCTCGGTCGGGGCGTTCGGGACCGCCTGCTGCGTACTCCTGGTGCTGGAGGTGCGGCGCACGGGACGTACGGCGGGAGTCGGGGACCGATCCGCGAGACGGGGCTGACCACGATATGACCGGCCGGTAGGGTCTTTGCCGTGCCGAAGCCGCTCAGTCTTCCTTTCGATCCCATCGCCCGCGCCGACGAACTCTGGAAGCAGCGCTGGGGGTCCGTGCCGTCCATGGCCGCGATCACCTCGATCATGCGTGCGCACCAGATCCTGCTGGCCGAGGTCGACGCGGTCGTCAAGCCGTACGGGCTGACGTTCGCGCGCTACGAGGCACTGGTGCTGCTCAACTTCTCCAAAGCCGGCGAACTGCCGATGTCCAAGATCGGCGAGCGGCTCATGGTGCACCCGACGTCCGTCACGAACACTGTCGACAGGCTGGTCAGGTCGGGCCTGGTGGACAAGCGGCCCAATCCCAACGACGGGCGTGGCACGCTCGCCTCCATCACCGACAAGGGCCGTGAGGTCGTGGAGGCCGCCACCCGCGACCTGATGGCGATGGACTTCGGGCTCGGGGTGTACGACGCGGAGGAGTGCGCGGAGATCTTCGCGATGCTGCGGCCTCTGCGCATCGCCGCGCACGACTTCGAAGAGGGCTAGGACCGGGGCGTACGGTCCGGGGGCGCCCGAAGACCGTACGAAACCGCCGGTTACGCTCGTACGCATGAAAAAGAGCGTGCTGACCCGCTACCGCGTCATGGCCTACGTCACAGGTGTGCTGCTGGTCCTGCTGGTTGTCGGGATGGTCGGCAAGTACGTGCTCGACGTGGACGGCGCCGCGGACTTCACGCGCGTGGTCAGCATCGCGCACGGCTGGCTGTACGTCGTCTACCTGGTGTTCGCCTTCGACATGGGCTCCAAGGCGAAGTGGCCGGTGCCGAAGCTGCTGTGGGTGCTGCTCGCAGGCACGGTGCCGACGGCCGCGTTCTTCGTGGAGCGCAAGGTCACGCACGAGCTGGAGGCCAAGGTCGTGGACGATCCGGCCGCCGTGGCCAAGGCCTGAGCCTCATCGAGACCTGAGTCACTACCGCCATGGAGTAGTCCGTGGCGGTCTGCCATCGACATTTACTAGGACGTCCTAGTAAATTCGAAGGTATGGACGCTGACGCCATCGAAGAGGGCCGCCGACGGTGGCAGGCCCGGTACGACGCTTCACGCAAGCGTGAGGCCGACTTCACGACGCTTTCCGGCGATCCTGTGGAGCCGGTGTACGGGCCACGGCCCGGAGACACGTATGAGGGGTTCGAGCGGATCGGCTGGCCGGGGGAGTACCCCTACACGCGGGGGCTCTACGCGACCGGCTACCGAGGGCGGACGTGGACCATCCGGCAGTTCGCCGGGTTCGGGAACGCCGAGCAGACCAACGAGCGCTACAAGTCGATCCTCGGCAACGGCGGGGGCGGTCTGTCCGTGGCCTTCGACATGCCCACGCTCATGGGGCGTGACTCCGACGATCCACGCTCGCTCGGTGAGGTCGGGCACTGCGGGGTCGCGATCGACTCCGCCGTGGACATGGAGGTCCTGTTCAAGGACATCCCGCTGGGTGACGTCACGACGTCGATGACGATCAGCGGGCCCGCCGTGCCGGTCTTCTGCATGTACCTGGTCGCCGCCGAGCGCCAGGGCATCGATCCGGCCGTCCTGAACGGCACGCTCCAGACGGACATCTTCAAGGAGTACATCGCGCAGAAGGAGTGGCTCTTCCAGCCTGAGCCGCACCTGCGTCTCATCGGCGACCTGATGGAGCACTGCGCGTCGAAGATCCCCGCGTACAAGCCGTTGTCCGTCTCCGGCTATCACATCCGTGAGGCCGGCTCGACGGCCGCGCAGGAACTGGCGTACACCCTCGCCGACGGGTTCGGGTACGTCGAGCTGGGGCTCTCGCGCGGCCTGGACGTCGATGTGTTCGCTCCCGGGCTCTCCTTCTTCTTCGACGCGCATCTCGATTTCTTCGAGGAGATCGCCAAGTTCCGGGCGGCGCGGCGGATCTGGGCGCGGTGGATGCGAGATGTGTACGGCGCGAAGTCCGAGAAGGCGCAGTGGCTGCGTTTCCACACGCAGACCGCCGGTGTCTCGCTGACGGCGCAGCAGCCGTACAACAACGTGGTGCGCACGGCGGTCGAGGCGCTGGCTGCCGTGCTGGGTGGGACCAACTCGCTGCACACCAACGCGCTGGACGAGACGCTGGCGCTGCCCTCCGAGCAGGCGGCCGAGATCGCGCTGCGTACGCAGCAGGTGCTGATGGAGGAGACCGGGGTCGCCAACGTGGCGGACCCGCTGGGCGGTTCGTGGTTCGTCGAGCAGCTGACCGACCGGATCGAGGCGGATGCCGAGAAGATCTTCGAGCAGATCAGGGAGCGGGGTCTCAGGGCCCACCCGGACGGGCAGCACCCCGTCGGGCCCATCACCTCCGGGATTCTGCGGGGCATCGAGGACGGCTGGTTCACCGGGGAGATCGCCGAGTCCGCCTTCCAGTACCAGCAGGCTCTGGAGAAGGGGGACAAGCGGGTGGTGGGGGTGAACGTCCACCATGGCTCTGTGACCGGTGACCTGGAGATCCTGCGGGTCAGTCACGAGGTGGAGCGGGACCAGGTGCGGGTGCTCGCCGATCGCCGGTCGGGCCGGGACGAGGCAGTCGTACGGGGTGCCCTGGACGCGATGCTTACCGCCGCGCGGGACGGCTCGAACATGATCGAGCCGATGCTGGAGGCGGTGCGGGCGGAGGCGACGCTGGGGGAGATCTGCGACGCCCTCCGGGACGAGTGGGGGGTGTATACGGAACCGGCGGGGTTCTAGCGTCGAGGTGTCGTCCGCTGAGGGCGGTGAGGGGTTGTTGTTCCCCTCACCGCCTTTTCGTGCGTCGGCTTGATGTGTGCCAGGGCCTGGCCCATGGCGGTCTGGCCGTGCTGACGTCCGTCACCTGGCAAGGGGACCGGCAGCTGTAGGCGCGTGAAGCGCTTGGAGAATGGCTGCGCCTCTCGCGAGCGGGCCTCAGGCCATTGACGATGCGGTCAGGCCGTTCAGTAGGAGCACGGTGAAGCTCCTGGTCCAGTCCGTGTCGACGGGCTCTGCACTCACCAGGGCCCGGTGCACCACCGCGCCTGCGATCACGTCGAAGATGAGGTCCGCGGTGCGAGCCGCGGTTTCGGGGTCGCTCTCCTCCGGCAGTTCCCCGCGCTGCTGGGCGCGTGCGCGTCCCTCCAGGACGAGGAGTTTCTGGCGCTCGACGATCGACGCGCGGATGCGGTCGCGCAGTGCGTCGTCGTGGATCGACTCCGCTACCACCGCCATCAGGCCGCTCTTCGCCTCCGGGCGGGCCAGGATCGCCGCGAACCGGAGGACTACGCCCTCGATGTCGGCGGCGAGACTGCCGCGGTCGGGGAGTTCGAGTTCGTCGAAGAGGGCGGCCACCGCGTCGACGACCAGTTCGTTCTTGCCGGCCCAGCGGCGGTAGAGGGTGGTCTTGGCGACGCCCGCACGCGTCGCCACATCGCCGAGTGTCAGCTTGGACCAGCCGAGTTCGACCAGCGCCGCCCGCGTCGCCGCCAGGATCGCCGCGTCCGCGGTGGCGCTGCGGGGGCGGCCCCCTGTGGCGCGTGGGGCGGAAGTGCGGCTGTGCATTCGTCGACCATAGCGGGCGGTTCCTGTGACTCGGTGCGGGGAAGCAAGGTGAGGGAGATCACCGGGACTTGGTTCCGCGGGGGTTCCCGATCCAGTTACGCTACGGCTCGTAGCGAAAGCCTGCGTACGAGCGACGACCACGCGGCGCCAGGTGGGGACCCGGCGTCGAACGCCACGCGGCAGGCCCGGATTTCACCGCGCTTTTCCGGTACGTACGCGGAGGGGGGAAGATGAACCCATGCAGCCACGGAACATGTCCATGAGCGGAGTCGTCGACCTCGCCGCGGTGAAGGCGGCCCAGGAGGCCAAGGCGAAGGCGGAGCAGGCACGCGCCGAAGCGGCGAAGCAGGGCGGGGGAGGCGCTGTCTCCACCGCCAGCCTTGTGATTGACGTAGACGAGGCGGGTTTTGAGCGTGACGTCCTGCAGCGCTCCACCGAGGTGCCCGTCGTCATCGACTTCTGGGCCGAGTGGTGCGAGCCGTGCAAGCAGCTGAGCCCGCTCCTGGAGCGGCTCGCCGCCGAGTACAACGGCCGCTTCGTCCTCGCCAAGATCGACGTCGACGCCAATCAGATGCTGATGCAGCAGTTCGGGATCCAGGGGATCCCGGCCGTCTTCGCGGTGGTGGCCGGCCAGGCCCTGCCGCTCTTCCAGGGCGCCGCCCCCGAGCCGCAGATCCGGGGCACCCTGGACCAGCTCATCCAGGTCGCCGAGCAGCGCTTCGGTCTGACCGGCCTCACGGTCGACCCGGATACCGAGGCCGGACCCGGCGTCGAGGCCGAGGCGGCTCCCGAGGTGCCGGCCGGTCCGTACGACGCGCTGCTCGAAGCCGCCGTACAGGCCCTGGACGCGGGGGACTTGGGCGGTGCGGTGCAGGCGTACAAGAACGTGCTGAGTGACGACCCGGGCAATACGGAGGCCAAACTGGGCCTTGCCCAGGCCGAGTTGCTCCAGCGCGTGCAGAACGCCGATGCGCAGCAGGTGCGCAAGGACGCCGCCGAGAACCCGGCTGACGTACAGGCTCAAATCGCCGCCGCGGACCTGGATCTGGTGGGTGGTCATGTCGAGGACGCGTTCGGGCGGCTTGTCGACACCGTGGCGCGTACGGCCGGTGACGACCGGGATGCCGCGCGTATGCGGCTGTTGGAGCTGTTCGAGGTCGTCGGCAGTGACGATCCGCGAGTAACCGCTGCACGCAGAGCACTGGCTCGCGCCCTGTTCTGACCGGTGGCTAGCCCTCCGAGGCAACCACTGGGGCCCCTGTTGCCTGAGTGAAAGATTTGTCGACTGAGCGACCCTGCGGCCGTGTTTTACCAAATCTTGGTAAACGCGGCCGCTGTTACTTGGAGTAAGAGGCAGGCGTCGATCTGCCGGACTCCGTCCAAAGATCAACGGTTTTGTTACTCACCTCGGGGACACCCTGCGTCGTCGGCCGATACCGGCGGGTCGTTGTTCGGTTATCCGGCCGTTACTAGCCAGTAATGAACCCCCTTGCGGCGACGGCGTGAATGCACCACGATCGGCGACGCTCGGTCCATTCCCGCATCCCGACAGCCAATCGGGTCAACGGGTCTTCCTGGGTCCCCACCGAGTAGGAGCGGCGGCAGTGGCGCCGCTCCTTGGACAGGGGGGTCTTTGCTTTCGGGCAGAGCCTGTCCGGCAGGTTGTGCGTGAAGTGTTCAGGCGCGACCAGTGGTTGTCGCTCGGGGGTGATCGCTTGTGTTGGGGCGCCCTTCGCGCCTCTGAGTACGGGCGCTCTCCTTCCCGAGGACGTAGCACTTCTCCCATCCCTGCCCGACCGAGCCGCCGACCGGGGGCCGTCAGGGCCGGAGATGTACGTCCGAGAAGGAGGAAATATGGAGTCCCAGGTGCGTGGCGGGACCAGATGGAAGCGGTTCGCTGTGGTCATGGTGCCCAGCGTGGCCGCGACGGCCGCGATAGGCATGGCCCTGGCCAACAGCGCTCTCGCCGCGTCGTTCAGCGTGTCGGGCCAGTCGTTCAAGGTGACGACCAAGGAGCTCAAGGGCACGGGCTTTTCGCAGTACGGCGCCATCGACTCGGGGTACACCCTCGATGGCAAGAAGACGTCGCACCCCGTCGCGGTCTCGGCGTTCAAGCAGGCGACGATCAAGGAACTGTGCCAGTCCGTCGTCACGCCGAACATCCCGGTGCTCGGCAATGTCAGCCTCATCCTCAAGGCCGGTGGCGGTAAGACGCCGGTCGAGGCGGAGAATCTGTACATCGACGTCGCCGACCTGAAGGCCGATGCCGAGTTCACCAACATCGACATCGGTGTGGCCGCCGGAGACGCCAACAAGGGTCCCGGCATTGCCAAGGGCGACAAGGCGAACCCGTTCGGATTCGCGCAGCAGGCCGACGAGGTCCTTCTCAAGGACGTGGAGCAGACGGCGTGGGCGACCACTGCCGGAACCTTCAAGCTGAGCGGGCTGACGATGAAGCTGTCCGCGGGCGTCAAGGAGTGCTACTAGGCACTCCGTGGCGGGTGGGGGAGTCGCGCTTCCCCGCCCGTCACACCTCCTTCTCGTCTTTGAAGTCCCTCTGCAGGTTCGTCGGATGTCGTCATCGACGTCCGTGCGACGCCACCCGGTCCGTACACTCGCCACCCCCCACCCCCACACCACGCCCCCAGCTTTCACCTCTCACAGCAACGCCGTTCCAGGGAGCTGTTTTCCATGAGCGCCGACACTCCAGCCACGCGCAGCCAGTTCACCGATAGGCGGCTGCGGTTCCGCGCCTGGAGGGGCAGCCGGCCGTTCTGGGCCGGTCTGTTCATCCTGCTCGGCGGGATCCCGATCATGTATTTCCCGTATGCGAATCTCCAGATAGGTCACCTGACCCTGGCGATGGCCACCACCGCGGGCGCGGGTTCCCTGATCATCGGCGTGCTGCTGATCGTGCTCGGGATCAGTCTGTGGTTCCAGAAGCATGTACGGGTCTTCGCCGGTGTGGCGGCGATCCTGCTGGCGCTGGTGTCCATCCCGGTGTCCAACCTCGGCGGGTTCCTCATCGGCTTCCTGCTCGCGCTGTTCGGCGGCGCGATGGCCGTGTCCTGGGCACCCGGCGAGGAGCCCACGGCGGAGCCGGCCAAGACGGACCGTACGGACGAAGGAGGCGCCCCCGAAGCCATGGCGGCGGGCGGGGCGAGCGAGCCGAACGATCTGTCAGGAACGAGCCCGAGCAACGGGGCGAACGGGAGGCACAGTGCCTGAGGAGGTCCACCGCGTGGACGCGGGAGAGCCCCGGGCGAGAACCGGGCCGCGGCATGCAGCCCCCAAGAAGCCCTTGATGACGAGGCTGCAGATGCCCGCGGGCAAGGCGATAGCCATCGCGTCGATGCCGACCGCGATCATCATGGGCATGGGCCTCACACCGACGCTCGCCCGGGCCGACGACAAGCCGTCGGCGAAGAACCTGACGATCGACGAGTACAAGGAGTGCGTCGACGCGCTGGAGGAGGAGACCGAGGAGGGCAAGGACGCGTCGCCCTCACCCTCGCCCTCCGCCTCGACGAGCGGCCCCGCGTCCGACGACAACGAGGAGCAGGGCTCCTCGGGCGAGGACGCTTCGGGCGACAGCTCCGCGGACAACGGCTCGGCGGACAACGGCTCTTCGTCGGATTCAGGTTCCGACGACAAGCCCGAGCCGACGCCGTCCCCCTCGGAGCCCACGGCGCCCGCCGAGGAGGCCGAGCCGACCCCGTCGCCGTCCCCCTCGGAGTCCGAGCCGGAGAACCCGCTCGACCCGCTGGGCCTCGGCAAGGCGCTGGAGGACCTCTTCACGCCCGACGACAAGGAGCAGGAGGAACAGGAGGCGGCTGCCAGCCCGTCGCCCACTCCCTCCCCGTCGGCGAACGAGGACACGGCTGAGGACGCTGCCGGGGACGCCGCGGACAAGGCGACCGACACGGTCGAGGACGCCGCCAAGGACGTCGCGGACACGGCGGACGACGCGGCCGAGAAGGCCGAGGAAACAGCCGAGGACACCGCGGAGAAGGCGGAGGAGGCAGCCGACGAGGCCACCGCGTCCCCGTCCCCCAGCCCGTCCGAGAGCTCCACCACGGACCCGGAGAACTGCCCGGCCGCCACGGAGGACGAGGGCGGTCTCGAGCAGGGCATCCCGGCCCTGGCCGACGACCCCTGGCAGCTGGAGGCCAGCTCGCTGCTGCTCAAGGGCGCCGACTACCAGGGCGTCGTCAAGGTGAAGACCGCCAACGGCACGGTCAAGGAGGTCCTGAAGTACGTGATCTCCGACGGTACCGACATCGGTGATCTGCACCAGACCGTTGACGACAAGGATGCCGGGGCGAAGCACCACGTGCAGGCGGCCAAGGGCTCGACGTCCACCATCCGTGACGGCAAGACGGTCATGTACACGGAGAGCATCTCCGGCAACCTGCTCGGTCTGATCCCGGTCACGTTCGACCCGAAGCACCCGCCGCCGCTGAACATCCCGTTGATCTACTTCACCAAGGTGAAGGTCGTGCAGGCCGCCCAGTTCGGCGGAACGCTGACCGTCCCCGGCCTGCAGCAGTACACCACGCCGCTCGGGTAGTCCCACGGGCTGGTCCGGCCGGAGCCGCACACACTCCCCCAGTGCCTCAAGGGCCTGGGAGGGACCCTCAGAGGGCGCCCCCCGCGCGGCGGGGGGCGCCCTCAGTGGCGTATCGGAAGGGGACCGGAGCGGGTCAGCCGCCCAGGTGGTGCACTCGGACCATGTTCGTGGTGCCGGGCACGCCGGGAGGCGAACCGGCGGTGATGATCACCGTGTCGCCGTCGTTGAACCGCTTGAGCCTGACCATCTCCTGGTCGACCAGCTCGACCATTTCGTCGGTGCTGCTCACGAGCGGCACGACGTGGGGCTCGACGCCCCAGCTCAGCGCGAGCTGGTTGCGGGTGGACTCGTCCGGGGTGAAGGCCAGGATCGGCTGGGCCGCGCGATAGCGGGACAGCCGGCGGGCGGTGTCGCCGGACTGGGTGAAGGCCACCAGGCCCCTGGCGCCCAGGAAGTCCGCGATCTCACACGCGGCACGGGCCACCGAACCGCCTTGCGTACGCGGCTTCTTGCCCGGTACGAGCGGCTGCAGGCCCTTGGCGAGCAGCTCCTGCTCGGCGGCCTGGACGATCTTCGACATCGTCTTCACGGTCTCGATCGGGAACGCGCCCACACTCGACTCCGCGGACAGCATGACGGCGTCCGCGCCATCCAGGATCGCGTTGGCCACATCGGACGCCTCGGCGCGCGTGGGACGGGAGTTGGTGATCATCGACTCCATCATCTGGGTCGCGACGATCACCGGCTTGGCATTGCGGCGGCACAGCTCCACGAGGCGCTTCTGTACCATCGGGACCCTCTCGAGCGGGTACTCGACGGCCAGGTCGCCACGCGCGACCATGACGCCGTCGAAGGCCGCCACGACGGCCTCCATGTTCTCCACCGCCTGCGGCTTCTCCACCTTGGCGATGACGGGGACCCGGCGGCCCTCCTCGTCCATGATCTTGTGTACGTCGTTCACGTCGTCGGCGTCGCGCACGAAGGACAGCGCCACCAGGTCGCAGCCCATGCGCAGCGCGAAGCGCAGATCCTCGACGTCCTTCTCGGACAGCGCGGGCACGTTCACGGCCGTGCCGGGCAGGTTGATGCCCTTGTGGTCCGAGATCACGCCGCCCTCGATGACGACCGTACGGACCCGGGGACCCTCGACCTCGACGACCTTCAGCTCGACGTTGCCGTCGTTGATCAGGACCTGGTCGCCCTTGGCGACGTCGCCCGGCAGGCCCTTGTAGGTCGTGCCGCAGATCGACTTGTCGCCCGGTACGTCCTCGGTGGTGATGGTGAACTCGTCACCGCGCTCCAGCTCGACGGGCCCCTCGGCGAAGGTCTCCAGCCGGATCTTCGGGCCCTGGAGGTCGGCCAGGACGCCGATCGCGCGGCCCGTCTCCTCGGCGGCGGCCCGGACACGGTCGTACCGCCCCTGGTGCTCGGCGTGCGAGCCGTGGCTGAAGTTGAAGCGGGCCACGTTCATACCGGCCTCGATGAGCGACACAAGCTGCTCATGGGAGTCGACGGCTGGGCCCAGAGTGCAGACGATTTTCGAACGGCGCATGGGGGGATCCTAACGGTTTGTTTCACTGCGGAATATTCCGTCTGGTGGAAGATACAAAGGGGCGGAATGCCGCTCAGTTGAGGGTTTCAGAACCGCCCACGGGAGCCTCAGAGGCTGCCCACAAGTGCGTACGTCTGGGTGGCGATCTCCAGTTCCTCGTCGGTCGGTACGACGGCCACCGCGACCCTCGCCCCCTCCGGCGAGACCAGCCGTGGCTCGTCGGACCGGACGGAGTTGCGCTCGGCGTCGACCGCCAGGCCCAGCCCCTCCAGGCCCGCGACCGCAGCTTCGCGCACCGGGGCCGCGTTCTCACCGACCCCCGCCGTGAAGGCGATCGCGTCCACCCGGCCGAGCACCGCGTAATAGGCGCCGATGTATTTCCGCAGGCGGTGGATGTAGATGTCGAAGGCGAGCCGCGCCCGCTCGTCCCCTTCGTCGACGCGGCGACGGATCTCCCGCATGTCGTTGTCGCCGCACAGGCCGATCAGGCCGCTCTTCTTGTTCAGCAAAGTGTCGATCTCGTCCATGGACATCCCGCCAACACGTGCCAAATGGAAGATGACCGCCGGATCCAGGTCTCCGGACCGCGTACCCATCACCAGTCCCTCCAAAGGCGTCAGCCCCATGGACGTGTCCACGCACCTGCCCGCCCGGACAGCCGAGGCCGAGGCTCCGTTGCCCAGGTGCAGCACGATGACGTTCACCTCCTCGGGCGCCCTGCCGAGCAGCTTCGCGGTCGCGCGCGAGACATGGGCGTGCGAGGTGCCGTGGAAGCCGTAGCGGCGGATGCGGTGCTCGTCGGCGGTCTCGACGTCGATCGCGTAGCGGGCCGCGGACTCCGGCATCGTCGTGTGGAACGCCGTGTCGAAGACGGCCACCTGCGGGAGGTCCGGGCGCAGCGCCTGTGCCGTACGAATACCCGTCAGGTTGGCCGGGTTGTGCAGGGGCGCCACCGGGATCAGCCGCTCGATCTCCGCGAGGACCCGCTCGTCGATGACCGTCGGCTCGGTGAACTGCTTGCCGCCGTGCACGACCCGGTGACCGATCGCCGCCAACTCGGGGGAGTCCAGGCCGAGTCCGTCCTTGCCCAGCTCCTCGGCGACGGCCTTCAGGGCGGCCTCGTGGTCGGCGATCGGGCCGGTCTGCTCGCGTGCCTTGCCCCCGTTTGCCAGCGGCGTGTGCTTCAGGCGGGACGTCTCCTCGCCGATGCGCTCGACGAGGCCCACCGCGAGGCGGCTGCTGTCGCGCATGTCGAGCAGCTGGTACTTCACCGACGAGGAGCCGGAGTTGAGGACGAGGACGCGGGTGCCAGTCACAGGGCGGAAGCTTTCGGCGTCGTGGGCGATGGGATGGGAGTCTGGGTCTGGGCCTGGATCGCCGTGATGGCGACGGTGTTCACGATGTCCCCGACGAGCGCGCCGCGGGACAGGTCGTTGACCGGCTTGCGCAGGCCCTGCAGAACCGGGCCGACGGCGATTGCGCCGGCCGAACGCTGCACGGCCTTGTACGTGTTGTTGCCCGTGTTGAGGTCCGGGAAGATCAGCACGGACGCCTGCCCGGCGACCTCGGACCCCGGCAGCTTGGTTGCCGCGACCGACGGCTCCACGGCGGCGTCGTACTGGATCGGGCCCTCGATCTTCAGATCGTCGCGGCTCGCCCGGACCAGCTCCGTGGCCCGGCGCACCTTGTCCACGTCCGCGCCCGAGCCGGACGTCCCGGTCGAGTACGAGAGCATCGCGATCCGCGGCTCGACACCGAACTGCTGGGCGGTGGCGGCCGATTGGACCGCGATGTCGGCCAACTGCTCGGCGTTCGGATCGGGATTGACCGCGCAGTCCCCGTACACCAGGACCTTGTCGGCCAGGCACATGAAGAAGACGGACGACACGATCGACGCGTCCGGCTTCGTCTTGATGATCTCGAAGGCGGGCCGGATGGTCGCCGCGGTGGAGTGCACGGACCCCGACACCATGCCGTCGGCCAGCCCCTCCTCGACCATCAGGGTGCCGAAGTAGTTCACGTCCGAGACCACGTCGTACGCCAGCTCCACCGGCACGCCCTTGTGGGCGCGCAGCGCCGCGTACTTCTCGGCGAAACGCTCGCGCAGCTCCGAGGTCGTCGGGTCGATGAGCTGTGCCTTGACGAGGTCGATGCCGAGGTCCGCGGCCTTCTTGCGGATCTGGTCCACCGGGCCGAGCAGCGTCAGCTCGCAGACACCGCGCCGCAGCAGCACCTCGGCGGCGTGCAGCACGCGCTCCTCGGTGCCCTCGGGCAGCACGACGCGACGCATGTCCGAGCGGGCCTGCTCCAGGAGCTGGTGCTCGAACATCATCGGCGTGACGCGGTCACTGCTCGGTGCCGAGACCCGGCTGAGGAGGCCGCCGGTGTCGACGTACCGCTCGAAGAGGCCGAGGGCGGTCTCCGCCTTGCGGGGTGTCCCCGCGTTCAACTTGCCTTCCATGCCGAAGAGTTCGGCCGCCGTCGGGAAGCTGTTGCCGGCCACCGAGACGACCGGGGTGCCGGGGGCGAGCCGGGCGGCCAGCGTGAGGACGTCGTCGCTGGGGCGCTCGTCCAGGGTGAGCAGGACGCCCGCGATGGGCGGGGTGCCGGCGCTGTGCGCGGCGAGGGCGCCCACGACGAGGTCGGCGCGGTCGCCGGGGGTGACGACCAGGCAGCCCGGGGTCAGGGCGCCGAGGAAGGTCGGCAGCATCGCGCCGCCGAACACGAAGTTCAGCGCGTCGCGTGCGAGCCCCGCGTCGTCGCCGAGCAGGACCCTGCCACCGAGTGCATGGGTGATCTGGGCGACCGTCGGCGCGGCCAGCGCGGGCTCGTCCGGCAGTACGTAACAGGGCACCGGGAGGCGGGAGTCGAGGCCCGCGTGGATCTCCGCGCGGTCCAGCGGGGCCACCCGGTTGACCACCATCGCGAGGACGTCACAGCCCAGGTGGTCGTAGGCCCGGAACGCGTTGCGGGTCTCCGCCTGCACCGACTCCGCGGTCTGCTTGCGGCCGCCCACGACGGGGATGACCGAGGCGCCGAACTCGTTCGCCAGCCGGGCGTTGAGGGACAGCTCGTCCGGGAACTGCGTGTCCGCGTAGTCGGTGCCCAGGACGAGGACCACGTCGTAGTCGCGCGCCACCCGGTGGAAGCGGTCCACCAGTTGCGAGACCAGTTCGTCGGTGCCCTGCTCGGCCTGGAGCGTGGAGGCCTCGTGGTAGTCCATGCCGTAGACCGTCGCCGGGTCCTGTGCGAGCCGGTAGCGGGCCCGCAGCAGTTCGAAGAGGCGGTCGGGATCGTCATGGACCAGCGGGCGGAACACCCCCACCCGGTCGACCTGGCGGGTCAGGAGCTCCATCACTCCCAGCTCGACGACCTGGCGCCCGTCGCCCCGGTCGATCCCGGTCACGTACACGCTGCGCGTCACGTGTGCTCTCCGTTTCCTCACTGGTCAAAATCAGCCGCTATCGTGGGGGTCGTGCGTGCCCTCTTGACAATACCTCTGAGCATGGTTAGGGCACCCGTCCCATCGGGGCGCGAAATGGCTGTCGGGGACCGGGTGGTCAAGAGGTGCTCAGGCCCCCCGTGAAACAATCGGACCGGCTTACACGTACCGACAGCGCACGACAGTTCACAAGTACCGACAGCCCTTACGTACCAAGCAGCGAGCAGGAGAAACAGCACGATGCGTATCGGAGTTCTCACCGCAGGCGGCGACTGCCCCGGGCTGAACGCAGTGATCCGGTCGGTCGTGCACCGCGCCGTCGCTCACTACGGCGACGAGGTGATCGGCTTCGAGGACGGTTACGCGGGACTGCTCGACGGCCGCTACCGCACCCTCGACCTGGACGCGGTCAGCGGCATCCTCGCCCGCGGCGGCACCATCCTCGGCTCCTCCCGCCTCCAGCGCGACCGACTGCGCGAGGCCTGCGAGGGGGCCCAGGACGAGATGCGCGAGTTCGGCATCGACGCGCTCATCCCGATCGGCGGCGAGGGCACGCTCACGGCCGCCCGGATGCTCTCGGACGTCGGCCTGCCGGTCGTCGGCGTACCGAAGACGATCGACAACGACATCTCGTCCACCGACCGCACCTTCGGCTTCGACACCGCGGTCGGCGTCGCCACCGAGGCGATGGACCGCCTCAAGACCACCGCCGAGTCGCACCAGCGCGTCATGGTCGTCGAGGTCATGGGCCGCCACGCCGGGTGGATCGCGCTCGAGTCCGGCATGGCCGCCGGCGCCCACGGCATCTGCCTGCCCGAGCGGGCCTTCGACCCGGGCGACCTGGTCAAGATGGTCGAGGAGCGCTTCGCCCGCGGCAAGAAGTTCGCGGTGCTGTGCGTGGCCGAGGGCGCCCACCCCGCCGAGGGCACCATGGACTACGGCCACGGCGAGATCGACCAGTTCGGCCACGAGCGCTTCCAGGGCATCGGCACGGCACTCGCGTACGAACTGGAGCGGCGGCTCGGCAAGGAGGCCAAGCCGGTCATTCTCGGCCACGTCCAGCGCGGCGGCACACCGACGGCGTACGACCGCGTGCTCGCCACCCGCTTCGGCTGGCATGCCGTCGAAGCCGCCCACCGGGGCGAGTTCGGGCGAATGACGGCGCTGCGCGGCACGGAGATCGAGATGGTGCCGCTCGCGGAGGCGGTCACGGAACTGAAGACGGTGCCGAAGGACCGGATGGACGAGGCGGAGTCGGTGTTCTAGGCCGGTGTTCCAGGCCGGTCCTCCGGCTGCTTCATGGGTCGTTGGGCCGTGGCTTTACGGGGCGTGGCGCTGGACGGTGGACCAGAAGTGGTCGACGACCTGGTCCAGGTAGTTCCGGGCCGCGCCCGCTTCGACCGCGACTGTCCCATTGCCCCAGCTCAGGGTGGGTGCCATTTGGAGCTGGTACTCCGTGTACAGCGACTCGAGCACGTCCTCCACGAGCCGCCGGTCCAGCGGCAACAGCTTGCTGACGGGACGCACGTACGCCTGCCAGCGCGTGGAGCACGCGTTGCGCAGCAGCTCGGCGAGCTTCGGGCGGCGTCCCCTGACGGTGACGAGATCCGGCAGCGCGAGGCCGAGCACCCCGGCGAGGGCCGCGGACTGACGCTCGTTGCCGCGCCACTCGTTGTTCTCCTCCATCCGTAGGTACACGGCGAGTTCGAGTCCGACGGCCCGTGCAACATCCTCTGCCGGTATACCGCGCGCGAGCCGGAACTCCCGCAGCGTCTGTGGCGCGCCAATGAGGTCGGCAGGCGAGCACCACAACACGCCCGCGAGCGCGACGAGTTCGGCATTGCCGGGCGCCGCGACGCCTCTCTCCCAGGCGGCGACGAGGTCGGGTGTCACATAGGGCAGTCCGTACGAGGTCCGCATCCCGTACGCGACATGTTCTGGTCCCATGCCGAGCGCGCTGCGGAGTCTGCGGGCGACAGGGGCGTTGAAGGGCGGGGTGGGCTCGGGGGGTGGCGACTGGTGCACGTGCACAAGGTAGGGGTGCGGGGCTGCGGTGACTACGGTCTGTTCGGCCAGGATTACGGATTGTCGGATTCTACTGTTTCGGATACCCGTACGATCGCTTCCGATGCGTGTCGGAGGTGGCTGAAGATCATCTGGCGGGAACTCGGTCCCGGCCACGAGGATGGCGCCGTACGTGCCCGCGCGAGCGGGCAGCACGACCGTGAAGGGGCGGCACCGGTATGAGCAGCATCGACGGCCACATTCGTGAGCGGCTCCTGGCGCCGAACTTCTGGCATCTGGCCACGGTCGGCCCGGACGGCACACCGCAGGTTTCGCCCATGTGGGCGGACATCGAGGATGAGTACGTCATGGTCAACACGTCGATCGGCCGCGTGAAGGTCGACAACCTGCGGCGCAATCCGAACGTTTCGCTGTCCCACCATGACGCCGAGAACCCCTACGACCGCGTGGAGATCCGGGGCCGGGTCGCACGTTTCGTCGAGGGTGAGACGGCTGAGCGGGCCATGGACCGCCTGGCGCAGAAGTACATCGGCGAGGACCGGTATCCGTGGCTGCTCCCCGGGGAGCAGCGGGTGATGTTGTTGATCGAGCCGACGCGGGTGCGGCATGTGGTGGGGGTGGAGAAGTTCCGTCCTGGGGTGCTGCCGGAGTGAGGGGCGAGGGGCAAGTGAGGGGCTACAGCAGGTGGTCGGCCTTTCCGGCCTTGATGTCGAGGATGAGGCTGCGGAGGGCTTCGCGGGTGTCGGTGAGGTAGTGGTCTTCTTGGCCGGCCAGGGCTATGTAGGCGTTGCCTTGGGGGTCGGTGCCTATGCGGAAGCAGTTGGCGCCTTCGGCGCAGAAGGGCTCTTCCCACGTGATCTCGGGCATGGTGCTCCTCAGAATTGACGGGCGATGTCGCGGATGAAGTCACATGACGCACTGGACGAGAGTGACGCGGTCTCCATCCAGTCCAAGTGGGCTCGGTACTTGTCGAGTTGGGACTGGCCGTGCGTGAACTCGGGGCCGTGTGCGGAGTCGAGTTCCACTGTGTCGAGCTGCGGGACGGGTCCTTCGGCGTAGATCACCGCTTGGCCTGCGCCGGGGAAGGCCCCGGCCTTGAAGGGGATCACGCGTACGTCGATGTTGTCACGCTCGGACACGTCGCAGAGGTGATCCAGTTGCCCGCGCATCACTTTGGCGCCGCCGAACTCGACGCGCAGGGCGGCCTCGTGTACGTAGCCCACGTACGTGATCGGCTCCTCGCGGTACAGCACCTGCTGGCGTTGCAAGCGAAGGGCCACACGCAGCTCGACCTCTGCCGGTGACAAGGGTGGGAGTGCCGCGCCGAAGAGCGTGCGGGCGTAGCTGTCGGTCTGGAGTAGGCCCGGCATGTGCATGGCCAGACCTGCGCGGACGCTCTTGGCGTGCCACTCCAGTTCTGCGATGTCGAGGAGGCCTGCGGACAGTTGTCCCCGGTACGCGTCCCACCAGCCGCGTGTACGGTCGCCGGCCATGTCGACCAGTGCGTCGACGTAGGCCTTGTCGCGGCACGCGTAGTTGCAGGCGAGGGTCCTGAGGCGGTCCGCCGTGATGGTCCGGACCCCGGCCTCAATGTTGGAGATCTTCGCCCTGTCGAGGCCCAGTAGTCCGGCGGCGTACTCCGTGGTCACGTCTGCTGCGAGGCGCATCTTGCGCAGCTCCGCGCCCAGTCGCTTCTGACGTTCCGTGGGTGTTGACCTCGGCGGCATGTGTCTCTTCCTTCAGCGGTTGCGGCGTAAGTCTGCCGCTTTCGTGCCTGGTTGGTCCACCACGTTAGTGGCAATGTCGTTGATTGAGTGGCAAGGAGCCACCAAATCCCTCTACATTCGGTGACGAGTCGCTTACGGCCCGACATAGTCGGAAGCGCATCGCGCGAGCCTGCCCAGGTTCTCCTTCCCTGGGAGGGGTGGGCTCGCGTCAGGGAGACAGGCCACCGGTCGGGTCGAGACGTCAAGATCCGTCAATTCACCGAGTTCTCAAGGGAGTTCCGTATGCCCGCGACAGCCGTCTCCGTCTGCCCCGTCCTCAACGACATGTCGGTGGCAACCCCGTCACCGTCACCCGACACCCTCGCGTACAGCCTCACGCTTCCCGCCGATCTGACCAGCCCTCGGATCGCTCGGGCAACGACCAGGGAGGTCCTCCAGTTGCATCGGCTGGAGGACGTGACGGATGCGGCAGTGCAGGTGGTGGGTGAACTGGCCGCGTGTGCTTGCCGGTTCACGTCGGGGGCCGAGGTGTATCTGTCGCTGCGTTGTCGGGAGGGGGCGTTGCGGGTGATCTTCTACGACGGGCATCCGCGGCATACGCATCCTCGGCTGGCGGCGGCTTGTGATGCGCGGAGGCGGGCGGCGTTGCGGGTGTTGGGGTGCGTGGTGCGGGCGTGTGAGGGGGAGTGGGGGTTCGGGGAGGCTCGAGAGCCTGGGGGTGGGACTCGGATGTGGGCGGTTTTGCCTTGGCGGGGGGCTCGGGGCTATGCGGGGGTGGGGGGTGAGGTGGGGTGAGATGCGAGCCGGGCGCTATTCCTGTTCTTCGGCCCAGATGCGGGCTTGGGTGGCTTCGGTGGGGGCGTTGGCGCGGGTGAAGGCGTCGGCGGACTGGAGGTAGCAGGCGCGGGCATCGATGGGGTGGTGGGCGGACTGGTGGGCGAGGGCCAGGTTGTGGAGGGTCTGGCCTGCCCGGTACCAGTCCTCGAACTCCCGGCAGATCTCCAGGTCCTTGGCGTACGCCTCGACCGCCTCCTCCACCCGGCCCGCCTGCCATAGGGCGAGGCCGAGGTTGGTCCACGCGCTGCCCTCGCGGTGGCGGTCCTCGGCCGCCCGGAACAGGTCGCGGGCGCGGGTGTGCGCGTCGATCGCCTCCTCTGTCTGGCCCGCCTCCTGTAGGGCGTTGCCGAGGTTGTTCCACGCGGTGCCCTCGCGGTGGCGGTCCTCGGCCGCCCGGAACAGGTCGCGGGCGCAGGTGTGTGCGTCGATCGCCTCCCCAACCTGGCCCGCCCCCCGCAGGGCGAGGCCGAGGTTGTTCCACGCGGCGGCCTCGCTGTGGCGGTCCTCGGCCGCCCGGAACAGGTCGCGGGCGCGGGTGTGCGCGTCGATCGCCTCCTCTGTCTGGCCCGCCTCCTGCAGGGCGTTGCCGAGGTTGCCCCACGCGGCGGCCTCGCCGTGGCGGTCCCCGGCGCGGTGGGCGGCCTCCCGGGCGGCCCGGCCGACGGTGATCCAGTCGTCGAAGGACCGCCGCCAGGACAGGTACTCCGTCAGGCATTCGGCCAGCCGCACCGCCGTGTCCGCGTACCGCTCCTCCCCCGCCCACTGCACCGCCGCCACCAGCCCCGCCCGCTCCCCGTCCAGCCACTCCAGCGCCTGCGCCCGATCCGCGAACCGCTCCGGCTCCGGCATCCCGGGCAGCCAGCGCAACCGGTCGTCGGCGGCATCCGCCCACCGGTAGTAGAACTCCAGTACCCGCTCCCGCGCCGCCTTCCCCTCCGCCATCAACGCCGCATCCCTTTCCACCACACCCACCCCGAACGCCCGCACCAAGTCATGCAACCGCCATCGCACACCGGAAGCCGAGATCTCGACGCCCTGGACCGGCGTGACCAGATGGGTGGCGGCGAGGTCCTCCAGCAGGCCCAGGGCGGTCTCCATGTCGAGGTCGGCCAGGGCGGCCACGGCCTCGGCGCCCGTCTCCGTACCGGGGGCGAGGGCGAGCAGGCGCAGCAGTCGGGCCTGGTCGGGTGGGAGACGGCGGTACGAGGTCTTCAGGACCGGGCGGAGCACGAGCGAACGGCCGTACAGGTCGGTGCCGCGACTGCCGTTGTCGAGTACGGCGGTGGGGTCGGCGGCCTCCTTGATCTCGGTCACCAGCGAGGCGATGTCGCGGTGGCGGCGCCGACGCAGCATGGCGGCGGCGATCTGGAGGGCGAGGGGCAAGTGGCCGCAGAGGGAGGCCAGTTCGCGGAGGGCGTCCTGTTCCCGGGACGGGCGGTCGTCGCGTTCGTCAGCTTCGTGGAGGGCGCGGGTCACGAGGGCGGCGGAGTCGTCCGGGGCGAGTGTTTCGAGGTCGATGAGGCGTACGGGGAGGGAGTCCGGGCGGTCTCGGGACGTGATCAACACCCGGTGGTGGTCCGTCCCGGGCAGCAGGGGGAGGAACTGGGACGGGTCCGAGGTGTTGTCCAGGATCAGCAGCGTCCGATCCTGTCGCTCGGCGAGGAGGGTGCGGTACGTGTCGTACTGGCGCGCCGTCGTCTGTGGCAGATCCGGGCCACGTACGCCGAGGGCGTCGAGGAGGGCGAGGACGGCTTGGTCGGCGGTGACGGGGGCGTCGTCGTAGCCGCGCAGGTCGACGAAGAGCGTGCCGCCGGGAAACCAGCCCCTCGCGCAGGCCTGATGGGCGGCCTCCACCGCCAGTGCCGTCTTGCCGATGCCGCCCATGCCGGTGACGGCGAAGATGAGGAGAGGGAGCGCGGCGGCTCCGTCCGGGGCGGGTTCGAGGCGGGGGAGCAGGCGGCCCATTTCCGCCGATCGGCCCGTGAAGCCGAGGGGGCGGGGCGGGAGGGTGGTGGTCGCGGTGGGTACCGGGCCGTGTGACTGCTGCGGCGTGCCGGTTCCGTGGTGCGGGCCTTCGCCTGGGCTACTGTCCGTCGCCGTGCGGTGGTTGGCCGACCGACTTGGCGGTGAAGGGGCCGTGAAAGGTGCTCCCCCGGAGGTCGAGGTGGTCTCCGCCGTACGTGGGGGCGTCCGTGGAGCTGCGAAAAGGACCCTCCCGGGGGTCGGAGTCACGAGGCTGCGGGGCAGTCGGCTTCGGTTGCAGCTCGTGGAGTACTGCGACCGCCGCCCTGGCCGCGTTCGCGGCGGCCCGGGGCTGTGAACCCCTGGCGTCTTCATCCGACTTGCCCACGTTGGCCTTGTCGCTGATGCCCCGGATGATCAACGCGCCCGCCTCACCTGCGAGGTGGACGGCGTGGGCGACGCCGGAGCTCTCCATCTCGATGGCGACGGCGTCGTTGTAGCTCGTCCTGATGCGCCCGGCGAGTTCGGAGTCGCTGTCCGCGAGGACGACATCCCCGACCGCGATCGGCTTGAAGTGGGCCTTCCCGCGCAACGCCTCCTTGGCCGCCTGCTCCAGGCGGTGGGAGGCGCGCCAGGCCTCTGGGCGGTCCAGGAAACCGTCGGGGGTCTGCTTGCCTCCGTGGACCGCGTACACCTTGGTCGCGACCACGACGTCGCCGATCTCGATGTCGTCCTTCAGGCCGCCCGCGACGCCGACGAAGAGCACGGCCTCGGGGTCGAGCCACGACAGCACGCGCTCGGTGAGGGTGGCCGCCGTGAGGGTTCCCTCGCCCATGTCCACCAGGGCGACCTGCCACGGGGTGCCGGGGAGACCGCCCCGCCTGGCCCGCGTGCCGTAGCGCGGATGCGTGAGCTTCTCGACATCCGTGAGGTGGCCGAGTGCGGCGTCGTATTCGAGGGACAGCGCGGTCAGAACCGCCACGGTGGGTTTTGTCTCCGGCACACTCTTACGGTACTGCCAAGTTGCGTGTGCAGAGCGTGCGTTGGGCGGGGTGGGTGCGGCGTACCGTGATGTCACGCGATGTTCGGAGGCGGCACGGGGGACGGCGCGATGACGAACGGGTACGGCGGGGACCATCTCGACTTCCGTGGAGGGGAGTTCACCGGGTCCTTCACCGCCAAGGCGGAGTACCACGAGCACGGGCCCGCGCCCACCGCGCTGGATGCCCTGCCCGCGAAGGCGGTCGGCTTCACCGGCCGGGACGACGAACTGCGTGCGCTGCTGGACGCGTTCGACCCGTCCGTGCCCCAGAGACCGGCCGCCGTGCTGGTCGCGGCGGTGTCCGGGCTCGGCGGCATCGGCAAGACGGCGCTCGCGGTGGAGGCGGCGCACGAGGCGTGCGGGAGGGGCTGGTTCGCGGGCGGGGTGCTCTTCATGGACCTGCACGGGTATGACGACGATCCCGTCACGGCGGACCAGGCGCTTGAGGCCTTGCTGCGTGCGCTGGGTACGGCTCCGGAGCACATCCAGGCCACTGCGGACGAACGGGCCGCGCTCTACCGTTCGACCCTTGCCGAGCGTGCTCGTGAGCGGGGCGCGGTGCTGATCCTGGCGGACAACGCATCCTCACCGGAGCAGGTGCGCCCCCTGCTTCCCGGCAACACACGGCACCGTCTTCTGGTCACCTCTCGCAACAAGTTGCCCCAACTGGGCGCACGGCTCCTGCCGTTGAACGAGCTGACGCCGCAGGAGGCGTACGCCCTCCTCGACCACGCCCTGCGGATCGCCGACCCGTCCGACAGTCGCGTCGCGGACGGGGCCGAGGCAGCCGCGGAACTCGCCTCTCGCTGCGGGCATCTGCCGCTGGCCCTCCAGATCGCGGCTGCTCTGCTGGTGCTGGACCGGGACAAGCCCGTAGCCGAACTCGTAGCCGAACTCACCGAGTTCCGCGACCGTCTCACCCACCTCGACGATGGCGAGCGGAGTGTCCGCGCCGCCTTCGACCTGTCATACCGACGTCTGCCGCCCGAGCAGGCCCGCCTGCTCCGCCTGTTGTCTCTTGCTCCGGGGCCTGACGTGAGCACCGAGGTCGTCACCGTCCTGGCCGAGGCAGACGTCCCGCCGACCCGTGCCCTGGACGCGCTGACGCGCACGCATCTCGTCGAGCGGGGGAACGGGCGGGGGAGGTGGCGGTTGCATGACTTGGTGCGGGCGTTCGGGGTGGGTGTGGTGGCGGGGGATGCGGAGTTGGTCGAGGAGGGGGAGGCGGCGCGGGGGCGGGTGCTGGAGTTCTACTGCCGGTGGGCGTATGCCGCCGATGACCGGTTGCGCTGGCTGCCCGGGATGGCGGAGCCGGAGCGGTTCGCGGATCGGGCGCAGGCGCTGGAGTGGCTGGACGGGGAGCGGGCGGGGCTGGTGGCGGCGGCGCAGTGGGCGGGGGAGGAGCAGCACGCGGATGCGGCGATGCGGCTGGCCGCATGCCTGGGGGAGTACCTGCGCTGGCGGCGGTCCTTCGACGACTGGATCACCGTCGGCCGGGCCGCCCGGGAGGCCGCCCACCGCGCCGAGGACCGCCACCGCGAGGGCGACGCGTGGGACAGCCTCGGCCTTGCCCTGCAGGAGGCGGGCCAGGTGGCGGAGGCGGTCGACGCCCACACCCGGGCCCGCGACCTGCACCAGGCCGCCGGGGACCGCCACGGCGAGGGCAGCGCGTGGAACAACCTCGGCCTCGCGCTGCGGGAGGCGGGCCGGGTGGGGGAGGCGGTCGACGCACACACCTGCGCCCGCGACCTGTTCCAGGTGGCCGGGGACCGCCACCGTGAGGGCATCGCGTGGACCAACCTCGGCAGCGCCCTGCGGGAGGCGGGCCGGGTGGGGGAGGCGGTCGACGCCCACACCCGCGCCCGCGACCTGTACCGGGCGGCCGGGGACCGCCACGGCGAGGGCATGGCATGGGGCAACCTCGGCATTGCCCTGCGGCAGGTGGGCCGGGTGGGGGAGGCGGTCGAGGCGTACGGCAAGGCCCTGGAGGTCTTCCGGGAGTTCGAGGACTGGTACCGGGTAGGCCAGGCCCTCCACAACCTGGCCCTCGCCCACAAGTCCGCCCACCACCCCATCGATGCCCGCGCCTGCTGGCTCCAGGCCGCCGACGCCTTCACCCGCGCCAACGCCCCCACCGAAGCCACCCAAGCTCGCAACTCCGCCGACAGAACGGACAAGGATCCGGACCCCGCCCCGCCCCCCACCTCCGTCACCCCTTAACAGCCCCACCCAAAGCAAACCCCCCACCCAACCTCCGCGCGACGAGCACATACAACAAAATCACCGGCGTCGAGTAAATAACCGAGAATGCGGCCAGCTGCCCATAAATCACCGTCCCCCGATTCCCGAAGAAGTCATTGATGCTCACCGAAGCCGGCATCTGATCCGGACTCAGCAGCAGCATGAACGGCACGAAGAAGTTTCCCCACATCATCACGAACGAGAAGACCGTCACCACCCCCACACCCGGCCCCATCAGCGGCAGCACGATCCGCAGCAGCGACTGGAACGACGACGCGCCGTCCGTCCAGGCCGCCTCTTCCAGCTCCTTCGGCACCCCGTCCATGAAATTCTTCATCAGCCAAATGGCAAAAGGCAGTTGAGAAGCCGCGAAGAAGAAGATCGTGCCCTGCATGGTGTCGATCAGATCCACCTGCACGAACAACGCGTACACCGGAACCATGATCGCCGTGATCGGCAGACTCGTGGCGAAGAGAATCGTCAGCAGGAACGGCCGGTTGAGCCGGGACCGGAACCGTGACAGCGGGTAGGCCGCCAGAGCCGCGCAGACGACCGTCAGCAGGGTCGCCCCGCCGCACAGGATCAGGCTGTTGAGCAGGGGTGTGAAGGTGATGTCGGGTTCGAGTACGGCGTCGAAGTTGTCCAGGGTGACGCCGTCGGGGATCTTCACCTGCAGGTTGGCGTCCGGGTCCAGGGCGGAGAGGACCACCCAGGCCAGCGGCAGGACGAAGGCGGCCGCTACGACGAGGAGGCCGGCATCGGCGGCGTAACGGCGGTTGGCGCGGCGGGACTTGAGGGTCGGGGCTACGGGCATCTCAGACCTCCGTCCGCAGCAGGCGCATATAGACGAGGGAGAAGAGCGAGCCGACCAGGAGGAGGAGCAGGGCCACGGCGGTTCCGTACCCGATCATGCTTTTCTGGAAGGCCTGTTCGTACATGAAGAGGGGGAGAGTCTGGCTGCGGTTTCCCGGTCCGCCTCTCGTCATGACCCAGATCAGGCCGAAGACCGAAAGCGTCTGGAGGGTGTTGAGCATCAGGTTCGTACCGATGGAACGTCTGATCATCGGGAGCGTGATGTGCCACATGCGGCGCCAGCCGCCCGCCCCGTCGACCTCCGCGGCCTCCGTGATCTCCTTCGGGATTTCATTCAGCGCCGCCGAGTACACCAGCATTGAGAAAGCCGTGCCCCGCCATACGTTGGCGAAGGAGACGGCCAGGATCGGAAGCGTGAACAGCCAGTTCTGGGACGGGAGATGCAGCCAGTCCAGAATGGCGTTCAACGTGCCTTCGCGGCGGAAGAAGGCGTACAGGAGGAAGCCTGCCACGACTTCCGGCAGTACCCAGGCCGTGATCACGATGCCGCCCGTGAGCGTGCGAAGGGGCTTTGACGCGCGCTGCATCAGCGAGGCGAGGGCCAGGCCCAGGGTGTTCTGGCCGATGAGGGAGCTGAGGACGGTGAACACCAGCGTCAGCCATACGGCGTTGAGGAACGCCGCGTCCTGGAAAGCGTCGCGGAAGTTGTCGAAGCCGACGAAGGACGACTCGGCCTGGCCGGTGAGTTGGAGGTCCGTGAAGGCGATGTAGGCGCAGTACGCGATGGGGCCCGCGAGGAAGAGGAGCAGGAGGACGACGGCGGGGGAGACGGGGAGGGCACGGGTGAGTGCGCGACGCAGGGAGCGGCTCTTCGGCGTGGGCGGTGGGGCGGTCGGCCCCGGCGCGGTCTTGACGACACCGGGACCCGCCGGGGGCGCGGCGGTCATGAACGGCTGCTCACTTCTCGCTCAACTCCCGCTTCTCGCTCACCTCTTGATCACTTGGTTGTCCGTGGCCGACTTGAGTTCCTCGTCGTAGCCGCTCGCCGCCTCCTCGACCGAGCTGTCGCCCGTCGTCACGCCCTCCATGGCCTCCTGGATCGCCGTCGAGACCTTCGGATACGCGGGGTAGGCGGGACGGTAGTGCGTAATCGACACCAGGTCCGTGAAGAACTTGATGCCGGGCTGCGCCTTCACGTACTCCGGGTCCTCGGCGACGTCCTTCCGCACCGAGATACCGGAGTTGGAGATGTACCACTTCTGGGCGTTCGCCTTCGTCTGCATCGTCTCGATGAACTTGAAGGCCAGGTCAGGATTGGCCGCCTTGGACGGGATCGACCAGGTCCAGCCGCCCGACATGCTCACCTTGCCGGGGGCCTGGCCGTTCTGGGTCGGCATGGCCGCGAGGCCCAGCTTCTCCGACCACTCCGGCCATTCGTGACCGCTGCCCTCCAGCCAGTCCTGCGGGAGCCAGGAGCCGTCCAGGTTGATGCCGAGCTTGCCCTCGGGGAGGAACTCGCCGCGGACCCGGGTCGCGATGTTCGGGTCGAGGGCGTCCGACACGTCGGGGCCGAGCTTCTCCTTGTAGACGGTCTCCACGAAGGTGAGGGCGTCCTTGAAGGCCTGGCTGCCGGTGATCCACTTCTTGGACGCGGTGTCGTAGAGGGGGTCTTCATCTCCGGTGCCCGTTCCGTACAGGAGCATTTCGAAGCCCTGCATGGCGGAGGCTTCGCCTGCCGGTTTGCCCGTGTAGACGTTGAGCGGGATGACACCGGGGACCTTCTGCTTGATGGTCCGGGCGGCTTCGAGGACGTCGTCCCACGTCTTCGGCTGCCAGTTCTCCGGCAGGCCCGCTTTCTTGAAGATTCCCTTGTCGAACCAGAGGCCCCGGGTGTCGGTCCCGTCCGGTACGCCGTACGTCTTGCCGTCCTCGGCCTTGGCCGCCGCCTTGGCCGTGTCGATGAACTGGTCCCAGTCCTTCCACTTCTCCAGGTACGGGTCGAGGGGCTTCAAGTACCCGCTCGTGATGTCCGAGTTGATGAGGAACGTGTCCTCGTACACCAGGTCCGGGGCCGTCTTGGGGGAGCGGAGCATCTGCTGGAGCTTCGTGTAGTACTCCGAGTCCGGCGCCTTGATCGGGACGAGCTTGACCTTCTTGCCCGGGTTCGCCTTCTCGAACTGCTTCTTCATGTCGGCCAGGTAGGTGTCCAGGACCTTGATCGAGTTGTCCGTGGACTGTTTGAAGGAGACCTCGATGGTGTCCGGGTCGCTTCCGGAGCCGCCGCCGCAGGCGGAGAGAGTGGTGGCGGCGAGCAGAGCTGCGAGGAGAAGAGGAGCGGCGGTGGGGCGCACGGGCACGACCTCCTACTGGCCGACGTCATTGTGGCCGAGCTTGGCTGCATCGTGAACGTAAGAGCGGTGGTCTAGTCAGGTCAATGACCTTGCAGCGGCTTGGGCTTGGGCGGCTTCTTTGGAGGCGCCCGCCTTGGTGAAAGCTTCGGCGGCTTGGAGGTAGAGAGTGTGGGCTTCGGTGGGGTTGTGGGCGGACTTGTGGGCGAGGGCGAGGTTTTCGAGTGTCTGGCCCGCCACGTAGTGGTCCTCGAACTCCCGGGAGATCTCGAGGCACCTTCCGTACGCCTTGATGGCCTCCTTCGCCCGCCCCGTCCTGCTGATCGAGGCGCCGAGATTGTTCCAGGACCGGGCTTCGCCCGGGCGGTTGCCGACGGTTCGGAACAAGTCAAGGGCGCGCGTGTGGGCTGTGATGGCTTCGTCCGCCAGTGCCGCAGCCTGGAGAGCGTTGCCGAGGTTGTCCCAGGTGGTGGCCTCCCCGTCGAGGTCCCCCATGGTTTGGTACAGGGCGCGGGCACGGATGTGGGCAGTGAAGGCTTCGTCCATCCTGCCCGCGCATTCCAGAGCAGCGCCGAGGTTGCTCCACGCGGCGGCCTCGCCATTGGGGTCGCCGGCAGTCTGGTGCAGGTCGCGGGCGCGGATGAGGGCGTCGATGGATTCCTGTGTCCTGCCCGTCTCGCGCAGGGCGATGCCGAGGTTGCTGTATGCCCAAGCCTCAAGGATGCGGTTGCCGATTCGTTTTGCTGCCAACTGGGCGGCCCGGCCGGTGGTGCCCAAGTCGTCGAAAAACCGCTGCCAGCCCAAGTACGTCCACAGGTCCAGGGCGAGGTCGATGGAGAGTTCGGCAAGATGGTCGTCCTCGGCCCACAGAGCTGCGGCCACGAGGTTGGCTCGCTCGGTGTCGAGCCAGGCCAGCGCCGCCGCCCGGTCCTCGAACAGTTCCGACGCCGGCTCACCGGAGAGCTGCGTCAGATGACCGAGAGCGGCTCTGTTCCACTCCCGGTAGTAGATCAGCCCGCGTTCACGCGCCGCCTCCCCCTCCTCCGCCAGCGCCTCGTCGTGGCTCGCGACTGTCGCTGCGTACGCCCGTACGAGGTCATGTGATCGCCACCGAACGCTCCCCGCATGCGGTTCGGGAGTAACAAGGTGAGCCACGACCAGGTCTTCCAGCAGACCGAGGGTCTCATCGATGGAGAGATCGGCCAGTGCCGCCACCGCCTCGGTGCCGACCTCGGCGGTAGGAGCCACGGCCAGCAGCCGCAGCAACCGAGCCTGCCGCTCAGGCAGCCGCGCGTACGACACCTCGAAAATGGGCCGCAGGGCCAGCGCATCGGTCGGATCGCCGGCAGCTCGGATCTCGTCGACCAGGGAGGCAATGGGTCGGTACCGGCGCTTGCGCAGCATCGCCGCCGCGATCTGGAGGGCAAGCGGATGGTGGCCGCACACCGCGGCGAGCTCCCGTAGAGTGTCGGGTTCGCGCGACGCCCGGTCGTCCTGCTCGTCGCTGAGCCTCAACGAGCTGCTGATGAGATCGACGGCAGCCTCGGGACTGAGCGTGTCCAGGTCCACCAACCGGGCGGGCAACTCGGTCAGCCGGTCCCGGGAAGTGATCAGGATCCGATGATGATCTGTTCCAGGAATGAGTGGGATGAGCTGCCCCGGATCCGAAGCGTTGTCCAGAAGCAGCAGCATCGGCTCCCGCTCCCGTGAGAGCAGACTGCGGTACAGGGCATACTGCGCCGCCGTCGTCTGAGGCAGACTCGTCCCGCGAACCCCCAATGCGTCGAGGAGAGCGAGCAGCGCCTGGTCAGCAGTGACGGGATTGTCGTCGTAACCCCGCAGATCGACGAACAACGTCCCACCGGGAAACCAGCCGCCGCGAACCGCCCGATGTGCTGCGTACAACGCGAGCGATGTCTTTCCGATGCCGCCGAGCCCGGAGACCGCACAGATGACCACGGGGAGGTCGGTTTTCGCAGCCGGATCGAGGACCGGCAGCAGCCGGGCCAAGTCGTCGTCCCGGCCCGTGAATCCGGTCGGCGCAGGCGGAAGGGCGGCCGTCGCGATCGGAACCGGGCCGTGATGGTGGTGCTCCGCCTTCGCTGTGACGGGACCGTAGAAGTCGCCGTCACGGAAGTCGAATCGGTCGTTGCTCACGGACATCCCCGCGGTGTCTCCAGTTTGCGGCACACGCTTAAGGTACTGCCAAGTCGCCTGACCAGAAGGGACGTTGGGTGCCGAGAAGGGGGACAGAGACGTGCCGGGACAAGACGTCACCACAGGTCAGTTGCTGCTCGCCGAGTACGAGAGCGTGAAGGACGAGCAGAAGGCGCGGATCGGGTTCCGGGACAACCTGCTGTACGTCACCCTCGCGGTCGTGGCCGCCGTGGTTGCTGCCGCCGCGCAGGCTGAGCAGGCCTCCATGCTTCTCGCCTTGCCGCCGGTGTGTGTCGTTCTCGGGTGGACCTACCTCGTGAACGACGAGAAGATCTCGGCAATCGGGGCCTACGTGCGGGGCGAGTTGGGGCCTCGGCTGGCACAACTTGCCGGTACTGAGGGCGCCTTCGGCTGGGAGACCGCCCACCGCGGTGACTCCCGAAGGGCCTCCCGCAAAGCCATTCAGTGCGGGATCGATCTACTCGCCTTCTGCGTCGTGCCGTTGGCGGGGCTCGTTGTGTACTGGGCCGGTGGTCAGGTCACCGGGGGCCTGCTGGCGGTGTCCGTGATGGAGGCGCTCGCTGTCGCGGGGTTGGGTGCCCAATTCCTGGTGTACGCAGGGACGTTCACATCTTCTTGACGGTACGCCGATGTATCGATGAGAGGGCGCCAACGCCCGCCGGGCCGTTCACGCAGGAACCCGCTCGAGGAAATCGGCGATCAGAGGGGCGATCTCCGGCAGATGGTCCTCCAGAGCGAAGTGGCCGGTGTCGAAGAGATGGAGTTCGGCGTCGGGCACGTCGCGCAGGTAGGCGCGGGCGCCGGGCTCGGGGAAAAAGGGGTCGCCCACGCCCCAGGTGATCAGCGTCGGTGGCTGGTGCTCGCGCAGCCATGCCTGCCAGGCCGGGTAGGCGGCGAGGTTGGAGCGGTAGTCGTACGCGAGAGAGAGCTGAGCCCGCTTGCGTCCGGGCCGGTCCAGGAAGTGCTGGTCCAGCAGCCACCCCTCCGGGGCGACCAGTTCGGGGTCGGCCGTGCCGCCCTCGTACTGGGCGCGGGTGGCGTCCAGGGTGAAGAGGCCGAGCACGGTCTCCTCGGCGCCAGGTGTGTCCGGCGTGAGCGCGGTGAACTCCCGGGCCCCGTCCGACAGTCCTTCCGTATACGCGTTGCCGTTCTGCACGATCAGGCCGGCGATCCACTCCGGGTGACGCAGCGCGAGGCGGAAGCCGACGGGGGCGCCGAAGTCGAAGACGTACATCGCGAAACGGGTCAGGCCGAGGTGTTCAACGAAGCGCTCGGTGATGTCGGCGAGCCGATCGAAGGTGTAGGCGAATCCCTCGGGAGCCGCGGTGTGGCCGAAGCCTGGGTAGTCCGGGGCGATGAGCCGGTAGTGCGTGCCCAGGGTGTCGATGAGGCGGCGGAACTGGTGCGAGGCGGAGGGGAAGCCGTGCAGGAGCAGCAGTACCGGGGCGTCAGCGTGCTCCGGCATGGACTCCCGGTAGAAGACCTCCACCTCCTCGACGGTGACGCGGCGGTGCGCCACGCGGGCCGGGAAGGCGAGGCCAGCGGCTGTGTGAGACGTCATGTCACATGCCTCCTTATCGAGAAGATGCATTAGTTATAGGAGCGAACCGGCTAACGTGTCAATGCGTCGATGTAGCATTAGTTCCATGTCCATGCGTGAGAGCGATCCGCTGACCGGCGAACCCCTGGCGCTGGATCTCGTCAACACCCGTCCCGCGGTTCACGAAAGCCGCGCGGACCTGATCGACTCTCCGCGGCGGCTCGCCGTATGGCTGTCGCGCGAGGCAGACCGGCTCCCCGGCGACGTCCGGGGCGGTGTGCCAGAAGCAGCCGACCTCGCCGCTGTCCATGCCGTACGGGCCCACACCGAAGTCGTCGTCCGCGCGCTGCTGGACCACACCGAGCCACCCGTGGCCGCCCTGCGCGGGTTGACCGAGGCTCAGCGTGCGGCACCCTCCGTCCGGGAACTGGCCTGGGACGGTGCCGCCGTGACGGCCGCACCCCGCCGTACCGGCCCTCTGGGCGTGCGCCTCGCCGCCGTCCTGGCGGAAGCGGCCGCCGACCTCCTGACCGCCCCCGCGATCGGCAAGATCAAGGAATGCGAGGCCGACGACTGCGTGATGCTCTTCCTGCCGTCCCACCCGCGCCGCCGCTGGTGCTCACCCACTCGCTGCGGCAATCGCGCCCGCGTCGCCCGCTACTACCAGCGCCACAAGCCTGCCGCCGAACCTGGAGGATGACGGGAGGTTTCGAGCGGAGCCCAAGCCGCCGAAGCCTTCGAGCGATCCTGACCGGAGGCCGCCGCCGTGCCAACCGCCCCTCGCCGTCTATCCCTTGATCCACCGATACTGCAACTCCGGCCTCCCCACCTGCCCGTACTGAGGATTCCGTCCCGCCCGCCCCGCGTCCACCAGGTGTTCCAGATACCGCCGGGCAGTGATCCGGGATATCCCGACCGCCTCCGCCACTCCCGCCGCGGTCAACCCCTCCGTGGAGCCCCGCAACGCCCTGGTCACCCGCTCCAGTGTCGGCGCGCTCAGTCCTTTGGGCAGTTCCGCGGGCCCCGGTGCGCGCAAGGTCGCCAGCGCCCGGTCCACCTCGTCCTGGCCGCTGGCCTCGCCGGCCGCCGCGTGGAACTCCGCGTACCGCACGAGGCGGTCCCGCAGGGTGGCGAAGGTGAACGGCTTCAGGACGTACTGCACCACGCCCAGCGAGACGCCCTCCCGTACGACCGTGAGGTCGCGCGCGGAGGTGACCGCGATGACGTCCGCGTGATAGCCGGCGGCGCGGAGCGAGCGCGCGAGCTGCAGGCCGTGGCCGTCCGGGAGATGGAGGTCCAGGAGCAGCAGATCCACCGGCATCCGGTCCAGCGCCCGCCGTGCCTCCGCCCCGGTGTGCGCCTTGCCCACCGCCGTGAAACCGGGCACGCGCCCCACGTACATGACATGCGCGTCCGCCGCGACGGGGTCGTCCTCGACGACCAGGACGCGGATGTCCTTGGAGGGCGTGCTCATGCGGTGCCTCCGTGCAGGGTGGGCTGCGGTGCCGGCTCTGGCTCGGCCTGGACCTTAGTCCCCTTGGCCGAAAACCGCCCCGTCGAAGCTCCCCCCTCCGAAGTAGCCCGCCCCGCCCCCGGCAGCGGCAACCGCGCCTCGAACGACGCCCCGCCCCCGGCGGCATCCGCCACGGTCAGCGTCCCGTCGTGACGGCTGACGGTCTGCCGTACGAGCGCCAGTCCGAGCCCCCGGCCTCCCGGACCCGCCGGCTTGGTCGACCAGCCGCGCTCGAAAACCGCCTCCGTGTGGGCCGGGTCCACGCCGTCCCCGGTGTCGCTGACCCGCAGGACCAGGCCCGACTCGTCGGCGAGTGCGGTGACCGTGACGCGGGCGCCGACCGAGCCCTGGGCCGCGTCCACCGCGTTGTCGATCAGGTTGCCGAGCACCGTCACCAGGTCGCGTGCGGGGAGCGAGTCCGGGAGCAGGCCGTCGTCGATGCTGCTGTCCCCGGAGACGACCAGCTCGACGCCCCGCTCGTTCGCCTGGGCCGCCTTGCCCAGCAACAGGGCCGCGAGCACCGGCTCGCTCACCGCCGCGACCACCTGGTCCGTCAGTGCCTGGGCCAGTTCCAGCTCGGCCGTGGCGAAGTCGATCGCCTCGTCCGCGCGGCCCAGCTCGATCAGCGAGACCACCGTGTGAAGGCGGTTCGCGGCCTCGTGCGCCTGCGAGCGGAGCGCCTGTGTGAAGCCGCGCTCCGAGTCCAACTCGCCCATCAGGGACTGGAGTTCGGTCACATCGCGGAGGGTCACGACCGTGCCCCGGCGTTCGCCGCCCGACACCGGCGAGGTGTTCACCACGAGCACCCGGGAGGACGTGAGATGCAGGTCGTCCACGCGCGGCTCCGCCGACAGCAGTGCCCCCGTCAGCGGGGCGGGCAGCCCGAGGTCCGCCACCGAGCGGCCGACCACATCGCCGTTCACCCCGAGCAGTTCGCGCCCGCCGTCGTTGATCAACGCCACCTTGAACTGCCCGTCCAGCATCAGCAGCCCCTCGCGCACGGCGTGCAGCGCGGCCTGGTGATAGTCGTGCATCCGGCTGAGCTCGCCCGCGTTCATCCCGTGGGTGGAGCGCCGCAGCCGGGCGTTGATCACATACGTACCGACGGCGCCCAGCGCCAGTGTGCCCACCGCGACGCCGAACAGCCCCGTCAACTGGTCCTGCACCCGCTCGCTTATGGCCTCGACCCGGATGCCCGCGCTGACCAGGCCGACGATGAGGCCTTCGTCGTAGATCGGCGTGACGGCCCGTACGGAGGGGCCGAGCGTGCCCGTGTACACCTCCGTGAACGGCTGGCCCTTGAGGGCACGAGCCGTGTGGCCGAGGAAGGGCCGGCCGATCTGGTTCTTGTCGGGGTGCGTCCAGCGGATGGCCTTCGTGTTCATGATCGTGACGAAGTCGACCTGCGCGTGGCGCCGCACCTCGTTCGCATACGGCTGGAGGATCGCCGACGGATCGGGGGTCCGTATGGCCTCCCGTACGGAAGGGGAGTCCGCTACGGAACTGGCCACGCCCATGGCCTGACGGCCCGCCGCGTCCTCGGCCTGGCTGCGGTCGCTGATGTAGGTGAACAGGGCGCAACCGGCCACCACGACGGCGACGAGAACTGCCTGCATGGCGAAGAGCTGGCCCGCCAGGCTGCGGGGCCGGGGGATACGCATGGAATCAGTCTGCATCGTTGCGTCCACGTGAACTAAATGAACGGAAGGGTGACCGGCCTCACAGCCCACGGGATAGTCACCGCAACCCCCGGACGTGAGCCGCACGCCGGTGATGCGACGATGACGTCAAGGAGGCAGCCGTGACGAGTACGTCCAAAGCGGCAGCTACCAATCCCGCCGGCAAGCGGGACCGCACCCACTACCTCTACATCGCGGTGATCATCGCGGTGGTGCTCGGCATCACCGTCGGACTGGTCGCCCCCGACTTCGCGGTCGAGCTGAAGCCCATCGGCACCGGATTCGTGAACCTGATCAAGATGATGATCTCGCCGATCATCTTCTGCACCATCGTGCTGGGCATCGGCTCGGTACGGAAGGCCGCGAAGGTCGGCGCGGTGGGCGGCATCGCACTCGGCTACTTCACGGTGATGTCGCTGGTCGCGCTCGGTATCGGCCTGGTCGTCGGCAACATCATCGACCCGGGTACGGGCCTCGCGGTCACCGACGCGGTCAAGGAGACCGGTCAGGCACAGGTCACCGAGGCCAAGAACACCGAGGAGTTCCTGCTCGGCATCATCCCGACCACGATCGTCTCCGCGTTCACCGGCGGTGAGGTCCTGCAGACCCTCCTCGTCGCCCTGCTCGCCGGCTTCGCGCTGCAGGCCATGGGTGACGCCGGCCAGCCGATCCTGCGCGGTGTCGAGCACATCCAGCGCCTCGTCTTCCGCATCCTCGCGATGGTGATGTGGGCCGCCCCGATCGGTGCTTTCGGCGCCATCGCCGCCGTCACCGGCTCCGCGGGTCTTGACGCGCTGAAGAGCCTTGCCGTGCTGATGCTCGGCTTCTACGTCACCTGCTTCCTCTTCGTCTTCATCGTGCTGGCCGCGCTGCTGCGGGTGGTGGCGGGCATGAACATCCTCGCGCTCTTCAAGTACCTGGGCCGTGAGTTCCTGCTGATTCTGTCCACCTCTTCCTCCGAGTCCGCGCTGCCGCGGCTCATCGCGAAGATGGAGCACATGGGCGTCAGCAAGCCCGTGGTCGGCATCACCGTCCCGACCGGCTACTCCTTCAACCTCGACGGCACCATGATCTACATGACCATGGCGTCCCTGTTCATCGCCGACGCCATGGGTACGCCGATGTCGATCGGCGAGCAGATCCCGCTGCTGCTGTTCCTGCTGGTTGCCTCGAAGGGCGCGGCCGGTGTCACCGGTGCGGGTCTCGCCACCCTGGCGGGTGGCCTCCAGTCGCACAAGCCCGCCCTGGTCGACGGCATCGGTCTGATCGTCGGCATCGACCGCTTCATGAGCGAGGCGCGCGCCCTGACGAACTTCGCGGGCAACGCGGTCGCCACGGTGCTGATCGGTACGTGGACGAAGGAGATCGACCGCGAGCGGGTCGATCAGGTGCTGGCGGGGCAGCTGCCGTTCGACGAGAAGACGCTTCTCGACGATGACGCTGCCGCTGAGGGGGACGGGGCGGCTGCTTCTCGCGAGGGCGAGGACAAGGAGCTGGCCAAGGCGTAGTTGCTGTGCGGGCAGCCGCGGTAGGGCTGCGGGTCGGTAGCCGACTGCGGGTCCCTTGTGGCTGGTCGCGCAGTTCCCCGCGCCCCTTGGAGGGGCCTGCGGCCCTCCAAGGGGCGCGGGCCGCCCTCCGAAAACCCATAGGCCCCGAAACTCCGGGCGGCTGAATGGATCCCCCGTCGCTCAGCCGCCCGGTTCAATTGCTCAGCCCGGTCACCCGCTCGGTGGCCGGGCTGAGCCTCTGCAGCCCACCGCCCCCAACTCCCGCCGCCGGAAAAGCCTTTGACCCGTCCGTGTGCAGGCCCCAGGCTGGGGAGCCATAAGTGGGACGGAACGGCACGGAGGTGCGCATGGGGGACGAATCGGTGGTCACAGGCACGGAGGAGATGTCGGTGCCGTTCTCGTTGGACGAGGTCGGCGGTCTCTTCCACGAGTTCCTCCTGGCGGTCGCCCGGCCCAAGCGCAGGGACGGCGGCCGTGATCTCACCGAGCGGCTTCGTGCGCATCTGGGTTCGGCACCTCGGGACCAGCCGGTGGTCAAGGCCGCGTACCCCCCGTACGACCTGCCGAATGTCCACCTGGCCCTGGAGCGCTGGTTCGCCGTCGAGGGGCGCACGCACGAGCTGATAGGGATGACCGGCGCGGAGAGCCGCGGTGACCTCACGCTGGGCGAGATCCTCGAATCGGCGAACCTGTACGACCGGTTCGTGCTCGGAGCCGTCGACTACGCGCATCTGCCGGTCTCCCCGGACGACGAACTCGCCTGTGTCTCCTTCGGGTTCTACCTCGGGCAGGAGGGCGAGGAGCGGTTCGCGCTGCTGCTGCGCGGACCGGCGGACGAGTACGGACGCAACAAGGTCGAGCTCGAAGTCCTCGCCGCCGACAAGGCGTTCGCGGACCGGCTGCTCGCCGACATCGACGTGCTGATGCTCGAGCACAACATCTTCCGCGGGCAGATCCTCTCCTTCGACGGCTCGGAGTTCGACCAGGGCCTCGGACCGTTCCGCTTCCACCGCCGGCCCGCGCTGACACGCGAGGAGATCGTGATGCCGCCCGGTCTTCTGGAGCGGGTGGAGCGGCAGGTCGTCGGGGTGGCCCGGCGCCGCGAGCGGCTGCGTGCCGCGGGTCAGCATCTGCGCCGTGGACTGCTCCTGTACGGGCCGCCCGGCACCGGCAAGACCCACACCGTCCGCTACCTGCTCTCCCACCTCCCGGAGTTCACGGTCGTCGTCCTCTCCGGTACGAGCATGGGTGCGATCGGCCCCGCGTGCCGGCTCGCCCGTATGCTCCAGCCCGCGCTCGTGGTCCTCGAGGACGTCGACCTGGTCGCCGAGGCCCGCGACTCCGACGGCGGCGCACAGCCTCTGCTCTTCCAGGTGCTGAACGAGATGGACGGCCTCGGCGACGACGCCGACGTGGCCTTCCTCCTCACCACCAACCGGGCCGACCTCCTCGAACCGGCCCTCGTCCAGCGCCCCGGCCGCGTCGACCTCGCCGTCGAGATCCCGCTCCCGGACGCCGACGGCCGTGCCCGCCTCCTCGGCCTGTACGGAGCCGGCCTCGATCTCGGCAAGGACATCACCGAGGAGATCGTCACCCGCACCGAGGGCGTGACGGCCTCCTTCACCAAGGAGCTGGTACGCCGGGCCGTACTGATCTCTGCCGAACGCGAGGCGGACCGCACGGAAACGGCCGACCTCCGGGCAGCGGTCGACGAGTTGCTGTCGGACCGCGACCGCCTGACCCGCCGCCTCCTGGGCGTGAAGCACCCCGACGACGAGGCCGACCAGGACGAGGCCGACGAGGACTGGCTGGTCGAGGAGAGCTAAGGGCTCGGCTGGAGGCGGTGGTCGACCGCCCAACCGCATACCCGGCGGAGCGTCTTGCCTTGACGTCGGCGTCAAGGATTACCGTCGCGGTATGCGAATCGGCGATCTGGCGGCGCGGGCCGGGACCACCACGCGGACCCTCCGGTACTACGAGTCTCGGGGGCTGCTGCCCGCGCGACGCGGCTCCAACGGATACCGGACCTACGACGAACACGACCTGCGGCTGTTGGAGCAGATCAGGACGTTGCAGGACTTCGGCTTCGAGCTGGAGGAGACGCGGCCCTTCGTGGAGTGCCTGCGGGCCGGGCACCCGGAGGGCGACCTGTGCCCGGCCTCGCTGGCGGTGTACCGGCGCAAGCTCGGTGAACTGGACGCGCTGATCGACGAGTTGCAGGCCGTACGCGTGAAGGTCGGCGAGCAGCTGGTGAAGGCGGAGGCGGCGCGCGACGAGCTGGCGGCCGGGGCGGAGGTTCCGGGCGGCCCGGAACCCGTATGCGAGTGGGGAGGGCGGACGCGGTGATCAAGGCAGCGGGCGTGGCGGAGGTGACGGACGCGGACTTCGAGGCGGAGGTGATCGGGGCGGAGCTGCCCGTGCTGGTGGAGTTCACGGCGGACTGGTGCCCGCCGTGCCGGCAGATCGCGCCGGTGCTGAGCGCCGTCGCCTCCGAGGAGCGCGACCGGCTCAAGGTGGTCCAGCTGGACGTGGACACGAATCCGGAGATCACGAACGCGTACGGGGTGCTGTCGATGCCCACGCTCATGGTGTTCCGGGGCGGTGAGCCGGTGAAGTCCATGGTGGGAGCCAGGTCGAAGCGGCGGTTGCTGGAGGAGCTGTCCGACGTGCTGTGACCTCGCGACGTCACTGACCTCAGGGACCTCACGTACAAAGAAATCCCCCGCAGGTAATTGCATGCGGGGGATTTCTTTGCGTATATTTAATGGTTCGCGACTTCACGGAAATTGGGTCGCGGATAAGTTCAGTAGGCACAGTATATCGGGCCGGGAGTGGAATTGTCAAACAGCGATTTTCCGGACGATGAATTCCGCCGGGAGCAGGAATTCATCGACGGGTTGTACGCGCGCGTCGACGCCCTGCGCGGCGGCACCGAGGACTCCGTGGCGGACGCGCTCGCGCAGGGCCACACGCCGCAGCAGGCCCGCCTGGAGCGGGACATCCTCGTTGCCGAGCGCTCGGGGCTGCTCGCCGCGCTGAACGCGGTGGACGGTTCCCTCTGCTTCGGCCGGATCGACCTCACCAGCGGAACCACCCACCACATCGGCCGTATCGGAATCCGTGCCGACAACACCGAGCACACCCCGATCCTGATCGACTGGCGGGCCCCGGTCGCCCGCCCGTTCTATCTCGCCACCGGCCATACGCCCATGGATCTGCGCCGCCGCCGGCACATCACCACCGAGGGCCGCGCCGTCACCGCCCTGCACGACGAGATCCTCGACCTGGGCGACCAGGAACGCACCGGCCACGAGGACCCCAGCGGCGACGCCGTGCTGCTCGCCGCCCTCAACTCCGCGCGCACCGGCCGTATGGGCGACATCGTGCGGACCATCCAGGCCGAGCAGGACCGCATCATCCGCGCCCCGCACCGTGGCGTACTGGTCGTGGAGGGCGGTCCGGGCACCGGCAAGACGGCCGTGGCTCTGCACCGCGCCGCGTATCTCCTGTACGAGCACCGGGAGTTGCTCGCCAAGCGGGCCGTCCTGATCGTCGGCCCGAACCCGGCGTTCCTCGGCTACATCGGCGAGGTCCTGCCCTCGCTCGGCGAGACGGGCGTGCTGCTCGCGACGGTCGGCGAGCTGTTCCCCGGCGTGCACGCGACCGCGAGCGACAGCCCCGAGGCCGCCGCCGTGAAGGGCCGCGCCGACATGGCGGACGTCCTGGCCGCCGTCGTGCGCGACCGTGAGGCTCTGCCCGACCCGGTGATCGGCATCGAGCACGACCGGGACATCCTGCTGCTCGACGACGATCTGGTACGCGTCGCCCGTGGGCGTACCCGTGAGGCACGGCTGCCGCACAACGCCGCCCGCGAGATCTTCGAGGGCCACATCCTCAACATCCTCACCGACATGGTCGCCGAGCGGATCGGCACGGATCCGTACGACGGCTCGAACCTGCTCGACGCCAGCGACATCACGCAGATCCGCGACGAACTGGCCGAGAATCCGGAAGTCTGGTCGGCCATCGACCAGTTGTGGCCGCGCATCACTCCGCGGCGGCTCGTCTCCGACTTCCTCGCCGAGCCCGACGGCTATGTCCCCGAGGCGGACGCCGACGCCATCCGGCGCCCGGTGACGCGCACCTGGACCACCGCCGACGTCCCCCTCCTCGACGAGGCCGCCGAACTCCTCGGCGAGGACGACCGGCCGGCGCGGGCCGCGGCCGAGAGGGAACGCGAGCAGCAAGTGGCGTACGCGCAGAGCGTGCTGGACATCTCGTACGCCTCACGGACCTACGAGTTCGAGGACAAGGAAGAGGACGATCCCGAGGGGGCCGAGGTCCTCTCCGCGCACGACATCATCGACGCCGAGCGGATGGCCGAGCGGCACGAGGAGGACGACCACCGCAGCGCCGCCGAGCGTGCCGCGGCCGACCGTACCTGGGCGTTCGGGCACATCATCGTGGACGAGGCGCAGGAGTTGTCGCCGATGGCATGGCGGCTGCTGATGCGGCGCAGTCCGACGCGTTCGATGACGCTGGTCGGGGATCCGGCACAGACGGCCGACGCGGCGGGCGTCGGCTCCTGGTCCGGCATCCTCCACCCGTACGTCCAGGACCGCTGGGAGCACACCCGCCTCGCCGTCAACTACCGCACTCCGTCCGAGGTCATGGATGTCGCCGCGGCCGTGGTGCGCGCCGAGGATCCCGGCTTCGAGCCGCCGAGTTCGGTGCGGTCGACGGGCGTACGGCCCTGGGCGCGGGCCACCGACGACCTGCCGGGAGCCGTGGCGAAGGCGGTCGCGGAACTGACCCCGGAGGAGGGGCGGTTGGCGGTGATCGCGCCCCGCGATCTGCACCGGGCGCTGGCCGCGCGTCTTGACGGCGTCACGGCGGGCGAGGAACCCGACCTGACGCGGTCCGTCGTACTCCTCGACCCCCGGCAGGCCAAGGGCCTTGAGTTCGACTCGGTGCTGGTGGTGGAGCCGTCGCGGTACGGCACGAGCGATCTGTACGTGGCGCTGACCCGGGCCACGCAGACGCTGGGCGTCGTACACACGGGGGAGCTGCCTCAGGCGCTGGCGGCGGCCTTCTGAGCGGACCAGTTTTGCGGGGGTATCACCACAACTCCCGCATGCATCACCAAGTCGTAACAGTTGACGTCATGGTTACAGCTTGTGCATGCCCGGTGCGGTAAGCGTGTTCGCATGAACCCTCAACCATTCGCCGCGGCTCCGGCCGACGCGCCCCCACTCGAGTCCCTGCGCGTCGAGCCGCTGCTCACGTCGGCGTTCGACACGGACCCGGCGGGCGTGTACGCGCAACTGCGACGTATGTACGGTCCGGTGGCGCCGGTCGGGCTCATGGGCGTACCGGTGTGGCTGGTCCTCGACTACCGCGAGGTCCTGGAGGTCCTCCGCAAGGAGAGCCTGTGGCGGCGGGACATCCGGTACTGGCGGGCGCGGGCGGAGGGGCGGCTGCCGCAGGACTGGCCGCTGCTCGCCGGGTACGAGGTCCGGCAGACGATGTTCATGGACGACGAGGAGCATCTGGCCGCCCGGCAGACGTACCACTCGGCGCTCGGTCCGTTCCAGGACGCTCGTACGCCGCAGGGCTGGGAGCTTCGCTCGGCCGTCGTGTCGTACGCCGACGAGCTCGTCGCCATGCTGGCGGCGGAGTCCGGTACCGCGGGGTTCATGGACCTGGCCGCGCAGTACACCAGACCGCTGCTGCTGATGGTCACGACCCGGCTGTTCGGCTGTCCCGTCGAACTCGGCGACGAGATGGTCATGGACCTGTGGCGGATGCTCGACGGCGGACCCGACGCGGGGCCCGCCACCGGGCGGGCGCTCGCGGCCATGACACGGCTGGCCGCGCATCGGCGGGCCGTGCCCGGCGACGACCTCACGTCCTATCTGCTCCTCGCCGATCCGTCCCTGTCCGACGAGCAGCTCGGCCGGGAGCTGTTCATGAACGCGGTGTATCTCAACGACATCACCGGCAACATGGTGTGCAACACGCTGCTGGAGGTGCTGCGCGGCAACGCCACCGTCCGGCGGAGCCTGTCGGCCGGCCTGATCGGCGAGACCGTCAACCGGGCCGCGCTGGCCAACGCACCGGTCGCCAACATGTGTTTCCGCTTCGCGGCGCGTGATGTGCGGCTCGGCAATTTCTGGATCCGGGCGGGCGATGTGGTCTCGCCGTCCGCGGCGGCGGCCCATCAGGATCTGATGGCGATCGGGTCCCACCTCGTGGACTCCACGGTGAGTACGCGGGCGCATCTGGGGTGGGGGGCGGGGCCGCACCAGTGCCCCACCGCTGCCCGCGAACTGGCGGGCGCGGTGGTGGCCACGGCTGTGGGCCGAATCTTCGACCACTTCACGAAGGTCGAACTCACGCTTCCCGCCGACCAGTTGCCCTGGCGCTCGGGGCCGGTCGTACGGGGGCTACGGCTGCTCCCCGTCCGCTACGAACTCGGCGCGGGCCATCCCGTCGTCGGCCAGGGGCCGCCGCCGCGCGCTGCCGCGAACGGGGCGCCGGATTCCTCGCACGTGTCCAGGCACCATGCGAGGGGGTTGCTGGCGGCGCTGCGGCATTTGATGTGGGGTACGCGAAAGGGGGATTGAGGGGTTGGTTTCGCCCAGCCCTACGCCGGCCGCAGCCACACCGTGGAAAGCGGCGGCAACGTAAGCCGAATGCTCGCCGGGCGGCCGTGCCAGCCCTGGGCGTCCGGCTTGAGCGGGTCGGGGCTGGTCACGTCGCTGCCGCCGTACTGGGCGGAGTCGGTGTTCAGGACCTCGTGCCAGGCGGGGATGTCGGCCGGGACCCCGACCCGGTATTCGTGCCGGACCACCGGCGAGAAGTGGGACACCACCAGCAGCGGCGAGCCCGCCGCGTCGAAGCGCAGGAACGCGAAGACGTTGTCCTCCGCCGCGTCACCGGTGACCCAGGAGAACCCGGAGGGATCCGTATCGCGCTCCCAGAGCGCCGGAGCCCGCCGGTAGACGGAGTTCAGGTCGCCGACCAGATTGCGTACACCCCGGTGATCCGCCTCCGCGCCGTACGCCGGATCGAGCAGCCACCAGTCCGGCCCGTGACTCTCCGACCATTCGGCTCCTTGCGCGAACTCCTGGCCCATGAAGAGGAGTTGCTTACCGGGGTGCGCCCACATGAAGCCCAGATACGCCCGGAGATTCGCTCGCTGCTGCCACCAGTCACCCGGCATCTTCGACACCAACGACCGCTTGCCGTGGACGACTTCGTCGTGCGAGATGGGCAGCACGTAGTTCTCGCTGTACGCGTACACCATCGAGAACGTCATCTCGTTGTGGTGGTACTTCCGGTGTACGGGTTCCTTCGAGACATAGCCGAGCGAGTCGTGCATCCAGCCCATGTTCCACTTCAGCCCGAAGCCGAGACCACCGAAGCCTCCGGGCCCGATGTGGTCGGTGGCGCGTGTGACTCCGTCCCAGGCCGTGGACTCCTCGGCGATCGTGACGACGCCCGGCACCCGCCGGTACACCGTGGCGTTCATCTCCTGGAGGAAGGCGACGGCGTCGAGGTTCTCCCGTCCGCCGTGCACGTTCGGGGTCCACTGGCCGTGTTCGCGTGAGTAGTCGAGGTACAGCATCGATGCCACGGCATCGACCCGCAGCCCGTCGATGTGGAACTCCTCGCACCAGTAGACGGCGTTGGCGACCAGGAAGTTGCGTACCTCGCGGCGGCCGTAGTCGAACTCCAGGGTGCCCCAGTCGGGGTGCGCGGCGCGGAGCGGGTCCTCGTGTTCGTACAGTGGGCGGCCGTCGAATTCGGCCAGGGCCCAGTCGTCGCGCGGGAAGTGGGCGGGCACCCAGTCCATGATCACGCCGATGCCGGCCTGGTGGAGGGTGTCGACGAGGTACTTGAAGTCGTCGGGGGTGCCGAGGCGGGCGGTGGGTGCGTAGAAGCCGGTGACCTGGTAGCCCCAGGAGCCGCCGAAGGGATGCTCGGCGACCGGCATCAGCTCGACGTGGGTGAAGCCCAGGTCGGAGACGTAGGCGGCGAGTTGTTCGGCGAGCCGGCGGTACGTCAGCCCGGGGCGCCAGGACGCGAGATGGACCTCGTACACCGACATCGGCGCCTCATGGGCGGGCCTGACCGCCCGGCGGGACAGCCACTCCTCGTCCTGCCACTCGTGGCGCGAGGCGGTCACGATGGAGGACGTCTTGGGCGGTTCCTCGGTACGCCGCGCCATCGGATCGGCACGCATCGTCTTGGAACCGTCGGGCCGCGTGATCTCGAACTTGTAGAGCTCGCCTTCGCCGAGTCCGGGAACGAACAGCTCCCACACCCCGGAGGAGCCCAGCGACCGCATGGGGTAAGCGGTGGCATCCCAGAAGTTGAACGAGCCGGCCAGCCGCACCCCGCGTGCGTTGGGCGCCCAGACCGTGAAGCGGGTGCCTGCCACACCTTGGTGCTCCATCGGCTCCGCACCGAGCGCCTTCCACAACTGCTCATGGCGCCCCTCACCGAACAGATGCAGATCAAGGTCGCCGATGGCGGGCAGGAAACGGTACGCGTCCTCGACCTCCTGGACGGTCTCCTCGTACTCCACCACCAGTCGGTACGCCGGCACCTCCCGCAGCGGCAGCACGGCGGAGAAGAATCCCTCCCCGTCGTCGTGCAGCTCGGCCCGCAACTCCTCCGCGACCACGGTGACGGCCCGCGCGTACGGCCGCAGCGTCCGGAAGACCACACCACCCGGCACCGGATGCGCCCCGAGTACCGAATGCGGATCATGATGCGCCCCGCCCAGGAGACGCTCCCGGTCGCCGCGATCGAGTACGGCCAGGGGGCGCACTTCGGCAACGGGCGGCACCCCGGCCGCTGCACCGGGCGGCACCGCTGCCGCCGCCTCGGACGGCTCTGTCGCGGCCCCCGCGGGCCGCGCGTCCTCCACCGGCCGGGACTCCGGACCGACACCTGGCTCGGGTACCTCGTTCATGGCCTTGGCCTTCGCACTCTTCGGCTGCTGGGCGTCTGGATTCGGGCGGGATGTCACAGGTGAGGTCTCCTCGGCGGGGTGAGGTGTGGCGGATCAGGGTGCCGCGGGGCCGCCGGCCAGTCGGTGGACCGCGGCCAGCGGTACGGGCAGCCAGTCGGGCCGGTGCCGGGCCTCGTACACGACCTCGTAGATCGCCTTGTCCGTCTCGTACGCCCGCAGCAGTACCGGCTCGGAGCGCGGGTCACGGCCGCTGACCTCGGCGTATCCCGTGCAGTACGCGGACCGGCAGCGATCGGCCCAGTCGGACACGAGCGGCTCGTGGGAGTGCGCCGCGTAGTCGAAGGACCGCAACATGCCCGCGATGTCCCGCGCGGTCGGCTGGGGCAGCCGGCGCTCGGCGAGCGGCTTCGACGGCTCGCCCTCGAAGTCGATCAGCGACCAGTCTCCGGCCGGGGCCCGCAGGCACTGCCCGAGGTGCAGATCGCCGTGTATCCGCTGCGCGGTCCAGGTCTCGCCCTCCGCCGCCAGCTCGGAGAGCGCGTCGAAGGCGGAGCGCAAGCCGCGTGCGTACGGACGCAGCGCGGGCACCGCCTGGACCGCCGCCTCCAGGCGCTCGATCATGCCGTCGACGAGCGTGTCCATCTGGTGGTGGCCCAGCGTGACCGTCGGCAGCGCACGGGCCAGCGCCGTGTGCACCTCGGCGGTGGCCCGCCCCAGCACCCGCGCTTCGCCGGTGAAATCCTCGCCCTTGGCCAGCTCGCGCAGCGCCAGGTCCCAGCCGTCCGTGGCCCCGCGCACAAAGCGCTGCAGCACACCCAGGACGTACGTATCGCCGTCCAGGTCCCCGACCATCCAGCCGGCCGGCGCGGGGACCCGCGGGCAGTGCTCACGGGCCAGCGCCAGCGGCAGCTCCAGATCGGGGTTGACGCCCGGCAGTATCCGGCGCAGCAGCTTCAGGATGAACGTATCTCCGTAGACGATCGACGAGTTCGACTGCTCGGCCGTCACCACCCGTGGCACCAGATCGTCCCGGAGCTCCTGCCGGGTGTCGCGCTCGAAGCGCAGCGCGCCGACCTGCGTCCTCGTCCGCAGCGCCTCGAGGAGCAGATCGGCGGCGCGTGGGTCGTGCAGAGCCTCGTACACGGTCCGCCCGGCCAGTGGTCCCTCTTCGGGATGGCCGATCAGCGCGGGCGCCAGCCGCGGCGGGAGCGTCTCGCGCACACCGATCAGGAGCTGGTAGCAGTCGCCGGGATGCGGCAGCGCGCCGTGCGCGGCGGAGAGCGGCTGATGGGCCCGTACGAGCAGATGCAGCAGCCCCAGTTTCGCGTTCCACGGCAGCAGCTCGACCGCGGCGACCAGCGAGAAACCGCTCACTGGGCGCCCCTTCCCCGCGAACCACCGCTGCCTCGGCAGCCACTCACGCAACAGTGGATCGAGGGACGCGAGGAGGCCCGGGCTCGTGGTGGCGGGGCTGGTGACGGCTTCCGACATGGCGTCGCGTCCTTTCCCCTTTTTCGGTTCGCCTTCGGGGCGCTCCGGCTCACGCGGGTGGGCGGGGTGTTACTGATGCGTGCCCAGGGCGGGGCGGTGAAAACCGCCCCCGCCTGTCGTTTTTGCGCTTTTGCGCAGTTCCCCGCGCCCCTCGCGGACTCCGTCGGCGGGGTCCTTGCGGGGCGCGAGGCCAACTATCCACGCCATCTGTTTCTACGCCATGTCCTTGCGCAGGCGGAACCAGTAGAAGCCGTGGCCCGCGAGGGTGAGGAGGTAGGGCAGGTCGCCGATGGCGGGGAAGCGGACGCCGCCGATGAGTTCGACGGGGTGGCGTCCGTTGAAGGCTTGCAGGTCGAGTTCGGTGGGTTGGGCGAAGCGGGAGAAGTTGTGCACGCACAGCACCAGGTCGTCTTTGTATTCGCGCAGGAAGGCGATGACGGCGGGGTTGGTGGAGGGCAGTTCGGTGTAGGAGCCCAGGCCGAAGGCGGGGTTCTGTTTGCGGATCTCGATCATGCGGCGGGTCCAGTGGAGCAGGCTGGAGGGGCTGCTCATGGAGGCTTCGACGTTGGTGACCTGGTAGCCGTAGACCGGGTCCATGATCGTGGGGAGGTACAACCGTCCGGGGTCGCAGGAGGAGAAGCCGGCGTTGCGGTCGGGGGTCCATTGCATGGGGGTGCGCACCGCGTCGCGGTCGCCGAGCCAGATGTTGTCGCCCATGCCGATCTCGTCGCCGTAGTACAGGATCGGGGAGCCGGGCAGGGACAGCAGCAGGGCGGTGAAGAGTTCGATCTGGTTGCGGTCGTTGTCCAGGAGGGGGGCCAGGCGGCGGCGGATGCCGATGTTGGCGCGCATGCGGGGGTCTTTGGCGTATTCGGCCCACATGTAGTCGCGTTCTTCGTCGGTGACCATCTCCAGGGTGAGTTCGTCGTGGTTGCGCAGGAAGATGCCCCACTGGCAGCCGGAGGGGATGGCGGGGGTCTTGGCGAGGATCTCGGAGACGGGGTAGCGGGACTCGCGGCGCACGGCCATGAAGATGCGGGGCATGACGGGGAAGTGGAAGGCCATGTGGCATTCGTCGCCGCCGGCGCTGTAGTCGCCGAAGTAGTCGACCACGTCCTCGGGCCACTGGTTGGCCTCCGCCAGCACCACCGTGTCCGGATAGTGCTCGTCGATCTCTTTGCGTACCCGCTTGAGGAACTCATGGGTCTGCGGGAGGTTCTCGCAGTTCGTGCCCTCCTCCTGGTAGAGGTACGGCACGGCATCGAGACGGAAGCCGTCGATGCCCAGGTCCAGCCAGAACCGCAGCGCGGAGATCATCTCCTCCTGCACGGCCGGGTTCTCGTAGTTGAGGTCCGGCTGGTGCGAGAAGAAGCGGTGCCAGTAGTACTGCTTGCGGACCGGGTCGAAGGTCCAGTTGGAGGCCTCGGTGTCGACGAAGATGATGCGGGCGTCCTGGTACTGCTTGTCGTCGTCCGCCCACACGTAGTAGTCGCCGTACGGGCCGTCGGGATTGCTCCTCGACTCCTGGAACCAGGGGTGCTGGTCGCTCGTGTGGTTCATGACGAAGTCGATGATCACGCGCATGCCCCGCTGATGGGCCGCGTCGACGAATTCGACGAAGTCCGCCAGGTCCCCGAAGTCGGGCAGGACGGCGGTGTAGTCGGAGACGTCGTAGCCGCCGTCGCGCAGGGGTGATTTGAAGAAGGGCGGCAGCCACAGGCAGTCGACGCCGAGCCACTGCAGATAGTCCAGCTTGGCGGTGATGCCTTTGAGGTCGCCGATGCCGTCGCCGTTGCTGTCCTGGAAGGAGCGGACGAGGACTTCGTAGAACACCGCGCGTTTGAACCACTCCGGATCGCGGTCCTTGGCGGGGGTGTCTTCGAAGGTGTCCTGAACGGGCTCGTTGACGATCATGGTGTGGGTGACCCTCCGATCGGTGAGGACGGTCGCAGGACCTTGAAGACGTGCGCCGGCTGCCTGCCGGGCTCGAGGCGCACGTAATTGGCCCTGCCCCAGTGGTAGGTGTCGCCGGTGAGCTCGTCGCGCACCGGCACGGTCTCGTGCCAGTCCAGGCCGAGTCGCGGCATGTCCAACGAGACCGTGGCCTCCTGGGTGTGGTGCGGATCCAGGTTCGCCACCACGAGCACGGTGTCCGTCCCCGCCCGTTTGCTGAACACCAGCACCGCCTCCTGGTCCGCCTGGTGGAAGTGGAGATCCCGCAGCTGGCGCAGGGCCGGGCTGTTCCGCCGGATCTCGTTGAGCCGGGTGATGAGGGGGGAGATGCTACGGCCCTCCCGCTCGGCGGACTCCCAGTCGCGCGGGCGGAGTTGGTACTTCTCGGAGTTCAGGTATTCTTCGCTGCCCTCCCGCACCGGGGTGTTCTCACACAGCTCGAACCCGCTGTAGATGCCCCAGGTCGGCGACAGCGTGGCGGCCAGCACCGCCCGCACCTCGAACGCGGGCCGCCCGCCGTGCTGCAGGTAGGCGTGCAGGATGTCCGGGGTGTTCACGAAGAAGTTCGGCCGCATATAGCCGGCCGCCTCCCCGGACAGCTCGGTGAGGTAATCGGTCAGCTCCTGCTTGCCGGTGCGCCAGGTGAAATACGTATACGACTGCTGGAAGCCGATCTGGGCCAGGGTGTGCATCATCGCCGGCCGGGTGAACGCCTCCGCCAGGAAGATCACATCCGGGTCGGTGCGGTTGATGTCGGCCAGCACCCGCTCCCAGAAGATGACCGGCTTGGTGTGCGGGTTGTCCACCCTGAAGATCCGCACCCCGTGGTCCATCCAGAACCGCAGCACCCGCAGCGTCTCGGCGATCAGGCCGTCCATGTCGGCGTCGAAGGCGATGGGGTAGATGTCCTGGTACTTCTTCGGCGGGTTCTCCGCGTAGGCGATGGTGCCGTCCGGGCGGTGATGGAACCACTGGGGGTGTTTGTCCACCCAGGGGTGGTCCGGGGAGCACTGCAGCGCGAAGTCCAGCGCGATCTCCAGTCCCAGCTCGCCGGCCCGGGCCACGAAGGCGTCGAAGTCCTCCAGGGTGCCCAGGTCGGGGTGGATCGCGTCGTGGCCGCCGGCCGGGGAGCCGATCGCCCACGGGACGCCCACGTCGTGCGGGCCGGCGTTGAGGGTGTTGTTGGGGCCCTTGCGGAAGGTGGTGCCGATGGGGTGGACGGGCGGCAGGTAGACCACGTCGAATCCCATCCCGGCGATCGCCGGCAGCCGCCGCGCGGCGGTCTTGAAGGTGCCGCTGACCGTGGGCTTGCCCATCTCGACGACGGCGCCTTCCGAACGCGGGAAGAACTCGTACCACGAGCCGTACAACGCCCGCTCCCGCTCCACCAACAACGGCAACTGCTCGGAGGACGAGACGAATTCGCGCAGCGGATGGCGGGCGAGGACGTGGTCCACGTCCGGGGTCAGGGCGGCGGCGAGGCGGGCCGCAGCGGGTCGAGCGGTGTCGCGCAGGGCGTCCGCGGCGGCGAGGATCGTGTCACGGCGGCCCCGGCTCTCGGGAACTCCGGCGGCGGCCCGCTCGTACAGCAGCGCACCCTCCTCCAGGACCAGCTCCGTGTCCATCCCCGCCGGGATCTTGATCTGCGCGTGATGACGCCACGTGGTGATCGGGTCGCCCCAGGCCTCCACGGTGTAGGTCCAGCGGCCCTCCTTCGGGACGGAGACGGTGGCGCCCCAGCGGTCCGTACCGGGGACCAGCTCCCGCATGGGGGTCCAGGGACCGGCCTGGCCCTCCGGGTCCCGCAGGACGACGTTGGCGGCGACCGCGTCGTGGCCCTCCCGGAACACAGTTGCCGAGATCTCGAACGCCTCGCCCACCACGGCTTTGGCGGGGCGCCGCCCGCACGCCACGAGGGGACGGACGTCCAGGACGGGGATACGTCCGATGAGGGCGGCGCCGTCGCCGGGTGGCGCGGCGTTCGGTGGCGTGATGTCCGGTGGCGTGGTGTCCGTGGGTCCGTCCTGGGCCGATTCGGGTTTCGGCGTCGCGGTCTTCGCCGATTTGGCTTTCGCCTTTGCGGGCTTGGCGGCCTTCGCCGGCTTCGCGGATTTGGCGGCCTTCGCAGGCTTGGCGGCTTTCGTGGCCTTCGTGGCTTTGGCGGGTGTGGCCTTGGCCGCCTTCGCGGGTGAGGCCTCCGCCGCCTTTGCGGGGGTGGCCTCAGCCTTTCCGGTCCTTTCGGCTGCTGCCTGTTCCGGCTTCTCGGCCGCGGCCCGCTGTGGCGGGCCGGCTTTCGCCCCGTTTGCGGGGGGTGTGCTGGTGCTGTGCGTCGGAGGTGATGACGAGTGGTGCGTGGCGGGCATGACCGCTCCTGTCCGCGTCAACGTGGGTGGGCGGATGGCATGTGGGGAGGTTGGTCCTGCGGGGCGTATCGGGGAGCCTTCCCACCCTAATCGGGTGGGCAATCCGGCACGTTGTTAACTACTCGCGCGTATCTCCGCACACAAGACCGGCCCCGTCCAGTGATACACGGCGGACGAGGCCGGTCGGTGAATGCGCAACTACTTAGGGGTTGCTGACCTGCAAGAGCTTGTTCGGTGAGCCGAGGCCGGCGGTGGATATCTTCCCGGACGCGGCCTGCGCGACAAGTGCCTTGCTCACGTCGGCGGGACTCGCCGTAGCGTGATCGGCCAGATAGAGCGCCGCCGCACCCGCGGTGTGGGGCGACGCCATCGACGTACCGGAGAAGGTGGCCTTCGCGGTGTCGCTCGCGTTCGACGCGGAGGTGACGTCCACGCCGGGTGCGAACAGATCGAGCCGGCTGCCCCAGTTCGAGAAGCTCGCCCGTGCGTCCGCCGCGTCACTCGCGCCGACCGTGATGGCTTCCTGGACCCGGGCCGGCGAGTACAGGCTCGCCAGAAGTCCGTCGTTGCCGGCCGCGACCGCGTAGGTGACGCCGGATGCGATGGAGTTGCGGACGGCGGCGTCGAGTTGCGCGTTCGCGAAGCCGCCCAGGCTCATATTGGCCACCGCGGGCTTCTGGGCGTTCTTGGTCACCCAGTCGATGCCCGCGATCACCTGGGCCGTGGTGCCCGAACCCTCGTTGTCGAGCACGCGGACACCGACGACCTTGGCCTTCTTCGCCACGCCGTACGTCGTGCCGGCGATCGTGCCCGCCACATGCGTGCCGTGGCCCTGGCCGTCCTGCGCGGTGGCGTCGTTGTCGACGAAGTCCCAGCCGGAGCTCGCCCGGCCGCCGAAGTCCTCGTGCGTGGTCCGGATCCCGGTGTCGATGACGTACGCCGTCACACCCTGGCCCGCGGACTCCGGCCAGGTGTAGCTCTTGTCCAGCGGCAGGTTCGGCTGGTCGATGCGGTCGAGGCCCCAGGGCGGGTTCGTCTGCTGGGTATCGAGACTGACTCTGGTGTCCTGCGTGACCGAGGCCACGCGTGAGTCGGCGGCCAGGCGCTTGGCCTGTTGCTCGCCGACCTTCACCGCATAGCCATTGATCGCGGTGCTGTAGGTGTGGCTGATTTTCGCCCCGTACGTTTCGACGAGGTCCTTGCCCGCGTTCGACGGGGCCTTCGTTCCGCCCTTGAGCGTGACGATGTAGCTGTCACTGACGGAGCCGGGGGCGTCGGCGCCCAGTATCTGCCCCAGTGGGGCGGCCTGTGCGGGCAGGGTGGTGGCCGAAAGCACCGCGGCCGTGATGGCCGCGGTGAGGCCTCCCGCCCAGGACAGACGCCTTTTGTGCGTCACTGCCATGGTGTGAGTTCCCCTCCTCAACTCGGCGTGCTCCGACCGCAGTTTGCGTATGCCCTGACAGGTACAGGTCGGATCGCCGTTGGCAGCCTCTCGTGTGCTGTGACGTGCCACAAGGCCGCACGGCGTGGCGGAATCGGCCATATCTCGCGTGGTTTACGTGTGAAGGTTGCGGCGATTTCAAGCCGGGTTTTGTGCGGCGCGATGGGGCGCGCCCCGTCAGGGGCGCGGGGCCGTGACATTTGCGGCTTCGCCGCGGGGCTCGACCAGCCACAACCGAGCCGCAGTCGAAGTACTGCGCTTCCCGCGGAACGAATCGCGCCGTGGTTGCCGGAGGCAGTCGCCGCTAACGTCATGGGTGACAAAAGTCGCGCATGCGTAAGCGTGCGCATCGCTGCCGCGTAGGCCCCCGTGAAGGTGGAAGCTCGTGAAGGCCATCCGCAGGTTCACCGTGCGTCCCGTACTCCCCGAAGCCCTTCACCCGCTCAGTGATCTGGCGCGCAATCTGCGCTGGTCCTGGCATGCCGAGACCCGTGATCTCTTCCAGTCCGTGGACCCCGAGCGCTGGGCCGCCTCCGAAAACGATCCCGTGCGTCTCCTAGGGAACGTCTCGCCCGGACGGCTCGCCGAGCTGGCCGAGGACCGGCGCTTCCTGCGGCGGCTCGCCGCTGCGGCCGACGACCTGAAGGACTACGTGACCGGCGACCGCTGGTACCAGTCCCAGTCCCAGTCGTCCGCACTGCCCGCCGCCATCGCCTACTTCTCACCCGAGTTCGGCATCACGGCCGCGCTGCCCCAGTACTCCGGCGGCCTCGGCATCCTCGCCGGGGACCATCTCAAGGCGGCCAGCGATCTCGGCGTACCCCTGATCGGTGTCGGACTGCTCTACCGGCACGGTTACTTCCGGCAGACGCTGTCGCGGGACGGCTGGCAGCAGGAGCACTATCCGGTCCTCGACCCGAACGAGCTCCCGCTGTCGCTCCTGCGCGAACAGGACGGCACGCCCTCCCAGGTCTCGCTGGCCCTGCCCGGCGAGAAATCGCTCCGGGCCCGTATCTGGCTGGCACAGGTGGGCCGGGTTCCGCTGCTGCTGCTCGACTCGGACGTCGAGGAGAACGACCCCGGCGAGCGCGGCGTGACGGACCGGTTGTACGGGGGTGGCAGTGAGCACCGGCTGCTGCAGGAGATGCTGCTGGGGATCGGCGGGGTGCGTGCGGTCCGTACGTACTGCCGCTTGACCGGGCACGCGCGGCCGGAGGTCTTCCATACGAACGAGGGGCATGCGGGATTCCTCGGTCTTGAACGTATTCACGAACTCTCTTATGAAGACCTGGACTTCGACGCCGCGCTGGAGGCGGTCCGCGCGGGAACCGTCTTCACGACCCACACCCCCGTGCCCGCCGGAATCGACCGCTTCGACCGGGAGCTGGTGGCCCGGCACTTCGGCCCCGACGCGGAGCTCCCGCGGATCGAGGTGGAGCGCATTCTCCAGCTCGGGATGGAGACGTATCCGGGGGGCGAGCCCAATCTCTTCAACATGGCGGTGATGGGCCTGCGGCTCGGCCAGCGGGCCAACGGGGTGTCGTTGCTGCACGGGCACGTCAGCCGGGAGATGTTCTCCGGGCTCTGGCCGGGCTTCGACCCCGACGAGGTGCCGATCACCTCCGTGACGAACGGGGTGCACGCGCCCACCTGGGTGGCGCCCGAGGTCTTCCGGCTCGGCGCCCGCCAGATCGGCGCGCAGCGGACGGAGGACGCCATGACGGTCGGCGCCTCGGACCGCTGGGACGCCGTGGCGGAGATCCCCGACCAGGACATCTGGGAACTGCGCCGGGTGCTGCGCGAGCAGCTGGTCACGGAGGTACGGGAGCGGCTGAACGCGTCCTGGCGTCAGCGCGGCGCCGGCACGGCCGAACTCGGCTGGATCGACGGCGTGCTGGACCCGGACGTACTGACGATCGGCTTCGCGCGCCGAGTCCCGTCCTACAAGCGCCTGACGCTGATGCTGCGCGACCGCGACCGGCTGCTGGACCTGCTGCTGCATCCCGAGCGTCCGGTCCAGATCGTGGTGGCGGGCAAGGCGCACCCGGCGGACGACGGCGGCAAGCGCCTCATCCAGGAACTGGTGCGCTTCGCGGACGACCCGCGCGTACGCCACCGGATCGTGTTCCTCCCGGACTACGGCATGGCGATGGCCCAGAAGCTCTACCCCGGCTGCGACATCTGGCTCAACAACCCGCTGCGCCCCCTGGAGGCGTGCGGCACGTCCGGCATGAAGGCGGCGCTGAACGGCTGCCTGAACCTGTCGGTCCTGGACGGCTGGTGGGACGAATGGTTCCAGCCGGACTTCGGCTGGGCGATCCCCACGGCGGACGGCACAGCGGCGACGGACGAGGACCGCCGTGACGACCTGGAAGCGTCGGCGTTGTACGACCTGCTGGAGCAGCGCGTCGCCCCCCGCTTCTACGACCGCGGCCCCGGCGGCCTCCCCGACCGCTGGATCGAGATGGTCCGCCAGACGCTGACGCTGCTGGGCCCGAAGGTCCTGGCGGGCCGCATGGTCCGCGAGTACGTGGAACGCCTCTACGCCCCCGCGGCCCGCGCCCACCGCTCCATGGACACCTCCTCCGCCCGTGAGCTGGCGACCTGGAAGTCCCGCGTCCGCGCGGCGTGGCCACGCGTCACGGTCGACCACGTGGAGACATCGGCGGCGACGACGACGGCGGAGCTCGGCACGACGATGTCGCTACGGGTTCGAGTGGGCCTGGGCGACCTGGTCCCCGACGACGTCGAGGTCCAGGCGGTCTCGGGCCGAGTCGACTCGGGGGACCGCATCACCGACGGCACGGCGGTCCCCCTGAAACCGGCGGGCGGCCCGGACCAGGAGGGCCGCTGGCTCTACGAGGGCCCACTCTCCCTGGACCGCACGGGCCCCTTCGGCTACACGGTCCGCATCCTGCCTACGCATCGGCTGCTGGCGTCGAGCGCGGAGTTGGGGCTGGTGGCGGTTCCTTCGGAGGAGTTGGTGGAGGCGCCGGGGGTTTTGATGCGCTGAGCATGGCGAACCCTGACGGCCGTGCGGCGCACTGTCCGATGCCGCCGACCCCCAGGTAGGCAGTCGCAGGTTTTTCCGCGACCGGCCTACCTGGCCAGGGAGGTGAGATCCCCGGCTTTTCCCGCCTCAGCCTCGGCAATCACGTCACCGTTCAGTCGGACGAGATGAGGAGCCGCACCGTCCGGGGCTTCCGGATCGAAAGACACATGATCCCCGCCCGAGAGTTGAAGAACCGCCTCGTTCTCGACGCGCAGCTCGTAATCCCCGCTGGTCAGGAGTGTGAGACCCGCGTCGAAGCAGACGCGGGCAATTGCTTGACCCCGAAGGTTCAGGTTCATGCCGCGCTAGACCTCGTCACCCCCATGCAACCGCCGCAACACCACCCCGCACCTACGCGCATACGCATGCTGCAACCCCCGTGTCGCCGGCCCGCCCGCCCGCGCGTACCACTTCGCCGGCCGGCTGAAGGCTTTGATCATCAGCCAGACCGTGCCGTCGCCGGTCATTTCCACGAGGAAGGCTTCCTCGCCGGACTCGGGGTGGCCGGGGAGGGTGCCGTAGGCCCAGCCGGCTCGGCGGTGTTCGTCCACGGTCCAGACGACGCGGCAGGGGGCCTTGATGAGGCCGCCGAGGGTGACGGTCACGTCGACGCCGGGGGCGGCCCTGTCCGCGTCGGTGGCGATGCCGACGCCCACCGCCCGGTGCAGTTCCCAGGTCATGACCGCTCGGGATGCCGCCTCGAAGACGTCACGGCCCTCGCCGATACGGCTTCTGACGTCGAGGGGGCGGAACCCGGGCGGGGTGCGGTTCTCGCGGGTCGCGCCCACGTCGTCGTACGTGAAGGGCGTTTCCGTGGAGGGCATGGGAGCAGCGTAGGGCAGCCCCCGGAACGCCTTCTTTTCGGGGGCTGCCCATGTGCGTGCGTGCGGTGACCGGCAGAGCGTCAGTTCACGTTGACCGCGGCCCAGGCCGCCTGAACCGCCTTGTACTCGGTGCTCGTCGAGCCGTAGAGGTCGCTCGCCGCGCTCAGCGTCGCGGTGCGGGCGCCCGCGTACTTCGTCGTCGACGTCATGTACTCGGTCAGCGCCTTGTACCAGATCTGGATCGCCTTGTCGCGGCCGATGCCGGTGATCGTGGAGCCGTTGGAGGTGGGGGAGTTGTAGGTGACTCCGTTGATCGTCTTGGTGCCGCTGCCCTCGCTCAGCAGGTAGAAGAAGTGGTTCGCCGGGCCGGAGGAGTAGTGGACGTCGATGCCGCCTAGGTTGGAGGACCAGCTGTCCCTGGAGTCGCCGTCCTTGCTGGGCTTGTCCATGTAGCGCAGCGGCGTGCCGTCGCCGTTGATGTCGATCTTCTCGCCGATGAGGTAGTCGCCCACGTCGGAGGAGTTGGCCGCGTAGAACTCCACCGCCGTGCCGAGGATGTCGGACGTCGCCTCGTTCAACCCGCCTGACTCACCGCTGTAGTTGAGGCCCGCGGTGTTGGAGGTGACCCCGTGCGTCATCTCGTGGCCCGCCACGTCGATCGACGTCAGCGGCTTCGCGTTGCCCGCGCCGTCGCCGTACGTCATGCAGAAGCAGGCGTCGGACCAGAAGGCGTTGACGTACGCGTTGCCGTAGTGGACGCGCGAGTAGGCGGCCTTGCCGTCGTTCCTGATGCCGCTGCGGCCGAGGACGTTCTTGTAGAAGTCCCAGGTGACCTGCGCGCCGAAGTGCGCGTCGACGGCGGCGGTCTGGGCGTTGGAGGCCGCGCCCGTGCCCCAGGTGTCGTCGGCGTCGGTGAAGAGTGTGCCGGTGCCGGACGTACCGCGATTGAGGTCGTACGTCTTGCTGGCGCCCCGGGTCGGGTCGTTGAGCTGGTACGTCGAGCCCGACTGCGAGGTGCCGATGGTGACGTCGCCGCTGTACTGGCTGTGGCCCGTGCCGGTCTGGATCGCCTCCCACTCGTACAGCTTCTCGCCCGTGGTGGCGTCCGTGATGACGTGCAGTTCCTGCGGGGTGCCGTCGTGCTGGAAGCCGCCGACGACCGTCTCGTACGCGAGGGCCGGCTTGCCGCTCGCGGCCCATATGACCTTGCGGGGGGCCTTGTCGGCCGCGGACTTCTTGCTGCCTTCCGCCTCGGCGGCCTTCAACGCCTGCTTCTCGGCGGTGGACTTGGCGATGTCGGGCGTGACGTCGGTGACCTTGATGTCGGCCTTCGTCGCTCTGGTCACGCCTTCCGTCTTGCCGGACTTGGACTCGTGGATCACCAAGTCGCCGCCGAGAACGGGGAGTCCGTCGTACGTCCGCTCGTAGCGGGTGTGCGTGGCGCCGTCGGCGTCCTTGACGACGTCTCTGACGACCAGTTTTTCCTTGGCGTCGAGGCCTATCTCGTCCGCCGTTTCGGCGGTCGCCGCGTCGGCCTTCTTGATCAGGCTTGTACGGGCTTCCGCGGACAACTGGACCGGGGCGCCGGCGAGCTGCGTCTTGGCAGGCGGCTTGGCGCCGGACTGAGCGGTGGCGCCGGTGGTCAGACCGGCGGAGAGCAGGGCTCCGGCCGCGACGGCGGTGGCGATGGCCAGAGTTGTGCGCTTGTGACGCGCGTAGAGGGGGGTCACACAAGCTCCTTTGTGGGGGTGCCCGACAGGCATGGGTGGCCCGTCGAACGGGTGAAGGGGCGGTGCGGGGTGCCTGCGGCAGCTGTGCGGGAGTGCCGCGTGAGGTGAAGAGTGCCAGGTGAGGCGTGTGCATGTCAGTGGGGTGAATGGATGTTGGCCGGAATTCGTCCAACGTCCGTTCGCCTGCGGCGGGCGCCTACGGGGGTGGGGAGTTGAGTTCGTGGGCGAGTGCGGGTTCGTTGTGGCTTGTCGCGCAGTTCCCCGCGCCCCTACGGGGCGCTGAGCTCAGCCCAGGATTCCTCGGTCGTACCCCACCGCCACCGCCGCCGCCCTGTCCTTGACCCCCAACTTGGCGTACAGGTGCGTGAGATGCGTCTTGACCGTGGCTTCGCTGATGAAGAGGACTCGGGCGACCTCGCGGTTCGAGGTGCCCTTGGCCACCAGTGTCAGGACCTCGCGTTCGCGGGCCGACAGCGGCTCGTTGGCGGGGGCCCGGACTGCTGAGACCAGGCGGGATGCCACCGCTGGAGACAGGACCGTACGGCCCTCCGCCGCCGCGCGTACCGCGCTGAAGAGTTCGTCCCTCGGGGCGTCCTTCAGGAGGTAGCCCGTCGCGCCCGCCTCGATCGCGGGGATGGTGTCGGAATCCGTGTCGTACGTCGTCAGGACCAGAATCTTGGCGCGGGCGCCCTGGCGGGTCAGATCGGCGATGGCCTCCACGCCGTTGCCGCCGGGCATGCGGAGGTCCATCAACACGACGTCAGGGTCCAGGGACTGGGCCAGCGTTACGGCCTCCACGCCGTTCGACGCCTCGCCCAGCACCGTGAATCCAGGTGCTGATTCGAACATGCCGCGCAGACCGTCCCGTACGACGGGATGGTCGTCGACGATGAGGAGGGTGATGGCGTCATCGCTCATGGCGTACCAACGGTACGCGAGCCGACACCGCCGTACCATGCCCCGGTTCGGACTCAACGGTGAGTGACCCGGCGATGCGTTCGGCGCGGGCGCGCATGCCGTCGAGGCCGAAGCCGCCGTGGCCGCCCCGGGAGGGGAGAGCGAGGGGGTCGAAGCCGCGGCCGTCGTCGCGTACGTCCAGGACCACCTCGTCGCCCATGAAGGAGAGGGTGACGCCCAGGCGACTTGCGTGGGCGTGCCGGGCGGCGTTGTACAGGGCCTCCTGGGCGATGCGCAGCACGGTCGCCGCGACCTCCTCGTGCAGGAGCTCGGCGGTGCCCGTGGTTGTGAACTCCGCGCGTATGCCCGTCCGTTCGGCCCATTCGGCGACCGTCTTCTTCAGCGCCTGAGGCAGCCCGTCGTGCTCCAGGGCCACGGGCGCGAGGTTCTGCACGGAGCGGCGGGCCTCGCCGAGGCTGTCGCGGGCCAGGGCGGAGGCACGTTCGAGGTGGGTGCGGGCGATGTCCAGGTCGGGGGCGTTCGCGACGACCTGGAGCTGGGCGATGATCCCGGTCAGGCCCTGGGCGATGGTGTCGTGGATCTCGGCGGCGAGCCGGCGGCGCTCGTCGGCGACGCCCGCTTCCCTTGCCTGGACGAGGAGTTGGGCGTGGAGGGCGGCGTTTTCGTCGAGGGCCTGTTGGAGCGCGGTGTTGGTGCGCTCGAGTTCGGCGATGGTGGCGGCCCGGGCGCGGGAGCGTTCCTCCTGCTGCGACGTGAGGTGGCCGACCACCGTCAGGATCACGTTGTTGACCACCAGGAGCCCGGCGAACACGGCCCACTGCACCGGCTCATAGAACGGCAGCCCTCCGGCCTGCGAGCCGGAGACCACGATCGAGCAGGCGAACGGGCCGAACCACCGAAGGCGCCGCCCCGGGATCAGTTCGTCGGAGTCGAAGTAGCCGGTGACCGCGTAGAACGCGAAGAAGGGATTCAGCCAGGTGAGCGCGAAGCCGAGCGCCCAGCGCACGGCGTAGTACACGGTGCCGGCGGTGGAGGGGCCGGGGCGGGCGCGACTGGCCCGGCCCCACCACAGCTGGAGTGCGAAACCCGCGGCGACCAGCACCGCGACCGCGTTCCGTTCCGCCGTGCTCGGCGTCAGTTCGGCCGCGGCGACCGAAAGGAGCGTGCCGACCGCGAGCAGCCCGTACGGCCCCTTGGTGCGGATCAGTTCCCAGCGCCGCTCGATGTCCGTGTCCGCCGCGGTCATGCCTTCAGTCTGCACGGCCGACCGCCTACTCCCAGCGGAACCAGCGCGCCGCCGCAGCCGTGAGCAGCACCGTCCAGGCGACGAGCACCCCCAGGTGGTCCCACCCCGGCCAGTCGCCCGCAGCCGCCTCGTTCAGGGCCTGGGCCGCCGCGCCGAACGGGGTGAACTCGACGATGCGGGCGAGGACATCCGGCATCGTCTGGACGGGTATATAGACACCCGCGCAGAACATGCTCGGGAAGAACGCCGCGGTACCGACGGCCGTCGCCGCCTTCGAGGTGCGGGCCAGCGCCGACAGCAGGGCACCCAAAGCGAGGGCGACCGCCACGGCGAGCAGCAGCGCCAGTACGTATCCGAAGGGCTGGCGGGGCAGGTGCACGTCGAACACGATCCGGCCCACGGACAGCGCCAGCAGCGCCGACAGCACGGCGGCGGCGCCGTGCAGCCCCATGTGCGCGGACAGCAAGGCGCTCGGGCGCACGGGGGTCGTCGACATACGGCGCAGGATGCCGCGTTCGCGGTAGCCGGTGATGCCCGGGGGCAGGGACTGCAGACCGGCCACGATCATGCCGAGCAGCACGGTCACCGGTACGTACGCGTCGACGAGCCGGATGCCGCCGAGGTCGTCCTGGGTGGTGCGGAACGCCGGGATGCTGCCGACAATCACCAGGAGCAGGGTGGGGAACGCCAGGATCCAGAAGTGGGCCCCGGGTTCGCGGCCGAAGAGCCGGGCCTCGGCCTTCAGCACGGCGGTGCTGCTCATCGTGCGACTCCCGTCAGATCGAGGAACGCGTCGTCCAACGTGGCGTCGGTGACGCGGAGTTGATGGGCCGTGATGTGCTGCCGGGCGAGCAGGGTGATGACCGCGTTGACGGTCTCGTCGGTGCCGCCGAGGGTGATCCGGCCGTCCTTGCTCTCGACGGAGGCCACGGCGGGCAGCGCGGCCAGCTCGCGTTCGTCGAGCGGGACCGAGGGCGTGAAGCTGATGAGGGTGGCGTTCGTGGCGCGGCTGATCAGCCCTCGGGGTGTGTCCAGCGCGGCGATCCGGCCCTGGTCGATGACCGCGATCCGGTCGCAGAGGCGCTGCGCCTCCTCCATGAAGTGGGTGACGAGGAGGACGGTGACGCCGTTCGCACGGATGTCCTCGATGAGCTCCCAGGTGTCACGGCGGGCCCGCGGGTCGAGTCCGCTGGTCAGCTCGTCGAGCACGACGACCTTCGGATCCCCGATCAGCGCGAGCGCGATGAACAGGCGCTGCTTCTGGCCTCCGCTGAGTTTGCCGAACCGGGCGTCCAACTTGCCGGTGAGGCCAAGGCGTTCGGCGAGCGGGCGCCAGTCGGCGGGGCTCGGGTAGAAGGCGGCGTACAGCTCCAGCGCCTCGCGGACGGTGAGTTTCTCCTGGAGTTCGCTCTCCTGGAGCTGGGCGCCGAGGACGCGGCTGACGGCGTCGTGGTCGGCGACGGGGTCGAGGCCGGTGACGCGTACGCGGCCCGCGTCGGGGATCCGCAGGCCCTCCACGCATTCCACGGTGGTCGTCTTGCCGGCGCCGTTCGGGCCGAGGATGCCGAAAATCTCCCCCTCCTCGACGGCGAAGGAGATCCCGTCGACGACGGCCTTCCCTCCGTACGACTTGCGCAGTCCGGTGACTTCGATGACGGGTTCGCTGGTCATGCATCGAGGGTCCCGGGCGGCCGGGGTGGTGCACATCGGCCGCCTCGCTCGAACGCACATCGGCCGATCGGTTGATACGGGACTACGACTGAGCAGGTCGGAGCGGTCCTAGGTCCTCCGGACGAGCGCAGGACCGGCCGAAACTCGGTGGGCTGTGTCAGTGCCGATCCGTAGGCTCACTACTGATGGCCACTACACCCGCAGTCACCGATGACAAGGACCTCACGAACCCCAAGGACGCGGCCCTGGCCGGTCGCCGCGACGGCGACCGTTCCGTCGTACGGATTCTGCTGCGCCTGTGGCCGTACGTACGGCCCGTGCGGGCGCGGCTGTTCACGGCGGCGTTCGTCGCGATACTCGCCTCGTGTACGGGGCTGGTGATCCCGCTCGTCCTCAAGTGGATCGTGGACGGGCCGGTGGCCGACCGGGATCCGCGCGGGGTGTGGCTGGGGGCGCTGTCCCTGCTGCTGCTCGGGCTCGCCGAGGCGCTGCTGTTCGGACTGCGGCGGTGGCTGGTGGCCCGGCCGCTGGCCGGTGTCGAGGCGTCGATGCGGGCGGATCTGTACCGGCATCTGCAGCGGCTGCCGGTCGCCTTCCACGACCGCTGGCCCTCCGGCCAGCTGCTCTCGCGGGGCACGACTGACCTGATGCTGCTGCGTATGTTCCTGGCCTTTCCGCTGACGTTCCTGCTGGTCAACAGCGTGACCATCGTCGTCGGCGTGCTCATCATGCTGGCGCAGGACTTCACGCTCGGCCTGGTGATCCTGGGGCCGGCCGTGCCTGTGATCATTGTATGCGCCGTCTTCGAGAAGCGGTACGCCGCTGTCGCGCGGCTCGCGCAGGACCAGGTGGGCGATCTGACGACGGTCGTCGAGGAGAGCGTCCTCGGGATCAGGATCATCAAGGGGTTCGGGCGGCACCGCAGCCAGGCGCGGGCCTTCCGGGAGCTGTCCGGGACCCTGCGCGGCACCGAGTTGCTCAAGGCACGGCTGCTCGCCGCGATCTGGGCCGTCATCATGACGCTGCCGGAGCTGGCCATCGGGGCGGCGCTGGTCCTCGGGACGGTGCAGGTCGCGGACGGCGCGCTGTCCGCGGGCACGCTCGTCGCCTTCCTCTCGACCGCGCTGGCGCTGCGCTGGCCGGTCGACTCCATCGGCTTCCTCCTGGCCATGACCCAGGAGGCGGCGACGGCGACGGAGCGGTACTTCGAGGTGATGGACGCTAAGCCGGAGAGTACGGAGAGCCTGAAGAGCACGGGCAGCCGGGTGTCGCCCGAGGACGCCGCCTCAGCTGAGAGCGCGGGCGGTCTACGGTTCCACTCCGTGTCGTTCCGCTATCCCGACGCCCCCGCCGACGTTCCTCCCGTACTCGACCGGATCGACCTCCACATCCGCCCCGGCGAGTCCATGGCTCTCGTCGGCGCGACCGGGACGGGAAAGACCACCCTCACGGCCCTCGTCCCCCGTCTGCACGAGGTGACCTCGGGCCGGATCACGCTGGACGGCGAGGACATCACGGCGATGCCCCGTGAGGAACTTCGCTCCAAGGTCGCCGTGGCCTTCGAGGAGCCCACCCTGTTCTCGGCGTCCGTCGGGGAGAACGTCTTGATGGGCGCTCCACCGGACGCCGGGGAACGGGAGCTGGAGCGCGCCCTGGCCATCGCCCAGGCCGAGTTCACCCACGCCCTCCCGAACGGCACCGGCACCCAGGTCGGCGAGCAGGGCCTCAGCCTCTCCGGCGGCCAGCGTCAACGCCTCGCGCTGGCGAGGGCCGTCGTGGGCCGCCCCCGTTTCCTCGTGCTCGACGATCCGCTCTCCGCGCTGGACGTGCACACGGAGGCCGCGGTCGAGGCCGCCCTGCGCCGCGTACTGGCCGAGACGACCGCCCTGATCGTGGCGCACCGCCCGTCCACGGTCCTGCTCGCCGACCGCGTGGCCCTGCTCTCCGGCGGCCGGATCGCCGCGATCGGCACACACCACGAACTGCTGCGCACGAACGCCGAGTACGCCCGTCTGATGTCCGGCACGGAACACCCGGAAGCCGAACACCCGGAAGCGGACGGTGAGAGCGGCGCGTACGTCGAGACCGTCGCGTACAGCGAGACCGTCGCGGAAAAGGAGGACCACCGATGACCGCGGCGCCCACCACCACCGCGCCGGACCAGGAACCCCGCAAGGACCGGCCCGCCGGTGACCCCCCGGAGGCAGGCGACGCCTTCGACCGCGACGCCCTCCCCACTCCACCGGGCGCGACCGCCGCCCTGCTGCGCTCCCTGCTCGCCCCGATGAAGGCGCGCGTCGCCCTCACCTCCCTGTTGCTCCTGCTCCAGCAGGCGGCGGTGCAGGCGGGCCCGCTGCTCGTGGCGTACGCCATCGACCGTGCCGTCCCCGCGTTCAGGGACGACCGGCACGGGCCGCTGATCGCGGTGGCAGTCGGGTATCTGCTGTGCGCGCTGGCCTCGGGCGGGCTCCAGTACGCGTTCATCACCGCGTCCGCACGCGTCAACCAGGACGTGCTGCTCGACCTGCGCGGCCGGATCTTCCGCCACGCCCAGGCGCTGAGCATCGACTTCCACGAGCGCTACACCTCGGGCCGCCTCATCTCCCGCTCCACCACGGACGTCGAGTCCCTGCGCGAGCTGCTCGACGAGGGCCTTCAGGAACTCATCACCGTCATCATCTCCTTCATCTACATCTCGGCGATGCTGCTCTGGCTCGACCTGGGCCTCGGAGCGGTGGCCGTGGCGTCGTTCGCGCCGCTCTACCTGTTCATCCGCCAGTACCGGCGCCGCGCGGGCCGCGTCTACGCCATCCGCTCGACCGCGATCGCCGCCGTGATCGTGAAGTTCGCCGAGACGATGAACGGCATCCGGCCGGTGCGCGCGTTTCGCCGCGAGGAGAGCAACGACAGGGAGTTCCGGGTCCTCAACCACCGGCACGAGCGCAAGAACGGCGACGCCCTGCTGGAAATGGCCCGCTACGTCGTCAAGTCCCGGCTGGTCGCCAACACGACGGTCGCGGCGATCGTGCTGTGGGGCGCGTACCGGGTGGCATCGGAGTCGCTGGCGCTCGGCGTACTGGCAGCCGCGGTCCTCTATCTGCGCCGCCTGTACGACCCCATCGACCGGCTGGGCATGTTCCTCAACTCCTACCAGTCGGCCGCCGCCTCACTGGAGAAGATCGCGGGCCTGCTCGCCCAGGCGCCCACGGTTCCGGAGCCCGCCGAGCCGAAGCCCCTGCCCGCACTCGCCTCCGCACAACCGGGCCGCGAGGTCGTCTTCGACGGCGTGCGGTTCGGCTACCGCACCGGCGGCGAGGTGCTGCCGCGCTTCGACCTGACGCTGCCCGCCGGGCAGACCGTCGCCGTGGTCGGCTCGACTGGCGCGGGCAAGTCGACGCTCGCCAAACTCCTGGCCCGCTTCTACGACCCCACGGTCGGCCGCATCCTCCTGGACGGCGTCGACCTGCGCGAGCTCGCGATGCCCGAACTGCGGCGCGGTGTGGTGATGGTGACCCAGGAGGCCTTCCTCTTCTCCGGCACGGTCGCCGAGAACATCGCCATCGGCCGCCCCGACGCCACCCGCGAGGAGATCGAGCGCGCCGCGAAGGCCCTCGGCGCCCATGACTTCATCGCTGCCCTGCCCGACGGCTACGACACCGACGTACGCAAGAGGGGCGGCCGTATCTCGGCAGGTCAGCGCCAACTCGTGGCGTTCGCCCGGGCGTTGCTCGCCGACCCGGCGGTCCTGATCCTCGACGAGGCGACCAGTTCCCTGGACATCCCCGGTGAACGGGCCGTCCAGCGCGCCATGTCGACCGTCCTGCGGGGCCGCACGGCGGTCGTCATCGCGCACCGCCTGTCGACGGTGGAGATCGCCGACCGGGTGCTGGTGATGGAGCACGGACGGATCGTCGAGGACGGCTCGCCCCCCGGACTCGTCGCCGCGACCGGCAGGTTCGCGGATCTGCACCAGGCCTGGCGGGACAGCTTGGTCTAGGGGCGCGCTCTGGCGACGTGGCATGTCAGCGGTCGGTTGATGGCCGTCGGTCGATGGGGAGGGTGGTCAACGGGTGGGGCAGATCGATGCGTACGGGGATCCGGGTACGCCCGACTGCCGAAGCGGCGGCCGGTATCTGTGGTGGCTGGTCAGGATCCAGCCGGGCCGGTCCGCCGCCGGTGCGCTGCTGGGCAGCGTGTGGTTGGTGCTCATGGCGCTCGCGCCGTATCTACTGGCCCGCGCGATCGACGACGGTCTGGAGCCGGGCGACCGGGCCGCGCTGATCGGCTGGTCCGCGGCCCTGCTCGGCCTGGGGGCGTTCAACGCCTGGCTGGGCATCATGCGGCACCGCACCATGACCAGACTCCGGATGGACGCCAACTTCCGCACAGTGAAGGTCGTGGTCGGGCATGCGGTCCGGCTGGGCGCCGCACTGTCACGCCGGGTCGGGGCCGGGGAGGTCGTCACGATCGGCGTCGGCGACGTGCAGACGATCAGCGGCTCCCTGACCGTGGTCGGCCCCGGAGTCGGCGCACTCGTCGCCTACATGGTCGTCGCCGGGCTGCTGCTGACGCTCTCCCCCCTGCTGGCCGGAGTCGTCCTGCTCGGCATCCCGGTCATCGCCGTCATCGCCGGTCCGCTGCTGGGGCGGCTGCAGAGCACGGAGACCACGTACCGCGAACGGCAGAGCGTGCTGACGGCGCGCATCGGCGACCTCGCGAGCGGACTGCGCGTCCTCAACGGCCTGGGCGGCAAAGGGCTGGTCGCCGACGCCTTCCACCGGGACTCGCAACGGCTGCGGGCCCAGGGCTACCGGGTCGGGGCGGTGACCAGCTGGCTCCAGGCGCTGGGCATCGGACTGCCGACGGTGTTCCTCGCCGTGGTGACCTGGCTGGCGGCCCGGCTGGCGGCTCAAGGGCAGCTCACCGTAGGCGAGTTGGTGTCGGTGTACGGCTATGTCGCCGTCCTGGTGCCGATGGTGGCGTTCTTCGTGGAGTGCGGCTACGGCATCAGCCGCGGACTGGTGGCCGCGCGGCGCGTCGCAGCTTTCCTGCGACTGGAGCCGGCCGCCGACCACGGCACACGGGACGCTCCCGCAGAGCTCTCGGTGCTGCACGACCCGGAGTCCGGAGTGCGGGTGCCCCCCGGCCGGCTGACCGCGCTGGCCGGTGCCCGTCCCGCCGAGTCCGCGGCCGTGATCGACCGCCTCGGCCGGTACGCCGAGTCGGCTGCGACCTGGGGCGGCGTACGCCTCGACGAGATCCGACTGGCGCAGATCCGCCTACGCATCCTGGTCGCGGACAACGAGGCGGACCTGTTCGCGGGCACGCTGCGGGAGCTGGTGTCCGGCAGCCGGGACCCCGCCGAGGAGGACATCGCCCGCGCCGTGCACGCGGCCGCGGCCGACGACATCGTCCAAGGCCTGCACGACGGACTCGACTCGGCCGTCGACGCACAGGGCCGCAGCCTGTCCGGCGGCCAGCGGCAGCGCGTACGGCTCGTACGGGCGCTGCTGGCCGAGCCCGAAGTGCTGCTCGCCGTCGAACCCACCTCGGCGCTCGACGCCCACACCGAGGCCGCCGTCGCGGACCGGCTGCGGGCCGAGCGCGCGGGCCGTACGACCGTGGTGACCAGCACCTCGCCGCTCGTACTGGACCGGGCGGACACCGTGTTCTACCTGGTCGAGGGCAAGGTCGTGGCGAGCGGGAGCCATCATCGGCTCCTCGACGAGGAGCCCGGATACCGGGCGCTCGTGGCTCGCGATGACGACGAGGACGGGGACCTTGTTGAGGAGGCGGACGCGGTCGCGGACGGGGATGTGGACACGGTCGGGGATGTGGATGCGGGTGTAGGGGAGGCCGTTCGGTGACTTCAGTGGCTTCGGAGACCTCGGTTGCGAAGCAGTCCTCCGGTCAGCTGCCCGTCGCCGAACCGGCCGATGTGCGGCGGGCGACGGGGCGGCTGATCCGGGCCGACGGGCGCGCCTTCGGCGCCGTGCTCGTCCTGAACGTGCTGGCCGCCGCCGTCGGACTCGTCGGCCCCTGGCTGCTCGGCCGCATCATCGACGAGGTCAGGGCGGGCGGTGGCGTGGATGTCGTGGACCGGCTGGCCCTCGCCATTCTGCTGTGCGCGCTGGCGCAGTTGCTGCTGGCGCGGTGGGCCCGCTATGTGGGGCACCGGTTCGGGGAGCGGACGCTGGCGCGGGTGCGTGAGCAGTTCGTCGAGCGGGCGCTGTCGCTGCCCGCCTCGGTCGTGGAGCGGGCGGGCACGGGTGATCTGACCGCGCGTGGCACGGCTGATGTCGCCCAGGTGGGAACCACGCTGCGCGACGCCGGCCCCGAGTTGCTGATCTCCACGGTGCAGTGCCTGTTCATTCTCGGCGCGGTCTTCTTCCTCGATCCGCTGCTCGGTGCCTGTGCGGTGCTCGGTCAGATCGGCATCTGGTTCGTACTGCGCTGGTATCTGCGCCGGGCCCGCGCCGCGTATCTCGCCGAGGGTGCCGCCACCTCGGAGGTCGCCGAGATCGTGGCGGCCACCGCCGCGGGGGGCCGCACGGTCGAAGCCTTCGGGCTTCAGGGGCGGCGGATCGCGGCGAGCCGCGAGGCGCTCGAGACGTCCCGTCGCACCCGGATGTACACGCTGTACCTGCGCTCCGTGTTCTTCCTCGTCGTGGAGTTCTCGTACGTCGTTCCCGTGGCCGGTGTGCTGCTGGCGGGCAGTGTCCTGCACGAGCGCGGACTGATGAGCCTGGGTGCGGTGATCGCGGCGGCGCTGTATCTGCGTCAGCTCGAGTCACCGCTCGACACGATTCTGATGCGGGTCGAGCAGTTGCAGAGCAGTGGCGCGTCGTTCGCCCGCGTGGAGGGACTGGGGCGGGCACCGCAGGCTTCGGCGGCGTCCTCTCCCACGCCGGAGGACGACCGGATCGATGTCACAGGGGTGCGGTACGCGTACGACCGTGGGGGCGAGGTGCTGCGCGGAGTGGACCTGACGGTGCGGCCGGGGGAGCGGCTGGCGATCGTCGGTCCGTCCGGTGCGGGCAAGACCACGTTGAGCCGGCTGCTTGCGGGGATCGATGCGCCGAGTTCCGGGACGGTGACGGTGGGGCGGGTGCCGATCGCTGCGCTCGGGCCTGAGCAGTTGCGACGGCAGGTTGTGCTGGTCACCCAGGAGCACCATGTGTTCCTGGGGACCGTCCGCGACAACCTGCTGATCGCCGAACCGTCAGCCGGTGACGCCGAGTTGTGGGCGGCGCTTGCGGCGGTGGGCGCGGACTGGGTTTCCGAGCCGGCATCCGGCCTGGACACCGAGCTGGGGCCCGCCGGGCACCGTCCGGATGGGTCTCAGGCTCAGCAACTGGCTCTGGCGCGGGTGGTATTGGCCGACCCGCACACGCTGATCCTCGACGAGGCGACAGCGCTTCTCGACCCGACCACGGCTCGTCATACGGAGCATGCGCTGGCGGCCGTGCTCGCTGGGCGCACGGTGATCGCGATCGCCCATCGTCTGCATACGGCCCATGATGCGGACCGGGTTGCGGTCATGGAGGCGGGGCGCCTGACGGAGGTGGGGACGCATGAGAGCTTGGTGGCGGCGGGTGGGGCGTATGCGGCGCTGTGGGGTTCCTGGCATGGACAGGCGTCCGGCAGTTGACGGCGCGGCCCATGGGGGGAGGGGTTGTTTTCCCCAGGCCCGCCCCTTCCCGAAACTGGGGGCTGCGCCCCCAGGCCCCCGCCAGGGGGTGGGGGTGACTGTCGTGTCGCGGATGCCAGTCCGTCGTGGCTTGTCGCGCCCCGCGGCGGAGCCGCTAATGTCACAGCCCCGCGCCCCTGAAGGGGCGCTCCCGGAGCCGCCAGCCGTCGTGCTCACCAGCCACAACGCACCCGCACGCGCCCGCGGCGCATTCACCCCACCACCCTCAGCAACAGCACCGCCCGGCCCGGTACCAAAACCCCCGTCCCCGCCCGATGCACCACCCCCGGTGCCACCCCCTGCTCCTCCAGCGACGTATCCACCACGACCTCGTAGCTCTCCGCCCAAGGCGGCCCCGGGAGGACGAAGTCCACCGGGCGCTCCCCGGCGTGGAGGACTGCCAGGAAGCTGTCATCCGTGATCGGGACGCCCTGCGCATCCCGGCCAGGGATGTCCCGGCCGGAGAGGTACAGGGCGACCGTCGCGGACGGCGCGTACCAGTCCCGCTCCGTCATCTCTGTGCCGTCCGCCGTGAACCAGGCCAAATCGCGCAGTCCGTCCGCGGAATGGGCCCGGCCCGAGAAGAACGCCCGTCGCCGCAGCACCGGGTGCTCATGGCGCAGGGCGACCAGGCGGGACGTGAGGTCGAAGAGGGGCCGCCACTCGGGATCGTCCAGCAGAGCCCAGTCGACCCAGCTCAACTCGTTGTCCTGGCAGTACGCGTTGTTGTTGCCCCGCTGGGTCCGCCCCAACTCGTCGCCCGCGACCAGCATGGGCACGCCCGTCGAGAGCAGCAGAGTCGTCAGCAGGTTACGGAGCTGACGGCGCCGCAGCGCGCGTATGGACGCGTCATCCGTCTCGCCCTCCGCCCCGCAGTTCCAGGAACGGTTGTCGTCGGTGCCGTCCCGGTTCCCCTCGCCGTTCGCCGCGTTGTGCTTGTGCTCGTACGACACCAGGTCGCGGAGGGTGAAGCCGTCGTGGGCGGTCACGAAGTTCACGGAGGCGTACGGACGGCGGCCTCCCCAGGCGTACAGGTCGCTGGAGCCGGAAAGGCGGTACCCCAGGTCGCGTACGTCCGGCAGGGCGCCCCGCCAGAAGTCGCGTACCGCGTTGCGGTAGCGGTCGTTCCACTCCGTCCACAGGGGTGGGAACGCGCCTACCTGATAGCCGCCCGACCCCACGTCCCAGGGTTCCGCGATCAGCTTCACCCGGCGCAGGACCGGGTCCTGCGCGATGACCGCCAGGAACGGGGACAGCATGTCCACGTCGTGCATCGAGCGCGCCAGCGCCGCCGCCAGGTCGAAGCGGAAACCGTCCACGCCCATCTCCGTCACCCAGTAGCGGAGGGAGTCCGTGATCAGGCGCAGGACGTGCGGCTGGACGACGTGCAGGGTGTTGCCGCAGCCCGTGTAGTCCGCGTACCGGCGGGCGTCCTCCTGGAGTCGGTAGTAGCCGCGGTTGTCGATGCCGCGAAGCGACAGCGTCGGGCCCAACTCGCTTGCCTCGGCCGTGTGGTTGTAGACCACGTCGAGGATGACCTCGATGCCGGCGGCGTGCAGCGCGCGCACCATGCGCCGGAACTCGCCGACCTGCTGGCCCCTCGTTCCGGAGGCCGCATACGCCGCGTGGGGGGCGAAGTAGCCGATGGAGTTGTAGCCCCAGTAGTTCTTCAGGCCCCGCCGCAGCAGATGGTCCTCGTGCGCGAACTGGTGCACCGGGAGGAGTTCGACCGCCGTCACGCCCAGCTTCACCAAGTGCTCGATCGCCGCCGGGTGCGCCAACCCCGCGTACGTACCCCGCAGTTCCTCGGGAATGTCCGGGTGCAGACGGGTGAAGCCGCGCACATGCACCTCGTAGATCACCGAATCCGCCCACGGCGTCTTCGGGCGGCGGTCGTCCGCCCATTCGTCGTCGGGTGCGTCATCGTGGACGACGACACCTTTCGGGACGTACGGCGCCGAGTCCCGGTCGTCGCGCACGGTGTCGGCGACCTGCTGCTGAGGCCAGTCGCGGACGTGCCCGTACACCTCCGGCGGCAGGCTGAAGTCTCCGTCCACGGCACGCGCGTACGGATCGAGGAGGAGCTTCGCCGCGTTCCAGCGGGCGCCTGTCCATGGATCCCAGCGGCCGTGCACACGGAAGCCGTACCGCTGCCCGGGCCGCACGCCCGGCACGAAACCGTGCCAGATCTCGTGGGTCAGTTCGGTGAGCGGCAGCCGCACCTCTGTGCTCTCGTCGCCCTCATCGTCGAAGAGGCACAGCTCGACCGATTCCGCCCCGCCCGCCCACAGCGCGAAGTTGGTGCCCGCGACACCGTCGGGGCCGACCCGGTAGCGCGCCCCCAGCGGGGTCGGGGCACCGGGCCATACGGGCACGACGGGCGCCGTACGCGCCGCGCCGTTCAGCACGGCGGACGGGGCACGCCCCTGTGGAGCGGAAACGGGCAGCCCGTCGGCAGGGGCACGCTCCTCCTGCTGCTCGATCTCCTGCTCGGGTGCGCTCGACACCTGTTCAACCTCCAGCGGCTCGGTTGAACGGCGCCAAGAAGAGCTCACGGCGTCCCTGCCGTGGTGGCTCATCGTCGCGTCGTCCTTCCCACTGTTCTGCCCAGAGCGGGGCTCGCACTCACGTTTCCCCAGGACGGGACAGATCGTTGGGTGCACGTGATGGATGCACACAGGCGCGCGCGGCGCGCAGGGACAGCACTGACCGCCGTACTGACATGGGCAGCGCTGCTGGCCGCCGTCTCGGCCTGCACCTCCAACGGGCTCGACGGCATGCTCGGCAAGCCCCGCTCACCCGAGGAGGCGATCCACATCCGGCCGGCCGACGGCAGCAGGACCGTACGCCCTGGTCAGGAGCTGACAGTACAGGTGGCATCCGGGCGTCTGGAGTCCGTGAAGGTCGTCAAGTCCCGGGGCGCGCGGGAGTCCCTGGTCCCCGGGCGCATCGAAGCAGACGGCATGACCTGGCGGCCGGACGGCGACGGGAGACTGGAGCCGGCCGCCGTGTACACCGTGGACGCGGTCGCCCTCGACGGGCACGGGCGGCGGCTGGTGCGGCATGCGATGTTCCGGACGTACGTCCTCGACGAGCGGCTCATCGGACGCGTCACTCCCGAGCACCGGTCGACCGTCGGCACGGGAATGATCGTCTCGCTGGAGTTCAACCGCGAGGTCCGGAACCGGGCGGCCGTCGAGCGCGCGATCCACGTGCGGGCGCATCCCGGCGTCGAGATCCGCCCCCATTGGTTCGGCAGGAACCGGCTGGACTTCCGGCCCGAGAAATACTGGAAGCCGGGTACGGAGGTCACCGTCGGCCTGCGGCTGCGGGGCGTCGAGGCGGCGCCCGGCGTGCACGGGGTCCAGCACCGGACCTACTCCTTCACCGTCGGCCGCAGCCAGACCAGCATCGTCGACGCCGCCGAACACACCATGCAGGTACGCCGCGACGGCGAACTCCTCGCCACCGTGCCGATCACGGCGGGCGCCCCCAAGACGACGACGTACAACGGGAAGATGGTGGTCACCGAGAAGCTCGAGGTGACCCGGATGAACGGCGCCACGGTCGGCTTCGAAGACGCCGACGGCAAGGGCGAGTACGACATCCCGGATGTCCCGCACGCGATGCGGCTCACCGACTCCGGGACCTTCCTGCACGGCAACTACTGGGCGCGGGGCGTGTTCGGCAACGCCAATGTCAGCCACGGTTGTGTGGGCCTGCGCGACGTGAAGGGCGGCAGTTCCGCGAGCCCGGCGGGCTGGTTCTTCGACCGCAGCCTTGTCGGTGACGTCGTCGAAGTCGTGCACAGCGATGACAAGAAGGTCGCTCCCGACAACGGGCTCGGGGGATGGAACATGGGATGGAAGGAGTGGAAGGCAGGCTCCGCCGTCAATTACTGACCTCTTCGGAGTGTTGTCGGGGGTTACGTGTGCTGATCCCTGCGTAGGCCGGGGGTATGCGGTACGCGCAGGGTGGCGGACCGACCGCGGAGCGGCGGCGGTTGCGCGAACGGATCCGGTTCCCGGTCACCAGGTGGTGTACGGCTGCGGCGGCTGCTGAGGGGGAACGTCGGTGCTGCCGCCGCCGTACGGTGCGGGCGCGGTCCGGTCCGAGTCGTCACCGCCGAGCATCATGTCCGGGTCGAACATGACGATCGCGGCGGCGATCAGCAGGACGGTGAACGGTGCGGCGAGCATGACCAGCAGGAACGACAGGAGGGTGGCGGACGACTGCGCGGACGCGGATTCGCCGGTGAGGTGGACGGAGACCGCAGTCATGCCGGTGTAGTGCATGCCGGTCACGGCCACACCCATGACCAGGCTCGCGCCGAAGCTGGACCACAGTCCGTGGATGGAGACCGCCGCCCACAGCGCCGCCGTGGCGGCCGCGACGGCGATGAGGACCGACAGCGCCACCATCGGCGTGTCGTAGTGGAGGCCGCCGTTGGTGTGGATGGCGGCCATACCGAGGTAGTGCATGGCCGCGACCCCGAGCCCGGTGACCAGGCCGGCCATGCTCAGGTTCATCGCTGAGCCGCCGCGGTAGCCGACGAGGAAGACGCCCATGGCGACGACGGCGACCGCGACGGCGAGGCTGAGGAGTGTCTTCGTCACGTCATAACTCACCAGTGCGCCCTGGACGCTGAAGCCGATCATGGCGATGAAGTGCATGGTCCAGATGCCGCAGCCGATCGACGTGGCGCCCAGCGCCAACCAGCCGGCTCTGTGCTGCGGGCGCCGTAGCGAGCGGGTCGTGCACCGCAGACCCAGTCCCGCACCGAGGCAGGCCATGAGATAGGCGGCTACGGGTGTCACGGCACCGTAGTGGAAGTTGGAGACGGTGGCGGTCATCAAGGTTCCCTTCACATGCGTCATGGCAGAGCAGTCGGCACTGCGGACGCGGTGCGCCGACATGGTGATGCGGCGCACGAACCCGCCGGGCCACGGAAGGACTCAGGCGGGCGAGCAGTGCAAGCGTCCTCCGGCCGCCAGGGCCCGGAGGACGCACCGGAGTGCCGAAGGCAGAGGCGAGCGAGCGACAACCGTTTCCATCCCCGCCGCGCATGCGGCCTGGCTCGGCCAGGGGACATGACCGGAGAGCACGGCCGCTCTGCTAGGAGAAACAGGACGCGGGGGAGCCGAGCGATCAGATCAAGCCAACTGGCCGAGATGTCCATGATTCAAGCACATGATGCATACACGTTCCAACACATTGTGGGCAATCATTTACCTACTAATCTCTTCGGGGTGTTGTCGGGTGATGGGTAAGGGTGAGTCCGGTGCCGGCAAGGCAGCCGTCGATGAGGTCCGGGTGTTGCCGGATGTGGCGCAGGCCCCGGCTCATCACGCTCGACGGCTCGGCGGGCGGGAGACTGCCAGGACCAGCCGTGCCGGTGCAGCAGTCGCCACACCGCCGCCATCGAACAGTCGACCTGGAACTTGAAGGCGATCACCGAACCGCCCGCCCGCCTCGTACGGGATCCGTTCGCGCAACCGTCGCCGCTCCGCGGTCGGTCCGCCACCCTGCGCGTACCGCATACAACCGGCCTGCCGCAGGGATCAGCACACGTCACCCCCGACAACACTCCGAAGAGGTCAGTAGTCGGACATGGGCGGGACATAGAGCGGATATCGGGCGGGCATAGGACGAGCACGGGATGGCCACAGGGGGGTGAACACGAGATCGTTTTCGGCTGAACTTGGGACTGAAAAGAGACAATTACGGGGAGCCACCGCCGCTGGTCATATGGTTAATTGGCGCGGTGCGCGCGTGCGACGCGCAGGAGTGCGGGCCTGGTTGACGGGCCGTGCGAGGGGAGAAGCAACTTGAACAACGGGCGACCGATATCGGGGGCGTCGGTTGGCGCGCGGGGGCGTGGACGTACGGGGCGTACGGGGCTTCTGGCGCTGATACTCGGCGTGCTGCTGATCGCCGTGACGGCGTGCGGTGGCGGAGGCGGATCCGACTCGAATCCGGGATCCGACGGCGACAAGAACGGGGGCAAGGGCGGCTCCGACCAGGCCGAGACCAGAACCTCGCAGGCCGTCGTGACCATAGCGCCCAAGGACGGCGCCGACGATGTGGACACCAACGGCGCTCTGAAGATATCCGCGGCCAAAGGCAAGCTGACCGAGGTCAAGGTCGAGGACACCAAGGGCAAGGCGGTCGAGGGCAAGATCACTGAGGGTGGGGCGAGTTGGACGCCCACCTACCACCTGGCGTCGGACACGAAGTACAAGGTCCAGGCGACGGCCAAGGACTCCGAGGGCCGAGAGGCGACCGAAGAGTCCAGCTTCACGACACTGACTCCGAAGAACACCTTCGTCGGCATCTTCACGCCCGAGGACGGTTCCAAGGTCGGCGTCGGAATGCCCTTCTCGCTCAACTTCACGCGGGGCATCACCAAGCCCGAGGACGTCGAGAAGGCCATCCGTATCAAGACGGAGCCCGCGGTGGAGGTCAAGGGCCACTGGTTCGGCAACGACCGGCTTGACTTCCGTCCGGAGAAATACTGGAAGCCCGGTACGAAGGTCACGGTCGACCTCGACCTCGACGGCGTGGAAGGCCGGCCCGGCGTCTACGGCGAGCAGGCCAAGACCGTGAAGTTCACGATCGGCCGCAGCCAGATCTCGACCGTGGACGTCAAGTCGAAGAAGATGACGGTCGAGCGTGACGGCAAGGTCATCAAGACCATCCCGGTCACGACGGGCAAGCCGGGTTACGAGACCTGGAACGGTCAGATGGTCATCAGCGAGCGCCACGAAATGACCCGTATGAACGGCGATACGGTCGGCTACGGCGGCGAGTACGACATCAAGGACGTATCGCACGCCATGCGCCTGTCGACCTCGGGCACCTTCATCCACGGCAACTACTGGGGCGGCGACGCCTTCGGCAACTACAACGCCAGCCACGGCTGCATCGGCCTGCGCGACCTGAAGGGCGGCAGCTCCGGGACTCCGGCGGGCTGGTTCTTCGACCGCTCGATGGTCGGCGACGTGGTGATCGTGAAGAACTCCAAGGACCGGATCATCGACCCGGACAACGGGCTCAACGGCTGGAACATGCCGTGGGACAAGTGGTGAGCGACTGTCGGTCGTAGACCGAGAAGGTCCGGTGTCCTGCGACAGGCCCGGTGTGCTGTGACTGAGCACACCGGGCCCGTTGTCGTTAGTGCCCGTTAACCTTCCCTCATGACTGTGCATCTCGAAGTCGCCGAAGGTGTCGGCACGATCCGCCTCGACCGTCCGCCCATGAACGCGCTGGACGTCGCCACACAGGACAGGCTCAAGGAGCTCGCGGAGGAGGCCACGCGTCGCGAGGACGTGCGCGCGGTGGTTCTCTACGGCGGCGAAAAGGTGTTCGCGGCGGGCGCGGACATCAAGGAGATGCAGGCCATGGACCATACGGCGATGGTCGTACGCTCCCGGGCCCTGCAGGACTCCTTCACCGCCGTGACCCGTATCCCCAAGCCGGTGGTGGCCGCGGTCACCGGTTACGCGCTGGGCGGGGGCTGCGAGTTGGCGCTCTGCGCGGACTACCGGATCGCCGCGGACAACGCGAAGCTGGGCCAGCCGGAGATCCTGCTCGGGCTGATCCCCGGCGCGGGAGGCACCCAGCGGCTGTCCCGGCTGATCGGGCCCTCGCGCGCCAAGGACCTCATCTTCACCGGCCGTATGGTCAGGGCCGACGAGGCGCTCACGCTCGGCCTGGTGGACCGGGTGGTGCCCGCCGCCGAGGTGTACGAGCAGGCGCATGCGTGGGCCGCCAAGCTCGCGCAGGGGCCGGCGCTCGCGCTGCGTGCCGCCAAGGAGTCGGTGGACGTGGGACTGGAGACGGATCTCGAGACCGGGCTAGCGGTGGAACGCAACTGGTTCGCGGGGCTGTTCGCGACGGAGGACCGGCAGCGGGGGATGCGGAGCTTTGTGGAGGAAGGGCCGGGGAAGGCCAAGTTCCTCTGATCAACTTGCTCTGATCAACCGGCAGTTGACGCGGCCTCTTGCACCGGTGTCCCCCGATGGGGCGGTTTGTATGAGCCTTGAGTCGAACTCGAGGTCGCCTGGTCGGGGGCCGTCGGCGATTGCCCCCAACCGGGCTTTCGCCGCAGGTCAATCGGTCTGCACTGCCTCGCGCACTACCCGTGGCATATGCCTTCCGAATGGCTTGGAACGGAGGGTTCCCGGGGGCGCATTCCCCTGGAACGGCCCCGAAAGCCGGGCAGGGCGGCCATGATGGGGTCATGGCGGGGCTGGAGGGTATGGAACAGCCGCGGCGGCACGCGAGTGCGACCGCGGCGCGTTGGTCACCCGGAGTCGAGGACGAACGCGCACTGAAAGCACTGGAGTTGTTCGGCAACCCGACGAAGGCCGAGGTTCCGTTGCCGTCCCGCCCCGAGTCGGCGGCCACCGCGCGCCGGCTGACCCAGGTGGTCGTCCTGCGCGAGTGGGGACTCTCCCCGAAGATCACTGAGGACGCCGTACTCCTGGTCTCCGAACTCGTCGGCAACGCCGTACGCCACACCGGTGCCCGCGTGTTCGGCCTCCGCATGCGCAGCCGCCGCGGCTGGATCCGCATCGAGGTCCGCGACCCCTCCCGCGGCCTCCCCTGCCTCATGCCCGTCCGGGACCTGGACGTCAGCGGCCGAGGCCTGACCCTCGTCGACAAACTCTCCGACCGCTGGGGTGTCGACCTGCTGCCTCGCGGCAAGACGACGTGGTTCGAGATCCGGGTGACCAGCGACCACCACTGACCAGGGTGGCACCGGTCCCTGCCGGGTTCACTGTGCGACGAGCAGCGCCTCCGCGCCGACCGGGCGGAACCCGGCCGCCTGGAACGCCCGTACGCTGCGGGCGTTGCCGGCGGCCAGCTGCGCCCAGACGGGCTCGCCCTCACTCAGCTGCCGCGCCGCCGCGGCGAGCGCCCGCCCCACCCCTTGGTGCCGTACCCCCTCGTCCACCTCGACCGCGACCTCCAGCCGCCCCGCCACCCCACGCCCCACGACGAGGACGCCACCGTCGACGGCCCATACGCGCACCGCGTCGCGCCGCTCGCGGGCGCGGGCGACCCGGGGGTGGTCGGGGTCGCGGAGCTCGGACAGCGCGAGCGACGGCGGACCCGGCACGGGCGTCGCAACGGTCAGCAGATCGATGGTGTCCGTCGTACGCCCCGTACGGTCCATGAACGCCGCCAGGAACCGCGGATTCATGGCCGCCGCGAGGGCGTCGCACTCCAGGGACCGCAGCAGCGCACGCACCCACTCCGGATCCTCGTCCGTGAACACGACGGAGTGCGCGGTGAAGGCGATGACGCCCGCATCCCGCCGACCATGCTGTGGCACGACGGTGACACCACCATCGGGAGGCAGGAACTCCCCACGGGCCGCGGCGTCGAGAATGTCCCGCAGGGTGTCAGGCATGAGGTCCCCTCTCACCGGCTTGAGTCTCCACCCACTGGAAGGCCCAGACTTCACGACATGATCGACGACGGCACCCGGCTGCTCACCATCGGGCAGCTGTCCCGGAACACCGGCCTGTCGGTGCGCACCATCCGCTACTGGTCGGATGCGGGCGTCCTGCCACCGGTGACCCGCTCGTCCGGCGGCTACCGACTGTACGACGCCGCCGCCGTGGCCTGCCTCGAACTCGTCCGTACGCTACGGGAGTTGGGCCTCGGCCTGGATGACGTACGCCGGGTGATGGCCGGCGAGACGACAGTCGCGGAGGTGGCGGCCACGCATGTGGCGGCGCTTGACGCGCAGATCCGGTCCCTGAAGGTGACCCGGGCGGTGCTGTCGACTGTGGCGCGACGCGGCTCCACCGCGGAGGAGATGACCCTGATGAACAAGTTGGCGCGGCTGTCGGCCGCCGAGCGCAGACGCATCATCGACGACTTCATGGAAGAGACCTTCGGAGGGCTCGACACCGCGGACCCCGGGTATGGCCACGGCTGGTTGACGCCGGGGCCGCCCCGACATCCGTACGCGGATGCGGTTCGGACTCACCGACCTGCCGGACGATCCCACGTCCGAGCAGGTGGACGCCTGGGTGGAACTCGCCGAGCTGATGCAGGACCCGGCCTTCCGCGCGCGTATGCGGAAGATGATCGAGTTCAACGCGGTGGACCGAGGGCCGGACGCCCCGTCCGGTACGTCCCTGTGGTTCATGAGCCGCTTGGCGCAGCTTGCGAGCGAGGCGCGGGAACGAGGCATCGCGCCCGAGTCGCCGCAGGCCGAGGAGGTGCTGGGACAACTGCTCGGCAACGCGGACCGGGCCGCCGTACTGGAACGCATGCAGTCCGCGACGCATACCGAAATGGCCCGCTTCCGGGAGTTGACGGCCCTCGTACGGGGCACCGGGCCGCTGCCCGCGCACCGCGAGGAGTTCGCCTGGGTGGTCGCCGCGCTCCGTTCTCAACCCGACGGATAATCTGACCCCCGACAGCAAGGCATGGTTGACAGCGACAGAGCACGAAGGGGCGGACCCGGTGGCGGACATCGAGGAAGCACGTAAGCAGTTCCAGCGGATTGACACGGATGGAGATGGCTTCATCACCGCCGCAGAGTTCAAGACCGCCCTGGCCCAAGGCGGCGACTGGAACGTCACCGAGTCTGTGGCGGAGTCCGTGATCGCCGACCGGGACCTCAACGGCGACAAGCTTCTCTCGTTCGACGAGTTCTGGAACTACCTGGACAAGTGAGCCGGGCCACTTGGGGCGCCCACCGCGGGATGCGGCGGGCGCCCTTGGTCATGCGCGTCGCCCGATCTGTATCGATCAACTCCCGGAATCGCTCGGCACTTTCCCGCTCATTCGACGACGCCGTTAAACCAACCTCCTGAGACTCCACATCTAGCGGACAAGGCCCGCCACGATCGTGGTGAGGGTCCGCTCGACGACCGCGTCGCGCTGGTCGGCGGGGAGGCGGGCGAGAGGGCCGTCAAGGATGAGCAGCGAGAGGCCATGGACGGCCGACCACGCGGCGACCTCGGCCGCAGGCCGGTTCTCCGGCCGCATCCGGCCCGTGGCCACGAGCGCGTCGAGCGTGTCCGAGAGCTCCACGAACGCCGCGAGCTCCGGCCTGTCGTCGGGGACTTCGAGCCCGGTGAAGTCGTCGGCCTCCTCCGGGGTCGTGCGGCAGAAGGCAGTGCGGTAGAGCCCCGGGTGCTCGATCGCGAACCGTACGTACCCGCGCCCGATCGCCTGGGTCCTGCGAACGGCCTCCTCCCCGGGGTCGTCGAGCTGGGGCAGCGCACGCACGGCCTTGGCCATCGACGCGGCGATCGCCTGCTGGCCGTGGACCTTGACGGCATGGAGGAGATCTCCCTGGCCGCTGAAGTGGCGGTACGCGGCGGTGGGTGACACGCCGACGCTGCGGGCCGCCTCGCGCAGGACGACCCGCTCGGGGCCGCCCTCGGCCGCGAGTTCCACGGCGGCCCCGATCAGCGCGTTACGGAGATCGCCGTGGTGGTAGCGGGACTTGCCGCCAGTGATCGGTCCCATGACTCCATCCTGCCCGAACCTTGAAGTTGACGCCGTTAACATCATGTGCCATCGTCAATGTTAACGGCATAAACATCTGGAGGCGATCACCGTGTTCGATCGAATTGCCGAGCTGGCCCTCCACCGGGGCCGACTCCTACTGACACTGACCGTGGTAGCCGTGGTCGCCATGGGGGCCATCGGCTTCGGGGCGTTCGGCAAGCTCCTGGGCGGCGGCTTCGAGGATCCGAACGCGCCCTCGACCCACGCCCAGGAGCTCATCGACGAGAAGTTCGGCGGCGAGACCAATCTGGTCCTGCTGGTGCGGGCCGACGACGGCGACCTCGGCTCCCCTGCCGCCGAACGCGCAGGGCGCACGCTCACCTCGAAGCTCAAAGACGAGCACACCGTGGCGAACGTGATCTCGTACTGGGACACCGGCGCTGCCACGCTGACCTCCCGGGACGGCGACGCGGCGCTGGTGCTGGCCCACGTCAAGGGCGACGACACCGAGCAGGGCGACAACGCCTCGGCGCTCATCGACGAGTACACCGGCGACCGGAACGGGCTGACCGTGCAGGCCGGCGGAGAGGCCGCGGTCGGCGACGAAGTTCCCACCCAGGTCGCCAAGGACCTCGCCCTGGCCGAGACGATCGCCGTGCCCCTGATCCTCATCCTGCTCGTGATCGCCTTCGGCAGCATCGTCGCGGCACTGCTGCCCCTGGTCATCGGGCTGATCGCGATCGTCGGCACCTTCGCCGAGCTCTATGTGCTCGGCAGCATCACCAACGTGTCGGTGTTCTCGATCAACCTCACCACCGCCCTCGGCCTCGGCCTCGGCATCGACTACGCCCTGCTCATGATCAGCCGGTTCCGTGAGCACCTCGCGGAGGGCGCCGACGTTCCCGAGGCACTCCGGCACACCGTACGGACGGCAGGGCGGACCATCGTCTTCTCGGCGGCGACCGTCGCCGCCGCGCTGGCCGCCCTGCTGGTCTTCCCGCAGTTCTTCCTGCGTTCCTTCGCCTACGCGGGCATCGGCGTGGTGATCATCGCCGCCGTCAGCGCCCTGCTTGTCGTCCCGGCGCTGCTCGCCGTGCTCGGTCACCGGGTCAACAAAGGCCGCCTGCCCTGGGCGAAGGCCGTACGCAGCGCCGAGGCGCCCTTCTGGGGCCGGCTGGCCCGCACAGTCATGCGCAGGCCCGCACTGACCGCACTGCCGGTCCTCGGGATCCTGCTGCTCGCCGCAAGTCCGCTGCTCGGCGTCACCTTCGGCACGCCGGACGAGCGGGTGCTGCCGGAGAGTGCCCAGAGCCGGCAGGTGGCCACCGCGGTGCAGCGCGACTTCACGGGCAGCGACGAGTCGGCGGTGCAGATCGTCACGACCGGGCCCGTGACCGCGGATGGGCTGCGCTCGTACGCGACCGAGATCTCGCGCCTCGACGGCGCCGTGCGGGTCGAGACGTCCACCGGCACATTCAGCGACGGCCGCGCCACCCCGCCCGGCCCTGCGAATGCCGCACTGGGCCGGCCCGACGCCCAGCGGATCATGGTCGTCACCGGCCTCACCCCCAAGTCGGGCGAGGCCCAGGACCTGGTCAAGGACGTACGGGCGGTGGATCCGCCCACCGGGTCCGAGACGCTGGTCGGTGGCACCGACGCGCGGCTCGTCGACTCCAAGGACTCGATCGCCGACCGGCTCCCGGCCGCCATCGCTCTCGTGGCGGGCACCACGTTCCTGATCCTCTTCCTGTTCACCGGCAGCGTGGTCCAGCCACTGCGGGCGCTGGTCCTCAACGCCATCAGCCTCACCGCGGCCATCGGCGTGATGGTGTGGATCTTCCAGGACAGCCATCTGTCCTCCCTGCTCGGCTTCACTCCGCAGCCGATGGACACCTCCATGACGGTGCTCATGTTCTGCATCGCCTTCGGCCTGTCCATGGACTACGAGGTCTTCGTGACCAGCCGGATCAAGGAGCTGCACGACGCGGGCGCCGACACGGAGACCGCCGTCACCAGCGGGCTCTCGCACACCGGGCGGATCGTGACCATGGCCGCCGGGCTGCTCGCGGTGAGCTTCTTCGCCTTCGGCACGGCCCAGGTCAGCTTCATCCAGATGTTCGGGCTCGGCAGCGGTCTGGCGATCCTGATCGACGCCGTGGCCGTACGCGGGGTACTGGTCCCGGCGGCCATGCGCCTCCTCGGCCGTACGGCCTGGTACGCGCCGAAGCCGCTGCGCGCGGTGCACGGGCGGCTGGGCCTCACCGAGGGCGCGCCCACCGAGGAGGAACGGACGCCTGCCAAGGTCTGACCGTTCCTAAGGACTGAGCGGGGGTGAGTCCTGTCGCCAGGACTCGTGCTCAGCCGAACGCCCCGAACGGTGTTGGGCGTTCTGGTCCACCGCGTTCTCGCCGCGTCCGGCGCGCACGGATCGTGTCCGTGGTCCGGGGATGCGGGGGCGGTTTCCCTCACGCCCCGGGATGCTCGGTCGGGCCTGGACGGTCCGATGCCCCGCACGATCGCTCCGGTCGTGCGGGGGCGGTGCCGTCCGTCGCCGGATCGGGTGCCCCAGGGCGCGCCTGCCGATCGCCACGGCAGCAGCGTCGTGGCGGGTGGTCTTCCTGGTATTGGTGGTGAGGGGCTTTTGCCAGTGCTGGGCGCCCCATTTGGAGGTGTAGGCCGGGTCGACAGCAACGATAGTGATGCCGAGTTCGGCCGCCATGGACACGAGCCGGGCCCGCAGCCGGGAGGTGGGCATGCCGGAGATGAGCTTGCGGAACCGCTTGCGGCGGCCGTGCTTCTCCCGGGTCTTCTCCGCTTGGAAGTCGAGGTCTTCGATCGCGACCGCCAGGCCATGGTGCTTGGCCCAGTGCAGCAGGCGGATCAGCGCGTGCCTCACCTGCGCGTCGCGGTGCTGGGCGGGACCGGTGAGGCTGTAGTCGAACCGGAGCGGTTCGCCGACGGGGTTGCCGTGCCGGTCGAGGCGCCAGGCGGCGAGGTGGTCGGCGTTGGTGTCGACGCCGATCAGGCCGTTCGTGCGGGCCGCCGACAGGGGCACGGTCTGGACCGGTGGGATCGTCCAGGACGCGGTCAGGTACCAGCGGCCCCGGCCTGTGTCTTCGTGGATACGGTAGGCCACGGCCCGGTGGGCGGTGACCCGGTCATGCCACTGCTCGCCCCGGTGCGCGAACGCCACGCGGGCGGTGAGCACGTACCGGCCGTGCGGCGCGTTCGCCAGGTGCGTCAGCGGCGCCGGGAGCTTGAGGGAGACCTCGCCGTCGTCGGTGACGCGGATGGTCTCGTTGCCGTACCGCTTGCCGGACTCGCCGTCCGCCTTCAGGAACCGGCGCCCGGCCTGCCACCGCTTGCGCCATTGCGGCTCGGTGAGCTGTGCGGCATCCAGGTGGTGGCGGGTGTTCAGCAGCCGCTTGCCGCCGCGCACCACGTGCACGACGCCGGCCTCACGGTCGGCCCGCACCGCCTGAAGCCGGTCTTCGAGCAGGTGCAGGCGGCGGGACTTGGCGAACCATTCCTGCTTGCTGCGGTAGCCGCCCGGCGCCTTCTTGGTGCCTTTCTCGCCCACGGGCAGGGACAGCCGGTGCTCGATCGTCTCGACCCCGGCCTGAAGGCTCTGGATGTGCGCGAGTTGGCCGCGCCGGGCGAGCGCCCACTGATCGTGGGTGGCCTTCGTGATCGACCCGGCCCAGCGCGAGGAGGACTCCTGTGTGAGAGTGCGCTTGCGCTCGGCCCACCGCTCTCTGTCGTGGTCCAGCCCAGCCGCGCACCGCGCCTTCAGATCACGCGAGGCGAGCGAACCCAGCAGGTCGCCGACCAGGCGCAGCACCTTCTCGTCCCCAGCGGTCAGGCCCTTCAGTCGGGTACGGATCGCGACCCCCGAGGGACCGGGCACCACGAACGGCGCCGCCGCCTCCCGCAGCCCACCCACCCCTTCACCCCCCGGCCCAGTGTCGAATCCTTCGTCACACCCAACGACCCTCACCGGCGAAGGTCACGCATTCGATGCAAGAACTCCCGTTCCCTGCCGGAGAGCATGCCTGTTGCTGCCGGGAGGCTCACTCATGCGCGCCCGAACACACTCAAGTACCGTCGATCCCCACCTGTTCACAACCTCTCTGGCGGCGGTCAGGGCGTCAGGACGCGGCACCATCTCTGAACCTTGTCGCCAGGCCGAGCTGGAGGGGACCTTGGCTCGACGCCTCGTCCCCGGCCCCAGCGCCACCGGCTCACCCTCCGAAGGGATCAGCCACGCCGAACCCTGGACTGCGACGTGGAATCCGGCACCCGCGGAGGCCTCGAACCGCCAACCCAAGGCGCCCCAGGCGGCTCCGGACGGAACTGGCTGCCTTGTCGCATGAGTAGGCGGGTCAGCCGCCCTGGGCCCATTCCTTCAGCGCTGCTTTGCTGCTGAAGTCGGCCACGTTCTTGTCCAGCGGGTCGTCGGTGTACTGGTGGAAGCGCCACTTCGCTTGAATACGCGGCTTCCCTGCAGTCACGTAGTCGGCAACCCAGAGTCCGTCACCTGCATATGAGGTGGTGTCCACGGTCAACCAGTAGTGCCGGTTGCAGTAGAGAATCGTTCGGTGATTAGGCCGCAGCTCCTTTACCTTCTTGATGAAGCGGTCCTTCTCCGAGTTGCTCGCATGCGTGCCCTCGCTCGTCGTTTCCCAGTCGACGGCGAGAATGTCGCCCGCTCTTTCCGGTGCCTTGCTGACGAAGTACTCGGCCTGGGCCGTGAGGTTGCCTGGCCAGAGGAAGTGGTAGAAGCCGACCACGCAGCCGGCGTCGCGGGCGGTCTTCGTCTGGGCGCCGAGTTTGGGGTTGACGTACGAACGGCCCTCCGTCGCCTTGACGAAGACGAAGGACAAGCCATCGGTGTTGTACGAGGACGACTGGTAGGAACTGACATCGATGCCGCGCAGCATGGGGGGATCCTCCGTGCGGTGGGGGGAGAGGGAAGTGGGGAGAGGGAAGTGGGGCCAGGAAAGCCACAACTACCTTGCGTTTTTCCCTTACTTCAGCCGCCCCACCCTCGCATGGATGTTCTGTCGAACGCACCGCAAAGCCTGAACTGCCCACCCACCGGCCGATGAAGGGACGTAACCGTGGCTCAGCGGTCAACCGAGGACGAGCCCATTGCCCTCAAGCCCGCCCTCGAATCCATGACCCGGCTGGTCGCCGCCGTTATCGTCCACGACAAGGCCACCAAGCGCGTCGTCCTCCTCCAGCGCGGCCAGAACGCCAAGTTCGCCCAGGGCATGTGGGACCTTCCAGTCGGCAAGAGCGAACCCGGCGAACCCATCACCGAAACGGCCGTACGCGAGCTCTACGAGGAAACCGGCCTGACCGTGAAGCCAGAGTCTCTGAAGGTCGCCCACATCATCCACTGCGCCCGGGGCGTCGAAGCCCCCAATGGCTTCCTCACGGTCGTTTTCGCCGCCCACCAATGGTCCGGCGAACCCGAAAACCGAGAACCGCTCAAGCACGCCCAGGTCCGCTGGGTTGACGTCGAGGCCATCCCTGACGAGTTCGTGGAGTCCACCGCAAGTGCGCTCCACTGCTACCTCAAGGGTGGCCCTCAGGTGTTCCTGGACGGCTGGAAGTAGGAAGGGCTTCTCAGGCGGGCGGTAGGGCCTGCGCGGCGAGCGCGGCGGGCTCGCCCAGCTGGGAGGCGGCCCTCCACCATGCGGTGGTCACCGCGGTGCGGGCCCGTGCCGTCCGTACGATGTGGTCGCCGGTCAGCTCCAGCGGCGCGCCCACGTGCACGTGCAGGTTCGGCCGGCGCAGAGGCGCTGTGACCAGGCCGGCGAGCTGCTTGATGGCGCTGCCCGAGGTGACCCGGCGGGCGCCGGCCTGGCCCACGGGTACGACGGGGGCGCCGGTGCGCTCGGCAAGCCGGGCCAGGCCGCTGTGGAAGGTGCCGGGTGCCGCTTCCGCAGCGTCCTTGCGGCGGGGCAAACCTCCCTCGGCGTAGATGAGGACCAGCCGTCCCTGCTCCAGGGCTTCTGCCGCAACGTCCAGCGCGGCCGCGGCGCGCCGGTCTCGGCGGAAGACGGGGATGTGTCCTTCGCGGGCGAGAACGCGCCCCAGCAGCGGGACGCGCCACAGTCCTGCGGCAGCCATGACGACCGGCTCAACGCCGAGGCGATGCAGGGCGGCGACCACGACGGCGGGGTCGGCGAGGGAAGTGTGGTTGGCGGCGATGATGCTGCCCGGCGCGAGTTCGGCGCCGGGGTCGGTGGTCACCGACAGGCGGCCGACGGTGGGCACCAGGATGTCGGCGATGCGGCTGAGCATGAGCGTGCTCCCGGCCTCGACAATGTTGATCTTCATCGTCGCGGGCAGGTGCCGACCAGGCCTGAGTCGTCGTACTCATGCGCCATGAGGCGTTGTTCGATCGCGTGGAGGTGAGATACCCACGCCGCTGTCGCGCGTACGTCCTGTCGGTGTGCGCGTTCGCGCGGACTGGCCCGGCAGTCGCCCCACCCGAGCACCGGGAGTGCGGGGTGGATCGAAGCGGCAACGGCCGCCAGGCTCTGAACCACAGCTCAGGACGGGTGTCGTCAGCACTCGATGATGTTCACCGCGAGCCCGCCGCGTGCCGTCTCCTTGTACTTCACGCTCATGTCGGCGCCGGTGTCCTTCATGGTCTTGATGACTTTGTCGAGGGAGACGTGGTGCCGGCCGTCGCCGCGCAGGGCCATGCGGGCGGCCGTGACCGCCTTCACCGCGGCCAT